>CAJTYL010000008.1 GCA_910583855.1 uncultured Christensenella sp.
ACCCGAATGACGGAGTCAGAGTCCGTTGCCTTACCGCTTGGCGACGCCCCAATATAGTTAAACAAACCGTTTTATACGCCGCGTTTGCTTATCTATTATATATATAACTTAAAAAAATGACAAGCGTTTTTTATTGCGTTTTATAATTTTTTAAAATTTAAGGCGGAGGCTTTATACAGCCTCCGCCATTGCTTTATTAAAATTTATGCACCCTCTGCGTTGCCGGTAATTTCAAATTGAACGTTAGTAAACTCTGCAATTATATTTCTGGTTGCAAAAAGGCACAGATACATATAGTCGTGGTCAACCACGATAAGGTCGAAATCGTCGTAAGACATCGAGTTTGCTCCGAATTTAACTACAATATTTGTACCTACTCTTTTGATTTCAATATCGTACGTGTCGCCTGCCTTAACCGCGGTCGTATTATTAAACGATACGGGGTTGAGAGTTCCGCCAACACGCGTAAATACCGAACCTTTTGTATTCAGAATGCCGGCAGCGATATAATTGGAAGTCAAAGTATCTTTTCGACGGTTGATTAATATATCGTCGCGCAGCATCATACCGAACGCCGATTGTTCGTTCGCGTCGGCACAAGACTTCACGGTAACGGTTGCGCTTGCAGTAAAATTTTTACCGGCGTCAATCTGTATAAATGCCGCTGCAAACCCGTCGCCCGTAGGCGAAAACTTGCCCTTACTTCCCGACGCGTTACCAACCGTAAAAGTTCCGTCGGTATAGGTCATGGTGAACGGCGAAACGCTGTCTCCGCCCAATGCGCCCATTGCCGATGCGTACCAATCAGCGACCGCTGCGTTAGTTGTGGTCGCAATTTTTTCAGCCGTAGTCGTGGCGGGGTCAAACGCGGAATATTCTGTTTTCGTGTACAGTGCGTTTATTGCTTGGGGATAATCTATATCAAAATAAGGCGCAAGCGCGTTGGTTTTTACGTGTGCTTTAATGGAACAATCCGAAGCAAGCAAAGCCTGTGCAAGACGATAGGCAACCGTCTTTGCGCCGTAAGCGTTGATATGCGTATCGTCCCTGCTAGCACTTGCGGGGCTTTCGTTGGGTTTAAAACCCTCGTAATCCAAATGCGCGTGGAAGTACTTGGCGGCTTCGTTGTCGTTTTTGTAAATTTCTTTCGTTAACGCAGTTAAATCGATAACCGTCGTGTTCGTTTCGACACCGAGGTCTTTAATTGCCTTGACGTAATCGCCGTTTGCCGTCACGTGCACTTTCGCACCGGTATAACTGCCGGAAGCGTCGTATCTTACGATAGGCGTACAGAGAATAGGCGTTGCGCCTTTTTCGGCGGCAAGCTTCAAATAATATTCGTTCAGCGTATATTTGAAAGAGCCTTTCGTATTCGTGCTGCCGTTAGGGTCGGTATAGCGCGCAGGGTCTTCCTTCTTTTCGTCGTTATGACCGAAACCGACAATAAGATAATCGCCCTGTTTTAAGCTGCTTTTAAGCGTATTATAGTTGCCTTGGGAAATAAAACTGAGAGAACTTTTACCCGACATAGCGAGATTTCTGATTTGCGCCGCATCGCAATTAAGGTAGTTATAAAGCTGAGTGCCGTAACCTTTACGGGGAAGGTAATAGCTGTCGTTAAAATCGCATACCGTGCTGTCGCCCACGAGGTAAACGGTACCCGCAAGTTTGGTTGACGCGTCGGGTGCAAGCGTGTAGGTTACCGTAACCGACCTGCCGCTTTTAATATCTTTGGCGGAGTCGTGCGCAATTACGTAGTACTCATAATCGCCCGCAACGTCCTTGGGGATATAATACGTTAAACCCTCCTGTTTTTCGGAAACTACGGTGTTCTTTCCGTTTTCTTTCAGATAAACGCTATAGCTGTCAGCATTGTCCACAGCAGGCCAAGAAAGAATATTACCGTTTAGCGTTACTTCCGGAGCGGCAAGAGCGTTTGCAGGCGGATTATTACCCCCGCCGTTTCCTTCTCCTTCGCCGCCGTTGTTGCAACCTGCAACGGCAACCGGGACGAGCATAACCGCAGAAGCCAAAAATGCGAGCCATTTTTTTGATTTCATCTTTATTCTCCTTATCAATTAAAGGAGGTTTCTTATGCGTTACGTGAGTAACGCATAAGAGGGTACCCTCTTCAAAATTTTCGTTAAAATTATAGCCCTAACGATTAAAATTGTCAAGATTATGCCACGGCAAAAGGGCTTGACAATACATATTAAATATATATAATTTATCTAAAGCAGTAATTTGACGGGTTGCCATCGGGTAACCGTTCAAGCACTCGACGACGCCGTTAGTTCTTTGAAGGCGCTTGTGCGGGTGTATTTTTTTGAATTATAATTATGAAGAAAATAAGAAACCCTTTTATAAATCTTAATATATTTGAATGGATTTTGTGGATTTTTTCTCTTGCGACGATAATATCGGCGTTTTTTGCGGTGGGTAGCACCGATTACGCTAAACTTGCAACTTCCCTTTTAGGCGTTACTGCGCTTATATTTGCGGCGAAGGGCGATGCTTTCGGAATGATAATAATGATTATTTTCAGTCTGACTTATTCCTTCGTGTCGTTTTCGTTCGGATATTACGGGGAGATGATTATTTACCTTTGCATGCAGTTACCGTGTTGCACGGCTTCGCTCGTAAGCTGGCTCCGCCACCCTTCCGATAAAGGCACGGCAGAAGTCAAAATAGGACGGTTCAAGAAAAAATATCTTGCAATTCTAATTCCGGCCGCAATATGCATCACAACGGCGTTTTACTTTATTTTACGCGCGTTCAACACTGAAAACTTAATTGTCAGCACTGTATCCGTTACAACGAGCTTCGTTGCGCTGTTTCTTATGATACTAAGAGTGCCCGTATATGCGATAGCGTTTATATTTAACGATATAGTTCTGATAGTTTTATGGTCGTTAGCGTGCGTGCAGGATATAGGCTGTTTATCGCTTGCGGTAACTTTCGGTATATTTTTAATCAACGATTCATACACCTTTATATGTTGGACTAAGAGAAAACGGCGCGAGGGGAAAGCAGAAAAAGATAGCTACGACATTCAATAATCATTTTACTTACAAATAAAAGCCCCGCGGCTCTTAACGCGCCGCGGGGCTTTTATAATGGTGTAAATGTGGTCTAACTTAAAACTGTACCGTCTTTTGCCAAAGTTCCGTCAGAACAAACGACTACATAATCGCCTGTATCCCAATCCCAGCCGTCGCTCTTTTGTATCGCGTTCCACTCGGCAGTAGTACCGCCGAATACGATTTCAGCTAAGCTTTGGCAGCCGTAAAACGCCTGTTCGCCGATATCGGTAACTTTATCGGATAAATTCACGCGGATAAGCGCGACGGCGTTTTTGAAAACGTAGGCGGGCAGTATGTTTGCGCCTCCGTCAACAATCGCCTCTTCAAGACTAAGACAGTCGGAAAATGCGCCGTCGCCGATGTTTTCAACCCGTGCGGGTACTTGTATGTTTTTTAAAGACTCGCACCCGTCGAACGCGTTGGAGTCTATAGCTTCAAGTCCTTGCGGCAAAAGCACGCTTTCAAGGTAAGTACAGTCGGAGAACGCGCCGTAGCCGATACTTCTTACGTCTTGGGGAATTTCAACGTTTATTAACGGACAGTTCCAAAATGCCATACTCCCGATATCATACAGGCAAGAAGGCAAATTCAATTCGGTAATATACTGTCCCGCAAACGCATTGTCGCCAATATATAAAATACTGCCGTCGTCGGGGATAACGCTGTTTTTACAACCCAAAACGAGAGTGCGCGCCTTCTTATCGATAAGACAGTTCCCTGAGCCCACGAAGGTTGAACCGCCCTCTGCGACGGTTATACTCTCCAAACTATAACAGCTTTCAAAGACGTTACTGCCAACGGTCTTCAAACTTGCGGGGAAATCGAGCGAAGAAAGGTTGTAACATTTTATAAACGCGTTGGAGCCGATAAAAGTCAGATTTTCTGAAAACGTTATATTTTTCAAAGCGGAATTGGCGAACGCCAAACTATCTATCGTTTCTACTCCGTTCAGTACTATATTCTCAATTCCGCAATCGTCGAACGCAAGCGAGCCTACGCTCTTTACGCTTGCGGGCAAAGTCAGTTCTGTAAAATGCTTACATCCGTAGAATGCGTATTTTGCTATACTACCTGCGTAGTCGGGTATTTCAAATCCTACCACACCGCCCAAAACGGACTTAGTCGCTTTATCTAAAAGGCAACCCTTATCTACGAAGTAAAACTCGTTATCCGCATCAACCGAGATATTTTCAAGCGCCGTATAGGATAAAATGCCGTAGCCTATTTTTTCAACGCTTGCGGGAACCGAAAGGGTTTTAAGGGCTGAACAACCGTAGAACGCATCGTCGTCTAACGTCTTTAAATTATTCGGCAAGTTCACGCTTTCAAGAGCTTTGCACCCGTAAAACGTTTGTCTTCCTATACTTTCGATATTTTCAGGTAAGACGACGTCCTTTAAAGACTCGCAACACGAAAACGCACAACTTTTAATCTGGGTGAGAGAATTCGGCAAAACCGCGCTTTCAAGATTTACGCAATTATTAAAAGCCCATGTGCCAAGCGACGTTATTCCCTCGGAAACCGATACTCTGCGTATGTCGCGGCAACCGCTGAACGCGCTGTCGGTAATTTTCACTATCTTCTTCCCCTCGAACTCGTTGGGGAGTATAAGCTCCTCGGGCAGTGTATCATTTTTATCATAGCCCGAAATAGCGTACGTGCCGTCACCGAGGTCTGTATATATCAAGCCGTCGGGGGCAAGCACTCTTTCAAGCTTGCTTGCGGTAGCCTTTACGTGAAATTCGCTGGTTAAGTCGCCTATCTGATAGCCTACTTTAAGGCTTCCCCATCCCGTCTTGGGGCGGTTGACGGTGAACTTCCCGTCCCTTTCGCCGTCGTCGCCGCTGAACTCTATGCGGTATGCAGCATCTGACCCGACGGGGAAGTTAAGCACGCTTTCGCTTACCGTCTTATCGCCTTTCACAACCGTAAACGAATACTCTTCCGCGCCGCCGTCCGCGCCGTATTTTACGGACAACTCAACGCGGTCGTTCGTTGCGTGGTTTATGGGATACGCCTTAAGAGAAAGGCTCTTTTCGCGCTCCTTCGTAGAATCGGTGTATATCCTTTCGCCCACCAAGGAATAGCGTTTATAATTTAAATAAAACTCGCCTTCGAGATAATACTTCACCTCATCGCCCGAAACCGTTGTATCGCCGGCGACGCGCGCTTCCGTATAATACATTGCGTAACGCGCCTCGTCGCCGTTAGAGAACCTGCCCTTGACGATTACGCTGTTGTCGTATTTAAGGTTATCGTTGGTAACGAGCTCTACATAGGCAGGCTTTTCGCCGAAGAACGAATTGCACGCATAATAATAATTGTCGAACTCGGAAATATATCTTTCGATACCGTTTTCGTCGGGGTTGACAACGAGGTTAACGCTTTTACTTAAACTGCGGACGGTTTCGCCGCCGTTTTCTTCTTGCGTTTCGTCTAAAAAGCTTTCGCAAAGTTTTGCCGCAGCAACGGCGCCCACGGCGTAGTTTTCGCCCAAAGGAATGTTGCCAAGGGGAGGTAACCCGCCGCCGTTGTATTTACCGCTTAAAGCGATAGGCAACGCAATTGCAAGGCTAATAGCCGCAACAGCAGAAAGCATAGTGATAGCTACGGCTTTTTTATTCGTCCCGCCTAAGACGACGGCTTCGCCGTCAGAATACGCTTCAGTATTCCCGTTACCGTCAAAAAGCCCTTCTGCGCGTGCAGACAATACTATTTTATCGTACACGTTTGGAACGTTGTTTTCACTTTCTTCGTTAATTTTTCTGAATAATTCTTTCTCTTCCATTATCTTCACCTCTAATCCTGCAATGCTTTAATCATTTTTCCGGTTGCACAATTGAGTTTATAGGTTACCGTGGAAATCGGTATGTTCTTAAGTTCGGCTACTTCGCGCCGCGTGTAGCCGGCAGCCGCAACCAGAATAAGAATTTCAAATTCTTCCTGCGGCAAAGTCCTTTTGGCAAGGTCGACTAATAAGCCGTAGTCTTCGGTCTGCTCGGTGCCGAACATAGCAGCGTTCTCACGTTCGTCGATATACGTTTCGTGTCCCCGCTTTTTCTTTAAGTTCAAAGCCTCGTTACGGCATATGCGTTTTATCCATGCTACCGCATCGGTACCCGCCCTGTAAGAGGACGCACTCTTTATCACCTTTAAATAAGTGGTCTGCATAACGTCTTCCGCCAAAGAACGGTCCATTAAAACGGACAGAGCCGTATAGTACACTGCCTTTTGGGTCTTTTTATATATGCTTTCAAACGCAGAGACATCTCCGCGTGCAAGCTGTTTCATCTGTTTGTCGAGCGACATTTAATGTGGTACTCCGATATATCGTGATTTAAGCGCTTCATTATATAAAACAATTCAACTCGCCGAATTGTCAGTAAAAACGTAAAAAATTTTTTTATTTTGATTAAAGTATCGGTTTTTTATCGTAAATAATGTACCGTCCGCCGCAAAAAACGACGAACGGTAGCTTTTAACATATTCGGATTTAATCGAAAATCCTTTTTAAATTTCAATCAGAAACCCGCGCTCGCGCAGCGCTCTTTCTATCCCGTCAAGCGTTGCCTCGTCCTCTGCGGACACCGTATGATAGTGGTATCCGTCGGTAACGCTCATAAGCGGTTTTGACGCACCGGACACGAGGGAGCGGTATAATTCTTCGACGTGCGTGCGGTTAATTAAATCGAGGCGCGAAGAAATTCTTCCGTAAACGCGGTGGTTCACGAATACGTCTTCGACTTTCCCGCCCGCTTCGATAATAAGCGCGCCCTCGTCAACTATTTCTTCAAACGAGTGTCTGCACTTAAAAACGCGGGTCGCCTGTATTTTGCTGTTCAGCACGTAGCCGCGGTTGGTCGCGGTTACGTCATACCCGTTTGCGCGGATTATCGCGATATCCTGCACGATTACCTGCCGCGAAACGGCAAACCTTTCAGCAAGAACGCTTGCGGGAATGGGATTTTCCGCGTTGCCTATAAAGCTTAAAATCTCCTCCCGCCTTTTCTCCGCTTTCAAACTTCCTCCGTAGGATGAAGATTTTTAAGTGACAAATCGAGAATGGGCGCGGAGTGCGTAAGCGCGCCGCTCGAAACAAAGTCGACGCCGGTTGCGAGAATGTTTCCGATGTTTTCTTTCGTGACGTTGCCGCTGCACTCGGTCAACGCCCTGCCGCCTATATACTTGACAGCCGCCGTCATATCTTCAACTGACATATTGTCAAGCATAATGATATCGGCGCCGGCTTCAACCGCTTCCTTTACGCCTTCAAGAGTTTCTACCTCTATCTCTATTTTCCTCACGAAAGAGGAATACTCCTTTGCGGCTTTTATTGCGTTTTTAATACCGCCTGCCGCGCCGATATGGTTATCCTTTAAAAGCACTCCGTCCGACAGATTATAGCGGTGATTGTTACCCCCGCCCACCTTAACGGCGTACTTTTCAAAAATGCGCATATTGGGCGTGGTCTTGCGCGTATCCAAAAGCTTGGTCTTGCCGCCCTTCAAAAGCTCGGCTACCTGCGAGGTATAAGTCGCTACGCCGCTCATTCTCTGCAAATAGTTCAAAGCCGTGCGCTCGCCCTGCAAAATCACCCGCATATCCCCCGTTATTTCGGCTATATGCTGGGACTTATGGACTTTTTCACCCTCTTTTGCAAGGAACTTTATATGAATGTTTTCGTCAAGAATTTTAAAGACTCTTTCAAACACCGGAAGTCCGCAAATTACGCCGTCCTGCTTGCAAATCAATTCAGCTTTGCCCCGCTTAAAATCCTTTAAAACGGCGTTCGTGCTAACGTCCTCGTTGGAAATATCCTCTTTTAGAGCCATTTTGATAAGTTCGTCCGCATTAAGCTTCATAGATACGCCGTCTAACATTTTTCATTTGCCTCCTTAATTGCATTAAGTAATATATTTTTATAGCTTTCCAACAGTTCTTTCGTATTCGGATATGCGTTATTTGCGGCATATCCGTGGGGCAATCCCTTTGTCGGCTTATAATTTTCTGCAATATCGCACGCCGCCCGCTTTGCAAAAAGTATGCTTTCAAGCAACGAATTCGACGCAAGCCTGTTTGCTCCGTGCACGCCGTTGCAGCAGGTTTCGCCCACGGCATAGAGCCTGCGCATCGTGGTTCTGCCGTTCAAATCGCTCCTTACCCCGCCCATAAAATAATGCTGTGCGGGAACGACGGGAACGGGTTCCGAAAACACGTCGTACCCTTCTTTCGCGCATCTTTCGACGATGCCCGGAAAGTGGGATAATAGCTCTGCTCTCCCCACGGGACGCATATCCAGTTTAACGTACGGCAAGCCGTCTTTTTTCATCTGTTTCACGATCTCCGCCGTAACGACGTCGCGGGGCTGCAATTCGTCGCAAAAGCGTTCGCCGTCCTTGCCGAGCAAATGCGCCCCCTCTCCGCGGACGGATTCTGAAATGAGAAAACACCTCTTCCCGCTTGCGGACGAATAGAGAGTAGTCGGGTGAATTTGGATATAGTTAACGTGGTCGACGGCAACGCCGTGCTTCATACAGATTGCGACCCCGTCGCCCGTAAGAAGACGATAATTGGTCGAATGACTGAAAATGCCGCCTATTCCGCCCGTTGCAAGCACTGTATAATCGGAATAAACCGTCGCCGCTTTACCCGTTTCGTTATCGGCAACGATAACCCCCCTACATTCGTTTTTACTGCAAATCAGGTCTAAAAGCGTGTTTTGCGGGCAAATTTCAACGTTTTTTAAGGAAGATACGGCTTTCATAAGCTTGGTCGTAATTTCCTTGCCCGTGCAATCCTTATGGAAGCATATGCGGTTTCTGGAATGCCCGCCCTCGCGCGTGGCGGCAAGCTTGCCGTCCTCTTCACGCGCAAAATCCACGCCTAAGTCGATAAGTCCGTCAATAACTTCGGGGGAAGATTTTATCATACACTCTACCGCGGCGGGGTTGTTCTCGCAATGCCCCGCGCGCATCGTATCCGACAAGTAACTTTCGTAGTCCCCTTCACCCTGCAAGCAGCAAATCCCGCCCTGCGCAAGATAGCTGTCGCTCTCCTCGGGCTCGCCCTTGCAGATTATGAGAACGTTTTTATTTTTCGGCAAGTGAAGCGCACAGTTAAGCCCCGCAACGCCCGCGCCTACTATTATTACGTCGTATTTTTCTTCCAACTTCAGCCTCATAATATAACGATTTAAAAAACTATACACTAAAACTTTACACCTGTCAAGTCATATGTAAAGCAATTTGCAAAATGCGTATTGCAAAATCGACAAAATCGTACATATTTAGTTGTGTTAAGGCTATGAAAAAATAAATATGATAGAGCGTAAGGAGAAAGTTATGAACGTTTCATTATTGTACGGCAAAAAAGTAGTTAGTACCGAAGGAAGGCAGGGCTACGTAATTTCAGTGAACGCCGCAGCAGGAAAAATAGAATGTCTGAGCTGTGCGGACGAAGACGAAAACGAGTTTTTAATCGATATGAAAAACGTCTTAAAAATAGGCGATACAATTCTTTTCGAGGACAGAGAAAGAGCAATAAAATCAGCTAAGCCCGTTCTTTTAGGCAGGGCAGGCTACGACGAGGCGGGAATTTTTTTAGGAACGTTGGAGGACATGACTTACTCCCGCAACAAAATTTTAAAGGTCAAAATAGGTAGAAAAAGCTATCAGGCTAGCGAGCTCGCCTACGGCGACGTAGTGATTGCAAAAAGAACGAAAAAACTTAAACGCGACGTTTTAAAGGACGGAAAGGTTTTGATAAAAAAAGGCACGCCGCTTACGGAAAAGATATTGTCATTTGCGGAAAAAGAAGGCGAGCTGGTTCAGACGAATTTAAAATCCTTATAGCCCGTCCATTCGACTAAAACAGCGTTATTTCGGACATATTCGGCACCCTTTGCAAAATTTTACGGCTATAATTTAACTGATATGGCTAACTTTTTCAATAACTTTTACAATTGGTTTGATACGCTTCCCTTCGACGCCTTAATTTATTTTATATGGGGCTCGTATCTTGCGGTTTTCTTGGTTTCGTTAATCGTGACGCTGTGCTCGAAAAGATTTAGGATAGCTTCCAAAAAACCCTTTTTATGCCTTACAAACGCTTACGCGGCTGTAAGCCTTGCCGCGTTTATGCTGCGGTGCAATCTTGCCCAATCGATTACGGCGGCGGTGACGTTCTGGGTTGCGGGGTATATTCTTTACGGCGCGCTTTGCGCTTTCACGAAAAAGAGCGAAAACCGCAAACAAGCCGTTAAGGCGGCAGTTGCCGAAACCCCTATTCCCGTTCAACCCATGCGCGCCATGAGGACGGAACCGCAGGCGCAGATCCCCGCCGCAAAAAACGGCGTAAGGCTGGAACACGCGGTTGCCGTAACCGACAAGTTGCTTACGAAGAACCTTGCAAAAACCGACAGGCAGGAGCTTGAAAAGTTGAAAAACACCTTGGCGGTGCTTAAAATAAAAGGGTCGCTAAACCCTATGGAAGCCGATATTTTGAACGACAACTTCAACGCGCTTTTAAAACTGATGGCAAAATACAACGTTTAGTAAGCGTTCCGCATAACCGCATATAAATCAAGTCCCGCCGTGATTAACACAGCGGGGCTTTTACTAACCGTATAAATTTAATCTAAATTTATCTGACGGCGGGCGTGAATATTGATCAGCGTCCTGCTTATTTTATCGGGCGAACAGCGCAAAATGGCCGCCGTCGCCTTTTTGTAAAGCTCAAGTTGGGCGGTATACGTTTCAATAAGCTGTTCGTCTGACTTCTTTGAATACTTATAATCAATTATTTTTACGCCGAAATCACCGACGGCAAGCAGGTCGATTGCACCCTGCACCAACACGTAGTCCTCTGCGTCCGTATCCAATATCTCGTTTGCTTTAAGTCGGCACAAAAATTCCTGTTCACGGTACAGCGTTGCGCCGTTCAGGTCGGAAAATACGGACATATTGAGGATTTGCGACAGCTCTTCGCAATTTAAAAGGTCGTACTGCGCTTTGCTGATTCTGCCGGAATTCAAGAAATTCAGTTTTTCCCCCTCGATTTGTTCAACGGACTTCTTTGAAAAATCGCAAAGCTCGAGAAAGCGGTGGTACGCGGTTCCTTTTTCCGTTCCCGTTTCCCCTTCGCCGTCGAATAAAACGTGCGTTGCTTCGCGCTCCTCTCCGTCGCGGAGTCTTAAAATTGCCGAAGCCGAGCTCTTCACGGGCAAATCCACGCTCTTTACATACCTATACGGTTGCATAAAGTGCTTTTCTATGTCCGCAACCAAAGCCTCGTCGGGGGCGTAAAGCAGCGACCCGCCGAAACTATGCGCGGAAAAATCGTCAAGCCCGCCGACCTCTTCGTGCATAAACTTTGATATATCGAACAAATCCGCGTAGCACTTGGCGTCTAAAAGATTGGCTTCGTCAAAAGGTTTTACGGTTTCCGCCAAAACGTGCAGGTTGCACATTGCTCGGGTACAGGCAACGTAGAAAAGGTTCATCTCGTTATAAAGCTCTTCTTCGTCCTGCTTCGACTTTATAAGCCGCCGCAAAACCGTCTTTTGCGCAAGCATATTTTCTCTGTCGAAAGCCTTGGGTGCAAAGCCGAATTTTTCGTCAAACGGCACTTCGGCATAATCCTGCCCCTTAAAGGTTTTGCAAATATCCGCAATTATAACCACGGGGAACTCCAACCCCTTTGAAGCGTGCATAGACATTATTTTTATACTGTCCGACGGTGCGGGCGACGGCGCGGAAATATCGTAACCCCCGGCCTTAATTTTTTGAAGGAACGCGGCAAGGGGCAAGCCTGCGCCCTCTTCCCCGAGGCGAAGAACGTTTTTGACTTTCTCGTCACCGCCCGCACCGAAACCGCACTCCAGTCCGTACTCCTCAAGCAACTCATCTATAAGCTCGCCCGCGCTCAAAACGTCTGACAAATCCCTCAGTTTTTGCAGTTCCCCCCAGAATATATGCAACTTTTGCGATATTTCACCGGGTAATTTTAAATATTTTTCACAGCATTTTCTAAACGGCAAGGGCGGCTTTACGCCCTGAAAAGCTATTCTTATTTCGGCAAGCTCGTTCTCTGTAAATCCGCCCAAGGGCGATAAAAGCGCGGTGACGAGGGGTACGTCCTGCTCGGAGTTGTCTATTAATGAAAGAATATCTAATACCTGTTTCACCTCCGACAATTCGCAGATATTCGCTTCCTGCGCACCCGAAACGCCGTAGCCTTGGTCGGTAAGCGCGGAGACTATTCCTTCAACCGAATCGCCCTTGTTTTTGCGCGTTAAAATACAGATATCGCCGCGTTGGGTGGGAACGTATTCGCCCCTTTTTAAATCGTAATGAGTGCCTTTAAGCTCTTTTTCGATAATATCGAGAACGGCAAGTCCTTCTTTTGTATGCCCGGTTTCGCGCCCGTCGTTCAAGACGGAATAGACTTCCACGGCGTTCTCTTCGCCCACTTCCTTGCCGAAAACGTGAATTTTCGCCTCGCCGTAGCCATTAGGGTACTGTCCGCCCGCCCGCATAAATGAAGTATTAGCGTAGTCAATCCCGCAGGTATCGGAGCGCATTAACCCCGAAAACAACCCGTTGGCGAAGTCGATGACGCCGTCGGAGCTTCTGAAATTGCTTGAAAGCTTCAGCGCGTTGCCCAAGCCCTTCCCGAAATTTTCAAACTTTTTAGTGAAGAAGACGGACTTACTGCCGCGGAAACCGTAAATTGACTGTTTGACGTCGCCAACCAAAAACGTTTCGCCGCAGAACGCGGAAATTATTTCCTCCTGCACGGGGTTTACGTCCTGATACTCGTCCACGAAAACATATTTAAAACCTGAATTTATCTCGTTTTTTATTTTCTCATCGCTTAAAAGTTGAAGTGTCAGATGCTCCAAATCGTTATAGTCTAACTTGTTATCTTCCGCCTTAACTACAGCATATTCCCTATCCAATTGCAACAATACGCTTGAAAACGCAACCGCAACCTCACCGCTTTTAAAGAACTTCTCACGCTCTTTTTCTTCCGTATCGATATCGGGACACAGCGCGGCGTACTTCTTACTTATAGCGTCCTTGAACACCTTGAAAGCCGCACCTGCTTCCTTGTCCTCGGCTGCGTCGACGGGCTTTCTCGTTACCGTCAAAGCGGGTTTGGCGCCGAACAGACCCGCCTGCCCGTAAGTCTTTAAAGCGCATATCATTTCTTCGAACAACTGATTGTAGATTGTCGCCTTTTTCGTTGCGGGAAATTCGCTTTTAAAGCGTTCAACGGCACATATTAAGGGGGCAATTTTGTTTTTGAGGGTCAAAAAGTAGCTTTCACACACCTCTTTGAACCCCTCTTCCGTATACAGATTTTTAGTATTTTCAAGGATTTGGGGATAGTGTGCAACCGAGCGAACCTCCGAATACGCTTCCCATAAAAGCCGTTTTAACGACGCGTCGTTGCGTTTTTTCATAAAGCAAGACAACAGCAGTTTAAATTCTTTATCGTCCTCGTCGTACAGCTTGTCAAACAGATTGTCGGCGGCGCGCGCCATTAAATCGCGAGCGACGGCATCGTCCGAAGATATTATGTCGAACCCGGCGTCCACGCCGTCCAAACAGTAAAAGTAAGTTCTTATCAGTCGTGCACAAAGCGAGTGGATAGTAGAGATGTTTGCGGAAGAAATTTTTGAAAGCTGCGCTTTTAAGCGGGATTTTTCTTCGCCCGCATTTTCCACCCTTTTAATAATGGCTGAACGAAGCTTTTCCTTCATCTGCGCAGCCGCTTTTTTCGTGAACGTTACGGCGAGCACATCGTCCAAATCAACGCCGTTCGATACGGCGTTCACGAGTTTTTCAATCATAACGAAGGTCTTGCCGCTGCCTGCAGAGGCGGAAACTATCGTCTTGCCGCGGCTCTCTATCGCAGCGACCTGTTCGTCAGTCAGATTCATTTCCGTTCCCCCTTACTTTTCTAACGAGCGCGGCAATCTGCGAACACTTGACACTTTTAGTCTTGCGCTCTTCCCCGTTCTTGCCGAGGTTGACGCCGCAGCTTCCGCCCGCCTTGCAATAACGGCAAGTGCCTTCCGCTGGCGAAGGCGCGATATTGCCCGACAGCATTTCAGACGCGCCCGCGTTTGCAACCAGCTTGGAATACTCCAAAAAGTCCGCAAAGTCGCTTCTCGTCATTGCGCTCTCCGAGCGACTTCCGCCCAAAGAGGCGTTGACGTACTCGCTCTTCGTCTTCGGCTGGACGGTCGAATCGGACGCGATAACCACGTCGTCGCTTCCGTCCATAAAGCCTTGAAGGCGGAAAACCCCGTCCTTCTTGTCACGGTATTCGAGCGAAGCGGGGAAATAATACGCCCCCGCAGCCCTCTTGCCCTTAGACACCGCCAGAAGGTACAAAGGCAGTTGCAACTTTGCTCCGATGTAGTACTTTGAGGCGGTAGCGTCCACGTTGCCCGTCTTATAGTCGATAATTCTGACCATATCACCGCTCTCGTCAACGCGGTCTATTCTTCCGTAAATTTTTACGTCTGAAAGTTGCACCTCGCACGCGCATTCTGCTTGCGAAAACCTAAACGAAGAGTTTTTAATCTGTTTGAACATTCCGTCCGCTATTTTCACGGCTTCGTTTAAAAGTTCGCCCGAAAGGTACTTGCCGCTTTTGCTGTCCACAAGCGAAGAGTACGGCGGCTTTGATAGCTTATCTTCCGCAACCTCGCGAGTGCGGGCGGCAAACTCCTCAGCCGTGCCTATGTTTCCCGTTTCCGCAGCCACGTCCTGCAATACGGCGTGAATGAAGTTGCCCGTATCCACGGCACGGATAACGCCCTCTTCGCGCTCCTGAACTTTTAAACCCTGCCGTATAAAACCGAGATAAGGGCAGGAAAAATACGTCTCCAACGCCGTGGGCGACAAGCTGTTTTTACCGCCCAAATACAGCCGTTGCCCGCAGGATATGGTGCGTTTAACGGGTATTCTCAGCGCGGCGGCGGCTTCCATTTCCTTGCCGTGCGCTTTTAGAACCTCGTACACGGACGGCGCGAATTCGCTTGCCGCAAACTTCCTCAAATATTTGATTGCCGGCAACTCCTCGCTGCAATAATAAGGTACCGCGCGATGTAATGTTTCTACTTTTTTGACGGATACGGGCTCCAAACGTGCGCCTTTTACCGTTTTAAACGCGGCGGCGGCGTAGGAAATCAGTTCGCTTGCTCCGCTCTCTTCACCGTTCGTTTTCACCGAATAGGTAAGATAAATCTTGTCCCTGAAAGCGCACAAATTGAGCGCGCACGTTTCCCTTTTTCTTGCGTTTACCTGACTTATCCTAGGGGATATGTTGAGGTTAACGCCAGAAAGCGCGTTAATTTCTCTATCGGTAAGAAGGGACGTATCCGAGCTCGTCAAGGGCACGCCGCCAGAGAGATGCGCGGCAAATACCACGCTGCTGCCCGTATTGGCGGTTGCCGCCAAATCGCCCACGAAAACAGCGTCCGCCTTGGGCGGGATTAAGGATATTTTCATTGCGGCAAAGCCGCTTTTTAAAATTTTTATGAATTCCCGAACGCTTACGCTTTCGCCTGATATGCTTTCGGCTTCATCCAAAACCGTTAATACGCTACCGTACGCGCGGAGCGAAAATTGCGCCGCCGTGGGGCGTTCGTCGCGATACTTTTCGGCAATGTTTTTCAGAGTGGTTTCCACGTTAAAATATGCCAAAAGTGCGCGTAGACCCCCACATATGCTTGAAATATCGCCCTTTACGGTTAAAAACCCGAGTCCTTTTAAAAACTCTTTCCTTACCTTTTCCACTACGTTTATATCGAAACCGAGGCTTTCTATCGCCTCTTCTTTGGGCACGCGTTTTACGCCGCCGCGGAAGGCGGCGAGCCTTAAAAGATAATTTCTGAAAACGTCCTTTTCGGCGCGTTCGGCGGGGAAATAGGGCGAAGCGACGATTGCGTCCACCTCGGCGGGAAGGCAACCCGTTACGGCGCAGACGAGAAAATTTATTACGAAGGCGCAAAGCGAATGCTCAGCCAAAGATAACTGTCTGTCGGCGTAGTACGGTATTTTATAGCGTGAAAACACGCGCGACAGGGCGCGCTCCCCCTCCTCGACGTCGGGAAGCATTACCGAAATTTTTGCGTATCTTTCGCCCGAAGCCACGTGCTTTTTTATATTCACGGCGATAAATTCAAGTTCTTCCTCAACATCCGCCGCCTCGTAAATATTCACCTTATCGGTGAGCAACGGCTTTGAATAGTAGCTCTCTGCGTTGTAGATTGCTCGGCGGAAAACTTCCGCTTCTTTAGATAAGCTACCGCTTACCGCGCGCGTTTCCGCCCCGCCGAACTCCTCGGCAATCGCAATATAGGCCGCGCTTGCCTCGTTGACGTACAAATCCTCCTTGCCGCCTATAAACAGCCCGTAGACGCTGCCCGCCGCGCTGAAAGCCGCGCGGACGCACTCCTGAGATGTGCACGTGAAAGCCTGAAAGCCCAGAAATATAACGCAGTTTCCGCAAATTTTCGGACTCGATAAAATGACTTCCCCGAGCTGACGGAGATAGGCGTTTCTGTCCTGCTTGCCGCTTTCTTTTAAGTACTTTTCGTACGCGGCATAAATTATGGCAAGGTCGTGCAGTTTTCCGCCGAGAAGCCCGCCGCTTTCCGCCGCTTTTTCCGCGTCCTCCGCGGACACTCGGGAAGAATACAAGAGCGCAATAGTATCGTAGACCGTCTGGGCGGCGCCCGCCGCAGACAGCTTTTTAAAGAGGGATAGCTCACTCTTCTTGTCGTCTATTATTTTACGTATCGCCATAGCAGAGCCTTGGCTTGACAGAACGTTTTCCGCCTTGCCCTTTTCGCTCGATAAAAAGCGGGCGAGTGTAAAGACAGACGTGGAAAAAGTGCCCTCTACCGCGGCGCATACGGTGCGCTCTGCGGCAAGGGAGAGCCTGTCCTCGCAGAAAATTACCGTTTTTAAGCCCCTTTGCTCGTTTTCCTTAACGATATTTTGAAGTTGTTCGAGCGCGACGGACAGCGCCGCGCAGTTTACGGCGTAAATCATTAGTTTCATTATAGCATAACGTCGAGCACATTTTAAATAATTTGGGCATAAAAGTTTTTACAAAATGAAAATTATATGATATAATTGCCTTAATTCTATTTGAAAGGTATATTATGAAGAAACGTTTTAGCGTTGCCGCGTTCGCCTTAGCGGCAGGTTGCGCAATTGCATTTGCAGGTTGCACGGGTTGTAACGGTTGCGGTGCAAATGAAAAATCAAACGAAGCCGCGTTCAGTTCCAATTGGTATGCGGATACCTCTTACAGGTATATTCAACCCACTTTTACAGGTTTGGAAAAGGCGGAAATTTTAAAATACAGCGTAAAGCAGGACAATGAAACCGCCGGCAACAGCACTTATTCCGTGGAATACTCCGAGGGCGAATATATTACTACCTTCTACGCAACGAAGTTCGATAAAGCTTTGATTGCAGAGGATTACAAGCCCTCTTATCCAGAAAACGATATCACCGTTTACGCGTATCTTACAGAACTCAACTTCAGTTCCGTCACCTTTAAGGTCGGCGACGAAGAAAAAATTTTTAACGGCGAGGGCGACAATACCGTTAAAACAGTATGCTATTTTACCGACGTGAACAACCATCTGCGCCCCCTTTATTCCGAACAGAATATAAACGTTGCTTCCCCAGCCGACTTCCAGGTGGGTAAAATAGAGGATGCCTACAAAGAGATTAGACAGACGGTTAAAACTTATTATAAATACGACGGTAAAGCGGCAAAAACGGTTATTACGGGCGATAGCGCAACGGAATTTACCGTTAACAATCTCGGCGACACCGATTATTCGTTAATAGACGTCAACGGATTGAATATAGGCGTCAGGGCTATGCAGCTTAGCGCCAACTTAAATCAGATTATAAGCGTTTACTCCCCTACGGGAGGTATGCAAAATTATTCGTTTACGGGCGTTTCATCTACGCTTGCCGAGCCCGAAAGGAAATCTTACGAGGAAATTTTAGCGCGCGACAACGTAAAACTGTACACGCCCGCCGAAGGTAAATCGCTCGGCACGGTGTGCGTAACAGCGACGCTCAACGCGAATATGAAAGGCGTTTCACAGAAGTATTGGTTTACGGCGATTGACAACGCAAAAAACAATCAATCCCGCGCAACTATGGTTAAAATGTCCGTGCCCATACCGTTCAGCCTCGGCACTTTAAACTATACGCTTAAAGATATTACGAGCACGCTTTATTAAAGCGTTTTGCTTAAACGCATTTTTAAATACTATTGAAGCCCCGCGGCATACGCCGCGGGGCTTATACTTTTTACTCTTTAAGAAACTACGTTTATGGGTTTACCTTCTATGTACGCTTTCAAATTGCCCGCCACGATTCCCAAAAGCCGTTTACGGGTCTCACGCGGGACCCAACCGACGTGTGGCGTTATAACGCAGTTTTTCGCGCCGTACAGGGGGTTATCAGCACGCATGGGCTCAACCGCTACGGTGTCAAGACATGCGCCTGCGATTTTGCCTGCGTTTAAAGCGTCGGCAAGCGCGGCTTCGTCCACGAGCCCGCCGCGCGCGGTGTTGATAAGCACTGCGCTCTCTTTCATAAGGCTTAAAGCCTTTGCGTCAATCAGGTTCGCCGTCTTTTCGGTAAGCGGACAGTGCAAAGATAAAATATCGCTGACTTTTAAAAGCTCTTCGAAGTCTACGACTTTATACGGACAGTCCTTGGGAGGCGTGCGCGTGGAAATCACCACGTTTGCGCCGAAGGCTTCCGCAATTTTCGCAACCGATTTGCCTATGTTGCCGTAACCGAAAACGCCGAAGGTTTTCCCGTACAACTCGTACGTAGGGTACGGAAAATAGCAAAAGGTTTCACTGCGTATCCAGTCGCCTGCGGCAACGGACGAAGCGTACTTGGAAATCTGACCGTAGAAATTCAAAAGTAGAGCGAAAACGTGCTGGCTTACCGAATGCGTGGAATAGTCCGGCGCGTTGCAGACGGTTATGCCGCGCCTGCGGCACGCTTCGATATTCACGACGTTATAGCCAGTAGCAAAAGTTCCCACGTATTTCAACTCGGGGCAGGCGGCAAGCAGAGCTTCGTCCACCTCGACCTTGTTTACGATAAGCGCCTCTCTGTCCGCACAGAGCGAGAAAAGCTCCTTGCGCGGGATTTCGCCGAAAAACTTCACGTCTCCAAGTCCCTCAAATTCCGAAAAATCCATATCGCTTTCGTACGAAATTGCGCTTATGTTTATAGCTATTTTCAAAGCCGTTTCTCCTTAGTTCCGTCGGTTATATCGTAGCTGAGCCGTATAAGCCGTTTTACGTCTTCATCGGGAACGCCCGACGACAGCACGATAGAAATCCAGTGAGTTTTATTCATATGATATGCGGGAAGAATTACACCCTTATGCTTTTCACAAAGGAATTCCCTGAGGTCGGGCGGACACTTTAAATTGAGAACCTCGCATTTTTCCAAGAGCACGCCGTAACGTTCGAGAAAGTTCGGCGAAGCCTTTAAAACAACGCCGAACCACTTGCCGTCGCCGTGCTTTAAAACCGTGGAATAAAAGTCGCCCTCCCACGGGGTAACCGCCGCGGCGGACGGTAATTCTTTAATAAACTCCAAAATTTCGTTCTTGGTCATATCAGTTCAAACGCAAAATCATCCTCTCCTATGCTCGTATCGCGGTGAAATTCCGCAACGGGGCTTCGGTATTAAGCACGAAGTAATGCGGCGTTCCGCCTTCCATTAACCTGAAACAGAGACTGTCCTCTATTATATCGTCAATTATAATACGGAAAAAGCGCAGGCGGAAAATTTCGTCTAAAAGATATTCGCCCATCACTGCCGGAATTACCTGTTCGCCGCCGTATTCGCAGTCGTTCGCGACGGAGTTCACCGTAACTTTTAACTTCATATTTATATAAGTATAACAAAAACCCGCATTGTACGCAACAAAAATTTTAATTTAATATGTACAAATAAAAAAAACGGGTGCTATAATTATATTAACGACCATGCCGATAAATCGGGCGCGACGGGGGAAATTATGGCTGATATAAGCAAAATCAAATTTATTACTTTGGGCGAACTTCTTTTAAGGCTTTCTCCGCCCAACTATGAAAAGATACGTACTACCGACGAATTCAAAGTAACATACGGCGGCGCGGAAGCGAACGTTGCGGCGTCCCTTTCCAACCTCGGCATCGACACCTCGTACTTCACGGTAGTGCCCGACAGCTCTATCGGCAAGGCGGCGATACGCTATCTGCGCTCTAACGACGTGCACTGTTCGCCCTGTATCTACTCCGACGAAGGCAGAATGGGCATTTACTTTTTGGAAGAGGGCTTCGGCGTGCGCTCTTCGAAGGTCACTTACGACAGAAAAGACAGCGCGTTTTCTAAATTCGATTATTCAAAAATCGACTTTAAAGAGAAACTTAAAGGCTTTACCTGGCTACATACCTCGGGAATTACCCCCGCGCTTTCGGAAAACTGCCGCAAGCTTGTTTTCTACGCGCTTAAAGCCGCGAAAGAACTTGGCATAACGGTCAGCTTTGACTGCAACTTCCGTTCGGCGTTATGGGGCTGGCAGGAAGCGCGCGACTGCATAACCGAATATCTTCCTTACGTCGACGTGCTATTCGGCATAGAGCCCATAAACCTACCCGATGAAAACGGAAAAGACTTGAAGGACGGACTATCGATGAACCCTTCCTACAAGGAACAGGACAGGATTTTTAAAGAACTGCACAAACGCTATCGCTTCAAGGCTATAGGCAGGCACGTAAGATACGTACATTCGGGCAGTGAAAACAGTCTTAAAGCGTTTATGTGGTACGACGGCGAAACGTACGAAAGCCGCACCTTCCGCTTCAATATTCTTGACAGGGTGGGCGGCGGCGACGCGTTCGCAAGCGGAATGATTTACGCAATTATGCGCGGAATGAAGCCCGACGAAATAGTGAATTTTGCCGTGGCTTCGTCCGTAATCAAGCACACTATGCACGGCGACTTCAACATAACCGACGATGAAGAATCGATTATAAAGATAATGAACCAGGAATTCGAAATAAGAAGATAAACGCGCCAATCAGAATAAACGAAACCCGTCGCAGGCAAACGCCCGCGACGGGGTTTTCAATTAACGCTTTAAAGTCCCAACAAATTAAACAGATTATATTCGCTGAATACGACAACCGCAACGAGAGATATTGTGGACATTATCTTTATAAGAATATCCAACGAAGGACCTACCGTATCTTTCAGCGGGTCGCCTACAGTGTCGCCGACTACTGCCGCGTCGTGCGCGGGCGAGCCCTTGCCGACATTCTCTGCGTGCGCGGTTTCAACGGAAGTTTCCGTAGCCTTTTCCGCGTTCTCTTTTTCGGCTTTTTCTATTTCAGCCTTAATTTCGTTCAGTCCGCCCGCCTCTATATACTTCTTCGCGTTATCCCACGCGCCGCCCGCGTTACCGCAGAAAAGCGCAAGCATTATCGCCGTTATCGTAGCCCCTATGAGCACGCCGCCCACGAATTCGGGTCCGAACACAAAGCCCGTGACGAGCGGGAACAGTATGCAGAATATGCAGGGTACACGCATCTCTTTAAGCGCGCCCTGCGAAGAAATTTCGATACAGGTTTTGTAATCGGGCTTTTCGGTGCCGCCGAGAATGCCGGGGTATTCGCTGAACTGTCTTCGCACTTCCTCAACCATCTTTCTTGCAGCTTTTGCAACTGCTTTTATCAGCAAGCCCGAGAAGAAGAACGGCAACGCCGCGCCGCACAGCGCGCCGCACAGCGTGAGCGGGTCTATAAGGTTTAAAAGCAAATCCCCACCCGTGAAAGCGTAAAGATACGAGGTCATAAGCGACAATGCCGCAAACGCCGCCGAGCCTATCGCAAAACCCTTGCCTATAGCCGCGGTGGTGTTGCCCACGCTGTCAAGCTTGTCGGTAATTTCACGCACTTCGGGGTCGAGCTCGCTCATTTCCGCAATGCCGCCCGCGTTGTCGGAAATAGGTCCGTACGTATCAACTGAAACGGTTGCGGCAACGAATGAAAGCATACCCATCGCCGCGCAAGCGACGCCGTACATCCCCGCAAGCTCGTAAGAGCCGAAGATTGCAAGCGCAAGCACAACCACGGGGAGCATACAGCTTATCATACCCGTTGCAAGCCCCTGCGTTACGGTGAGCGCGGGTCCTTCCTTCGACGACTGCGCTATGCCCTTGGTGGGCTTATAGTCGTAGCTGGTGTAGTATTCGGAAATAACGCCTATTATTATTCCCGCAACGATACCGCAAACGGCGGCAAGCCAAGGCGAGAATTCACCGACGTTGAAGCCTACCCAAAGCTTCATTTCGTCCCAGGATACGTCCTTAAACATAAAGTAGCTCAAAATCGCGCCTACCGCAACGGTTACGCCCGCCGCTATCCAGGTGGCTATATTAAGCTCCATATGTACGTTTTTAGAGAGTCTGGGTTTTATAACTATATAAGAGATACCTATCACGCAGGCAAGAAGTCCGTAGCCCGCAAACACTATGGGGAAGAGCATAAGTCTTTGCAGGAACGCCGCGTCCGTGAACGCCGCGGTATGCGTGAACAGCTCGCAAGCGAGCATTACGGCTGAGAGAATCGCGCCGACGTAGCTTTCCAAAAGGTCGCTGCCGAGCCCCGCGACGTCGCCGACGTTGTCGCCGACGTTATCTGCAATGGTTGCGGGGTTTCTGGGGTCGTCCTCGGGAATGTGTGCCTCTGTCTTGCCTACGAGGTCCGCGCCCATATCCGCGGCTTTGGTGTAGATGCCGCCGCCTACGCGGTTGAACATTGCGATAATCGAACAGCCCAACGCGTAGCCAGACAAGGTCATTGTAAACGATGCGGGGAGCTGGGTTATAAAGTTTTTGGAGATTTCGCCCGATACAATTTCGTCAATCTGCCCTACGCCGAGTCCGAATATAAGGTATACGATAACAACGCCCAAAAGAGCAAAGCCCGCAACGCAAAGCCCCATAACCGAGCCGCCCTTGAAGGCAACCTTTAAGGTTTTGCCCACGTCTTTTGTTCTGCGCGCAGTGTCGGTCACGCGAACGTTGGCGTAGGTCGCGATTTTCATTCCGACCCAACCTGCGGACGCGCTCATTACCGCGCCTATGACGAACGCTATTGCCGCCTGCCAACTTATTACCAGAAACACGACTACGGCGATAACCGCGCCTATTATGGCGACGAGCTTGTATTCGTACTTTATGAACGCGTTTGCGCCTATCCTAATTGCGCCCGCTATTTCACCCATTTTCTCGGTGCCCTCTTCAAGCTTTTTAACGCAAAAGTAATTGAACACCGCGTAGGCAATTGCAAGGACTATGGCAACCCCCGCAATTATCAGAAGCAAATTTTCCATAAAAACCTCTCTTGTAGTATATGCTTACGATTTTGGTAATGATTTTAAATAAGCGTCCATTGCCGAGGCAACGCGTTTGGCAGTGTCAACCGCCTCTACAACTGTCTTTGCGCCGCGCACCACGTCGCCCGCGGCGAACAGTCCCGCGCGCATAGTGGAGCCGTCAGGGTTGATTTTCGCAAGACCGCGCTCGTTGGTTTCAAGCCCTTCGGTCTGCGTTAAAATAAGGTTTGAAGGACGCTGTGAAATACAAATCATAACGCTGTCCGCCTTCATAAGCGACGTCGTTTCGGAAACGCTTATAATTCTTCCGTCCCCGTCGCAGACGGTATCCTTGAAGATAACGCCCTCGTCGGTGATTTCAACGGGCTGCTTGTTGAATACGAACTGCGCGCCCTCAATCTCGGCGTACTCCCTCTCCTCGTCGCTAGCGGAAACCTTGTCGCTTCTGACGGTGATATAAACGTTCTTGACGCCCTTACGAAGCGCCGTGCGCGCCACGTCCATCGCAACGTTGCCCGCGCCTATAATAACCATACTTTGCCCTAACTTGTAAACGTCGGGGCGTTCAAGAAAGTGCACGCCGTAGTGCACGTGACCGAGCGTTTCCCCCTTTATATCGAGTGAAATTGGCCAGGTTACGCCCGTGCCTATGGAAACGGCTTTGAAACCGTCGCGGAAAAGCTCCTCAACGCCGAAAGCTTTACCTATCGTAACGTTATATTTAATTTTGACGCCGAGCTTTCTTAGAAGTCCTTCGTACTTGTCCACTATCGCCTTGGGTAGTCGGAATTCCGGAATACCGTATCTTAAAACGCCGCCTATCTCCGTCTTACTTTCAAAAATAGTTACGTCGTATCCGAGCTGCGCCATTTTAATAGAAATGGTTATACCCGCGGGACCCGAGCCGACTACGGCTACTTTTATGCCGTTAGGCTCCGCTTTTTCAAGTTCAAGACTGTCAAGGTAATGTCCCGAAACGAAATTTTCGATAGTGCTGACTTCTACGGGTTCGCCCTTTAATCCGCGTACGCAGTGCCCTTGGCACTGGTTGCCGTGATTGCATACAATTGAGCAGACCACGGACAGAGGGTTATTATCGAAAACCATTTTGCCCGCCTTTTTAATATCGCCGTTCAGGAACGTGGAAATCATTTCGGGAATGGGCGTGTTTACAGGGCAACCCTGTCTGCATAAGGGTTTTTTGCAGTTTAAACATCTCTTAGCTTCGGCTATAACATTATGAGCCATCAAAAATTCACCCTTATTTTATAAAGCTTTCTTTATTTCTTCTATCATTTTCGCGTATTCGGCATCGGTTAAATACACTTTTTGCGGGTTCATTGTGAAAGTGCCGCCCCACTCGTCCCCGCCAGCATATTTGGGGCAGAGGTGCATATGCAGGTGACAGCCCGTGTCGCCGTACGCGCCGTAATTAAGCTTATCGGGCTTGAATACCTTGTGTATTGCCTTTGCGGCGCGGTTCACGTCCGCGAAGAACGCGTTCCTCTCCCCGTCCGAAATATCGACGATTTCGCTTACGTGGTCCTTGTACGCGACGATACACCTGCCGCGCTTGGACTGCTCTTTAAACAAAATTAATTGACTTACCGACAAATCGCAGATTTTTATGCCGAATTTGGCAAGCGCGTCTCCGCCTGCGCAATAGCCGCAATTACAGTCTTTCATAATATTATTCCCCCCGTAACGGATTTTAATATTACTATTTTAGCACACGGAATTTCAATATTCAAGGGGGAAGTTAAAATTATATTACGGTTCTTCCGTCAACCCGATAAGATAATCTGCGGAAACCTCATAAAAGCGACACAAAGTCAACAAATCTTTGTACGACGGTTCCTGATAATTGCATTCCCAATGCGAAAGCGTCGAAACCGTAACCGAAAGAGCTTCGGCAACCTTCTTCTGCGTAAGCCCCTTGTCTATTCTCAATTCTTTAAGTTTTTCACCAAACGTTTTCATAATTAAATTTTATCATTTTATGTATCGTTTTTCGATTGACAATCGAAAAACGATATGTTATATTTTTAATATAAACGGAGGTGCTTATGGAAAACTCAATAATTATCGACCTTGCTTTTGACGGGGGCAGTTACGGGGAAAATATCAAACTGCTTGAGGACGAGGAATACAAAAAGAACGATAAGATAATAAGGGAAATCTGCGAAAAGCTTTTAAAGGACTTGCCCGAAGAAGAAAATAAAAAAATTTCTTGGGACTTGTTCCTTGCGCTGGGCGGCATTGAGAGCGCAATACAGGAATTGTATTTTAAAGAGGGCTTTAAACTCGGACTTAAAATCGGCGCGCAAAACTTTTTAGACTGAAAACGCCCGACAGTGTGAACCGTCGGGCTTATTTAATTAGATTCTTCGGTTCCCTCAGAATGACAGGGAACTCTAAAAACGCAGAGAAACAAGCAAGACAAGGCGTGCGCGGATTTGTTGCAGGGCGTGTACTTTGCGTACACAACCAAAACAAAACGCAAGCGCAACGCAGTATTGCGTAGCTTATATGCGTTTTTAAATTAATACTTATCTCTTTTTGCGTAAGTAGTGTGAAGAAGCTCGTGAGCTTTATGGGAGTTGGGTTCGCCGAAGAACTCTTTATACAGCACGTCAACCGCGGGGGTATCGTGCGAACAACGGACCTTGCTATCTTTATCGTAGTCGTATAAAGCCTGTGCACGGACTGCCTTTAAGTCAATATTGTTGCGTACTTCGTCGTGCACATAGGGCTGACCGCCGCCGTTTATGCAGCCGCCGGGACAAGCCATAATTTCAACGAAAGTATAATTCTTTTCACCGCTTTTAATAGCTTCCAAAACCTTTCTCGCGTTGCCCAAGCCGCTTGCAACAGCCACTTTAACGGTGGTTTTGCCGACGGTGTACTCGGCTTCCTTTATACCTTCCGTACCGCGGACTTCCTTAAACTCCAATGGCGCGCCCTTGCCGCCCAACTTCATTGCGGCGGTTCTTAATGCCGCTTCCATTACGCCGCCCGTCGCGCCGAAGATTGCGCCCGCGCCCGAAGCCGTGCCGAAGGGCTCGTCAAACTTGCCGTCGGCAAGATTGGCAAAGTCAATACCTGCTTCCTTTATCATTTTGGCAAGCTCGCGCGTGGTGAGCGCCGCATCCGTATAATGACCGAGCTCGTCGCGCGAAACCTCGAACTTTTTCGCCGTGCAGGGAATAACCGAAACCACGTAAAGATTCTTGGGGTCTATGCCGTTCTTTTGGCAATAGTAAGTTTTAAGCACTGCCGAGAACATTTC
Organism: uncultured Christensenella sp.; assembly: GCA_910583855.1. Lineage (GTDB taxonomy): Bacteria > Bacillota > Clostridia > Christensenellales > Borkfalkiaceae > Coproplasma. The sequence continues at coordinate 26,835 of CAJTYL010000008.1, forward strand.
CTGCGGTGATTTACAGGATGAAATATTGGGAAGAATTTCGGGGTAATAGTGCTCTGCGAACTTGACCCAACCGGGACAACAGCTCGTGAACATAGGCGTGGGCTTGCCCGTCTTCAACCTGTCCAAAAGCTCGGTTGCCTCTTCCATAATCGTGAGGTCTGCGGTGACGTCCATATTGAAGCACTTGACGTCGCCGAGCTGTTTGATTGCCGTGACCATTTTTCCCTCTACGTTGGTGCCTGCGGGCAAGCCGAAAGCTTCGCCGAGAGTTGCGCGTACGGACGGAGCGGTGAAAAACACAACTTCCTTTTCGGGATCTACGATTGCGCCCCATACGTCCGCTACGGCAGACTTTTCATAGAGTGCGCCTACGGGACAAGCGACTACGCACTGTCCGCAGTTGACGCAGGGCGTGAAGGCAAGCGAAACGTCGTAAGGCGAGCCTATCACCTTTGCGTAACCGCGGTTTTTCGGACCTATCGCGCCTATCGTCTGCTTTTCGCATGCTGCGACGCAACGGGTACACATTATGCACTTGGAGTTGTCGCGGACGACCGAAGCCGACAAATCGTCAATGGGCTTTAAATCGTGGTCTGTTCCAAACCTGTCCTCTTCCGCGTTGTACTCCAAAGCGAGCTTTTGAAGCTCGCAGTTCATAGAGCGGACGCAGGATAAGCACTTCTTTTTATGCGTGGAGAGAATAAGCTCTATCGTGGTTTTTCTGGACTTCCTTACGCGCGGGGTGTTAGTACGAACTTCCATCCCTTCCGAAACGGGATAAACGCACGCCGCAACCAAGCCCCTTGCCCCCGTTGCCTCTACAAGGCAAAGACGGCACGAGCCTACGCACTGAACGTCCTTTAAATAGCAAAGGGTGGGAATTCTTACGTTGGCGAGCTTTGCCGCCTGTAAAATAGTCGAACCTTCGGGTACGCTTACGGCTATGCCGTTAATTTTTAAATTAATAAGTTTTTCCATACAGCCCTCCACCCTTACTTCTTCACTATTGCATTGAACTTACAATGCGCAATGCACTGTCCGCACTTTATGCACTTGGTCGTATTTATCTCGTGCGGACTCTTGACCGCGCCGGAAATTGCGTTTGCAGGGCAGTTCCTTGCACAGAGCGTACAGCCGCGGCACTTGTCGGGCTCTATGTAGTAATTCAACAAAGATTTGCACACGCCCGCCGGGCACTTCTTTTCGTAGATGTGCGCTTCGTACTCCCCGCCGAAGTGTTCCATTGCGGACAGAACGGGGTTGGGCGCGGACTGCCCGAGCGCGCAGAGCGAAGAGGACTTCATATGCTCCGCCACTTCCTTTATTTTTTCAAGGTCGGAGGGTTCGCCCTTTCCGCTGCAAATTTTATCGAGAATTTCCAAAAGTCTTTTAGTGCCTATACGGCAGGGCGTACACTTGCCGCAGCTTTCGTCCGCTGTGAATTCCAGATAGAACTTGGCTATATCCACCATACAGGTGTCCTCGTCCATGACGATAAGACCGCCCGAGCCCATCATAGAACCTATTGCAATGAGATTGTCGAAGTCCATACCTATATCGATATGCTTTGCGGGGATACACCCGCCCGAAGGTCCGCCCGTCTGCGCGGCTTTGAACTTTTTATCGTGGGGAATTCCGCCGCCTATATCGTACACGATAGTTTTAAGCGGCGTACCCATGGGAACTTCGACTAGTCCCACGTTCTTGATTTTGCCGCCGACAGCAAAGACCTTTGTGCCTTTGCTCTTCTCCGTGCCGATTGACGAGAACCAGGCGAAGCCGTTGTTTATAATGGGCGCGATATTCGCCCAGGTTTCCACGTTGTTTAAAACAGTGGGCTTTTTGAAAAGACCGCACTGCGCAGAAAACGGCGGACGGGGACGGGGCTCGCCCCTGTGCCCTTCGATACTTGCCATAAGCGCGGTTTCCTCGCCGCAAACGAATGCGCCTGCGCCGAGACGTATATGTATATCGAAGTTGAAGCCGCTGCCTAAAATATTTTCGCCCAAAAGCCCGTATTCGCGCGCCTGCCTGATTGCTATATTCAGTCTTTCAACCGCTATTGGATATTCCGCGCGGACGTAGATGTAACCCTCTTCCGCGCCTACTGCGTAGCCCGCGATTGCCATTGCCTCTAAAACGCAATGAGGGTCGCCTTCCAAAACCGACCTATCCATAAAGGCGCCGGGGTCGCCCTCGTCGGCATTGCAGCAAACGTACTTTTTATCGCCTGCAGCGTCCTTAGTAAACCGCCATTTGCGACCCGTGGGGAAGCCTGCGCCACCCCTGCCGCGAAGCCCCGATTTTAATATCTCGTCTATAACTCCGTCGGGCGTCATTTCAAACAGGGCGCGCCCCAATGCGGAATAGTCTCCCGCGCCGATCGCCTCTTCTATGCTTTCGGCGGCGATAACCCCGCAGTTGCGGAGCGCAATGCGCATCTGATGCTTATAGAAAGGAATTTCCGAAAATGGAATTACGCTGCCGTCGGGTTGAACGGTTTCGGCGTACAAAAGCTCTTTGACTATTTCACCGCCATTTATAAGGTGCTTTTCGGCAACGGTCTTGGCGTGTTCGGGGGTCATCTGCGAATAGAACGCGCCCTCGGGATAAACTATCATAATAGGTCCCAACGCGCAAAGCCCGAAGCAACCGGTTTTGACGATTAAAACGTCGTCTATGCCCAGCTCTTTAAAGGACTTTTCAAGCTGATCTATAACCTGCGCCGAATGTGAAGAAGTACAGCCCGTACCGCCGCAGACCAAGACCTGCTTTCTGTAGCCCGTTCGGGGCGCAAGGCGTTCAGCCTGCTCGCGCACTATTCTTCTTACGTTTATAAGCTCCGCTTTATTTGCGGCAATTTTTCTGAGTTCTTCAACGGTCATTTATCTCACCTCAGTCCTGCATATATTTATCAAGTATGCCCTTGACGTCGCCAGCCGTAAGCTTGCCGTACACTTCGCCGTCCACGATCATTACGGGCGCAAGCCCGCACGCGCCCACGCAACGGCAGCTTTCTATCGAAAACTTTTTGTCGGGCGTGCACTCGCCGCATTTAATCCTCAACTCGTGTTCAATCGCCTCTAAAATTTTATCCGAACCTTTGACGTAGCAAGCCGTGCCGAGACATACGCTTATCTTGTGTTTGCCCTTTGGATTCAAAGAAAACTGGGAATAAAACGTCGCGACGCCGTAGACCTCCGCAAGCGGGATATTCAACTCTTCGGCAATGACCGTCTGCACTTCCGCGGGAAGGTATCCGTATATATCCTGCGCGGCGTGAAGAACGGGCATCAGAGCGCCCGCCTCATCGCGGTGCTCATCTATGCAAGATAAAAGCTCCGACATCTGATCTTTCGTTCCCTCAAATACGTTTTGTGACATTTCTCTCTCCTGAAAAAAACGTTTAATTGATAAATTAATACTCAATCGGTATTTATTATATCATTTATATATTTCAAAATAAAACCGTTTTTAAGGGGTAAATTGAAATTTTTTTCGCTAAATTTTGACAATTAAATTAAAAAGTCCCGCGGCTTTAAGCCGCGGGGCTTTTACTTGTTGTGTTATATTTTAAGCGTTTTCGTCGGGGTCGGTGCCGTCCTCGTCCTCTTCGCCGTCGTTCTTGCTGCCCGCATTGGGGTCGGTAGCGGTGTTATCGCCGTCCGCGGGGCCGGGTGTGGGCGTTTCGGGTTCGGTGGGGGTGCTGCCCTCTCCTTCGCCGCTTCCGCCGTCGCCGCCCGCGCTACCGTTGCCGTCGCCGCTTGCGGGAGGGTCGGTGGGGTTGGTTTCATCGCCGCCATTACTGCCGCCTTCGCCGTCGCCCGCGTCGGGGTCGGTTGGAGGCGTTACGGGAGGAACTTCGGGGGTTTGGCTGCCGTCGCCCGCGTCGGGGTCGGTTTCTTCGTTAACGGCTTGCCATTTGCCTACGCCGTCCTCGCCCCATACCCAAACGTATTCGGTAGACGTGTCCTTAACGATATTGAATGTAACTTCCTTATCGCCGGTTAACTCGTAATTTGCAAATTCCGAAGTTACGGTTGCGGTGTACTCGTTAACTTCGACGCCCGCACCCTCGACGGTAAGCCCGATTTTTTGACCGGTTACGTCCACAAACCAAGCTTCGGGAGCTTGCGCCGCACCGTTTTCTGTTAAGGTTTTGTTGCCCCACTGAATTTCAACTTTTTTAGGTTCAACGATAACCGTTACGGTTACTTCGCCCTCGGTTAACTTGTAGTTTTTATCGGAAGGGGTTACGGTTACGGTATAAGTGCCCGCGTCGATTATAACGGTTGCCTTGCCGCTTGCGTCCTTAATAACGTACGTCAATGCAATTTCGGCGTTGTCGCCATCCTTTGCGGTTGCTACGGGGTAGTGCGCTTTGCCGTTATATTCGTATGTGAAGGTTATAGAGCCGTCCTCGCCCTCTACGCCGTCCGTCCACTCGACGGAAGCGTTGATTTCGGTAATGCTGAAAGGCTGTTCCGCCTTAGCTTCAACGAAATCGTAGTTTTCGAAAACGTCCATAAGCTTTGCAACGTGCTGTCCGCCGCTTGCCGTACCGCCGATGACGGGGATAGAAACCTCTTCGCCGTTAACGTCGGTAAACACTGCCGTAGGAGCGTGCACTTTGCCGTCGTGCGCCCAATTAAAGTTTGTTAGGCTGCCGTCTACGCCCTTCCAAGTTACGTTGACCGTGCGGGCGTGAATTGTAAACTCGATAGTGGACTCAACGCCCTCTGCAAATTCGTAGTTTTCGGAATTCGCAAGCACTGCCGTAGCTGTGTACTTCGCATCCTTGCCGCTTACGTTGACCGCCGCGCCGAGCACGGTGAGAACTTCGCCCGTGGACCTGATTTGAGCTTGGGGCGCGTGGTATTTGCCGTCGTACTCCCAATCGAAGTTTTCGTCGCTGCCGTCTACGCCAGTCCAGATAATGCCGTAAACGACTTTCTTGGAAATGGTAAACGCGTGCTCGCCCGTTTCGCCGTCAGACCAGCTGCAATTTGCGGGGAGAATCGCCTTTGCCGTGTATTCGCCGGCGTATATGCCTATGCCGACCACGTTAAGCTTGCCGCCCTTGCTGCCGTCTTCAAGCGCGATATACGCTTCGGGCGCGTGCTCGTTGCCGTCGTATTCCCAAGTAAATTCGCCGTCCTCGTTGCCTACCCAAATTATGCTTATTGCATTGCCCTTGATAGTGAACTCGCACTCGGGGTTGTTTATAGTGTAGTTGTCGTTGTCGAGAATAGCTACCGCCGTATAGGTGCCTACTTGCGTTTCGGCGCCCCTAATTATAATTTCAAGACCCGATACGCTTGCTTCGAAAGTGGGAACGTGCTTTTCGCCGTCGTAATTCCAAGCGAAGTCTTCCTCGCTGCCGTCAACGCCGTACCAAATAATTGTTACCGATTTTTTGGTTATGGTGAAGGCGTGCGTTGCGCCGTCGGTAAGCTCGTAGTTGCCGTTAATAAGCGTGATTTCGGAAGTGTAGCTGCCCGCGTTGGTGTAGCCCGAAACGGTGTAATCTTCGCCGAGCTTCAAGGTAACCGCAACGGGGTTGCCATCTTCGTCGGTTTCTACCGAGTAGAAAGTCACCGTGGGGGTGCGCTCTTCGCCCGAGTAGCTTAATTCGGTTCTATCCCATTCGGCGGTGAGTTGTTGCGCCTTAATGGTGAACACCTTTGTCGCGCCGTTAGTGATGTCTATATCGTCGGTTATGAACGCAACGTACTTGCCCGCGTCTGTACCGCTGCCGACAACGTTTAGCTCGACGCGCTCGCCTTTGTCGTCAAGATAGTACGCGGTAGGAGTATGCGCCTCGCCGTCGTAAGTGTAGACGATTTCGCCGTTCTCCTCGTCATCCCAAACGACGGTAATTGATTTTTGAACGATATCGAACCTAATCCTTGCAACGTCCATTGCGAAGTTGGTGTTTGCGGGGTCGCTGCTTTCAAGCGTAGCGTATGCGTAGTGTGTGCCGCCCGCCGACGCGCCGCCCGTTACGGCAAGGGTGATTTCTATTTCTTCGCCCTCTTCGTCAAGCTTGATTTTTAAGGTAGCCGTAGGGATATGAGTTGCGCCGTCGTACTGCCAAACGAAGTATATCGCACCGTCGCTGCCCGTTCTCTCTTCCGCGCCCTCGCCTTCCCAAGCTATATCGCTTGTGGAAATCTTGTACTGTGCGATTACGAACGCAATTGTGTTGTCGCCTTTAACCGTGAAGTTGTTGCCGACTTCCGCCTTAGCCGTGTAGGAGCCGGACTCCACAAAGCCACCAACGGTGATTTCGCACTCTAATTCGTTATCGCCGACAACGTTTGCTTTGGGAGCTTGCATTTCGCCGTTGTAGGTGAAAACAATCTCGCCGTCGTCGTTCACGCCCTCCCACTCTATTTCGACTTCGAGGGGCGCGATTACGAATTTACACTCGCTGTCCTCGTCCTTAATCTCGTAGTTGCCTTCGGGGATAATGTATGCGTAATGAGTGCCCGCGTTTGTTTGCGCCCCGCCGACGGTAAGGAACTCGAACGTTTCCTCGTCGGGGTCATAGGGGTCGTAAGAATTGCTTAAAATTCTTATTGCAACGGGGGTTTGCGCTTCACCGTTGTATATAAACTTGTAATCTTTTGCGGGAACGTGTTTGCCGTCTACTACGACCACCCACAAAATTTGCGCGACGCTTGCGCTGTGGGTTATGTTGGTAACCTCGAATTCGAGAGTGTCGTTTATGCCGAGAGGCATATAGCACGCGTAACCCGCCTTATCCGCGCTTGATAAGCTTGCATATGCGGAGTAAGTGCCGATTTCCGTCCAGAAGCCCTCGGAGAACTTATCGTAAGTTACGTTGAGCTTGATAAGCGATTGTTCGCCGCTGCTCCAAACGATATTTTCGTCCGCCGCGGTAAGCACGCCGTAAGCCGAAAGCCTTGCGCCGTCTTCTTGACCGAATACCGAAATGTACTCATAGCTGGGGGTTACGCCCTCTTCGAGGGGTTCCGTTGCGCCGTATTCGTACCAAAGCACGCTTACGACTTTACTTTTAATAATATTGAAAGTAACTTCGAGCTCGCCGTCAAGCACATAGTTTGCGTTGCCGATAGACGCAACCGCTTTATAGCCGTTGCCGACGCTTTTGCCCGTGCCCGTTACGGTGAGTTGCATACCCTCTGCAGTTGCCTTGGGCTGTTGCGCCGTGCCGTTGTACAGATAGGTGTATACGCCGTCTATTTCCATTGCGTTGTCGCCGAAATTCCAACTGACGGTTATCGTCTTTGCGGTGATTTCGAACTCTGCCTTGTAGCTTGCTTGGTCTACGTTGGCGTCGTCCACTTCAACGGTAAGAACGTACTTGCCCGCATTTACGGGAAGGGTTGCGCCCAAGTTTTCAAGCACGTTGCCGCTTGCGTCAACCTTTGCGTAAGTTACGGTGTAGTCGAGCGCGGTGCCGTACTCGTCCTCTACGCTTACCAACGGCGATTTGCCCGCGCCGTCGTATACGCCGTTAAAGTCTTCGTTTAAGGTAACGACGAGTTCGGCTTTGGTAATAACGAAGGTATCTTCCGTTTTGCCGACAAGCTTGTAATTGTTGTTGGAGTAAGCAATTACAACAGTGTAAACGCCCGCGTCAACGGGGGTGACTTCATTGCCGTCCGCGTCGTAATAAGTATAAGTTACGTCGCCCGACAAGTCCTCGTCGTTAAGTCCGTTTAAGGTTACTTCTATTTCCTTTGCGTCACCGTCGTATTTAAACTCGTATTCGCTCCATCCAGCCTCCACTTCCGCTTGCGCGATTGTATAGGTTACGGAAACGGTATTGTCGGTAAGCACATAATTTTCGTAGCCGCTTTCGGGAAGCGCCGCCGTTGCGGTGCCTTTGCCGGCGTTGGTAAGGTCGCCCGCCGTTACGGTCAACTCAACCTCGTTGCCCTCGCTATCCACGAAATATGCGGTAAGCTCTTGCTCTTCGCCGTTGTAAACGAATTCCGTGTTGCTCCAAACTACGTCTACTTTTTTTGCCTCGATAAAGAAATATGTTTCGTAAGGCATAGTAAATTCGTAGTTGTCGTCCTCGATAGAAACGACTGCTTTGTACTTACCGATGTCTACGGGTTGACACTCGTTGCCGTCAATGTCGTAATAAATGACGTTAAGCGTTACCTCGTCGCTGCCTTTAAGCCCTTCGGGGTAAACCGTAAGGCCCTGTGCCGCGCCGCTGTATGTGAGCGTAGTTACGCCCCAACGCACGCCGAGCTTTGCCTTTTCGATTGCGAACGTGCCGCTATAAGTACCCGTATAGTTGCCCATTGCGTTAATTACAACAGTGCCTTCGCCCGCGGCTACGTTATTTTCATAGCTTACGGTGTAGTCCTTGTTAAGCTCCAACATAGTTCCGCTAAGGAAAACTTTTACGCTTGTAGAAAGCGCGCTGCCCGTGTAAACAACGGGGTCTGCCTTGACGGTTACGTCGGCTGTGCCGAAATCTGCGGGAAGAATTTCGAACGTGAAGAAAGGATTTACATAATTGCCCGCGTTCTGATATTTAACGTTTAAATAATATTTGCCGACGTTTACGAAGTTGGTGACCGTTCTGCCGCTTTCGTCGGTTGCGGTCGCCGTGCCGTTAGTTATCGCTTCGAATACGAACGGTCCGCCCGTGTACGTTGCCGTCGCCTCGAAAACGTTCTCGCCGATTTCGACCTCTTCGATTACGCCGAACGACGCGTTATGCGAAACGTAAGACCAATCTACCGTGCTTCTTTCATCCGAGGAAGAAGCCGCAACTAAAGTAACTTCCGTGCCGTTGTTGGATATAACGTAATCATCGTTATCGCTTATAAAGTAGCTTGCCTCTCTACCGATTTTGTTTCCGCTTGACGTGTAGCCGCTTGTAAGCGTCTTAGCAGACTCGCCATTAATACCTATGTGCGTAGATGAGGGAAGTCTTCCGGTAATATTTATTAATGCGGAGGATGTAAGGCAAAGGTTGCTTGTATCTCCCGCTGAGTTAGAGTTGCCGAAAATAACGCCGCCCGACAAATTCAGAATAGCGTTTCCGGTAACAGACACGCCGCTTGCGGTGTTACCGCTGATTTCACCACCGTTCAAATTAAAAGTGCTTTCTTCATCAATAGATACACCCGCGCCACCGGAACCGCCGATAATTTTGCCGCCGTTCATTGTAAACGTAGCGTAATGATATTGACCCTGTCCGACATAGTCAGTCTCAATGCATACATTGCCGCCGCTGTTTTCAGAAACCATGCCGCCATTCATTACAAACGTGCCGCCTAAGATGTAAACGTAGTCATTATTTGTTGAAATCGTGCCGCCGTTCAACGTAAAAACGCTGTTGTCACTGATGAATATACAACCTCTATCGTGGTCGACTGTGTTTCCGGAAATTGTACCGTCGGATATTGTAACCACCGTATTGTTACAAGCATATATAGCAGAGCCGCCGCCTTCGACACTGTTGCCCGTTATATCGCCGCCCGACATATTGAACGTACTGTTGGAATCAATGTAAATACCGCCGCCGTAAATGCCATAGCTGTTACTTACCGTACCGCCTAACATATTGAACGTGCCGCCGGAAACATAGACGCCGCCGCCGTCGTTTGATATGTTGCCGGTAATTTTACCGCTGCTTAATGTTAACATTCCTCCGCCGTCCACATAAATACCGCCGCCTTCGTATCGCGTGTTGCCGCCGGTTATTGCGCCTTCACCGACAGCATCGGTAATTTCAAGCGTACCGCGATTAACGTAGATAACACCGCCGCTTTCTACCATATTTTTAAGTCCGCGGTCTATAATGTGACCGTTTAGGTCAAGGACAATATCTGCGCCCTCGGGAACGAGAATTCTTCCGTAGCTGAAGCCCGTGCCCGTACCGAACGAAGTAGAACTGCCGTTTGCGGGCGCCGTCCAATCGTCTTCAAGGGTGAAGGTGACTTGTTTGCCGGTATCTATACTTTCTTGAACCGCAGTATTCCAAGCCGCCGCGATTTGTTCAGCCGTCATCGAACGAGCGGAAACCTCGGTATTTGTTTCTGCCGCAGCGATAACCACTCCGTTATCCGCCTTTGAGCAGATTTCCGAAACGGCTACTGCGGAACCGCACGATAGCGCCGCGGCAAGGGCTAAAATTATACCGACTTTGCCTTTATTTGCTTTTTTCATAATTTATACCTCACTTTTTCCCCTACCCTCCCGACGGTTCGGGAGGGCGGAGAGAATTGTGTTTCCTTAAAAAGCCTTATAAATCACTTTCTGCAACGTCATCATAGAAGCCGTCGTCGTCAGAAGATTTTCTGCGTTTGACGAGTATGATTACGAGTGCAATGATGATTGCCGCCAAAACTATCGCCGCAGCGATAATTAACCAAAGCTTCCAATCTTCTATGCTTGCGCCGACCGTTGTGCCGGGAACTTCACCCTCGTTAGCGGGTTCGTTAATGGATACCGAACGGAGCGCGTTTTCTTCCGAGATTGCGAAGTTTTCGCCCTCAACCGTAACGAGTAAGCTGTGTCCGCCCACTGCGGTGAAGTCGCCGTCAACCGTTACGGTAACTTTGACTTTTTCGCCGTTAACGGTGATTTCGTAAACACCGTCGGATACTTTGCAACCGTCGTCAAGCGTTATGCCCTCTACCTTGACTACGGGCATATGAGCCGCGCCGTCATAGGTGTAGTTGAGGTTGCTTTCGTCGCCCCAATCGATATCGAGAACGTACTTGGTGATTTCGATAGCCACCGTGCGCGTGCTTGCCTTGTAGATGCTGTATCTTTGGTCTGCGTTTTCGTTAAGCGCGAAGATTACTTTGTAGTTGCCTACGGGAAGTCTGCCGCTTACTTCGTTGCCGTTTTCGTCAATGACTTTCGCCGTTACCCATTCAAGGAAGGTTTCCTTGGAAATTACGCGGTTAAGGTCTTCGTCGTAATTTGCATAGCCGCTTTCCAAAAGCGTCTTTGCAAAGTCTTCTGCGGTTTCGAAGCCGTAGGTTTCGGTTAAGGTCTTGCTGCCGTCAACCGTTACATAGAGGTAATATTCCGCGTAGCTTACCTTGACAAGCAAGCGGCCGTAAAGCGTTTCGTGGTTGTCAACTCTTATCATAAAGTTGAACAAGTACTCGCCTTCTTCGGTCAAGCCTTCGGGGATATCGCCCGTGTATTGGTCGCTATCGGGAGCGTGGTCGTTTTCGTCAACAAGCTTGAAGTAAGCAGTAACCGCCGCGTCTTGATAGCCCGCAAGCTTCAAGAAGTCCTTGGTGTTGGTTACAAAATCGCTTACATAGCCGTCCGTTGAACCGAGTACGCCGTACGCGTCGTAAACATAGCCGTCTTTCTCGTCGTAGTCGACGATGATTTCCGCTTTTTCTACGACAAGTTCGCCGTCGCCCTCGTTTACAACTTTAAGCGAATAGTTATCGTTGAAGTCTTCTTCGTTCCAGCCGACGTTCAAAGCGTATACGCCGTTTGCAAGGTAGTTGCCGTCGTCGTAGCTGCCTTCGATGGTGAGCTTAATATTCAAGTCGTCGCCGTCTACGGGCTTATTGTCGCCGTAAGTCCAACCGTTGCCGAGGCCGAGAATTGCTTCAAGCTCGTCAAGGTTAACGTCGCCGTAAGTAAACTGCAAGTCTTTAACGTTTACGGTAATTTCAAGCTTGTTAATCTTGAATGCTGTACCGTAGTTTTCGAACGTGTAGTTGCCGTCCGCCTTGATTACGTTGCCGTTTGCGTCAACGATTACCGCGAAGTAGCTGCCCGCGTTTACAGCCTCGCCGTCGATTACGGAGTATTCGCCGCTCTCTTCGTCGTAGGTTGCAAGCTTAACGGTAAGCTCGTGCTTTCTGCCGGTTGAGTCGTAGTAGTAAGCTTCGGGCAAGTTCGCGTTGCCGTTGTATGTGAAGTCCGCACCGCTTTCGCCGTCGCCGACCCAAACAAGCGCGCCTTCCGCGGGATTAACGGTAAGCTTACCGTTTACGCCCGTTACTTCGTAGTTGTTAAGATACTCGTTCAACCACGCCGCGTCGATATAAATTTTATATTCGCCGGGTACGGTGGTGTTGACGTACGCGCATCTGAACCACTGACTGATAACGTCTGCCAAAGCCGCCTTAACTTCGTCCGCTTCGTCCGCCAAAAGTCCTTCGAACGTTGCGAAGTCGGTGGTGAACTCGGGCGCGTCGGCGCCGTAGTCGAAGGTTTGGTCCTTCGCCGTTACTGTGAGCGCAACTTTGTTGATATTGAACTCGTATTCTGCGTTAACGAGCTTATAGTTGCCCGCCGCCGTGCCTTCGAGGCTGACTTTGATTACATATTCGCCCGCTTCGGTGACTTTTTCGCCGTCGCCCGCTACCTTTACGCCGTTCTTGGTGATTTCGTAAACAACGGTAAGTCCGTCCTTTTCGGAAGCCGAAACGGTTATTTCGGGCTTAGGCGCGTGCTTGTTGCGGTCGTATGTTACGTCCTCCCAAGTGTATTTGACTTCGATTTCCTTTTGAGCGATTTCGAACTCGTAAGTCTTGGTTTCCTCGTCAAGCTCGTAGTTGGTTGTGTCAAGCGACGCCGTTGCTTGGTACTTCGTACCCGCGTTTGCGCTGTCGCCGTCTACGGTTACTTCAAGCTCTATTTTGTTGCCCGCAACGTCGGTGTAGTACGCCTTGGGTTGCTGCTTTTCGCCGTTGTAGACAAGGGGTGTTTCATCCCACTCGACTGCGACTTTCTTAGCCGTTACTATTACCGTCACCGTCTTCATATCTTCGGGAACGGTGTAATTTTCATCACGGCAAGTTACGGTTACTTTGTAGGTCCCGACTTCGGTGATGACCGAAACGGGTTCGCCCGCCGCGTTTGTAATTGTGACGTTGAATTCAAGGTCCTTAACGTTCGAAGTAGGCGTGGGCATTATTTCGCCGCCGCTGTATTCGTAAGTAAAGGTCAAGCCGTCTTCGGACACTTGCGCGTTCTCGTCGGTCCACTTGAAGCCGCTTTCGGCAAGGTCTTTTGCAAGCACCTTGTAGTTTTTGGTAAATTCTTCCGCGAAGTCGTAGTTAACAAACGTATCCACTGCTTGCGCGGTGTGTTCGCCCACTTCTGCTAAACCGCCGCTTACTTCTACGGGGATTGCATTGCCGTCCTTATCGAGGAGAAGCTGCAATTCGCCGTTTTCGTCCTTATAAGCAAGGTATGCGGTAGGAGCGATTGCCGTATCGTAGTCTACATAATCCCACTCGAAGTTTACGGTGTCGTTCTCTTCGTATCCGCCTACGCCGTACCAAATTACATATACTGTCATAGGTTTGATAACGTAAGTTTTTGCCGAATCGTTCTCGTTTGCGAATTCGTAGTTACCGTCGCTTTGCATAAGCGTTAAGGTATGCGTACCCGCGTCGGTTTCGAAGCCCGTAACGGTAAGCTCTGCGCCGTTTTCGCCGTTCTCGTTTCTGATATAAGCCTTGGGGGTTATATCGTCGCCGTAAGTCCAAGTGTAAACGCCGTTCTCGTCAGCTTCCAATTCGCCGAAGTCCCAATTAACTTCTATGGTTGCTTTATTGATGTAATACTGCTGCGTTGCGCTTGCGCCGTCAGCCAAAACGTAGTCCTCGGACAACTCTGCCGTAGCAGTGTACGCTTTGTCGCGGGCATTCGTTTCCGCGCCGTAAACGGTAAGCTCTATATCGTTGCCGTCTTCGTCCTTGAAGCGCTGCACTTCGTTGTTTTCATCGGTGTACGCAAGGTAAGCCTTGGGGGCGTGCTTGCTTCCGTCGTAAGTCCAGAAGTAAATATCCTTTTCTTCGTCGTGCTTAGCGTCGCCGAAATCCCAATCAATTGTTACGGTTTGCGCAGTGATAACGTATTCCATATCGGCGCTGAACGCGAAGCTGTCCGTCACGTCAAGCTCGCCTATTTTCGCCGACTTGATATAAGCCGTTACCGTGTGCGTGCCTACGGTTGAGGTTACGCCCGTATAGCCTACTTCGAACGTAACTTCGACAGCGTCGCCGCCTTCGCCAATCGTGTAGCTTATCGTAAGCGTAGGTGCGTGCGGGTTACCGTCGAATAACCAGAAGTATCCGTCCTTTTCCGCGTCGTAACCCGTATCGGACCATTCGAAGTCGTCCTCGGTAATGGTTATCTTTTCGATGACGAACTCGCACGATGCGTTTTCTTCCGCAACCGTATAGTTAGCGTTGATGAATTTGATTGTAACTTTGTAAACGCCCGCCTTAACGTAACCGGTCACAACGTAGTCCTCGCCCTCGGTGAGTTCTGCGCCGGTGAGAGTAACTTCGGGTTTCTGCTCGGAGCCGTTGAATGTGACATTCAAGTTGCTCCACTCTGCTTCGAGTTCCTTTGCGTTAATACTAAAGGTGCAAGAAGGTACGGATTCGATATCGACGTATGCAGAGTAGTTGCCCGCGTTGATTGCCGTACCGCCGATTACCGTTACGGTGAGGTAAACTTTGTCGCCGCTTTCGTCTAAGTAGTAAGCCTTGGGCGCTTGACCGTTCTCGTCGCCGTTATAGGTGAACACAAGACCCGTGTTGCCGCCCTTGCCGTCCTCGTAAACGTGACCGTCGTCGTCCTCCCAATAAACTTGACCTATCTTGACTTGAACGATTTCAAACGTTGTGGAAGCCGTTCCCGTAAGATAGAAGTTGTTGTGCGCCGTAAGGCTGCTGTTGAGAACCGCGTAAGCCGTGTGAACGCCGATTTCGGACGTTTTACCCGTTACAAGGAGTTCGAGAGTAATGAAGTCGAGAGTTATCTTCGCTGCGGGAGAGTGCTCTTTTCCGTCGTATACCCAATACCAACCGTTGTCTGCGTCGCCCGAAGCTCCCGCGCCGATGAAATCCCAAACGATTTTGCCGGCGTCTATTCCGAGCTTGGAAACGGTGTATCTTTGGGTTGCGCCGTCAACGATATTGAAGTTATCGCCGACTATTGCTTTTGCAAGGTAATCGCCCGCGTTTACGTTGCCCTCTACGGTAACGTTTACGGTAGTGAAGTCAAACTCGCCTTCGCCCGTTGCGTAAGCGTAAGGCGCTTGGGCTTTACCGCTGTACACATAGGAGTACGTAGTGTTGCTGTCATACTGACCGTCTTGCCAATTAATAACCACATCGAGTTTCTTTATCTCGTATGCGCAAGCAAAGTCCTCTTCCTTAATATCATAGACGGAGGAAGGTTTTACCCTTGCCGTGTACTTGCCCGCATCTGCGCCGATGCTGTTTGCGTTGAGCGCAAGGATTTCGTAATCGCCGTTTTCCCTAAGATATATAGGCGTAGGCGACTGAACGTTGCCGTTATACACGAAACCGCCGTCGGTGAGATATTGTTCAAGCGCAACGTATTCGTATTCGTTTATAAACACTACCCACGTTACGTCGATAGGGGTCTTGAATCCGCCGACCGACTTAATGAAGAAGGTGAGCGATTCATATTCCGCTCCGTCTGCGAATTCGTAGTTTGCCGCGTCCGCCGTAGAAAGTCTTGCGTATGCGGTGTAGCCGATTTGCTCGTCTACTACCCATTCGCCTTCGTAGCTCTTGGAGTAGCTAACCACAAGTTCAAGCGTTCCGTTTGCAATCGCTACAAATCCGGGACCCTCTGCGCCGACTACTTTACCGAAGTCGAACTCTGCCGTGTCGCCCGTTTCGTATGAGTTCTTGAACGCATCGGTCCAAACTACGGAAGTTATCACAGCCTTTCTGACTTCGTAAACTTGCGAAGCGCTGCCGTCGATATAGAAGTTTGCGTTGAACGCGGTATTCGCAAGCTCAACCGCAGCCGTTGCGGAGTTAACGCCCGTAAGCGCCGTCTGCGCGTCGGTGCGCACGAGGTCGAGCGAGGAGATTATAACGCCGTCTTTGTAAACGTCGCCGTTCAATTCAACCTTCGCTTCAACCGAGTGCTCTTCGCCGTCGTAATACCAGAAGTAAACGTCCTTATCTTGGTCGTAGTTGAAGTTCTTTCCGCCCGTCCAAGTTATGTTTACGCCAAGCTTTTCGATGGTGAAACGCTGCGTTGTGGTAGTTTCGTCAAGAATGAAGTTACCGTCGTTGTTGGTAAGCGTCAAACGCACAATGTATTTGCCCGCGTTGACGGGTTGTTGCTTGCTGTAAACGCCTATGTTGCCGTTTTCCGCAACCGGAGCGTATTCAACGGTGTACGCCTCGTTAAGCGCTTCGCCCGTGATAGGGTTGATTATGCTTGCAACGGGCGCTTTGCCTTGACCGTTGAACGTCCAAGCGTAGGTGCCGTCGTCGTTGCCTATCCAATCGACCGCAACGGTCTTTTGGGTTATAACGATTTGGCAAGTATAAGTTTTGTCAAGTACATAGTTGTAGCAGTTTGCGGGAAGTTTTACGGTTGCGGTGTAATAGCCGACTGCCGTAGGAGCTTCCGCAAGCTCCTTGCCCGAACGGGACGCGTAGGTGACGTAAGGTTCTACGGTGTCGCCCGTGATTACGCCGCTGAGCACAAAGTTCACGCCGTGCTTTTCGCTGTCGTATTCGAACGTGAATTCGTCGCCCTCGTTGCCGTCCTCGTCCGTCCATACAAGCGAGAGGGTTATGCCGTTAATCTTATACTGTACGGAGGTGTTCGAAAGCACGATGTTTTTATCCGCCGTCTTTAACCCTACCGTCAATGTATAAGCGCCCGCATAGGACTGTGCCGCCGCGTAGCTTGAACCGCCGCTCCATGCATAGCCGTAAGAAAGGTCAACGCCCGCAAGCTCGTTGCTAACGCCGCCGAGTACCGCTACGGGTGCATGAACAAGCCCGTCGTAGTTCCAATAGTAACCGTCCGTCGCGTTACCGAGAGCGTCGCCGAAGTTCCACTCTACATCTATGTATCGCGTTGTGATTGAGAAGTTCAATACGGGGTTCTCGTAAAGGTCCTCGTCAACCGTGAATTCGTAGTCGCCTACGTCCTTCATCGTTTCGGTGAATACCTTAACGGGAACGTATCCGTCATCGTATACGCAAGCGCGGATATTGTAAGTTGCTCCCGTATAGATAAGGGTGTTTACCGTCAAATCGAACCAAGTTCTGCCTTCGTCCGTCGAGTACTGCCAATAAAGCGTTGCCGGCAATACCTCGAATGTGAGCGAAGGATTGATATATTCTTCGCTGTTAATAACGAACTTGTAAGAACCTATTCCTTTGAAATTCAACGCGTCGATAGCTTCGCCTGCGCCGTTGGTTGCCCAAGTGAATGCAACGGTGTTGAATTCGCTGTTAAGCGCGCGGATAGCGTAGCTTTCACCCGCCTTGTATCTAAGCGAATAGTAAGGCGCGTCAATGCTTACCCAAGTTTTTCCGCCGTCCTTGCTGAGCTGCCAAATAAGAGAAGTTTGCGAATAGTCGTTATCCTTCAAAACCGCTTCGCCGTCTTCAAGTCCTACCATATAATCGGTATCGTCAGAGAAGAATACCGTTTCGGGACGAAGGTTGGGGTTGTAGGCGGTGTTCTTTTCCGCAAAGCCCAACGTGAATTTCTTTTTGGAGGGGTCTGCCATAGTTACGCCGAGCCAAGCAATCATACCGTTGACGGCAAGCATACCCGTTACGGTAATAACTTGGTCTGCCGCGAGGTAAATATTGCTTTCCGCTCCGTTTGCGGTGTTGCCCGAAACTATGGGCGAGCCGCTTACGTTTAAGGTTGCCCCCTCAACGTTAGAAACATAGATGCCGCCGCCATTCACCGCAGCCCTATTGCCGGTAATTTTACCGCCGCTAAGGTTCATTGTGGATTTGGTGTAGATATACACGCCGCCGCCGTCGGATTCAGTAGAGTTGCCCGAAATTTCGCCGCCCGTCATGTTGAACACAACTTCGTTACCCGCTAAATAAACACCGCCGCCAAAACCGGCTGAGGTATTGTTCGAAATTTTTCCGCCGGTCAAAGTGATTGTACTTGCATAAGCGCGAAGACCGCCACCCGACTCTGTTGCGTTGTTATCGGTAATCTCGCCGCCGCTCATTTCAAACGTTCCGCCGTTAACATATACGCCGCCACCGTAGCTTGCTGTGTTAGCGCTGATAACACCGCCCGTAATTATGACCGTATTTGCTGCGGTATGAGAGTACACACCGCCGCCGAGAGTATCAGCCTTGTTTGCGGTAATTACACCGCCGTTCATGGTAAAGGAGCCGCCGTTGGCAAGCATAATACCCGCACCATCGCCGTTTTTAGTATTATCTGAAAGCTGAGTACCGTCGTAAACAGCGATATTACCACTTATTATGCCGTCGTTCATTTGAACAGTGCCGCCGTTGTTATAAATACCGCCGCCGTTTACTGCTTCATTGCCGCTGATTGCGCCGTCGTTGATAATTAACTCGCCGCCGTTTTCGACATGAACGCCGCCGCCGTTTACCGCAGTGTTGCCGCTGATTTCGCCGCCGCTTATTTCAGCTGTGCCGAAAACGCACATACCGCCGCCCTTGTTTGAATCGTTGCCGCTGATTTCGCCGCCGTTCATTTCAAACAAGCCGTATTCGGTAATTAAAGCACCGCCGCCGTTGACCGTTGCAGTATTGTTTGCAATCGTTCCGTCATTCAATATGAACGTACCGCTAGTAAGGTATATACCACCACCGGCAGAACCGTTGTTGCCCGTAATAGAGCCGCCGTTCATTGTAAAGACGCCGGAAGCCCCAATCACCACGCCCGCGCCGCTTGCTCCGATATTAGCATCGTTTGCGGTTCCGCCGATTGTGCCGCCCGTCATTTCAAACGTGCCGCCGTTAACATACACGCCGCCACCGCCGTTTGCGCCTACGCTGTTACCGGATATTTTACCGCCGGTCATTATAACTTTGCCATAATTGCAATAAACGCCGCCGCCCCATGTGCCGGTATTGTAACCAATAGTGCCACCCGTCATTTCAAACGTGCTGCCGTTAACATACACGCCCGCGCCGTTTACCGCAGTGTTGGCAAAGGTTGTAGCCGTGCCGCCGATGTAACCGCCTTTTGCGATAAACTCGCCGCCCGCCACATACGCGCCGCCGCCGTTTTCGCTTGCGGTGTTGTTGCGGATATAGCCGCCGCTTAACTTAACCGTACCGTTGCTGTAAACGCCCGCGCCGTTAGTTGCTTCGTTTGCGTAGCCCGTACCGCCGATTGCGCCGCCCGTCATATTTAACGTGCCGCCTTCTTCAACGTAAACGCCCGCGCCCTCGTCGGCAGAGTTGCCGCGGATTGCGCCCTCCGCAAGTTCGAAGCGTGCTCCGCTTTCAACGTACACGCCGCCGCCTTGGGTAGCTTCATTCTGTTGAATGTACGCAACTTCCATCTTGAACAAGCCGCCTTCTTCAATATGAACGCCGCCGCCTTGTTCGGATTTACCGCCCGTAATAATACCCGTGGTACCGGAAATTTCCAGCGTGCCTTTAACGTAGAACACGCTGCCCGTTGCCGTTATGGTACTGAGGTTACGGTCGATTGAATAGTTATTGAGGTTTAATACGATGTACGCGCCCGAAGGAAGATAAAGCGCACCGTCATCGGTGAAGCCTACGCCCTCGCCGAACGAGCCGTTTTCTGCGCGCCAAGCTTCAGCCAAAACGAACGTTATGGGGTTGCCGTTATTGTCCAAGCTTGCTTGAACCGCAGCGTTCCATGCGTCTTTAAGGCTGACTTGAAGATAAATTTCGCCGTTGACGATTGCAACCACGGTACCTAATACGTCGCCGAAGAAATATGCTTTTTCGGTTTCGCCGTTGCCGTTTGTCGTATAGTCTTCGGTAATTTTATCTTTACCCGTTAAACCTATGCTTGCTCCGTCGGTTAATTTTCCGACGATTTTGATTGTTTTACCGTTATATAAATAGAGGTTACTGTCGGAATCGTTTAGCTTATTGCCGCTGATTATGGGGTTGCCCTTTACCGAGAAAGTACCCGCATTGAGGTATACGCCGCCGCCGTTTACTGTTGCGGTATTGCCCGAAATAGAGCCCGAAGAAATGGTAACCGCACCGCCCGCAACGTACATACCGCCGCCGCGCGCAGACGTGTTCGTAAACGTATCCTCGCCGCCGATTGCGCCGCCCGACATCGTAAATACGCTGGTGCTGCCCGCAGCAACGTAGATTGCGCCGCCGTATTCAACTGCGCTGTTGCCGATAATTTCGCCGTCTTCGAGATTGAACGTACCGCCGTTGACGTATACCGCGCCGCCGCTTGTCGATGCTTCGTTGTAAGCAAGCGAACCGTCAGCCATGGTAAACGCGCCGCTTGCAGTTACATAAACCGCGCCGCCGTAGTTAGCGGAGTTGTGCGTAAGCGCGCCTTTTTCCGATACGGTCAGCGCACTGCCCGCGCCGGTCACATACGCCGCGCCGCCGTTTGCCGAAGCAGTGTTATAAGTTAAGAACGCATCGCCCGAAACTTCTACCTTTGCACCGCCGTATATTGCAACTGCGCCGCCGGAAGTCGTTGCGGTATTTTCCGATACCATTACAGAGCCGTTCAAGCTCAAATGCGCAAAGCTGCCCGTCAAGTACGCGCCGCCGCCGATTGTTGCGCCGTTTTCGCTAATCGACCCGCCCGAAATCTCTACGGTCGAAGTATCGGTGCTTCCGTCAATGCGAAGTCCGCCGCCGTATCTTGCGGAAGTATTTTTTGTTATTTTTGCCGTGCCGGACACGGTTAAATTACCGTTAACTACGAATAATCCGCCGCCGCCCGCTGTTTCGGTTGCATCGGTTGCACGGTTTTCGGAAATGTTACCGCCCGAAATTTCAACCGTGCTTGCGTTAACGTACACGCCCGCACCGCTGCCCGCAGTATTTTCAACGATGTTACCGTCGGTCATTGCAAAGGTGCCGTTGCCGATATTGTATACGCCGCCGCCCAAAGTTGCGGTGTTGTTGGAAAGTTTGCCGCCCGAAAGGGTAAACTCGCCGATACTGTATACGCCGCCGCCGTTTGCCGCGGTGTTAGTTACGATTTCACCGTCGCTAACGATGAACTTATCGTTGTTGTATACGCCGCCGCCGTTATTTGTTGCGGTGTTGCCCGAAATGCTGCCGCCGTTTAATTCGAAGGTGCCGCTTAAATTATATACGCCACCGCCATAACCCGCTTCGTTGCCGCTTATTTCGCCGCCGGACATCGTATATTTGCCTTCTTCGAATAAGTATACGCCGCCGCCGTTTTCCGCAGTGTTATTGTTAATTTTACCGCTAATAATGCGGGCTGTGCCCATATTAGCAACGCCGCCGCCGTTGGTTGCCGTGTTGTGGGAGATTTCGCCGCCGCTCATTTCGAACGTACCGGCCGTCCATACGCCCGCGCCACGGTTTGCCGTGTTGTAGCTGATTTCGCCGCCGGACATTTCAAAGATACCGCCCGCTACCGCAGCAACGCCGCCGCCGTCGTATGTTGAAGTGTTTTTGTTGGCTTCGGAACCGCCTATTGTGCCGCCCGTCATTCTTAACGTTGCGCCGTCGGCAACGAATACGCCGCCCGCGCCGTTAGCTTGATTCCTACCGATTAAGCCCGCGGAAACGGTCATAGTACCGCCGGCAATGTACGCAGCGCCGCCACGGTTTGCCGTGTTATCGGTAATTTCGCCGCCCGCAACAGCCGCCGTACCGCCCGTCATATACAGTGCGCCGCCGTTTTCCGTTGCCGTGTTGTTTTTAATAGAACCGTCGGTAATTTTGAAGTTACCGCCCGTCATATACAGTGCGCCGCCGTTTGCAAACGTGCTACCGGATATTTCGCCGCCCGTCATGTTGAACGTGCCGCCCGCCAAATATACGTTGCCGACTGCGTCGCTGTCTTCTTGGGGAATATTGGTCGAAATCACGCCGTCACCCGTAAGAGTGAACGTACCGCCGTCTACATAGACGCTTGCGGCCTTGCCGCTTGCAACGTTGGGCAAGTCGGTCCCTTCATACGACCCGCCGATAGCGCCGCCGGCAATTGTAAGCTGAGTAGCCGCGCCCGTCATATAGATGCCCGCGCCGTTTACGGCTTCGTTTGAAGCAACCAAACCGCTTTGCATTACAAGCCTACCGCCGGACATATACACGCCGCCGCCGTTTGTCGCAATATTGTATCCTATTACAGTAAGCTCGCCGCCATCTAAAGTTACCGCGCCGCCGGCAATGTACACGCCGCCGCCGTTTTCCGCAGTATTTAATAAAATTCCGCCGTTGACAAAATCAACGTTACCGCTTTCGACGTACAAACCGCCGCCGTTGCCGCTTGCGGTATTATTATTAATAGAGTTTAATAAGTTTTCATTATCAAAGGTGAAATCAAGCGTAATTCTTCCGCCACGCACATATACGCCCGCGCCGTTTAATGCTGTGTTGTAGGAGATTACTCCGCCGTTCATTTCGAAGTTGCCGCTGTTGTCAACGTATACGCCGCCGCCGTACGATTGAGCGGTGTTCCCGCTATCTTCGGCGCCGATAATACCGCTTTCGAACACAAACGTGCCGTCCGAGATGAACACGCCGCCGCCGTTTTCGGCTTCGTTCAAAGTAATTTGGCTATCGCTGTCTCGAAGCACAAACTCGCCGTTGCCGTCGATATATACGCCGCCGCCGTAGCTTGCCGTGTTTTCGGTTATTACGGTATTTTTCTTTATGGTAAAGATACCGCCCGCAACATACACGCCGCCGCCGTTTTCCGCGTTACCGCCCTTAATGGTAGACGTTACGCGAGAGTCGAACACAAGGGTTCCTTCCACACGCATTACGCTTCCCGAAGTTCCGCTTCTGTCCAAAGTAAAGCCGTTACCGTCGAATAAGATATCCGCGCTTACGGGCACAAGAATGGTTCCGTCGTTCGTAAAGCCTATGCCTTCGCCGAAAGAGCTGTTTTTAACCGTCCAATCGAAGTAAAGGACGAAAAGTTCTTGCGTGCCGTTGTTCAAGCTGGCTTGAACTGTTTCGTTCCAAGCCAAAGCAACGTCGAATCTTAAAACGATTTCTTCGTTAATGTAGTTTAACGTAAGTCCGCGATTGTCGGACACGAAATATTTCGCAATGTCCGCTTCGCTATGTCCCGCGGTTGTAAAACCGTCGGTAAGCACGAAATCTTCTTGGGTAATACAACCGCTTATGCCTATCTTCGCGCCGTCGCTGAGCTTAGCGGAGAAAGTAATTGCGCCTTCGACGTCCACATAAACGTTATTTTCGAATTCGCGGTAAGTATTACCGTATATATAAGCCGTGCCGCCGAGTTTGAACTCGCCGTCTCTGACCCAAACTCCGTTGCCGTAGGGGGTTGTGGCAGAGTTTTCGGTAATTCTACCCGCAGTCATTTCGAAAGTGCCGCCGCCTAAATAGACGCCGCCGCCTTTATTGGTAGAGGTGTTGCCGCTTATCACGCCGCCCGTCATTTTAAACGTTTTGCCGGTAAATACGGCGCCGCCGTTTGAAGTTGCCTTGTTATTGACAATTTCGCCGCCCGCCATAATAAACGTGCCGCCATTGTGCACGCCGCCCGCAACGTCCGAAGCGGTATTATCGGATATAGTGCCGTCGTTCAATGTATACGTTCCGTCAGCTTGAACATTTACGCCGCCGCCGCTTACGCCCTTGTTATGGACAATTTCGCCGCCGGTTTGGGTAAAGGTTCCGCTGAAAACGCATAAGCCGCCGCCGAATGCCGCAGTATTGTATGATATGGTACCCGCCGACATAGTACCCGTGCCGGTACCGTCTATAAGTACCGCGCCGTGACTTTGGGCTGTGTTGCCGTTACCCTCTCCGCCGATGACGCCGCCGGACATCTCGAATGAGCCCGCACGCACGGCAACCGCTCCGCCGTGGGTAGCGCTGTTGCTTGTTATTGCGCCGTCGGACATAACGAATTTACCGCCGCTCACATATACGCCGCCGCCGTAGCTAGCGGAGTTGTTGGTAATTATAACGTTATTGTTGTTTAAAGTGAACGTACCGCCCGTAACCGCAACTGCACCGCCGCCGTAAACGCCGCTTGTAGCCGCTTTGTTGTAGGAGATGGCGCCGCCCGTGGGTGTAAACGTGCCGCTAGACATATATACGCCGCCGCCATCGCGCAATGCGGTGTTTGCAGCAGCGGCGCTGCCGCCTATCGTACCGCCCGTCATATTAAATGTACCGCTGTGATAAGCCACCCCGCCGCCGTTTACCGCAGAGTTATTTGTAATAGTACCCGCGGAGAAGTTGAACGTGCCCGTCCATAAAAACACACCGCCGCCGGTACCGGTACTTGAATTGTACTTGATAGCCGCGTTTGCACCATTCATCGTAAACGTGCCGTTTGAGCTTATTTCAACGCCGGCGCCGCTTGACGAAGTGTTTGCATAGGAAGCGTTCGGTCCGCCTATTGTACCGCCCGACATAGTTACGGTACTGTTATGATATACGAATATGCCCGCGCCGCCCACGCTTGTAGTTGTTGTAACGGTTTTGTTGGCGTAAATCTGACCGCCCGAGATATTTACCTTTACCGCCGCCGTAGTTGCGGTTGAACTTGCCGCACAGATACCGCCGCCGTAAACGGCCGTATTGTATGCAACGATGGCTGTGCCGGACATGTTAAGGGTTGAACCGGTGTATGCGTATATGCCGCCGCCCCAACTTGTCGCCGTGTTATATGAAATAGTACCGCCCGAGAATGTTGCCGCGGTAGTGCTTGCCAAGAATAATCCCGCGCCGCTGTTTGCCGTGTTGCCCGCGCCGCCGCCGCCTATGGTGCCGCCCGTCATTTTGAACGTTGCAGTGCCGACCACATACACGCCGCCGCCGTTGGTTCTTACAGAGTTTCCTCTGATTACGCCGGCGTTCATATTGAAGGTGCCGCCGCCCACATACACGCCGCCGCCGTTGGAACCAACGGTGGTGCTGCCGGTATTGGTTGCGGTATTATACTGAATGGCGCCGCCATTCATATTCAACGTGCCGCCGTCCATATGTATGCCGCCGCCGTTTGTTACTGTTGTTGCCGTTGCCGACGTTGCTTGGTTCCTTGAAACGTAACCGTTGGCGCCGATAGTCATGGTACCGGCAACCATATACACGCCGCCGCCGAGGGGCGCCTTGTTTGCGTAAGCGTTATCGCTTGCACCGCCTATATAACCGCTTGTAAGATTAAAAGTTCCGCCGGCAATGAATACGCCGCCGCCCACATTTGCCGCAGTGCATGCAATTACAGATGTTGCGCCCGGACTGGTTCCGCCGTTTATTGTATATGTTGCACCGACGTTTATCCAAACGCCGCCGCCGTTTACGGTTGCCGTATTATAATGAATTCCGCCCAAGGTGTGGGTGAGCGTACCGGTGTACACACATACGCCGCCGCCGTTTTTGGCTTGGTTATAAGTGATATTGGAGGACATAGTGCAAGTGCCCGTAGTCTGAATAAGAACGCCGCCGCCGTATTCCGACGCCGTATTTTTATTGGCTGTGCTGCCTCCGATATTGCCGCCCGTAAGCGCAAATTGTGCAGAGCCCATAACAGCTACGCCCGCACCGTTGGTTGAAGAGTTTGTAGCTATAGTACCGGCAGACATGGCAATTTTTGTGCTGTTGGTAAGAAACACGCCGCCGCCGTGCGACGTAGCCTTATTACTGTTAATTAACGCGTTTGCATTATTAATCGTAAACGTACCGGCATTTACAAACACGCCGCCGCCGTTTGAAGTCGCCTTGTTATTGGTTATTTTACCGGCAGAAAAAGTATAGCTTGCATTCAAATACAAACCGCCGCCGTTTGCCGCGGTGTTGCCGCCGCCGCCGGAACTGCTTATGTAACCGATACAGCTGTTGGCTTGCATTTTAAACGTACCGCCGTTATAATACACGCCTCCGCCGTTTGCCGTTGCGGTGTTGGAGTGTATCCAAGAATACCCCATATTGAAGGTTCCGCCCGTAATATACACGCCGCCGCCGTTTTTTGCTGTGTTGTTGCGCAACGCAGTGCCGGTACCGTTTAAAACATATGTACCGCCGCTTATATATACGCCGCCGCCGTTTTCGCTTGCAGTATTATAATAAGTTACTCCGTTTGCCGTAGAGCCCGAAGCGATAGCTATACCCTCTGTAAACGAACCGCTTGCTACCGCTATGCCGCCGCCGTTTTTTGCTGTGTTGTAAGAAATACCGCCGCCGGTAAAAGTAGACGCACCCGTAGAACCTTGATACACGCCGCCGCCGCTTCCCGTTGCAGTATTTTTATTTGCTGTACTGCCGCCGCCGATAGTACCGGCAGACATATGAAAGACGCCCGAACTTACAGTCGCCACGCCGCCGCCGTTTACTGCGGTATTCTTAATTATCAACGCATTTGCGTTATTCATTGTCAGCGTACCGTTTTCCACGCAAATGCCGCCGCCGTTTGAAGTCGCGGTGTTGCCCGTTATGGTGCCGCCCGACAAAGTAAGATTGGCATACATATAAATGGCGCCGCCGCTTACTGAAGCCCGGTTACCCGAAAAGGTGCCGCCCGAAATGGTATGCGTACCGGTCGTGCCGTTATAGAAAATAGCGCCGCCGTGGGTTCCGCTGTTGTTTGAAATTGTGCCGCCGGATATCCTTGTTGTTGCAGCACCCTGTGCATATACCGCGCCCGCCCATTTTGTAGCGGTGTTATGGTCGATAATACCGCTTGTCATGGTGAATTTAGAAGCATTTACACCTACGCCGGCACCGCTGCCGCTTGATGTATTGTACTTGATGTTACCGCCGGACAACGTGAATTCACCGCCATTGGTTACATATACGCCACCACCAGCACCAGCGCTATTAGCATAGGTGGAATCACTGCCGCCGATAGTACCGCCGGTCATATTGAACGTGCCGCTATTATAAACACCGCCGCCGTTGTTTATAGCGTCGTTATGGTTAATATAACCGCCCGACATATTAAACGTGCTGCTATTATAAACGCCGCCGCCGTAAGCCGCTGTGTTGTGGTAAGAACTATAGCCTATATAACCGTTTGACATTGTAAACGTGCCGCTATTATAAACGCCGCCGCCGCCGTTTTTTGCTGTGTTGCCGTCTATATAACCGCCCGACATATTAAACGTGCCGTTACTATAAACATACAAGCCGCCGCCGTAGCTTTTCGCAGTGTTGACATCAATTTCACCGCCGGTTTTAGTAAAGGTTCCGTTGAGAACGCATAAGCCGCCGCCGTAATCCGCTGTGTTGCCCGAACCCGAAGTACCTTCCTTACCAATATAACCGGAAGACATTGTAAAAGTGCCGTAGCCCACATACACGCCGCCGCCGTCATTTGTTGCAGTGTTTGTTAATATATGAGCAGAAGTGCTGGTTATTCTAAATTGGTTGGTTTTGCTATCCGAGTTACCGCCCATAGCAACGCCGCCGCCATTTCTTGACGAGGTGTTACCGGCAATAATTGCAGAACCTTTCATCTCGAACGTGGCGTCCCACATATAGACACCGCCGCCGTCATAAGTCGCCGTGTTTGCAGCGTTGCTACCGGTGGAATTTCGTCCGATAACGCCAGCGGACATAGTGAACGCAGCTTTATACAAGTTTACGCCGCCGCCGTAACGTGCCGTATTGGAATAGATATAACCGCCCGTCATTGTAAACGTGCCGCTGCTCGAAACATACACACCGCCGCCGCCGTAGTTGACGTAAATTTCAGTAGTAACAACCTTATTGCTATATATATTGCCGCCCGACATATTAAACGTGCCGTTATTATAAACGCCGCCGCCTTGGGTGGTTGCGGTATTGTTGTAAATACTGCCGCCCGACATATTAAACGTGCCGTTGCTCGAAACATACACACCGCCGCCATAAGTCGAAGTGTTCTCATAAATACTGCCGCCCGACATATTAAACGTGCCGCCGCTGACGTTTACTGCGCAAGCAGTGCTGTTGTGTATAAGCCCGCCGCCCATATAGACGCTGCCGCCGGCATTAATTTGGAAAGCCTTCATAGCAATGCTCGAAACGCTGTAAAAGTTAATTTGATTTGACGGATTGCTTACACAAAAATTAATTCTACCGCCATTATTAACAGTAAATGCTGTAAGGGGGCTGTAAACAAATATATATGTAGCAGAAGAAACAGTAGCGTAAATGTTAAGGGTACCGCTTACGCTTATTGACCCCCCAGCCTGAAAAAGAAGCGAATCTGAAATAGCAATATTCAACGTTATACCCGCGGGTACCGATAAAGCAGTATTAACGGTTTTATTCGAACTACTATCCGATATAGCTATCGTATTGCCCGAGGTTGCAACCGCCGTGCTCCATTGGTTAATTCCGGTATAAGTTGCCGTTGCAGTGGCTTCGATTTCGGGGTTTTCTATTGTGCCGTCCCCGTTTGAATTGCCGCCGACTATTGCGGAGGACGCGTCTTTTTCGGGCGCGGTAATTTCCGCGGACGAATTCGCCCCCGTTAAGTCGTTTGTAGAAAGTCCAAATAACGCTATAGCTGCGCTTATAAAAAGCGTTGCTATCAGTATAATTAATATACTCAGCTTACCGTATCGTGACTTTTTCATAATTCATACCTCACTTGACCCGCCGCATTTTTTGCGTGGGCTTTTGTTTTTTGAATTTTGATTTTTGTTTTGTTTTTGCCGCCTTTTGCACACAAAGCGGCGATTTTACCACACTTTACCACCATTATTTCACCACCCCGCGCTTGCGGGACAAAACAAAAAGGTGTGCACCTTTTCGGTCCACACCATTTCATAAAAATTAGCGTATCAAAAAATTATTACAAAACAGACACTGCGCCCACTTAGGGCAGTGTACGATTCCGCAATATGGCTATGTAAATGAAATAATGTGGTATGCTAAGTATATCACCTGATTTCAAGAATTACAACTAAATTTACGGAATTTTTTTAAATTTTTATGAAAAAATTATTAGTTTATTAAGCCATATTTGGGCACTTTTGCCAAAAATGTTAACCGTTAACAGCGTTTTGTGAAAAATTTTCACCCGATTTTTGACCGAAAATGACGAAAAATGGGCTAAAAATGCGCCGTTTGGGGCTTGGTTGCCGCATATTGCGGGGGGAACCGAAACCCCGCCCCCAAACCGCAACGTTTGGGGGCGGGGTTTGCAAAAAAATTTAAAATAAGGCATATTACGGGTTCAATTTTTTTCGCCGCCATATATTGCGGGGGGTAATTTTCGTGACCAAAAGCAAGGGCAACGTAAATACGGAAAAACTTAATCCCCACCCGAAAGCTATCTGCAACCACAGCGGGTAACATAGCCCTTGCGTTGCTAAACGGAAGATTTCGTACAGCGTTAAAGAGATTAGCACGGCGGGGCTTAAAAATTTGATTGAAGCCCCGAACGCGCGCTTGGGCATTTTCAATTTTTTTGTAAATTTGTTTATTTCGTCGGCAAGCGCGCACGTCTGTTTGCTTGTGCCGATAATAAGGCACTCCGCAATTCCCAAAAGCAGCACGTTGTAAAAGTTTATAAATCTGTCGTTGATGTCAACCACCGTCGGCGCGGCAGTGGTTGCGAAAATCAAAGTTATAGGCGCGCCGCATAGGCACACGATTGCCGCAATACGCTTTTTGGGTTTGCCGCGCTGCTCGGAAAAGGGGTTTAAAAAAGCTTCCAACATTGAAACGGCTGACTGCACAGCCATCATTGCCAAGGACGAATAGAACAGCGCGCCCACAACCCCGTTTAGCGCGGTTGCCCCGCCGAACAGCCGACTTATCGCCACGGGATAGACGGCAAACGCCGTTATTATGCCGCTTGCGCCTATTTGGCTTTGAAGTCCGCAGCCGTAAAGCGTGGTGAACAGAACAACCGAAGCAAGCACCGAAACAAAAAAGTCGGCGGCGGCAATGGCAAGCGAACATTTGAAAATATTTGTGCCTTCGGGCAAGTACGAGCCGTATGCGGGCATAATTCCTACCACTATCGAAAGCGAAAAAAACACTTGCCCGAGCGCCGTAAGCCATAGCTCTGGGCTGGAAAGCTTGGAAAAATCGGGCACGAACAGCGCGGCAAGGGCTTGCCCTGCGTTATCGTAGAAAAGCCCGCGCACCGCCAAAAACATAAGTAAGGTTATGGGAATTGCTACGGTGAATTTGGCGGCTTTTGACAGCGATTTTGCCCCGCCTTTTAGGCAAAGGAACATCAAAACCCACGCGGCGATTATGCACCCCGCAACAAGTAAGGAAAACCCGCTTATAACTCCGTCGTTCCGCGCCGAGAGAATATCGTTAAAGAAAAACCCGCTTATTTGCGTATCGGTAAGCGCGGGCGCGGTAAGGCAAAGCGGAACGGCAGTGACCGCCGTGGCGATTATCCAACCCGCAAGTCCCGCGTAAATAAGCGCAGTAAAAACCGAGTTGATGCACGAAGCCCAACCCATACGCTCCGCAATTTTTGCACGCGACCCCTTAAGCAGACTTTGCATACACCTCGGCGCGCCCGCCTTTATCTTCCTGCCGAGCGCGACTTCGGCGTTTAAAAGCGGAAGTCCCAGCGCGACGAGGGCGATTGCGTAAATTACAAGAAAAGCTCCGCCGCCGTACTTGGCGCAAAGCCCGGGGAAACGCAACGCATTGCCGAGTCCGACCGCCGCGCCTATACTTGCGAGAATGAACCCGCTTTTGGATTGAAATTTTTCAGCCATATATTATATATATTGTTACGCGCGCGTGCGTATGATAACTAAAAAACCCGCCCGCAAACGTAAAGTTTGCGGGCGGGTTTTATAAAATTGACCCCGTAATATGCCTTAAATAACGCACTTTTCGGGTTTTTAAATCATACTTGAAAGAATAGCAAGGTTTGCCGCCACGTCGATGTTGCGGACTACACATCCTTCCTTTACATGCAGCAAAACGGGCGCAAAATTCAAAATTTTATTAATTCCGCAATCAACCAACGTATCGGCAACCGTCTGCGCCGCGCTTGCAGGCACGCAGATAACGGCAAGTCTGGGGGCAAGCTCCGCCAGTTTTTGCGACGCTTCTTCAAGGTCAAAAACAGGTTTGCCCCCCACATATGTGCCGACTTTCGCACTATCGTTGTCAAAAGCCGCGACAATTTCAATGCCGTAATTACTGAATCCGCCGTACGACATAAGCGCCTTACCGACCTCGCCAGCGCCGAATATAACGGCTTTCTTTTTATCGTTACAGCCAAGATAATCTTCAAGCGCGGCAATAAGCTCCGTGCGGGAGTAGCCCACGCGCGTTCTGCCTTGCGCCGAAGTAAACGCCAAATCTTTTCTTACGAGGACCTCGCCCATTCCCAGCGCGCGCGCAATCGAACCGGACGAAATAAACCCGTCCGAATCCAACGATTTAAGATAATTCAAATACACGGGCAGTCGCTGCAAGCTCGTTACGGGTATATCGCTTTTCATTTTATCACCTGTCCTTTTATTCCATTACGGCAGCCGCCGCGCCGTAACCGCCCGCTCTGTTGCCGAGCGTTGCACATTCTATCTTCACCGGCGCGTAATCGGTACCGCCGAAAAGCTCTTCGTCGACGAGCTTCTGAAGTGGTATCGTAAGTCGGGAACCCTGCGCAGCCACGCCTCCGCCTATCAGAATAACCTGGGGGCGGAAAATGTTTGCCACGTTCGTAAGTCCGCAAGCAAGATACTTCAAATACCAGTTCACAACCATACGCGCCGTTCTGTCGCAGTCCATATATTCAAAAGCTGTTCTTCCGTCCGCCGTTGCAAGAGAATAGGTTTTCCACATCTCCGAAGAGGTGTCCTCTTCCATCGCCCACTTAGTTCTTGCAGTGAGTGCGCGTGCAGAGCAATATACCTCAAAGCAGCCGCGCCTTCCGCAAGTGCAGGCGTTACCTCCGCGCTCTATTACCATATGCCCGATTTCGGTACCGGCACCCTTGTAACCGTCAAAAAGCTTGCCGTCAATCACCACGCCGCCGCCGACGCCCGTACCGAGGGTTATCATAACGCTGTCCTTATAGCCCTTTCCCGCGCCGAACTTCGCTTCACCCAAAGCAGCCGCGTTTGCATCGTTGAGCACCTTGACGGGAACGCCCAAATTCTTTATAAGACGGTCCTGAAGGGGGAAATTTTTCAGTTTTAAATTGCCGGCAAAGACGATAATTCCGTTTTCGTCAACAAGACCGGGACAGCATACGCCTATGCCGTTCAGCCCCGAAAACGTTTTGCCGGTAAGTCTAACAAGCTTTTCGGCAATCTCTTCAATGCAACCCAAAAGCTCTTCCCCGACGCGAGTGGGAACGCTGTCCTCACAAACAATTTTCCCCTTTTCGTCTATAACCAAACCTTTTATCGCCGTTCCGCCGACGTCAAGCCCCATATATAGCACTGTGCCACCTCAGATTATTTTTATTTTTATATTTTAAGTATATACCTTCAATTAAAGTCCGTCAAGAGCAATCGTAAAAATATTATCTATTAAAAAAGCACGCCGACGCGTGCTTTGCTTATTTGGTACCGGTTGAACCGAAGCCGCCCGCACCGCGAACGGTTTCCGACAGTTCGTCCGATTCGACGAACTCTGCGGTAAGATAGGGCGTTATAACTAGTTGCGCTATCCTTTCCCCCGCGACAACCGTCTGCGGAACCGAGGAATGGTTATGTAGCGCAACCTTTACTTCCCCCCGATAGTCGCAATCGACTACGCCGACTTTGTTTGCGGGGGCAAGCCCTTTCTTGGTCGCAAGCCCGCTTCTTGCATAGATGAGCCCCGCAAAACCGAGCGGAAGCTCAACGGCAAGCCCCGTAGGGACAAGGACCGTCTCGTGCGGGTTTATATTTAGCTCTTCGTCCACGCAGGCATACAGGTCCGCGCCCGCGGCATATTCACTGCCGTACGAAGGTAAAATCGCCTTAGAACTCAGTTTCTTTATACCGACTCTCATTTTTTTGATTTTTGAGCCAAATAATTTTACACTGTTTTTCATTTGTAATTTCCTTTAAAATCGCGTTAGTTGGCGTATATGTATGGGTTAAACTATCGTAACCTCGTCCCAAAGAATGATTTTATCCTCTTTCAGAGAAGGCTTTAAAAGTATAATCCGCTGGTTTGCGGAACCGCGAAACTTTAAGTTGAAATCCTTCAAATCCTCAACAAATCTGCCGTCGACGAGGACATCAAGACAGTTAAGCATACGCATAACGTTATCCGCGCCGCCAAGCTTGCCGGTGAGCAAATCTTTCTCATAGTCGTAGCCCGTAAACGCCCAAAACGACTTTTCGGGGTAAGCTTTTCTCAACGTCTCCAAAAAAGGCGCTAAAACCTTTTGATTTTCGGGCTCGAACGGGTCGCCGCCCAACAGCGTAAAGCCCTTTATGTAATCGGGCTTCAGTCCTTCGATTATTTTTTTTTCGATATCTTCGGTAAAAGGCTCGCCGTAATTAAAGTCCCACGTTTCGGGGTTGAAGCAGTTCTTGCAGTGGTTGCGGCAACCCGAAACGTACAGGGAAACCCTGACCCCCGGCCCGTTGGAAATATCGTACCATTTTATCGTTGCGTATTTCATTTAACCCCCGTATATGCCTTAAATAACGGCATTTTTCTTATAAATGGAGTACTCTTGCCTTAATCTCTTTGGTCTTACCTACGTTCCAGAAATTCTCGCCGAGGTAGCCGCAGGTACGGCGGGTTACGTTCATTTTGCGTTGGTCTTTATTGTGGCAGACGGGACATTCCCACTCGTTGTCGTCGTTAATCAGTATTTCACCGTCGAAGCCGCAAACGTGGCAATAGTCGGATTTGGTGTTGAACTCGGCGTACTGAATGTTATCGTAAATAAAGCGTACAACGTCCTCCATAGCGGTCAGGTTCTGGCGCATATTTGGAATTTCAACGTAAGAAATTGCTCCGCCCGAAGAAATTTTCTGGAATTGGCTTTCAAATTGGAATTTTGAAAATGCGTCGATTTTCTCGCGCACGTCAACATGATAACTGTTGGTATAATAGCCTTTGTCGGTTACGTCCTCGATAGTGCCGAAGCGCTCTTTATCTATTCTCGCAAAGCGGTAGCAAAGGCTTTCCGCAGGAGTGCCGTAAAGCCCGAAGCCAAGCCCCGTTTCCTTCTTCCACTTCTCGCAGTGTTCGCGCAAAACCGTCATTACTTTAACGGCGAATTTACAGCCCTCTTCGGTGGTGTGGGATACGCCCTTGACAAGCTTCGTCAACTCGTAGAGCCCTATATATCCCAAAGATATAGTTGAATAACCGTCTAAAAGGTACTTGTCGATTTTTTCTCCGCTTTGCAGTCTTGCAATCGCGCCATACTGCCAATGCACGGGAGAAACGTCGCTCGTTATACCCATAAGCGCGTTATGGCGACACATCAAAGCCTGATAGCACAGGTCAAGCCTTTCTTCCAAAATTTCCCAGAATTTCTTTTCGTCGCCTTTTGCAAGTATGCCGCATTGAGGAAGATTGATTGAAACTACGCCCTGGTTAAACCTGCCTTCAAACTTGTAATTGCCGTTTTCGTCTTTCCACGGGGATAAGAACGATCGACACCCCATAGGCGAGAACACGTTTCCTTCGTAATGCTCGCGCATTTTCTTTGCGGAGATATAGTCTGGATAGAGACGCTTTGAAGAGCATTTAACCGCAAGTTTGGTAAGATAGTCGTACTTCCCGCCCTTTAAACAGTTGTTTTCGTCCAAGACGTAAATGAGCTTGGGGAAAGCAGGAGTTACGTAAACGCCTTTCTCGTTCTTTATACCCTGATAACGCTGTTCGAGTATTTCCCCGATGATCATTGCGTTTTCTTCTATGTATTCGTCTTTTTCGTCAAGGTATAAAAACAGCGTTACGAACGGCGACTGCCCGTTGGTAGTCATAAGCGTGTTAATCTGATACTGAATAGTTTGTACACCCGCTTTAAGCGCTTCCTTTACGCGCATATCCACAAAGTGTTTCTTTGTCTCGGCACTGAGCGTGTCGCCGAACTCTTCCTCGCACTGTATTACATACTTGTCCTTCGTGCGCCTTAAATATTTGCCGAGGTGCGCCATATTGACGGACTGCCCGCCGTACTGTGAGGACGCAACCGACGCGATAATCTGCGTCGTAATGGTACATGCCGTCTGGAAGGATTTGGGACTTTCAATCATCTTGCCGTTCATAACGGTGCCGTTTTCAAGCATATCTTTTATATTTATAAGACAGCAGTTGAAAATAGGTTGCAAAAAGTAGTCCGCATCGTGAAAATGAATTGCGCCCTCTTCGTGCGCCTTGGAGATATGTTCGGGAAGCAGAATACGCTTCGTAAGGTCCTTGGATACCTCGCCCGCAATGAGGTCGCGCTGTGTAGCCGCGGTGCGGGCGTTCTTGTTGGAATTCTCCTCCATAACGTCTTTATTGGAATTTCTTATAAGCGAAAGTATACTCTCGTCCGTAGTATTTGCCTTACGGATTAAAGCGCGTTCGTACCGATAGAGAATGTACGACTTCATAAGCTGATACTTCTGAAGCTCCATCAGCTTCTCTTCCACCATATCCTGAATGTCTTCAACGAGCATTCTCTTTCTGTGGCGGGAAGCGATTTCGTCAACGATAGCCTCAATCTGCGCGTCGGTAATCCTGTCCTCGAAGTCAACGGCAGAATTCGCCTTGCCGATTGCAACCGTAATTTTCTTCCTGTCGAATTCGCACGTAGTGCCGTCGCGCTTGATAACTTTCATATAAGTTTCCTCCGAATAGTGCAAGTAAAAACAATTCTACCACTTATTTTGTGGTTTGTCAATACCGCCAAATACAATATATTGTGTTAATTGTCAAAAAATTACTTGTCTCCGCCACTGCCGTATCTTGGGCGCAGCAAAGACAAGTATAATACTTACGGAACTCAGTGTCAAGTGTTGGGCTACAATATCTTGTGTGAAAATTTTGAACACCGCAACTAAATATTGTGTAACAAAAAACAGCGGCAAATCCACGAAAACGCGCCCAAAACGCTGTTTTTTCGCAAAAAACGAGCAAAAAACTAAAACGAAATTTACAAAAACATTGTTTAACCTGTTGCTTTTCCACATAACAAGATTTACAATTTTATTATGAAAAACAAGTATCCGATAGTTCTCGTACACGGAATAATGTTAAAGGACGTTAAATTTTTTAAAGCTTTCGGGCGGATAAAAAAATTTTTGAAAAAGTCCGGTTATACGGTATATACGGCAAACACGGACGGGTTCGGCACGATAGAACACAACGCCGCGCAACTCAAATCCGAAATCGAAACAATTATCGCCGCCGAAAACAGCGAAAAAGTCAACGTCGTCGCCCACTCAAAGGGCGGGCTTGACGCAAAATATATGATTAAAAACCTCAATATGGAGGACAAGGTCGCGTCGCTCACCACGCTTTGCACACCGCACAAAGGGTCGCAGATAGCCACAAAACTTCTTAACCTCCCAAAACCCGTAAAAAAGTTCATAGCATTCTGGATAAACACCGCATATAAAATGTTCGGAGATAAAAAACCAGACTCCCTTGCAGTCTGTATACAGCTTCAAAAGGTCGATAACGACGAAATTGCGCCGTCGGGACTTTCAGACAAAGTGTATTGCCAAAGCTATTCGTCAAGGCTATTAAAGGGAAAAGACGACTTTATAATGGGAATACCCCTTTTCTTTTCAAAAAAATACGAAAAAGATTTAACCGACGGCCTCGTTTCAGTAGAATCGGCGAAGTTCGGAGAATACAGGGGCGACTGCGTGGAAGGTTCGGTGTCCCATTCGGAAATCGCAGGTTTTATGGTCAAAAAAAAGAAAAAGGAAAAAATTTACGCGTTTTATTTGCAGCTTGCAGACGAACTTGCGCAAATGGGATTTTAAAACGGCAAGCCGCCGCGCTCAATGCGCGGCGGACCGTCTTTAATTTTTAACAAATTTTTTCAAATAAGTCAAATCAAGCTTCCATTCGGGTATGCGGTTGCGGCGGCGATGCGCCTCCGTCGCCTCGCCCAAAGCCTTGCGGTATTCAGCGTAGGTGCAGCCGTTCACTTTCATAAAATGTCTGCTTGCGCGTTCCTCACCGCCCGTCAACGTGGTTCTGCCGATATGGATAACCTCGTGGCAGCTTTTGCACACGGCGATAACGTTTTTAAGCTTCTGCAGGGCGTTCTTTTCATCGTATTCCCACTGCTCGTGCGCCTCTAAACGCGCCGATACACCCCCGCATATGCTGCATTTACCGCCTGCGCGGGCATAAGCTTCCTTTCGCACGACGTCCCATTGCGCCGGTGTGAGCAGACTTCTTAAATTACTGTACCAACAACTGTCGGGCACCATTTCAAATTCCAACTTCATATTTAAGTTATATCATAAAATTCAATTATTTTCAAGAAAAACTTGACGGAACAGACGCCATAGCTTAAAATATTAATATGCCTAATTTAAATACCGAAGAAATAAAAAAACTGAAAAAGGGAGAGCTGTGGGGTCTGATTGCACTGTCTTTCGCCGGGATTAGTTGCGTTGCCGCAATCGTTTTTTTTGCCCTTGCGATAGCCCGCCCCGACGACGGTTTTCGCATATACGGTTCGATTTTATGCGCGCCTCTCAGCATCTTTGCCGCGGTTGCGGCGGTTTGCAATCTTAAATACGGCAGAGCGATTGATAAAATTATCAAAAACTACGTGCGCGAAGTTTTTATCGAAAACGCCGCGCTTATGCACCCCGAGCGCGACAGTCTAACCTATTATATTTCCAACGACGGATGGGAATTTTCCATCAAAGCAAATAACTTCAAGGAACGGATAATCTTTGATTTCTCGGCATTCGGCAAGCTTTCGGCTATAAGAAAGTCAAGCGTTACGACGACTATAATCGAAAGACTCGAATGGTCGTACTGCCGTCTTTACGAACGCGGCGGAACATACAAGACCGTATCTTACGCCGTGATTAAGAGCGGAAAACAAGGTAAAACATTCAATATAATCGAAAACGGCACGCCCGACAAAAAGGCGTACAAGGACTATAAAAAACAGCAGTGAAAAGAGCGGTTATTATTATTAATGCATACTCCGCCCTCCCCACGGGGCTGAACCAAGCCGAACGGCTTAAATCCGAATTCGAACGCTTAGGCGTATCTGCGGATATAAGACGAAACGGCTTTTTTGCGAGCCTTGACGACGGCGGCAAGCTTGTAAACACGCTTTGCGGCTACGACTTCTGCGTATACCTCGATAAGGACAAATACGCCTCCGCCATTCTGGAAATGAGCGGCTTGCGGCTTTTCAACAGCCACGCCGCCGTACGCGTGTGCGACGATAAAGCGGAAACGCACCTTGCGCTTTCGGGTCGAGGGATACCAATGCCGCAGACCGTCCCTGGAACTCTTTGCTACGACCCGCAGGCAAAGATAAAGGAGAAAGATATCTTTTTTTTGGAAAAAACCTTCGGCTACCCGATAGTAGTCAAAGAAAGCTACGGCTCGTTGGGTAAAGGAGTCTACAAGGCGGATAACCGCACGGAGCTTGAGGTGCTGTGCGAAAAATTGAAATGCACCCCTCATCTCTTCCAACGGTTTATTTCTTCAAGCGCGGGCAAGGATATTCGCGTTATTGCGATAGGGGGCAAAGCTGTTGCTGCAATGGAGCGCAAATCGGATACCGACTTTCGCTCCAACTTAGAGCTGGGCGGCACGGCAAAATCGATAAAAATAAGCGATAGCCTACGGAATATATGCGAATTAACGGCAAAAACTTTAAAACTCGATTATTGCGGAATCGACGTTTTACACGGCGAAAACGGGGGCTATTTGGTATGCGAAGTCAACTCCAACGCCTTTTTCGGGGGTATAGAGCGGGTTACCGGCGTGAATATAGCCCGCCTTTACGCGGAATATATCTGCAAGCAAATATACGGTTAACCCCCATATATTCATTAAATATCGCGCTATTGTATATTTTTTGACGGGTTGCTCAAGCTACTGATATGAGCAAACGCAAGCATAACAAAATGATTGAGGATATATTTGAAAAGTGCGTCAGCGCGAACGAATGCACGGGGCTTTTTCAAAAGGTTTCCCTCGACCCCGACGAGGTCAAAAAATTTCACGAAATGTATAATAACATAGATGGCAAAGACAGCGTAGAATAATGATAAGGCGCCGCCCGCAGTTGCGGGCGGCGCTTTCGTTTTCTATTTAAGCGTAGCTTTTTTTACGGCGGCGCGCCAACCGTTTAAAAGGTTTATCCTGTCCCCCTCGCCCATATTCGGGGTAAACGTTCTTTCAACCTCGAAATTCTTTTTAATTTCTTCTATCCCGCTCCAACAGCCCGCGTTAAGTCCTGCAAGATACGCCGCGCCGAGCGCGGTCGTTTCCGCAACTTTCGGGCGGACGGCAGTACAGTCCAAAAGGTCGGCTTGGAACTGCATAAGAAAATCGTTCTTACACGCGCCGCCGTCGACGGCAAGCTGCGTTATCTTTATCCCCGCGTCCTTTTCCATCGCCTGCACCAAATCGCACACTTCGTAAGCAATGCCCTCCAATGCGGCGCGCACGATATGCTCGCGGGAGGTACCGCGGGTTATCCCCGTCACCGTTCCGCGCGCAGACGGGTCCCAGTACGGCGCACCAAGCCCCGTAAACGCCGGAACAACGTACACTCCGCCGCTGTCCTTCACCTTCAACGCCTGCGTTTCGCTGTCGTCAGAGGAGGATATTATTCTCATTTCATCTCTCAGCCACTGCACGACGGCGCCGCCGACGAAAACCGAGCCCTCCAAAACGTAACAGGGCTTACCTTCAACCGTCGCGCCGAGAGTGGTCACCAAGCCGTTCTGACTTTTAACCGCCCTGTCGCCCGTATTCATTAAAAGAAAGCAGCCCGTGCCATAGGTATTCTTCACGTCGCCCTTTTTTGTGCACAGTTGCCCGAACAGCGCAGCCTGTTGGTCGCCGACCACCCCGCAAACGGGAATTGCCGAGCCAAACAGCCGAGGGTCCGTACAGCCGAATAAATAGCTTGACGGATAAACCTGCGGCAACATGCTTGCGGGAATATCGAAAAGCCTTAAAAGCTCCTCGTCCCAGCGCAGGGTATGAATATTGAAAAGCATAGTGCGGCTTGCGTTGGTGTAATCGGTTGCAAATATTTTGCCCTTGGACAGCTGCCATAAAACGAAGGTATCCACCGTACCGAAAACCAGCTCGCCCCGCTCGGCGCGTTCGCGCGCGCCGTCCACGTTATCCAAAATCCATTTTATCTTCGTTGCGGAAAAATACGCGTCGGGTACTAAGCCCGTCTTGTTGTAAATTTTTTCGGCAAAGCCGTCACGCCGAAGCGCGTCGCAATAGTCCGCCGTTCTGCGGCACTGCCACACTATCGCGTTGTACACGGGCTTGCCCGTTTTCCTGTCCCAAACGAGGGTGGTTTCCCTTTGGTTGGTTATCCCTATGGCGGAAATATCCTGCGCGGAAAGCCCTGCGCGAACCATGGCTTCGCCCGTCACTGCCACCGTAGACCCCATAATATCCTGCGGCGAATGCTCCACCCAACCGGGTTTGGGGTAAATTTGCGGGAACTCCTGCTGGGCGCGAGCGACTATCGTTCCGCGCCTGTCAAAGACGATTGCCCGCGTACTCGTTGTGCCTTGATCAATGGCAAGGATATACTTTTCGTCGCCCGATGAAAGCTCTTTCAGTATATCTTCTATTTGATTATCCGTCATCTCCTCGCTCGTCCTCGCAAGACGTCCATAGGCAAGCTTATCGTGATGAATAGTCATTTTCCCCTCCCCGTTTTAATAGTCGTCGGTAAAGCGGTGCCTTTCCCCGTCCTTGTCCTTGTACTCGATAATAGAACCCAAAGAAACGTTTTCCACGCTCTTGAAAATATTCTGCTCTATCCCCTTATCCTCGCTTTCAAGCCTGCGGATAAGCTCTTTCACCTTTTGCCGCTTCGACCCTGACAGGTCCGCCACGACCCCTTCCGTAAACTTGCAGGCGCACTGCAAAAAGCGCAGTCCGTTATAGTCCCGCCACGCCTTAATATCTTTTTCCCGCACAAGATACATCGGGCGGATAAGTTCCATTCCCTCGAAATTGGCGCTCTTAATCTTCGGCATCATCGTCTGTACCTGTCCGCCGTAAAGCATACCCATAAGAATGGTTTCAATAACGTCGTCGTAATGATGCCCTAACGCAATCTTATTACAGCCCAAATCCTTAGCGCTGTGATATAGATGCCCGCGCCGCATCCGTGCGCAGATATAGCAAGGCGATTTATCGATATTTACCACGCTGTCGAAAATATCGGTTTCAAAAACCGTCAACGGAATATTCAGAATTTTGGCGTTATGCTCTATAAGTTCGCGGTTGACCTTGCTGTAACCTGGGTCCATAACAAGGAATACGAGTTCAAACGGCACCTTGTTGTGCCGCTTAAGCTCCTGAAACAGCTTCGCCATCAGGACGGAATCCTTTCCACCCGATATACATACGGCGATTTTGTCGTTCGGCTTGATTAGCCCGTACCCGACTATCGCCTTTGCGAATTTTGAAAACAGCTCTTTATGAAATTTTTTCTGAATGCTCTTTTCCGCACGCCTTGCAATTTCGTTGTCGCTTACAGGATTTTCAGTCGTTTCTTTACTCATTGCCGCCCTTCCCGCCGCCTATTAAATCTTTTATAACCTCGCCCGCAACGATAAGCCCCGCCACAGACGGAACGAAAGCCACGCTCCCGGGAACGCAGCAGCGCGGCAAGTCCCCGTCAGTATCTTCCGCGGAGCAAATTACGGGTTCTTCTTTTGAATAAACAACTTTAAGCCGCTTGACACCGCGCTTTTTAAGCTCTCTCCGCATAACTTTTGCAAGCGGGCACACCGAAGTTTCGTAAATATCCGCCACCTTGAAAGCGGTTGGGTCCAACTTATTCCCAGCTCCCATACAGCTTATTACGGGCGTTCCGCACTTCTGCGCGTTCTCTATAATCGATAGCTTGCCCGTCACCGTGTCAATCGCGTCGACGATATAGTCGTATTCTGAAAAATCGAACCCGTCCTGCGCGTCGGGCAAATAAAACGTTCTGTGCGCCGTCACCTTGCAATCGGGATTTATCTCCGCAATTCTTTCGGCGGCAACGTCAACCTTGTATCTTCCCAACGTCTTATGCGTAGCGTATATTTGACGGTTTATGTTGGTCAGGCTGATTTTGTCGTTATCGATAATATCTATCGCGCCCACGCCGGAACGAGCAAGCGCTTCAACCGTATAGCCCCCCACGCCGCCTATTCCGAAAACGGCAACGCGCTTTGCGGCAAGAGCTTTTAGCCCCTCTTCCCCCAACAGCAATTCAGTTCTCGCAAATTGATTTAACATCTTTTATCTCCACAGCAAAAAATTATAACGGATAAACGGTTTATTGTCAATCTCAATAAATTGCCACCGCCCGCGACATCGTTTAAACAAAAAGCCCCGCCCTAAAGCGAAGCTTTTTCTTGTTAATTGATAACGCAAATCAAAACCCCACGACTTGCGTTATTTTTTATATTAATAAAGCAGGAAACTTTATGTTTCCTGCTTTTAATTTATGTTAATCGTCGTCTTCTAAATCGTTAAAATAATCTCTATCGAAAAACTCTGACAAGGTAATACCTGCACCATCGCAAAAACTTTTAATAGTTGTTACTTTCGGGCATTTCGTTCGTCCTTTCATTAAGTCGTAAAGAGCCGACGGCGACTTGCCACCGTTTAAGCACGCCTTACAAATATTATTACCTTTTTCTTCGCATATCTCTTTGATGCGCTTTAAAATCGCTTCGTTTGTTTTCATATTAAAAAATCGTGGTATTTCTTATCGTTATTCCACGATTTATTATATTGAAGTTGAATAAATTTCTCTCGTGGAACTCCACGAAATTGACTTTATAATTTACTTTCGCTATAATATTTTACGGAATTCCACGAAAATTAAACCGCATTTGTAGGTTAAAGAGAAATATTATGATAAAAAACTGCTGTTGCACGGGACATCGCCCGAAAGGTTTTCCGTTTGCGTACGGAAAGGACGAGCGGAAACATAAAGAATATTTAAAGCAATTAAGGCAAAAAATTTTGCTTGCAATAAATGAATACGGCGTAAATTACTTTGTTTCAGGTATGGCTATCGGCGTTGATATGGACTTTGCGGAAATGGTTATTGCCTTGCGTGATGCCGAAAATTATCCTATAAAATTAGAGTGTGCTATTCCCTGCCACAACCAAACGCTTAAATGGTCGAAAGCGGATATCTTGCGCTATAATGAAATATTAAAATGTGCCGATAGTGTAAACTTAATTTCCGAACGATACACCACCGAATGTATGTTAAAGCGCAACCGTTATATGGTAGATAAAAGCGATATTGTGATTGCGGTATTCTACGGTATTGAAAAAGGCGGAACGTGGCACACAATAAATTACGCCCAAAAAAATAAAAAGTTAATTGAGTTTATAAACTTATGAAGAAAAAGACTTTAATAATTATATTAACCGTAGTTGTTATTTATGTTGCGGTATGCGTTGCCGAATTTTGCTATATATTTGCAACGCAAGACGATAACACTTGGAATTATCTTAAAGAATTTTTTGATTGGTACTTTACTTTGCTTTTTTAATTATGTACAATACGGTTTCTTACAACCGTTAAAATCGAAACCCCGCCCGTGACGCTTTGCGTCACGGGCGGGGTTTGGTACACCCGACTGGAGTCGAACCAGCGGCACATAGCGTCGGAGGCTATTGCTCTATCCATCTGAGCTACGGGTGCATATTGAGTTGTCTTTGTCCGACGGCACATAGCGTAAGCACGTTCGTGCTTCGGTTCGACGGAAGGCATTGCTCTATCCATCTGAGCTACGGGTACATATTGAGTTGTCTTTGTCCGGCGGCACATAGCGTAAGCACGTTCGTGCTTCGGTTCGACGGAAGGCATTGCTCTATCCATCTGAGCTACGGGTAGTATTTGGTTTAATCAACCGCTAAATGCGCTTAAACGCGGCATATTCAGGGGCGTATCGGTAGCCAAGCCCTTCCAAACGGTTGATGA
This sequence comes from uncultured Christensenella sp., assembly GCA_910583855.1. Classification (GTDB taxonomy): domain Bacteria; phylum Bacillota; class Clostridia; order Christensenellales; family Borkfalkiaceae; genus Coproplasma. The sequence continues at coordinate 70,842 of CAJTYL010000008.1, forward strand.
TTTCTTGCTGCGAAACGCCCTCTTCTTCGCACAATTCCGCAAACGAAGAGTATTCGTCGCGGAGCTTGGTGTTTATTAAAGACAGCAAAATGAAATCATCCTCGGGCAAAACCATAAAATGATTATAGCACAAAATTTTTTATTTGCAAAACGAACTTAACCGTGTTATAATTAATTTATTATTTTTAAGGATAAAAAAATGAAACAAACGGTCGTCGTGGGAATGAGCGGCGGGGTCGATTCTTCGGTTGCCGCCTATCTTCTCAAACAACAGGGTTACAACGTAATAGGGCTTTTTATGCTGAACTGGGAGGAAACGGGCGAAAACGGCGCATGCTCCGCGGAAAACGACTTTGCGGATGTTCGGCGGGTTTGTTCTGCGCTCGATATCCCCTACTATTCCGTCAACTTTGCCGCACAGTATCAGGAGAGGGTCTTCAAACACTTCCTTGACGAGTACCGCGCAGGCAGAACGCCCAACCCCGACGTTTTATGCAACAGGGAAATTAAGTTCGGACCCTTTCGCGAATACGCGCTTTCTATGGGTGCGGATTTTATCGCAACCGGTCACTACTGCGGGATAGACCACGCGGACGGCAGTCATCGCCTTAAAAAGGCGTTTGACGCGGGTAAGGACCAGACTTATTTTTTAAATCAGGTACGCGAAGAGCAGCTTGCAAACGTTTTGTTTCCGCTTGCGGACGTTCCTAAGCCCGAAGTGCGAAAAATTGCCGAAGATATAGGTCTTGCGACGGCAAAAAAGAAGGACAGCACGGGTATCTGCTTTATAGGCGAGCGCAACTTCCGCAAGTTTTTGCAAGGCTATCTTCCTGCGCAACCGGGAAAAATTATAACCCTTGACGGCGAAACTGTGGGCGAACACGTTGGTCTTATGTACTACACGCTCGGACAGCGCAAGGGGCTTGACCTGGGCGGGAAGCGCGGCGAAGAAGGGCGTTGGTTCGTCGTTAAAAAGGATTTAAAAAACAATATCCTGTACGTCTCTCACGGCGACGAAGCTCCCCTCTACTCCAAATCGTGCAAGGTTTCGGGTCTGAACTGGATAGGCTTTTCACCCGAAAAAGAATTTGAATGCACCGCAAAATTCAGATACCGCCAACCCGAACAAGCAGTTAAGGTTAAGCTCGTTGGCAACTCCGCGCTGGTTGAATTCGCGCAGCCGCAACGCGCCGTGACCGAAGGGCAGTACGCGGTATTTTACAACGAAACTTACTGTCTCGGCGGCGGGGTTATAGAAGAAGTAATTAAATAACGGATATATGAAGCGGCGCGCGGGCAATAACCCGCGCGCCGCTCTAACTTAATCTAATTCCAACGCGATTTTGTATATTTCGGATTTTGCAACGCCACGGTCCTTCGCAACCTGCTTGATTGCTTCTTTTTTATCCATTCCCCCAAATATATAGTGCAACAAATGCTCTTTTTCGGTCAACGAATTTAACGGATTTTCCGCCGACGCGCCCTCGACTATAAGCACGTATTCGCCGCGTTTTTCTCCGCTTAAGCCCTCTGAAAGCCTGAAAGTTACCGCTTCCTCATGCATTTTCGTTATCTCGCGCACAGCGCAAGCATTCCTTTCGCCAAAAACCTCGTAAATTGCGCATATATGCGGGTCTAAGTCTTGCGGAGCAATGTGAAATATTAAAGTCATGTCTAAATTTTTATATTTTTCAAGCGCCCTTTTGCGCTCCCCCGCCTTGTCGGGAAGGAAACCGATAAAGACAAATCTGTCCGCAGGGAACGCCGAAAGAATAAGCGCGGATAGAGCAGCGTTCGCGCCGGGAATTACGGTGTAGCTTACGCCTGCGTCTTTAAGCATTTTGCATACAGCGTTACCGGGGTCGGATATTACCGGCATGCCTGCGTCAGAGATAACCGCAATTTCTTTGCCTTCTTTTACCGCGGATATTATCTTTTCCGCCGCTTCCTTTTCGTTGAATTTATGACAGGAATAAAGCGGTTTTTTAATTTCGTACACGTTTAAAAGCTTTAAGGAATGACGCGTATCCTCGCAAAAAATCACGTCCGCGCCCCTTAAAACTTCAAGCGCACGCAGAGAAATATCCTTTAAATTACCTATCGGCGTTGAAACGAAATAAACCATTTTTATAGTTTAACCCCCACATATGCCTTAATTAACGGCTAATTTGCCTTGAATTGGTATTTGTAAAGCTTCTCGTACGCGCCGCCCAAAGCAAGCAGCTCTTCATGCGTGCCACGCTCCTTTATCCCCTCCGCCGTCATAACTATTATTTCATCCGAGTTCTTTACGGTGGAAAGCCTGTGTGCAACCACAAGCGTCGTCCTTCCCTCCGACAGCTTTTCAAGCGCGCCCTGTATAAGCGTTTCCGTTGCGTTATCCAATGCGGAGGTCGCCTCGTCTAAAATCAGTATCGGCGGATTTTTTAAGAAAGCTCGGGCGATGGACACCCTTTGCTTCTGTCCGCCCGAAAGCTTTACGCCCCGCTCGCCCACGCTCGTATCGTAGCCGTGCGGCAAGGAAATAATATAGTCGTGTATGTTAGCTTTCTTTGCCGCTTCTATAATCTCCTCTTCGGCGGCGTCAAAGTTGCCGTAGGCTATGTTCTCGCGTATAGTGCCGTTGAACAGATAAACGTCCTGCTGGACTATTCCTATGTTTTTTCGCAACGCCGACCGCTGTAAGTTGCGAATATCGTAACCGTCGACGGTTATTTTACCGCCGTCAATCTCGTAAAACCGCGGAATAAGGTGGCAAATCGTGGTCTTGCCGCCGCCTGACGGTCCGACGAGCGCCACAGTCTTGCCCGCGGGTATTCTCATTGAAAAGTCTGAAATAACTTCCTTTTCGTCGCCGTCGTTCTTATAGCTGAACGATACGCCGTCAAACTCTATGTCGCCCGCAAGCCTTTCGGGAAGTATCGCTTCGGGCGCATCCTCCTCTTCGGGAACGTCCATAATCTCGCAGAACCGTTTAAAGCCCGTCATCCCCTCCTGAATTTGCTCGAAAATGTTGATAAGCGTACGGATAGGCGTTATCAGCGTGGTAACGTACAGCACGAAAGCGGCGAATTCGCCCGCGTCGATAAAATCGTAATAGAAGAACAATCCGCCAGAAAGAAGTACCGCGAAGTACAGAAAGTCCATAAAGAACGTCATCGAAGAATGAAATTCGCCCATTACCTTATACTGTCTGCTCTTCGCCTTGACAAACCGCGCGTTGCCCGCACCAAACTTTTCCTCCGCGTGCGCTTGCGCGCTGTACGCACGCGAAACGCGCATTCCCGACACCGCACTTTCTATATCGGCGTTTATTTCGCCTTGAACCACGCGGACTTCCTTAAACGCCCTTTTCATTCTTCGCCTTAACAGCACGGAAACGAGCACCCCGAACGGCACGACGGCAAACACGATAAGCGCAAGATATACGTTTATAAAGCATAGCATAACGAACGCGCCGATTAAGGTTACGAGAGATAAAAAGACGTCTTCGGGACCGTGGTGCGCAAGCTCCGATATTTCAAACAGGTCGTTAGTCATACGGCTCATAATAACGCCCGTCTTGTTATCGTCAAAATAAGAAAACGGTAATTTTTGCAAGTGATTAAAAAGCTCGCTGCGCATATCCGCCTGCATTCTCACCCCGACGAGGTGACCCCAGTATTGCAAAACGTAGTTCAACGCCGCCTTTATAACGTACAGACCCAATAAAAGCCCTGCTGCAGCTAAAAGCAAATATAAAAACTTGTTCGGAACGTAGTTGTTTATAATCTCCTTCGTAATAAAAGGATAAACGAGGTTGAAAACCGAGATTATAAACGCGCATATCATATCGATAATAAACAGCTTTCTGTGCGGGCAGTAATATTTTACAAACCGTTTTATCGTACCCTTTTTAATTTTTTGCATTTTTTACCTTTAAGAATATCAGCCTGCGCGGCGTTCCTCCGCGCAGGCGCGTTAAATTTATTTTGCTTTAAAACCCCTTTACGACCTCTTCATTGAGAGCTTTGCAAAGCTCTTCGCCCAAGGCGACCACACTGTAGAAATCCTCTTTTACGGCAATGCAGTTAAAGGTGTGAATGTACCTTACGGGAATGCCCGCGACTATTACGGGCGTACCGCCGTTTGCAGAGATAATATACGCGCCGTTATTGCCGCCGCCCAGCCTAACCGCCATCTGCACTTTAATGTTTTTCTTCTTCGCAACGTCCCTTGCAAACCCCGTAAAACGTGGAGTGCAAATAACGGTTGCGTCCATATGGCGGAGCATAACGCCCCCGCGCAGCGCGTCCTGCACCATATAGGAAGGCGCACTAGTGTCGTCGGCGGGACAGCCCTCGAAGCAAATTGCCGCCGTGGGTTTAAGCCTGTTCATAGCGGCAACGATTCCCCTTTCGCCCACCTCTTCCTGTGAAGAAATCACGCCGACCACGTCCTGCGGCAAGCTGCAATTTTGCAAGTCCTTTACACACTTTAAAAGCGCGGCTACGCCCAATCTGTCGTCAAACGCTTTACCATGTAACACGCCGTGTTTTTCGTCGCAAACGAAAGGCGAATAAGGCACTACGGGTTGACCGATTTCCACACCGAACGACGCGGCTTCTTCTAAGCTAGTCGCACCTATATCTATCACAAGATTATCGTAGCTTACGGGCGCATTTCGCTGTTCCGCAGTCATTAAATGAGGCGATCCTGCAGCAATTACCCCCAATATATGCCCCGTTTTCGTGCATATTTGCACTTTCGAGGACGGCAGGCTTTTTTCGTTCCAACCGCCTACGGGTATAAACCTCAGCGTACCGTCGGGCTTTATCGCCTGCACCATAAAACCCACCTCGTCGGAGTGCGCGTCCAATAAAATATACGGGCGGTTGCCCTTGTTGTATTTGGGGTAAATATAGAGATTGCGCATGCTGTCCTCTTCGAAATCGGCAACACCTTTTAAGTACTCTCTTGCAACCTTCAAAACCTCGTCCTCAAAGCCCGAAGCCCCGCGGCAATTACATAGTTTTTCAATTAATTCCAGATCGTTCATAATTTTTACCTCTTTAATTTTTACCGTTAACAAGAACGGGCAAAACGTCAACGCCCTCTTTGCCGCCCTTGACCGCCTCCACCATAACGAGGTAAGGCTTTGCAGACGGCGTGCCCGCAACAAACTGCATTCTTTTCGGCTCCAGCCCGCGCTTCTTCAAAAGGAAGATAAGCTCCGCCGCTCTGTCCGAGCGGTTAATAATATTCAGCCTTCCGCCGAATTTAAGCTTGCAGTATGCCGTCTCTACGATTTCTTTTAAGGTTAACGTAATTTCCTTACGACACACCGCGCGCTCGTATACCTCGTCCTCGAACCCGCTTTTTTCGTACGGCGGATTGCAAAGAATAAGCGAAAACTTGTCGTCGTACTCCCTGCCGATATCCTGTAAGCGGGTGCAGACCGCTTCGCAGTCAAATCCGTTCAGCTCAGCCGTGCGGCGGGACATATCGGCAAGCTGTTCCTGCATTTCAAACAGCGTAAGGCTTTCCGTTTTAGGATTCAAGCAAAGAAAGTGAAAGCCGACTACACCGCTGCCCGAACAAAAATCGGCAACCCTGTCGCCGTATTTGAACCGCGCAAACCTTGACAGCAGCACGCTGTCGGACGTAAAACGGTATAATTTCGTATTCTGTATTATCTTTTTATCTTCAAAAAATTCTTCTAGAACTTCGTTTTCTTTAAGAACGGGCATAGCCGCCTCCGTACGTTAATCGTTGCGGTAAGATAAAACGTGAAGTTAACAATAAAAAAGCGGGCTTTTGAAACCCGCTTTTTTACTCATAATTAGTCCGCGTGTATTGCTCCTGTAGGGCAAACGTCTTCGCAAGCACCGCAATCGATGCAAACGTCGGGGTCAACTACGTATTTATCGGGACCTTCCGAAATTGCCTCTACGGGGCAAGTGCCGGCGCAAGCACCGCAGCTTACGCACTCGTCAGAAATAGAGTGTGCCATATTGTTCCTCCAAGTTTTGTCAGTAATTTGAATTATATCACAACTTTTTTAGCGTGTAAAGCGGTTGTTTAAAATTTTTATCGTTAATTTTTATTTGCGGGCTCTTCTTTTTTCCGCGGGCGTTCGTCTTTACGCTTACCGTTTTTCCCCGAACGGAAGTTTCCGCCACCGTTTTGCGGCTTGTTTTGTCCGTTTCCCGCGTTTTTCGGCGGTCTTTCGCCATGTTTATTTTCGCTGCCTGCCCCGCTTTGGGCTGCACGGGGGGTATTTCCGCCGTTTCTGTTCTTCTTTTTTCGCTTGTTGCGGTTGCCGTTCTTCCTGTTCTCTGCGCCGTCCTGCACCGCTTCTTCTCTTATTTTTTCCGAAATTACGTCTTTTATTCCGTTATCTTCGTCCGCCTCTTCGTAATTATCCGCCCGTCCGTCGCCGTTAAGCTCTTCAACAGTAAAGTCCTTATAGCTTACTATGTCGCGCGTCTTATCCTCAATTCTTACCCGAACCTGCATTTTCAGCATATTCACGTTCACTACCGTGCCGACCCCTTCGGGAGTACTCAGCTCGGAACCTATTTTGGGCATCTGCTTGCAGGTTTCGGCGTAGTAGTCGTTCTCATACCCCAAACAGCACATCAGCCTTCCGCAAAGTCCTGAAATTTTCTGAGGATTTAAAGAAAGACCCTGCGTCTTCGCCATTTTTATGGATACTTTCTTAACGTCGGGCATGCAGCTTGAACAGCAGCATTCCCTTCCACAGGGTGAAATCCCGCCGATCAACTTGATTTCGTCGCGTATGCCCACCTGACGGAGCTCTATGCGCATACGGAAGCAGGAAGAAAGCTCTTTGACCAATTCCCTGAAATCTACGCGTTGAGGCGCAGAATAGTAGAAAACCGCCTTGGAACCGTCGAAAGCGAACTCGCAGTCGATAAGCTTCATTTCAAGATTGTGTTTTTCAATCTTCTCCCGTACGGTTTTCATCGCTTCGGGGCGCCTCTCGATATTTCTCCTGTGCGTTTCGTCGTCTCTGGGCGTAGCCGCCCTTATAACGGGCTTTAGCGGAAGCACCAGCATACCGTCGTCCACTTCCGCGCGGGCAACCGTGACCGTAGCGTACTCTATCCCGCGGGAGGTTTCCACGATTACCCCCTCCCCTACCTTATATTCTTCGTTTTCTTTAGGCGCAAAATAATACGTTTTGCCCCCCTCCTTGAAAACTACTGCTGTAATCGTTGCCATTTTTTATTCTCCTTGACGACTTTAAGTAAAAAGTCGTACAAAAGCCCTTGAAAGTTTGCGTTGAATTTCAAATCGGCAAACGCCCCGTTCAACTCTTCAAGCGCGTAAACTATAGCGGCGGTACTTAGAACCTTTGCCGCCTTCCCTTCGCCGTTCAATGCTGAAAAATAACACCTTTGCATCTCGCAAAGAAGCTCTGTTTTATACTTCGTTTCCCCGTACTTTATCGCAACCGCGCCGATATCTCCGACGCGCACAGTGGTGCAAATTTCCTCCGCCGCGGCAAGCACCTCTTCAAACCAACCGCCGCCCGTCATATTCTCCGCAACACCCAAAATCCCGCCCGAGCTTATTGCGGCGGCCGCGTTTATTTCCGCGTGTCCCGCGCGCTCCAAAGCGGCGTAAATCTGCTCCTCGGTAAAGGGAGGAACCGAAAGAATTTTTACGCGGGATTTGACCGTGTCCAGAACAGGCGCAAGCGATGACGCCCCCAAGAGAAAATGAACGCCCTCGCAGGGCTCTTCCAAAGTCTTTAAAAGCTTGTTTTGCAGCAATGCGGAAGCGTTCTCGAACCCGCATATCGCGTAAAGCTTTTTGTCGCCCTCGACGGGGCGCATAACGCTGTCCTCTAAAATTTCGCCCACGCCGTCGGCGGCAATCTTCGCGCCCTCCTGCGGGTAAATTTTAAAATCGGGATAACTGCCGTTAAGTATTCTTGCGCCGAGAGCCGTTCCAGCGTCCGTTCCGAAAAACTCGAGCGCGAAAAGCTTCAACGCCGCGCGCATGTTCTTAACGTCGGGAAAGTCAAGCATATATGCGTGCGAAAGTCTTCCCGTGAGCCTGTCGCCGGATAAAATTTTATACGCCGTCGTTCCCTTTAAAAGAATTTCCACTTAATTTATTATCTTTCTGTCCCTTAATAATTTTCTTACGTTTTCAGCCGTCTCTTCCTTGCTTCCGCCGCAGTAAACGGCGCATATATCGGGGTGTTTCGCCAAAAGCGCCTTGTATCCCGCATATACTTTTTTATGAAATCCAAGCCCCATCTGCTCGATTCTGTCGTTTACGTCCGCCCCGCGCTTCCTTTTGAATGCGTCCTCTGGCGAAATATCGAGAAACACCGTTATATCAGGGGGGTAATCGCTTAAAGCGACGGCGTTTATCTCTTCTATGAACTTCTCCCCGAGCCCCCTTGCAAAGCCCTGATAGGCAAGCGAAGAATAAACGTATCTGTCGCAAATTACTGTTTTACCCGTTTCAAGCGCAGGCGCGATTATCTCGCGCAGGTGCTGTATTCTTGCCGCAGCGTATAAAAGCGCTTCGCACTCGTCGCACATCGCGGTATTCTTGCCGTTTAAAATAATTTTTCTTATGTCCTCGGAAATGCCGCTTCCGCCGGGCTCCCTCGTCAAAATAAAGTCTGCGCCGATAGAAGTTAAATATTCGGAAAGCAACCGAAGCTGAGTGCTTTTACCCGAACCTTCACACCCCTCGAAGGTTATAAATTTCCCTCTCATTTCTTGACCACCCAAATCTTATCGCCGACGAGTCCGAAAGTACTTCCCTGATACAAAAGGGATCTTACCGCACCCTCCGTAATCATTTCACCCGCAGCGATTATGGGTATGCAAGGCGGGGTAACGCCCGCATTCTCTGCGCACATTCTTCCGACCGACTGCACGAGCGGTATAAGCTCCCTCTTCTGCTTCAACGCATACTGGAAGCTGTAAGTCCTTGCCGTCACGGGCATGGGCGGGCGTGCAATGAAATTCTTCTTCAATCGTTTGTCCCCCACGATAGCGGTAAGCGCCGTCAAGAGGTTGCTCAAATCGTTTGGCACCGTCATCGGCGAAAGATAAAAAAGTAAATACTTGCCGTCGGCAAGCTCGCTGTAGACGCCCCTCTTTTCAAGAATGTTCGCCGCCGTATAAGACGAAACGCCCAGTTCTTCGAAGTCAATGGCGATTTTCGTCCAGTCCTCCGACGGATAAAGCTTCAATGGGCACTTTTCCCTGAACGTCGCAACGGCGTTCTTTGCGTCGGTAATAAGCTTGATATTGTTTGCGATATATTTGAACGCGTACTCTACCGACGCCATTATGGGATAGCTCGGCGAAGTAGTCCTGAAATAAGACAGCCCCTCCTCGAGAAGGGGAAGCAACTTATCGTTATTCCCGGAAACGACCGCACCCTGCGTTAATGCGGGCAAACTTTTGTGCGCGCCGTCTACCCAAAGGTCTGCAAAAGACCCGGCGTGCCCCTTCTTCGCCTCTTCGAATGCAAGGTGTGCGCCGTGCGCGCCGTCTACGAGAAGATACCGCCCATACTTTTTAAGTATATCTGAATATTCTTTCAGAGGCGCTATATTGCCGAAATAATCCGGCGAAGTCACAATCATTCCGCTTATAGTCCTGTCGTTCGACACGAGCTTTTCGATAAGCGAAGGCGAGGGCGGCAAAAGAACCCCTTCGTCGTGAGCGCCCTGAACTATAACGGGCTCGAGGTTGAAAAGCTTACAAGCGTTCCACACGCTGACGTGGCAATTCCTCGGCACGATGACCTTGTTGCCGAACTTGGACAGCGCGTACATCATTGCAAGCACGCCCGAGGACGAACCGTCGGTCAGAATAAAGCTCTTTTTTGCGCCGAGAATTTCGGCAAGCTCGCTTTGCGCCTTGGCGATTATGCCCGTAGGGCATAAAAGATTGTCCGAATACGAAAGCTCGGTTATATCGAACGGCGCGACGGGGAATTTCGATTTGAAGTCCCCCCTTGCCTTGTGCCCCGGCATATGGAAGGACTTATCAGCCTTGGCGTACGCTTTTAATTGTGAATATATCAAATACTTATACATAACGTCTCCTCACAAATTTTCTTTGCTATTCTGCGCAAATAAAATTTCGTGAATTTCAGGTGCTTCTTTCTCAAACAGCGTGGTTTTTACCGCCGCCGATAATTATTTTATTTCTTTGGTTTCATAGTGGGGAATAAAAGCACGTCCCTTATTGTCGCGCTGTCGGTCAACAGCATAACCAGCCTGTCCACGCCGAAACCGAGACCGCCCGTGGGGGGCAATCCGTATTCGAGCGCCGTAACGAAGTCCTCGTCAATCTGCGCGTTACAGCTGGGCTCCTGTGCGCGTTTTTCCTCAACCTGCTTTACGAACCTCTGTTTTTGGTCTATGGGGTCGTTTAATTCCGAAAAGGCGTTGCCGAACTCGTGCGCACAGATAAAATATTCAAATCTCTGTGTGAATGCGGGGTCGCCCTCTTTGCGCTTAGCCAACGGCGAATTTTCCACGGGATAATCGTAGATAAAAGTGGGCTGAATCAACTTTTCTTCGACGAAGTTATCGAAAAGCGCTATAAGCACGTGTCCCTTAGTCGCATTTTCTCCTTCTTCCACCGTAACGCCCAGCTTCTTTGCGCAGGCGCGGGCGTCCTCGTCCGTTGCCCAGTCGTCGTAGTCTGCTCCCGCAAACTTCTTTACGGCTTCCTTCATCGTCATACGCGCCCACTTGCCGCCGAGATGGATTTCCGTACCCTGATAGATAACGTCAGTCGTGCCGCAGGTGTTCTTGGCAATCGTTGCGTACATATCCTCTACGAGGTCCATCATATCGAAGTAATCAAGATACGCCGCATAGCACTCAACCGTGGTAAATTCGGGGTTGTGGAAGGCGTCCATTCCCTCGTTGCGGAATATGCGCCCAACCTCGTAAACACGGTTTAGACCCCCTACTATGAGCCGTTTAAGGTATAATTCTGTCTCAATCCTGAGGTACATATCGATATCGAGCGCGTTGTGTTTCGTCTTGAAAGGTCTTGCCGCCGCGCCAATCTCCAGCGTGTTTAAAACTGGAGTATCAACCTCTAAAAATCCGCAGCCGTCAAGGTAATCGCGGATAGCCGAAATGATTTTGGAACGCTTAACGAAGGTGCTTTTCACCTCGGGGTTCACTATCAAATCGAGTTCCCGCCTGCGGTATCTTATGTCGGTGTCTTTCAGTCCGTGCTGTTTTTCAGGCAAGGGCAAAAGGCACTTTGAAAGCATCTCTATATGAGAACAGTGTACGGACACTTCGCCCGTCTGCGTCTTGAAAACGTAGCCCTTAACGCCCACCACGTCGCCTATATCGTAGTCCTTTTTGAAGGATGCGTATTCGTCCTCGCCAACGTCGTCGCGCTTCACGTAAATCTGCAAAAGCCCCTCGCCGTCCTGAATATGCGCAAAGGAAGCCTTGCCCATAATGCGGCGGGACATAAGCCTGCCGGCAACGGATACCTCTTTACCGTCAAGGTTATCGAAGTCCGCTTTAATCTGCTCCGACTGCGCGGTGGTTTCGTACTTGACTTTTACAAACGGGTTCTTACCCTCTTCACTGAGCTTTGCAAGCTTTTCGCGGCGGATGCGCGCCTGCTCCGCAAGCGCAATCGCCTCTTCCTCTTCACTCGAAGCAAAGTCCTGATTGTTAACTTTTTGTATGTTTTCTGCCATAAATTTACCTGTTTTTACTTAATTGCAAGCACTTTAAGCGTATATTCGCTGCCGTCGGGACACTTAACGGTCGCTTTATCCCCGACCTTTTTTCTTAAAAGAGCCGCGCCGACGGGCGAATCGACGGAAATTTTGTTCGCCATAACGTCGACCTCGGTAACCGAAGTTACGGTGAAGGTCTGTTCCTCTTCCATGTCCTCGTCGTACACCGTAACCACGCTGCCCAAATGGATATAGCTGGTATCTTTATTCTCTTCACGGATGTCGGCGTTCTTGATTTTATACTCTATCTCGGCAATTTTACCCTCGTTTGAACGCTGCTCTTCACGCGCCGCGTCGTACTCCGCGTTTTCGGACAGGTCGCCGTGGCTGCGCGCCTCGGCAATACGCTCGATAATTTCAGGGCGTTTCACTTTAACAAGATAGTCAAGCTCTTTTTTTAAATCCTCGTAATTTTTTTTCGTCATAACGATTAAGTCTGCCATTTTCTTTCTGCTCCCGATATAAAAAATAATTAAAAGTGATTTCGCACGGCGAAATCACTGCTTCTTCTTACGCTATTATATAATTTCCTTTAACATTTGTCAATAGAATAAACCCTTCCCCGCGCTATTCTCTTGGAATAAATTTGCTGCAAAAAGTTGCAAAACGTACCGGTTTTCAGTATAATGATTCTATGTTCAGAATTTGGGCGAAAGTGATCGTCGGTGAAAAAATACAAAAACAGATAACTTACGTGCGCGAGGATAAATTTTCATATTCGCAGTTTTTTACGTATCTTGCGGATATTTGCGAAGCGCTGGATATTGCAACGCCCATACTTTTAAAGACGCACATTTTCAACTACGCAAAGTACAGAACGGTTAAGTTTCTTCCGCGCGATTTCGCGGAGAACCCTGAATTCGACAAGCTGGTTTTAGACAACATAACGATTTAAGCATTCCGCATTCTGCGGAATATTTTTTTATTATAACGGCATACTGCTGATATGAAATTAACTTGCTACTTTTGCGTTGCAAACCTCGTTATTTTAGGCATATGCGGGGGTGTATACGCTTTTACGGGCTTTGATTTAATAAATTTTGCTTGCTTCGGCAACCCGACGGCATACAGAATTTTTTTCGCAATCTGCGGCGTTTCCGCCCTATTTACCGTCTACTCTCTTATAGCTTTCAAACCGTTTAAAGGACTGAAATAAAGGCGTTGCCGATGATGGCAACGCCTTTATTTATACATTGTTTACCCTTATGCTTGCGCCCGTTTCCGCGTCCTGATACATCACCCAGTATCCGTTTTCCGTGTCCTCGGGCGAAGCCGGCAAAAACGATGCCAGCCCTTCCATGCTTTGGGGCGGATTATTGCTCTGCGTTGCGGGGACGCCGTAGCAAACATACCTCGGCTTGCCGTCGGAATACAGTACGCCGAACACGTAAAACCCTCCCTCGCCGTATGATATTCTTACCCATTTGGAATCCTCTATCATGTCTTCTAGCGGCTTTTCCGTCGGATACTTGGACAGAATTTTGTCAATCTCGTCCTTCATTCTCTCGTAGAAAATACCGTCCTGAACTATAGGGTTTATCGGGCCGCTTTTGCCATTGCTCCCCACATATGTCGCACTTTCGGCAGTTTTTACGCCGCTTTCTTCTTCTTTGACAGCGCTAAAAGCCGTCTCATCGCCGCGTACTTCACCCCTATTTTTCTCTTCTTTTTTATCCGTGCGTATAGCTCCACCGTCTTTATAAGTTTCTGCATATTCATAGTAGTTTTCCTCCGCTATAGCTTCGTCCTCGTATTCCGCATTCGTCTTTTCTTTCCTGCTTGCCGCGCCTTCTCTCTTGGCGGCTTTTTCTTCCTGAGCGGCTTGCGCTCCTTTTAGGTTTTCCTCTTTTTCGATTTCAGCTTTTAATTTCAGCGTAATGTCGTGATTGTTGCCGCATACGGCGGAAGCCACGGGAAAAACCTGCCCCTTTACGTAAGCTATAAGCGAGGCAAACCCGTTCGCCGTATCAAGAGCGCTTTCCCCCTCGAACGCGCAGTCCTCTACCGTAAGCGTAGTCTTTCCGTCTGAAATCGCACAGACGTACTTCCCTTCCGTTAGCGGCGCAAAGTTGATAAGACTTACTTCCACCCGCAGTTTCGCTCCGTACTTTTCCGCCTTTACGAGCCCCGACAGCGCTCCGCCGTCAACTGAAAACCCGTCTTTTATTCCCTTTATTACCGCTATGTTTTTAGTATAACCCATATTTTCCCTTAAGCCCCACTACGCGCTTACGCGCATCGCACACAGGCGGAAAGAGCTTTTAAAGTTTCTTTGATTATACTTATTCAAAACGCGCGTATTTTATAATAATTTGTAAAAAAATATATTTTTTACGCGTATAATTTCACGTTTCATTAATACATTTAATTTGATTTTTTTGACAGATTATAATATAATAGTATTCGTAGAAGTTTTTACTTCTTTAAGTATGTTTTAAATTTTAAGGAGTGGATATTTATGGCGCTGACTAAAAATAAAAAAGTCTTGGATTTCGTTCAAGAAAGTGCAGATCTTGCACAACCTGACAAAATCGTGTGGATTGACGGTAATCCCGATCAAATTAAAGCTTTGAAAGAAGAAGCCGTTAAAAGCGGTGAGCTTATTAAATTAAACGAACACCTTCTCCCCGACTGTTACCTTCACCGTACTAAGGTAAACGACGTTGCCCGCGTTGAAGACAGAACTTTTATATGTACCAAGAACGAAGAGGACGCAGGTCCCATCAACTACTGGATGGATCCCGGTCAGGCAAAAGAACTTGCCGACGAGATTGCGCGCGGCTCGATGAAGGGCAGAACGATGTACGTTATCCCCTATTCCATGGGCGTCGTCGGCAGCTCGTTTGCGAAGTACGGTATCGAAGTTACCGACAGTATCTACGTAGTTCTGAATATGAACATTATGACGCGCGTTGGCAAGTCCGTTTTGAATAAAATCGGCAAAGACGGCGATTTTATCAAAGGTTTCCACGCAAAATGCAACGTTGACGCCGATAAGAGATACATAATGCACTTCCCCGAAGACAACCTTATTATCTCCGTCAACTCGGCATACGGCGGCAACGTTCTTCTCGGCAAGAAATGCTTCGCTTTGAGAATTGCTTCCTGGTTGGGCAAAAACGAAGGCTGGATGGCAGAGCATATGCTTATTCTCGGCGTAACTTTCCCCGACGGCGAAAAGAAGTACGTTGCGGCGGCTTTCCCCTCCGCTTGCGGCAAAACCAACCTTGCGATGCTCATCCCCCCCAAACACTATGCCGATTTAGGCTATAAAATCGAAACCCTCGGTGACGATATCGCCTGGATAAGGGTAGGCGATGACGGCAGGCTTTGGGCTGTAAACCCCGAAAACGGCTTCTTCGGAGTTGCTCCCGGCACGAACGAACACAGCAACAAGAACGCGCTTGAATCCACTAGGCGCGGCACTATTTTTACCAACGTTGCTCTCAACACGGACGATATGACGGTTTGGTGGGAAGGACTTTCGAAGGAGCTTCCCCGGCACTGCATCGACTGGACGGGTAAGCCCTGGAACCCCGCCAAGTACGATAAAAAGGACAAATCGACATGCGCGGCGCACCCCAATTCGCGTTTTACCGCACCCGCAGGCAACTGCCCTTGCATTTCCGACAAGTTCGGTAAAGAGAACGGACTTGACGCCGTCCCCCTCTCCGCAATCATATTCGGCGGAAGAAGGGCTTCCACGACTCCCCTCGTATACGAGGCGCGAGATTGGAATCACGGCGTGTTCATCGGCTCCGCAATGTCGTCCGAAACGACCGCCGCGGCGGCAGGAGCGGTCGGCGTTCTCCGCCACGACCCCATGGCAATGAAGCCTTTTGCGGGCTATCATATGGGCGATTACTTCGGACACTGGGTTGAAATGGGCAAGAAAATTAAAAATCCCCCCAAGATTTTTAACGTAAACTGGTTCAGAACGGACAAAGACGGCAACTTTATGTGGCCCGGCTTCGGCGACAATATGCGCGTTTTGGAATGGATTTTAAAGCGTTGCTCGGACACCCCCGTGGACGCAGAAGAAACGGCTATAGGCTACGTTCCCAAGCCCGAGGATATCGACCTCACTGATTTGGATTATGAAATCTGCGCAGGCAAAAAATTCGGCGTTGACGATTTAACCGCAATACTCTCGGTCGACAAAGAGAAGTGGGCAAAGGAAGCCGAGGAAATAGAAGGCTATTACAACGGCACGGTCAAGAGCAGAATACCACAAGAACTTTGGGATTGCCTTGCAACGTTAAAAGCTAACTGCAAGGTCGAGAAGAAAGCCCCCGCAAAAACCGCGGAAGGACCCGCAAAGTCTAAGACCTCTAAAAAGACGGACGATAAATAATAGCATAAGCCCGCAGGCAAATGCCTGCGGGCTTTTATAACACGTGCTGCCCGCGCAAGCTTTGCGCGGGCAGCTGTTTTTGATCGCTAAAACCCCGTTATTTAAAGCATATATAGGGGTCTACCGTTACTTTATATGTTGTTTTCGGCTCAAAGAAACGCTTTCGCGGCGATTATTCTTCCGTCTTATTATCGTTGCTGTTACCGAGGAAGGTGCCGAAATATATCTCCTTCTTGCCACGTTTTGCGCCGCCGCTTGCAGGTCTTGTACCGCCGTCTCTGCGCCTTTCTCCCCTTGCGTTTCCGTCGCGTCCGTGCCTGTCATGCCGCCCATCGCGTCTCCTGTCACCGCCGAAACGCACTCCCCTGTCGCCGGGACGGGCGTTGTTTGGAATAACGACGATATATCTGACGGGCTCCCTGCCCTCGGATGCCGTCTTAACCTCCGTGCTGTCCGCAAGCGTCGCGTGGATAACGCGCCTCTCGTAAGGCGTCATAGGCTCTAAAACAACCTTCCTGCCTGATTCAACCGCCTTATTTGCAATCTTTACAGCAAGGTTTTTAAGCGTCTGCTCGCGCTGCGCGCGGTAATTCTCGCAGTCGACTATAACCTTCTTGTATTCGTCGTTGCCAATGTTCGCTACGGCGCTTGCAATGTTTTGGATAGCGTCAAGAACGTCGCCGTGCTTACCGATAACCCTTGCGGAGCTTTCAGTCTTAATATCTATATGAATACCGTTTTCTTCGCTTACGACCTCGCTTTTTCCCTCTACGCCGAGTTTTAAAAGCAATCCGTCTATAAACTCTACGGGGTCGACGCTCTCTCCGCTACGTACGTACGCGGTCTTTTCCGATGCTCTCTTTTTAACGGGTTTTACTGATACTTCTTTCTTTTCTATCTTACCCTTTGCCGGCGTCTCCTTAGAGGTTTGCACAGCGTTTTCTTTTAACTTTTCTTTCGCTTCTGTTTTGGGAATAATTTTAACTTCAGCTTTAACCGAGCCGAAAAGCTTTTTCTTTCCCTCTTCCAATACCTCGTAATCCACGTCTAAAAGCGTAAGGCCCAATGCCTGAAGCCCTTTCTCAAGCGCTTCGTCTACGGTTTTGCCCGTAAATACGTTCTTTTCTTCCATTACAAAATCTCCTATAAATTATCGTTGACCCCGCCATATAGTTCAATTAACGGGGTTTAGCTTACTTTTTTAATCTCTTTGCCTTAGCCGTCGGCCGTGAAGAAACTGCCGCCTTAAATTCCTTGTTTGCAAACCTTACTGTTACTACTTTATTGATAATCAGCGTTGATATAAGTCCGTACAGCGTGTTGACAATCATATATATCGAAAACGCCGCACTGTACATAAACGAAAATAAACCGAACATAATCGGCATAATTATCATCATCCATTTGTTGGTTCTTGCCGCGCTGCCGTCAACGGACGAAAGCTCGTTCGCCGCCTTCTGCGACCGCATCATAATAAACTGCTGCAAGAACATCAAACCTATGGACAGAACTATCAAAACGAAATAACCGTTATAGTTATTCTTCTGTTCCGACAGGTTGAAAGTTACGCTGTTATAATCGTTTTCGCTGACGGTAACGCCCGCGCGTGTTGTTGCCGAAGTAAATTTTGCGTAATCGGGAACTTCTTTATTCAGCATCGAGTCGGGATACCATAAGTTCCCTATCCAGCCGAAATGGATACCGTCGCTATTTTCTATATAGTACTGCGCAGCAGATTCGCGCGCGTGTATTTCTACATAATTGGATACGATTTCCCATTTGTCCCGCTCTGCCATTTCGCCGAACTTCAACGATGCAAAAGTTTTGGGCGCCGCGTTGCCCTCTTCGTCGGTATCGTTTGCATGCGCTTCGTCATAAATAGGCGCATAATACGTTTCAAATTTGTCGAAATGAACTTTATAAACGGTATTACCTTCGTAATCAACCGCTTCGAGGAAGTACTTGTCCTCCGTTTTTCCGTTTTCGGTATCGATAACGTACTCGTTAACGCTTGCATTGTAGTACTTAGACATTTCGCTGTAATCTCGCAAAACCGCGTAGTTTGAATACGTTGAAAACGAGCTTAAAACAATCATGAACACGACGAGAGAAACTATCATCGGAAGGCACGCGCCGAGCGGATTATAGCCGTTGGCTTTCTGCAATTCCATTACCTTCTGCTGGTACATATTCTTGTCGTTTGCGTACTGCTTTTGCAACTTTTCCATTTGCGGGCGCATACGCTCCATTAAAAGCGATTGTTTCTTGGTTTTAACCCTCGAATATATATCGAGCGGCAGAACCAGCGTTTTTAAGGCAAGCGTAAATACAATAACGCCGAGCGCGACCGCGCCGTAGAAGTTCGAAAAAAGGTCGAAAATCCAACCTATAACCCAGCCTATACCGCTCAGGTCGCCCGCATTAACGGGCGCTACGCCAACAGTGTAATAGTTGGATGAAGTTGTAAGTAAATTTAAAAAATTCATAAGCTTTCCGTAAGCGTTCCGCTTAACCAAGTCGTTAAAGCTGCTTGTAATTAATTCTCAAAAATCTTGTTATTTGTGGCATATATTGGGGTCTTTTGCTAAAAATGCCCTTTATAAAACCCATTTTAAGCGCAGTCTTCTTTCGGGAACAGGGTCGTATCCGCCCTTTGATAAAGGGTTGCAGCGCAGTAGTCTCCAACAACCTATAATTATCCCGCGTATCACACCCTTGTTGTTTATTGCCCTTTTCATATATTCGGAGCAAGTAGGCTCATACAGGCAAGTGTGCTTGGAAAAGTTCCTTTGATATAAAACGATAAGCCGCATGAAAAACATTTTAAAATACGGCTTAAAGACTTTTTTTCTTGCGTTTTTAAAAAATTTTCTTATCTTTTTCCGCATTCGTTAACCTTTTTAAAGCACACCGTAAGGCTCTTTTTAAAGGCTTCAAAGGCGTACTCTCCGCCCACCTTAGGTATAAGTATAACGGAATACGCCTTATCCAGCACGTCCGAAGTTTCCGCAAAAGCCGCCCGTAAAAGTCTTTTTATTCTGTTCCTTTTTACGGCGTTGCCGTGCTTTTTAGAAACGGCGACTCCCATTGCAAGCTTTGGCGCGGAAAAATACAATAACGTAATATTAGGGGAAAACACTTTTTTCCCCTTGTTGAAAATCTTCTGAAAATCTGCGTTTTTCTTTATTCTAAGATATTTCACGCTTTAAGCCGTAAGATGTTTTCTGCCTTTATTTCTTCTTCTTTTTAACGTTTTTCTGCCGGCAGTCGTTGCCATTCTCTTTCTGAACCCGTGTACCTTGCTTCTCTGTCTTTTCTTGGGCTGATAAGTTCTTTTCATAATTTACCTCTTTTTTGGTCCTTTTTTAAAATATCTTTTTCTATTATATAATCAAATAATCTTTTAAGTCAAGCGAAAAGCCGTGCGCCGTAAGTCAATTTAATCGTTTGAGCTTGTCCTTACGGGCAAAATAAGGTACAATTTGCCTTTGTTTTCCTTGTTTTGGCATATAAACGGCTGAATATGATTGTTGAAAGACAGAGTTATTTCGTCTTCCTGCAAGGCGTTTACGGCGTCAATTATGAACTTGGAGTTCATTGCAATCCTTACGTCCTTGCCGTTTACGTCCGCCTTCACAGGCTCCTGTACGTTACCTATTTCGGAGGTTGAAGAAATTTCAATTTTATCTCCGCTTATATCAAAAATTATAAGGCTGTTTTTGTCGCTTCTGACGAGGATCGCCGCCCTCTCTATACTTGCTTTAAGCTTTTCCTTTTCAACCGTCACTTCCGTAACGAAATTTTTGGGGATAATGTTTTCTTTTTTGATAAAATCTCCGCCGTACAGCCTCGAAGTCAGCACCGTATTGTCGCAGGCAACCAAAATTATACCGCTCTGCACGAATATTTCGGTCGTACCGTCACCGTCGGGTATCATTTTTTCGATTTCGTTAAGCGTTCTTGCGGGGCAGATTATTTCCATATTACCCGTTGAAGACACTACTTCACCCTTGACGGTGGCAAGTCTGAATCCGTCAAGCGACGTCACGCATATCTCTTTTCCGTTTATAACGAACTGGCAACCTTTTAAAATAGGTCTTGAATCGTCCGTAGCGCAACAAAACGACGTTGAGCGGATAAAATCCTTCAGTTCCGTCGTTTTCATAACGAAACTGTTCTCGGTAATATCCAAATCTATACGGGGGAAGTCGTCTGCGGATAAAACCTGCATAGTCGTCTGACTGTCGGCGTATCCGATTTCCATTTTGTTTCCTTCTGTAGACAAAGAAATTTGCACGCCTTCAAGTTTTTTAATGAAATCCGCAAAATATTTACCGGGAACGCAAACATTTCCCTCTTCGTAAATTTCTGCTTTTATGGTCTTTATAATAGAAATTTCACCGTCCGTTGCCGATAAAGTCAGGCAATCGTTCTTTGATGAAAGCTTGACGCATTCCAAAACGGGTACGGTCGTCTTTGAAGAACAAGCTTTTACAACCTTAAGCACTGCATCCGATAAATCAATCCCTTCACAAACACACTTCATAGTCAATCTCCGTTATTTTATCTTTTACTTATTAATTGTATTAATAAAGATTTATTTAGTAATTATAATAGTAGGGGCTGGGGAAATGTGAATATCTTTTCCCTAACGTACAATTTCATAAATATAATAACAAATTTCAGGGCAAAATGCAACAGAATGAGGGCGTTTTAGGGCATATTTCAAAATAAAAAAGGTGTGAATAACCGTAGTATAACTTCGTTGATAAAATGTGCAAAAAAGTTGATTATGTTAATCTAAGTTTTATAATATCGTCCGTAAAAAAATAAACGACGCTCAAAGCGCAGGTTTTCCACAAAATAAAGTTGATAGTGGAAAACTAAAAGGTTGATAAAACACAAAAATGTTGATATAATTTAGTTATGTTTTTTGAAGGCTACGAAGAATTTTCCGAAAAGTTTGAACTTTTTAAAGAAATTTTGAAAGAATATAATAAAAAATGCAATTTGACGGCAATTTGCGACGAAAAAGAAGTGTATATCAAGCACTTTTTTGACAGCATAAAGCCGCAAAAAAACTTCCCAACGGGCGCAAAAGTTGTTGAAATAGGCTCAGGCGGAGGGTTTCCTTCAGTTCCCTTAAAGATAGTCAGAGAAGATTTAAACTTTACTCTTATAGAAAGCACCGGCAAAAAATGCGAATATCTGAAGCATGTTGTTGATAAACTCGGGTTTAAAGACGTACAAGTGCTTAATATACGCGCAGAGGACGGCGGGCGGGATAAGAAGTTAAGGGAGAGATTTGACGCCGCCACGGCAAGAGCTGTAGCAAGGCTGAACACGCTGTGCGAATACTGCCTGCCGTACGTCAGGTTAGGCGGTAGATTTATAGCCTATAAAGGGGATGCGGACGAAGAGATTAAAGAGAGTGAAAACGCCGTAAAAATACTTGGCGGAGAAATAGAAACGGTTGAAAAATACGACCTTTTGGAAGGCTTCGGAAAGCGTACCGTAATAGTAATAAAAAAGGTGAAAGAAACGCCCGAAAAATATCCCCGCGGCAGAGGATTAGAGCGTAAAAAACCTCTTTAAAAAACAGGTAGCGCATAGAATTTTTTCAAAAAATCCGAGAGGGCGCAAAGAAAACCTGAAGGAAGAAATTATGTATAAAAATTGCGCCTTTACAGGGCATAGAATTTTGCAAAAAGACTTCGATTATAACCTTCTCGACAGAGTAATTTTCAACCTTATTCAGGGCGGTACAAAGAACTTTTTTTGCGGTATGGCAACGGGCTTCGATTTAGCTGCGGCGGAAAGCGTTTTGCAGTATAAAAAGGACTTTGATATTAAGCTTATCGCCTGCATCCCCTGTCTAGGGCAAGAGAAGAATTTTAACAAAAAAAACAAGGAAAAATATACAAAAGTTTTAGAAAAATGCGATGAAAAGAAGGTTCTTTCCGAAAAATATTTTGACGGATGCATGTTCGTCCGCGACAGGTTCATGGTGGATAATTGCGACGTGCTCGTCACCTATCAGAGGAGAAAAAGCGGCGGCACCTCCTACACTGTGAACTACGCAAAATCAAAAGGAATAAATCTTATTGAACTTTAAAAACGCCGCAAACTAAGGCGGAAATATTTAACCGACAATAATTAAGCGATAATATAGACCGCGACGAAACGAATTAAAAGCGTAAAACACGAGGCGCAGAACTTAAAAAGTTCTGCGCCATTTTTTATTATAAACTAATTGCGGTTTGCGGTAATTTAACGCCGCTTGGATAGCAACGGTTACACTGATTTTTTATCAAAAATATTTACTTCGTTCCCCCAGCTCCCCTTTTGTAAGTTTTCTAATATATATGAAGAAACGCCTTCTGCAATTATAGAAGCCATTTTGTATATAATATTCAGACGGGTTGCGGAAAAAAGCGAGTAATTAAACACCGACTTTTCGGCTACGATTCCCATTACGGACGCGTCGCCGACGGTTGCGAGCTTCTTGTTTGCCCCGCTTCCCGGCTTAATTCCCGTTGGGGTAAGCTTAATTAGACCTATATCACCCGCAATGCCGACTGCAGCGTCAATTGCTATTATCGGACTGTCCGGGTGGGTGGCGCGAAGAAATTCGTTCATATATTTAACTTCATGCGCCGTTATGGGTTTTGCAAGCGTACCGTAAACGTAGCAATTCAGCCCTGAAAGCTGCTCTTTCAGCATTGTTCCCGTAACAGGTCCCAAACTATCTCCGACAGATAAGTCGCTTCCAATACAGAGAACCGTCGGAGTTTTTGAAAATTTGGTTAACATTTTCCGCAACGTCAGGCAAATGCCCTGCGGAGCCAATGCATTGTATAAATTAAACGAATATTCCATAAATACTGCTCTTAAAATAATAATATCGGTTAAATTATTGACCGATTACCGAAAATTTATAATTCTTATATATAATAATATCTTTAAATTTTCAGTAAAGTTACTCAAAAAATCGCTCTCACGGGCTGAAAACAAAAAGTTTTCCACAAAATCCACAGCGCAAAATAGAAAAAAACAGTCGTGAAATGCTATAAAGCGGAATTTTATCCACAAAAAATGCACAAATTAATCAACATAAGGGGATTACTCGAAAATTTTGATAAAAACTTCAAGTAATTGTCCACATAAAAATTGCCGTTTTCAGTAAAAATCGGTAAAAAATGCCACATTTTTGAAAAATTATCCACAATTGCTAAAAATTGAGCGGTATACGTTTCACGTGAAACATAAAAAAGCTTAAAAAATTTGGTTGAATGTTCCACATGAAACATTTTTATTAACTAACTACGCGTAGCGCAATGCAAAATTTAATGATTTTCGACAAAAAGGCTGTTATTTGTTTAATAGACTGTGTGTGAAAAGTCTGTAAAATTTAAGTGATATATTAAACTTTTTTAACCAAATACTTGCAAACAGGTAACTTTATCTGTTATAATAAACTAAGTATCATAATAAGGAGTCATATTTTGAATAAAAAAGGCAGAATCATATTTGGGTCTATCGTGTTGGTGCTTATAGTTGCCGCCATAATAATTATTTTGACGACTACTTTGAACGGTGGAGCAGCAAAAAAGACCACGACGCAATTCATATCTTACATGGAGAACGCGCAGTACTTTAAGGAAGATAAAGACGGCAAATATAACCCTAACGGTGTAAGATATGCGCCCAATCTCGGAACGGGTGAATACGAGGGAAAAATCGTTAGCGCAAGCAAAAGTGAAAGCGAGGAAGGGTACGTTCTTGACGGATATAAGGTAGTTGAGGGTAAAATAGTTACCGACGACGAAAAAGAGTCCCCTTTAATAGTAATATGGAAAGTAGAGCTTAATTCCTACGAATATAAGGGTTATACCTACAGCGACAAGAACGACAGAATGGTTTTATCCTATTACTGCTACGGACCGTCTCAGTACGGTTCCGAAGGGTGGGACCAGATTAAATCCTTCGGCGTAGAAGTTGATATGGCTAACCCCAACGCGGGCAGCTGGGTTTCAACGCTTTTTTCGGTTCTTTCAATCGTTATCGTCTGCGTGGTATTTTTCCTTATAATACGCGCGTCGATGGGCGGTGGTGGCAAGATGATGAGCTTTGCCAAAACGAAAGCCCGCGTTACTACGAATATAAAGGTGCGCTTTACCGATGTGGCGGGCGCAGAAGAAGAGAAAGTAGAGCTTGCGGAGATTGTAGAATTTTTGCGCCAGCCCAAAAAATTCTCTGATTTGGGGGCGCGTATTCCTAAGGGCGTGCTTCTCGTGGGTCCTCCCGGAACGGGCAAAACTTTGTTTGCTAAGGCGGTTGCCGGTGAAGCGGGCGTTCCGTTTTTCTCAGTTTCGGGCTCCGATTTCGTTGAAATGTACGTGGGCGTGGGCGCGTCGCGTGTACGCGACTTATTTGAAATGGCTAAGAAAAACCAGCCTTGCATAATATTTATTGACGAAATCGACGCCGTGGGCAGACACCGCGGAGCGGGTCTTGGCGGCGGTAACGACGAACGCGAACAGACTTTAAACCAGATTCTCGTCCAGATGGACGGCTTTGAATCGAACGAGGGCGTTATCGTCATTGCGGCAACCAACCGTTCTGATATTCTTGACCCTGCTTTGATGCGACCGGGGCGTTTCGACAGGCAGGTATTCGTAAATCTTCCCGACGTCAAGGGAAGAGAGCAGATTTTAAAAGTTCATGCGCGCAACAAGCCGCTTGCTCCCGACGTAAACCTCAGGAACGTTGCGCGTTTGAGCGCGGGCTTCTCGGGTGCGGATCTTGCAAACCTTTTGAACGAAGCGGCAATACTTGCAGCCCGCGCAAACAAGAAATTTATCGGCAATCCCGAACTTTACGAAGCTTTCGATAAAGTTGCTATGGGTCCTGCAAAGAAGAGCAAGGTTATTACCGAGCAGGATAAGCGGCTTACCGCATTCCACGAATCGGGACACTGCATTTTGGCGAAGCTTTGCACGAATTGCGATCCCGTTCACGAGGTTACGATTATTCCCCGCGGTAACGCAGGCGGTTTCACGATGATGCGACCCGAAAACGACCGTGCGTACTACTCCAAAAATTATATGCTTGACGACATCTGTATGGCTTTGGGCGGCAGGGTTGCGGAAGAGCTTGTAATTAAGGATATTTCTTCGGGCGCGACGGGCGATATTAAGCAGGCAACCAAGTTTGCCCGTGCAATGGTCACCGAATTCGGTATGAGCGAAAAGCTCGGACTTATCAGTTACAGCGACGATTCGCAGCCTATGTTTATCGGCAGAGATATGGCGACCCATAACACGTATTCCGAAGAAACGGCAAAGATGATAGACGACGAAGTTCGCGACATTATATCTACCCAGCACGAACGCGCAATGAAGCTTCTGAGCGAGAACCGTAGCGTTCTCGACAATATGGCGAGAGTTCTTATCGAACGCGAAACCATTTACGCCGAAGAGGTGGATTTGCTTATGGAAGGCAAGAGCTATTCCGAGGTTATGAAGTATATGGACGAAGTGGACGATAAACGTTCGGAAAACCGTTTCAAGAAATTTGAAAACGATACTGCGGAATCTGCGGAAGGAGAAGAATTAGACGGTAAAAACGACGGCGGAGACGACGGAGAAAAGAATATCCGTTTTTAATATGTTTCCCGTGAAACCGTTGTCCGTAGGGAGTCGTTGAAAAGTACTTTAAAGAAGAGAGAGTTGAGGGTTATGGGTAAAATCATTTCGTTTACTAACAAGAAGGGCGGAGTCGGTAAGACGACGACCGCAATCAATATGTCGGCGTACTGCGCGGATATGGGCAAGAAGGTATTGCTCGTCGATCTGGATTCGCAGGGCAACGCAACGACAGGCTTGGGCTTTTCCAAAAGCGCATTGAAAAAGTCCGTCTACAACGTGCTGATTGAGGATGATTCGGTCGCGGCGAACGTGTTGCCTACGCAGGTAAAACTTTTGGATATATTGCCCGCTAACGTTGACTTGACGGGCGCGGAAGTCGACCTTGTTTACAAGCGCGGGAGAGAGCGCATACTTAAAAACGCGCTTGAAAAGGTGCGCGCCGACTACGATTACATATTTATAGACTGTCCGCCGTCTTTGGGGCTTTTGACCATAAACGCGTGGGTTGCGTCGGATTCCATAATTATTCCGATGCAGTCCGAATACTACGCCTTAGAGGGCGTAAGCCAGTTAATGAACACGATAGCGATGGTCAAGCAGCATTTAAACCCTCAGCTTATAATAGAGGGCGTCGTAATAACGATGTACGACGGCAGGGCTCTCATCTCCAAGCAGATAACGGCGGAGATAAAGAAATTCTTCCAAACTAAATTGTTTGAAATTATCATTCCCCGCAACGTAAGACTTGCAGAGGCTCCCAGTCACGGCGTGCCAATTCTTCTGCACGACCCCAAGTGCGTAGGTGCGAGGGCGTATAAAGCTTTGACGGAAGAATTCCTGTCAAAACAGAGATAAATAATTTTACGAACAGTCAAACAGAACCGCACGGGCAAAAATTGTCCGAAGCGACACGGAAAAAATTCAGAGGTGAGAAATATGGCAAAAGGTTTAGGAAAGGGTTTAGACGCGTTGTTCGGTGAAACCGAAGCGGCGTACGAGAGCGTTTACGAGCAGCATCGCAGCGCCTTCGATTACACGGAGGAGGAGAGGAAGAACGCCGAGGAAATGCCGATAGACAAAATTACGCCGAACCCTAATCAGCCGCGTAAGAACTTTGACGAGCAGGCGTTAAGAGAGCTTGCCGACTCCATAAAAAAGCACGGCGTGATTATGCCGATAGTCGTCAACGACAACGGCGACGGCACGTATATGATTATAGCGGGCGAACGCCGTTTCAGAGCGTGCAAACTCGCGGGCAAGCTTGAAATTCCCGTCGTAGTCCGCAAGTATTCTCCGAGAGAAATCAAGGAAATTTCGCTAATTGAAAACCTGCAAAGGGAGGACTTGAACCCCATAGAAGCGGCAACGGCAATGAAGCAGCTCATGGTGGACTATAAGCTCACGCAGGACGAGCTTGCGGAAAGGATAGGCAAGTCCCGCCCCGCAATAGCAAACACTTTAAGGCTTTTAAACCTTTGTCCCGAAGTCATTTCTTTGGTTTCGGAGGGCAAGCTGTCCGCCGGCCACGCAAGAACGATAGTACCCCTGCCTGCGGAAGAGCAGGTCAACTTCGCGCACGACGCGATACGCAGCCAATACTCCGTACGCGAGCTTGAAAAGAAGGTGCGCGCCTACAACATTCCGCCCGAAATTTTGGACGAGCGCAAGAAGAAAAAACGCGCGCTTGCTTCAATCGAGCTTAAACAGCTCGTCGAAAGAATGCGTTTCGCGTTCAGGACGAAGGTTAGCCTTATCGGTACGGATAAGAAGGGGCGCATATACATAGACTACTATTCCCGCGACGATCTGGACAGAATTGCGGAAATTCTCGACATCATCGACAAGCAGTAATCGTTCCGCTTAATCGTGGTCGTTATTGCCTTTTCCGGCAACTAAAAACAATAAACGCGCTACCCCCAAAAGAAAAAATTATAGGCGGCGCGTTTTTACTTTATTCATAGAATTGAAGAACTTGAAAAAGAAAACGAAAACTTAAGGGACTGGGTCGAAGAATCGGAAAATCGTTGGAGTATTTACATTTTAGACGAAGCTTACGAAAAAAATTGGATTACCCGTAACGATTTGGAGGAAATAGCAGGGTATTTTAACGGAGAATCCGATTATCCGGACGATTTGGATGCCACGGTCGAATTACTAATAAAAGAGACGGCGGTTCGGGATGCGCATAATGAAGGTATTGTTCAAGCAGACATCAGCGGTTTTGAAGTTGCGAAATTTTGCGGAGAACACGTCGTCTGTTACGTTATTCTTTTAAATAATTCTTACGTCGATTACCCCGCGGAAGCCGTTGACAAGTGGGTTGAAATTGACGGGGTGGGGTTTCACTACATATGTCACGAACTTTTAAAAGTTTGGAAACGGAGCGAAACGTAATAAACTGTTTAAAATCTTAAATAATTAATTAGAAACAGAGCCGCCCGCGAAAAATTCGCGGGCGGCTCTGTTTTAATGTTGTTTCCGCCTTATTACATGGAAGTATGACGGCAAACCCGCCCTGCCCGCTTGACATTACGTTTAAAATGCCCTATAATCAAAACTGCGACATCAAATTAAATAAAAATGCACATGATATATTTCGGTAGGAATGTATCTTCTTTTGCATTAAATCTTGTGCAGTTTGTTTAATTAAATTGGTGTCGCAACCTACAAGAAGTGTAAGTTTCTATATGTCGCCTCTTGCGGGAGGCGGCATTTTTTTAATTTACAGGAGGTTTTTTAATGAAAAAGAAATTGGCGCTTATTGTCTTATCCCTCGTCTGCGTGTTCGCCTGCGCGTTAGCTTTGGTGGGCTGTCACCCCGAAAACGCCACTTACTATCTTATGGAGAACGGCAAACTTAAAACCGAGCAGTACTTTAAACTGAATTCGGGCAAATGGGAAGACGACGACGGAGCAAGCGGCACTTATAAGACCGAAGACGGTAAAATAAGACTTTATATCGAAATGTTCGGAGAGAAAGAGGAGCTTGTAACGGGGACTTACGGCGACGGGCTGTTAATTTTCGATATGGGCGGCGGAATGAAAGAAATTTACGTTTCAGACGCACACGGGCATACATACGGCGAATGGGAAACGGTCCGCCATAACTGCGTTGAGGACGGGTTGCAAAGACGCACCTGCGTATGCGGTTTTACGGAAGAACAGACCACGACCGCTTTGAGACATCATACGTTCGGGGAGTGGGAAACCTTTAAATACAACTGTCTGGAGGACGGTTTAAAGAAAAGGTACTGCGCCTGCGGCGAAGAAGAGGAAGAAATTCTCCCCGCAATCGGCAGCCATACCTTTGGCGATTGGGTTGTAACGCCCCGCCCCGAAACTCCGTCATTAGGGGTTGAAGAACGGGTATGCGTATGCGGTGAAAGCGAAAGCAGAAAGTATTACTTTTTCGGTAAAGAATTTTACGAACTTTTGGAAAAAGCCGAACAAACGCAGTCTTATTCCATTACCGTAACCATCAACGGAGTTGAATACTGGTATCAGATAGATAACGGTAAAGTAGTCATCGACGGACATAAACGTTTCCTATACAAAGAAGGCGACAAGTACGTACAGCTTGACTATGACGAGGTTGAAGAAAAATACCGCAAAACTTTTATTGAACCCTTTGATTGCAACGAGTTTTTGGAGTTATTCAAAAAATTCACTTTGATAAGCTACGACGACCAATCGGAAGAGTACACCGTGATGTATGACGGCAAAAATTGTAAATTGGCTGCAAGCGATACCCGTATTGTTATAGATGATATTAACGAAGATAAATCTTATAAGATGGAAGCCGTCGGGCTTATTGAGTTTTACTTGCCCGATCAAAAAGATATAATCGACGATACCGCAAAATAAAAAATAAAGGCGGGGACGCGTTTTGCGTCCCCGCTTATTATTCATACCATTTTGTCATATTTGTCATACTGTCCGAGCAAACCGTTGCTTACATCAACGCTTTGCCTTGAGCAGTGCCTATTACGGTAAACACCTGTACTTCGTCGCCCGTCTTTGCGTCGATATAAACGTAGTAGTCGTTGCCTTCGTACGTGCCGAAGAACTCGTAGCAAAGCGCTTCATTACCGTCGACGGGAATAACGCAAAGTCTCGAACCTTCCTCGTCAAAGCCTTCGTGCAGTTTTTCACGCGCCTCTGCGGTTGAAATTCTTGCGGCGGGAGCCGTTCTTTCAACGTGGTTCAAAACGTAGCTAAGTCCTTCCATACCTGTGACGATGCCGCGTTCTTCGCAAACCTTGACTTTAATCATATCCGAATAGAATATAACGCCGTCCTCTTCGTAAACGAAGTTAAGGTTGCAGGTCGTGCCGTTCTCGCTGGTCCATACGGCTTCCATATCGTCGTAGCCGAGCTCGTCCAAAAAGTCTTCCGCGATGTCGATGCATCTTTCTACGGAGAAGTTTTTAGCCGTGCAGTCCTTGTAACTGTTAAACTCAACGACTTTACCGCCGAGCTTTGAAATCTGCGCGTTCATCTCGCCGTCGCCCGTCGTAAGGGTAACGTTATAGCAAGTAAGCTGTTCTGCAATAACTTCGCCCGTGCACTTTGCGTCGGTCACGTCGTAGTCCTCGAAATACTTCTTTGCAAGTTCTTCCGCGCGTGAAGCGGTTATCTCTTCCAGTCCTTCAAGGTTTTTAGCCGTTACTTTGTCAATATTCTCGGCAAAGGGGCCGTCGTTAATTTCCTTGGGAACTTCAATAACGTTATTCTGAATGGTGTCGAAGGAAGAGGAGAGCAGCCCCGTCTTTCCGCTCATCGCGGCAAGCATATCCTTGCCGTTCGCGTTGGCGGTAAGCTCGTTAATTATCTGCTTCATTTCCTTGTTTACGTTATACATATGCTCTATGGTCGCAATCTGGCTTTCGGATAAGGGCTTGCCGCTTGCAACCGAATACAGCATTGACTGCGCGCCGTCGCCCATCTTGTTGACGAACGAAGTCATGTTTTCGGTAAGTTGTCCGTTGAGGGGCAGTCTTTCTATAACGGTTTCAGCCATTTCGCTCTCGATTGCGATATCCGAAAGAAGGCGGACCTGGTCGTTCTTGGAGTTTGCAACCCTTGCCTTAGAAAGGTTGGTATCGAGGTTGTCTATGATAGAGTTAAGCTCGTAAAGGGACTCGGTGTGCATATCCGCCATATCCGTCTGCATACCGTTCATATTTATCCAGCCGAAGGTGAGCATAGTGCCCAGCGCAAGGGTGGTAACGCCCAAAGAAATAACCGCCGCAAGCCAGCCGCCGAATCCGGGCGCATGGCGTTTATCGTTCTTTTCCGCGCGTTTCTGTGCGCGGACTTTAAGATTGTGCTCGCGTTTTGCGCGCTTGTCCGCCATAGCCGCTTCACGCTTAGCTACGCGGGCTTCGGTTTTAGCCTTTTTAGCTTCAACCTTTGCCTGACGCTCTTCCTGAATGCGTTCGCGGCGGGCTTCCTTGCTCTCGTGCTTTAACATATCGCGGCGTTCGCGCGCCTTAGCCCTGCGCTCTTCGCGCGCTTCGCGTACGGCGGCGATTCTGTCCAGACGCTTCTGCTTTGCTTCAAGTCTCTTTTCAAGCCTTTTCTGCTTTTTCTCGGCGCGGATGCGGGCAAGTTCTATCTTCTTTTGTTCGCGTGCTTCCTTTCTTTTAAGTTGCTTTTCGTTAAGCTTTTTAGCGGGCTTAACCTTTTTCTTTTCGCTCTTGACGGGCGATGCGCCGTTTTCCTTTTTGGTTTGTTTAACGGGCGCGGAAGGTTTATCGCTCTTTTTAACCGTCTTTTTTACGGTTTTCTTTTCGGGGGTTTTGCTCTTTACGCTTTCCGTATTTTGGGACTTAACCCCGCTCTTTTTGCGGGTGAGGGCTTCAGCCTTTTCCGTTCCGCTTGAAATTTCTTTTTTACTCATAATTCCCCTCCTAAATTGCGAATACGTGTTTACCTATCGTGGTAACCGTCTTTCTTGAAAATATCCAACTGCTCGTCGCCACCGCGGGGTTGTAATAGTAAATGCAACCGTAGGTGGGGTCCCAGCCGTTCATTGCGTCCTGAGCCGCGTTCATAGCGGTTTTATCGGGTGAAAGGTTAATTTGTCCGTCCGTTACCGCCGTAAAGGCGTCCTTTTGATAGATAACGCCTGAGATCGTGTTGGGAAACTTCGATGACGCGACTCTGTTCAGTATAACAGCGCCGACGGCAACCTGACCGGTGTAGCTTTCACCGCGTGCCTCCGCGTAAATACACTTCGCCAAAAGGTACAGGTCCGAATTCGTGTAATTGGAACCCGAAGAACCCTTATTGCCTTCGAGCGCCTTCACGCTGTCGTTCATACCGAGTGCTGCAAAGGTCGATTTTCCCGCAATACCGTCGGCTTTAAGACCGTTTTTCTGCTGGAAGTACTTAACCGCTTTAACGGTTTGAGGTCCGTAAACGCCGTCAACCGAGCCGGAATAATAACCCCATTGCTTTAATCGTCTTTGTAGTTCTTTAACTTCGCCGCCCGTCGCGCCCTGCTTTAAAACAGCAGTCTGAACGTAGGGGGATACGGCAAAGTCGTTATCGCCTGTGTGTCCCGTGTTGTTGAATACCGCGCCCACGGTTGCCACCGTTGCAATCGCTAAGGTTGCCGCGCCTATTCTAAGTGCTTTTTTCATTTTTCCTCCTTGCTCTGCCTCGCGAGAGCGACTTAAAAAATATGTGTAAACGGCAGAATTGTTCCGCCTTTGCAATTATTATGAATAAGATAAATTTTTTTATGCACCCCCGAGCTTTTGCTTTTTTAACTCAACGCCTTGACAAAAATAAACCCGCGTGATATATTTGTTATGCCAAACAATTAAATTGCAGACGGGTATTATTTTTATAATACACCTTCATATTTTGCTACGGCAAAATCTTCCGTTTTTTGCTCAAACTATAAAGGCATAGTTGTATCCGACTATTCTTTGGGTTAAAACCGGAAGTTCATCCGTGTGCAATAAGAATAATTGTTTGGCGACTGTTAGGGTACTTTATGCGGGCAACCTTAACGGTTGCCCTTATTTTTTTGTGGTAAAAATGCAGTTTTGCTTTCGCCGTAAACTATATAAATACGCCCGCAAAGTTAAGGAGGACTGAATAATGAAAGGAAAACAATTAAAAAAATTATTATTTATTCCGTTAACCGCGATAGCTGTCTGCGCGTTTGTCGCAACGCTTTCCGCCTGCGATGAAAAGCCCGTATCCGACGGCAGCTTGAAGTACGAGCTCAACTCCGACGGCACGGCGTACACGGTAACGGGCGTGGAAAAAGAAGAAGAGAGTTTTGTTATCCCTGCCGAATACGAGGGTAAGCCCGTAACCGCTATCGGAGACGGCGCATTCTGGTGTTGTACGCCTTTGAAAAACGTCACCGTGCCAGACGGTATCGCGTCTGTCGGGAGCAATGCATTCTGGGGCTGCACCTCTCTTGAGCAAATAACACTGCCGGATAGCATTCAGTCTACGGGCAAAGCGCTTTTCAGCGGCTGTACCGCTCTTACCGAAATCAATCTGCCGAACGGCTTGACGGCAATAGGAAAAGAAACCTTTTACGGTTGTACTTCGCTTGAAAGCGTAGCCCTGCCTTCCACCGTCGTTACAGTAGGAGAAAAAGCCTTTGCAAACTGCTCGTCGCTTACTGGCGTAACTCTTCCCGACGGAGTCAAGACTGTTGCAAATGAAACGTTTAGCGGTTGCGCCGCCCTTTCGTGCGTGAGCATGAACGGGATAACGGCAATTCAAGAGTATGCGTTTAAAAATTGTACGTCGCTTGAAAGCGTGACCCTACCGAAATCCGTTCAGAGTATGGGCGCGGCTGTGTTCTTTAAATGTAACAAGCTTGCGACAGTAAACTTCGGCGGCACGGCGGACGAATGGAACGCCGTAACGAAGGACAGGTTTTGGAATACCGAAACGAAGAATTTCACCGTAAACTGTTCGGGCATAGTTTTGGACAAAAACGGCAATAGAATTTAACGAAAAAAGCCGCCTGCGGGAAACCCCGCAGGCGGCTTAAACTTTATCTATTTGTTTATTATTATATTTCCGAACTCGTCCTCTCTACATAAAAGATAATCAATCGAAACTTTAAAATAGTCCGCAAGCGCAATCAAAAAGGAAGCGGTGGGCTCGTTCTCGCCGTTTTCCCAACGCCCGATATTTCTTTGGCTCGTGCTTATCGCTTTTGCCAAGTCGCTTTGCGTCAACTCTTTTTCTAACCGAAGTTCTTTTATCCGTGTTTCAATTTTCATCGCAAACAATTTTAGACAAAAATGTTTTAAAATTGTTTACATAGACAAATTTGTCTTTTATAATGCTTATAAAAATACAAGCAAGTCTTGCGTGAGGTTATTGTGGATAAATACGGAAACAATATTGCAGAGAAGAAAATAAGATAAGCAAAGAGCAATTTTTAATGGATATATATTTGTTGTTAAAAAGCGAATATATAGCAAAAGTTAATAGTAACGGCGAAAATGTAACCGTCCAACTTTTGAACGGTCAAAACTTTAAGCTGAGAGTGGAAGAGTTTTAAGTCATTAACGAAAAAAGCCGCCTGCGTTGTCGCAGGCGGCAGTACTTTTAATTTAAACCTTTAAATTTGTCGATAATTTCTTTTATTATCGAGCGGTACTCAACGTCGGTGGTTGCCGAAGTAAAGCAAAGCGGAGGGTAGATAACGCACCACCAGTTGTCGCCCTTGCCCGTGCCGAGTTCCACGATTAACGCGTCGTATACGCCGCTTTCAAGAGTCAAATCGCCGTACACGCGGGTGGGGAACTCTTCCTGCCGTATCTGCGCCTTAGCGGTATAGCCGAACCCGTGAGCTTTTAAAGTTCTGTCGCAAACCTCTTCGATTCCGTCTAAAATACCGCCAATAACTTTTATCGCGGCGGGCTTGTCCACGCACTCGGTGACGTACGGCGTTATGTATTTTACAACCTCGTCCTTTACGATATATTTTATATTCTGGTCTATATCGTCGTTGGAATTTGCGCGGACGTGAATTCTCAGATAATCTTTTTCGGCATGCGCGGTTTCCGCAGTGCCGCACCCGAAGTACACCGCCGCGCAAAGAACGGAAATAAGCAATAACGCAATAGCAATAAACTTTTTCATAAACACCTCTCGTTTTCGTTTACAAACCGTTTATTGCCGCAAATTATTTAATTTATACAGTCATTTGGAAAAATTTACCCGTTCACATAATAATTTTGGGGCGGCATACTATATATTGTGGTTGAAAAGCTGCCGTAATCAACGCCGCAAAAAAAATTTAATTTCCGCAAAAAAACGCTTGATTTTTATATTTTTATTTGTTATATTTATTAAGCGTTTGGGAGCTTAGCTCAGTTGGGAGAGCAACTGCCCTACAAGCAGTGGGTCACAGGTTCGAGCCCTGTAGCTCCCACCAACGTAAATAGTGCGGCAATATGCGGGAGTGGCTCAGTGGTAGAGCGTCACCTTGCCAAGGTGAATGTCGCGGGTTCGAATCTCGTCTCCCGCTCCAATAAAGCCGCGCTATTTTTTTATAAGGCGTCATAGCCAAGCGGTAAGGCAAGGGTCTGCAAAACCCTGACTCCCCGGTTCAAATCCGGGTGGCGCCTCCAAAAAAACCTTGCAGAAGCAAGGTTTTTTCTTTTATTTTATCAGATTTTCGTAAAAATTTGTTTACATCAATAAAATAATATAAAATTGAAAGGACAAAAAGGAAAAGCCTTAGTTTTTACGGTGGCTTTTCCTTTTTTAACTTTAAAACACAAATAATAAAGTGTGTTTTAGTCACATGCTTTTTTTGTGGTTTTTATTAAAAAACTTTTTAAATACGCTGTTTTTGTCAACTTTTAAGGGTAGAATATATGTAAACATATGTTTAATTTAACAAAATGGGAGGGACAAGAAATCAGCAGATAATTTAACCGATTATTATAGGACGCCGTAATAAATTAGCAAGCAAATTTATTCGGTTTTCTTACGAATCCCAATTAAAAACATGCAAAAAAATTTAAAAATTAAGGAGAAAAATTATGGGAACTATAAAATTAAATAAAAACTTTGCAAATGACGAAGCAAAGCAAACAAACATCGTCAAAATTCCAACGGCTCCAAATTCCGATAAAACGATTCAAGGAAAAGCTGTTGCCGATGCGGATATTAAAAATTCAATAAAAATAAAATCTTCTGTAACAAACAACAGTACTTTTGTTATACAGGCTCCTAGCTCTCTATCCTGTTGGATGGTTAGTAACGATGGGTATGGTGCGCAGGATAAATTTTATAAAAACAAATTGGAAGTTTATGCGCGCAAAGGCGATGCCGCTACAAAATGGTCAAGGATAACGGCTACTAAACCCGAATTAAATGTTGATGACAAAAGCATATTCAAAGTTGAATTATTTCTTGCTACTGCCGCAGTTGGAGCAGGTTATTTTAGAATTAACGGTAAAGCATCATATCCTGCACTTAGCATGTCAATCTTTTATGATTGTACAGAGGAATATAAGGCTGCTAAGGTGGGCGACACCTTGACATTTGCAATTAGACCCGAGTTAAACACTTCCGATATAACTGAAGCAGAATTCAATATGACCACTGAGGCGCCCAAGCTTATAATTTCATATTACGACGTTAAACCCAATACAGATTCGGTACAACCTTATTATAAAAATATTCCTTTTTCCGAATATACCGAAGGGTATTTAAATTTAGCAAACGGGGATTTGATATCTGTAATAAATGATAGAGTGTGTGATAATTTAACTTTACCTTTAAATTTATCACACATATATAAATATGGCAGCGGCGATAACTTTTGCGGTACGGATTGGCGGTTAAACATTAATAAACGTTTGATAGTCGCAGACGGAGATGATGACCATATCACAAAATTTACCTTTATAGATGAAAGAGGGGATTGCCATCAATTTCAAGAATGTTATTACTATATCGAGAATAACGAATATAAATTTTTACCCAAAGACAGTATTACGATAGATTTAAACGGTAATTTCATATTTGAAGATAAAACGGTTTTAGTTTGTCAGATATGCAAAGGATATAAGCTTATTCCGGAAATCAACGATTTTATTAATTCCGATATGCTTCAGCAAAAAAGCAACGAACATGTAAATCTTGAAGAACAAATCAAAACTTATGAAAATGCTTTAAAAGACTATGTTCTTATAAGCGATTCCGATTACAGCATATTGAAGGAATTAGGTAGTTTAGATAAAACGGATTATGAAAATTTTATAAAATTAGCAAATACGCCTATTCAACCGAAAACTACGCCTTGTTATGTGGCTATGACCAAATCCGCCGCGCAACAGTTGATGTCTTTGTCGCTGTCCGTTAAGCAATTAAATGCTTCAAAAGATGACAATAACACAAAGGAAAATTTTAAATTGATTTATGAAAAACAAATCGTTAACCTCAACAGTCAAATCAATTTTATAATCTCACAAGCAAAAAACAGCTTAAATACGTTAAAAGAAAATTTTGCAGCTTATTATACCAAGAAAGCGCAATTGGAATTGGTTTTGCGCCAAACCCCTAAAAACTTCTTGCAAGATAATAACGGTATTATAAACGGATTTAATCTTTATGGTAATTTAGTTTATGTAAGCGATAGTTACGGAAATTACGTCGCCGTTGAATACGATACGGAAGATAAAATCATAAGCATTACAGATAATAAAGGTAAACAGGTAAAATTTGATTATTGCAACGGTCTTCTTCAAAGCATTACCGATTCCCGCGGTATTATAACTAAATACGTATATGATACTCAAAAAAGATTACAGCGCGTTTTGTATGCAGATGATAATCACGTAAATTTGATGTATTCAACAGACAACAGGTTACAAGTCTTAAAAAGAACTGAAAATTTTCAAATAAGATTATACTATCCCGACAGTTTATTAACGCGCATAGTTATAGGAAAAGGTACGCCGGCAAAAACGGTTACAGATTTAAAAATCGATCGTGCCGGCAGTGACGTAACGATTGATTTTTCAAACGGAAAATATGAAAAATATACGTTTGATTCTGATACCCGTTTAATACGATTCGAACAGAAAGACTTCACGGGTGTAATTAAATCAACAAATTATCAATATGGTTTTTCAAACGGTAACCAAATAACGACTGTTACAAGTGACAACGTAGGCTCACCCGATATTTCGGTAGTGGAAAAATATAATCTCCTTGATCAACTGGTTAGCAAAACTAAAGATTGGGTAAATATTTCTTATAATGTTAAAGTCAAGACGGAAGAAACCTATTGCTATGACACTTCAGGGAAATTGACAGATACGAAATTAACGCAATTTATCGATAACGGCGGAGAAATATCCGAAATGATAGCCGTTGTAAAATACGCCTACAACGCGCAGGGCAGCCTTATTTTAACCGAAAGCTACGTTGAGGGCGAAGAGCTTACTTACGGTAAAAATTTTGAGGAAAGGGTTTACGACGATAAAGGGAATATTATCAAAACTATTTCCTGGAACAGCTTAGACAGCTCTACAAAATTCTATTCGGAAAATGTTTACGCCGAAAACGGACAGGTTATTGCTGATAAGAACGGTCTCGGTGAAACGGCGGCGGAATACGAATACGTCGACGGGACGAACTTAGTCAATAGCACAACTTTGCCCAACGGCGGCAAAATTGCCTACGGCAGGAATCCTTACAACGGTGCGGTAACTTCCGTTACGCAAAGCACGGAGGAGGGCGAGGCAAACGCAACGGATATAATCTACGAGCACGGTTTACCCGTTGAGGTCAAAAGCGGAAATACAGTTATAAATTATACATACGACCATAACCGTAAAATAACTAAGGTATCGTTAAATGGCGCCGAACAGCTTTCAAGCTCCTATGACGACGAATACAGTTATAATTTTGAGGACGAATCTGCTTCGTTTGGCTTCAAAAGCATATCTTATCAGACGGGGAACGATACCGTAACCGTTAAAACGGAAAAATGGGGTAGTAATGACGAAGAGTCGGGCGCTTTGAAAATAACCGAAGAAACTTCCGTAAACGGCGAAATAATAAACGTTAAAAACTATGACGTCAAAGGTCAGTTGGTAAAAGAGTATAATTACGTTTTGGGCGACGAATTTACCTTTAGTGATAATTTTGAAGATTATACTCCCAACCCCGATGCAGTTGTGTCGAGGAATCCCGACGGCAACCCTGTCGGCAACCAAACCGACTTCGTCTATAACCAATTTGATAAGCTCGTATTGGTTACGTCAAGGTCGAACCTGCTTGACGCGGGCAGACAGTTTTCAATGCGGGAAAGTTACGGCTACGACGGATACGGCTTATTGAGGTCCCGCTCAATAGAAGGCGGTTGCACTCATTTATATACGTATACCTACAAAGAAAACGCCGCGCGAGACTTGGATTATATTTCCTTTGGCGATTATAAGTTCAAATCTTTATCCGACGTAAACGGCAGGAACACGGGCAAAGAGATTTATAACGGCGAAAATAAAGTTGCCGCGGAGTATATATCGTACCGAAAGGTAGGAGACCACGCCACGAATATGCCCTCAACCGTATGGTTCGGAAGCGGCGCGGAGATGAAAGACAGCATAAAATATAAGTACGACGCCTGCGGCAATATCTGCGAAATCAAGGGAAACGGGCATATAGTAGCAAAGTACAAGTACGATGCGTTAAACCGCCTTATCCGTGAAGACAACAAAGCCCTTAACAAGACCTCCGTGTTTACCTACGATAATAGCGGCAATATAACTGAACGCTGCGAATATGCTTATACCGCAAAGGACGGGGAAGAGCTTTCCGAACTCGAATGTATTCACCATAGCTATAAGTATAACGGAGATAAGCTATTATCGTACGACGGGGAAAAGTGCGAGTATAACAACCTCGGCAACCCCACTAAGTACAGGAACAAAAAGGTCGGATGGCTGTTCGGTAAATTTCTTACCGAATACGACGCTAACAAGTTTGTCTACGACGGTAAGGGAAGAAGAATAAACAAGAACGGAATACATACTTTATACGACGCTGAAAATAATATAATCGGCAATTTTGACCAATTGCAGTTTGTCTACGACGATAAAGGCTTGGCAGGGGTAGTCCAAATAACGAAACAATACTACGCAGAGGACGAAGAGGGCAATAAAACTATGCTGCCGGACAGTACAGGTTCAACGGGTGTAGCGGAAGTTTTGGTGCAGTACTTCTACCGCAAAGACGCGCAGGGGAATATCGTTGCCATACTTGACGAAACGGGCGCGGTCGTGGTAAGATATATCTACGATGCCTGGGGCAACCACGCCGTGCTCGACGCAAACGGAAACGATATAGACGATCCCAACCACGTGGGCAACCTGAATCCGTTCAGATACCGCGGTTATTACTACGACGTGGAAACGGGCTTGTACTTCCTGCAAACGCGTTACTACGACCCCGAAGTCGGCAGATTTATTTCGCAGGACGGCGTGGAATACGCCGACCCGACTACCGTTAACGGCTTAAACCTTTACGCTTACTGCGGCAATAATCCCGTAATGGGCTACGACCCTACGGGCACGATAGATTGGGGGGCAGTAGGTAGATTTATCGGCGGATTGTTCTTGGGACTAGCCGGTGCGGCAATTGCTGTGGCTAGCGTGATGAATGCTTTATACCACCCTCTTTTTACGGTTGCTTGCGAATTCGGTCTTACGATAGGAATGTACGGCGCTGCGTTAATGGGCTCAGCTTTTGACAGTACTATTTATAACGATATGGATCGTATCGGTTGGAATCCTTATAATAATGACGCAAACGCTGTTGTGCAATCTCAAATGATGTCTTTTTATAACGGTGTACCGATTATAAGAGCAGATATGGGCGGCGGTCGGTCTGGTTCTGTCGGTATAATAATGCTTGATAGAACGAATGTAAATGATGATACGGTAAGGCACGAATTCGGACATGTTCCGCAACTTATGATGTTGGGTATTACTAGATATTTGCTATGTATTGGTTTGCCCTCATACAAAGAATGGCATAAAAGGACATCTTGGACTTATTACCAAGCACCATGGGATGCCGGAGCCGATCTTTTCGGCGGAGTTACGAGAGGATATTCCAATGTGGATTACGAACGAGCGTTAAAATATTTAGTATATTCCTATTTTTTAGGACCGATTGTTCATTCTTTCTATAAAAAGCTTTGAAGTTATTCGAGGGGACGTAATGAAAAAATCACTTGTTAAATATTCGTTAATAGTGGTCTTTATTGTTGCATTGTTATTTTCTTTGAGCGGTTGTACGGCTTGTGCAAGGGAGCAGTGGCAACAAGTTTATGATTCCTATACTAACGATAAATATAAAGATAAGTTTGTTTTTCAAAGCTTTAAGGCTACCATTACTCAAGAAACTTTTGATAAAATAAAAACAGGTTTTGAGATTTTGATTGATGTCGATGACTTCAATGAAAGATATTCGAATTACCCTAATGTGCAAGCGGCTATTGCTGTATATCAAACGCATTATTTTTATTTTGTAGACGAGAGTATTCCTATTTTAGAACAAGCAGGCTTTTTCAACGATATTAATGAAACTACAATAATAACCTTTACAATTAACAGTTATATTGGATGGGATGGATGGTGTTATCCTGTTTTTGCGGTAGCGATAGGCGAAAAAACTTACCTTGATTTTGAAACGGGCAAGGGAAACGTTTTAAATTACATTCAGCAAAGAATAGAAGATCCTTTGGGAAATTAACGGAAAAGGGGCGGTTATTTTAACCGCCCCTTTTCTTTTTAAAAATAGCCATTCTTGACAATACAGGCGCGGTTGTGGTAAGATATATCTACGATGCCTGGGGCAACCACGCCGTGCTCGACGCAAACGGAAACGACATAGACGCCCCTGACCACGTAGGCAACCTGAATCCTTTCAGATA
>CAJTYL010000009.1 GCA_910583855.1 uncultured Christensenella sp.
ACTTTCAAGCGAGGACAAAAGCTCTCGAACATATCGTTCGAGAGCTTTTTACTACAAACTATTTAGAAAGACAAATTGAAATTTATCGTTCTGTTTATATAATCTATACCAAACATCAATTTCTTCGTATTATCATCTATATCAATATAATGCATTTCTACTATAATTCAAAACAAATAAATTACATAGGTAAAACTACAAACTAGCAGGGGCGCGTATGCTTGTCTTGATATTAAAAATCGTAAACAATAACAACACCGTGTTCAAGAGAAAATTCAGCTGCTTGCCATAAAATAGAAAAAGC
The DNA here is from genome assembly GCA_910583855.1 of uncultured Christensenella sp. Taxonomy (GTDB): domain Bacteria; phylum Bacillota; class Clostridia; order Christensenellales; family Borkfalkiaceae; genus Coproplasma. The sequence goes on from CAJTYL010000009.1 coordinate 305, forward strand.
AAATTTTGCTAAAGACTCTGTATTATATGCCATATGTTTATGTGCTTCTTCTATTCCGTTTTCCTTGCTATATACCATATCAGCAGGATAACCTTCTGTTTTGCTCCACGAAATGATAGTATTTCTATCAGCATTCCATTCAAAAGAATTATATACTTGCAATTCTTCAAGAAGTAAACTACTTGTTGCTAAAATACTTTCCTCTGAATTTGGTAAAACATAATTAAACATTATATTCCTTTTAATAGGAAGCCACCAACCATTGCCATCAAATAAAGATAATTGAAAATTTTTCGTTTCAAGAAATTCTGATACAATAGGGTGTTTGTAAATATCAAAATTCTTAATAATTGTAGAAGGTACTTCTTTATTACTGTATTTTGAAGCAATGTAAAGTAATAAAGCATTTAAGGCATCCCAGTCCGGCTTATCTGTATAATATGGCGTAACTTCATAATCCTCATTCCATAATGGTACAGGGTTTAATTTAAGACCTTTTATTATAGCATTTTGCCATTGAGTTACTAACTCTTGAATTTCTTGTAAAGAAAGTTCATTTTCACTATTTTGTTGCGGTCTTATTGTTTGGAAATCTATTCCATTAGCCTCGGCAAATTGTTGTGATACTGTTTTCCAATTACGCGCATAATAACGAATTAATGTCCCTGCATATATATCTAGTCCCATAACAATACTTTCTCCTTAATCCCAAATCATTTAGTCTTCTAAATTACTGTTTATCGTACAATCATTATATCACGAAAAATGAAAGAGCGCAACTGGTTGAATTTTGCGGGAAATATAAACATATCAATATCTCACTAGGCTACGAGTAGCCTAGTTCGTCCACGAAAAAAAGTACAGAAAAGGCACAGCTTAACGCTATGCCTAAATCTTTTTATTTACGTTTTAATAAATTCCCTATGGGAATTACCGTAACGGCGGAAGCCTTTTTAGTTTATCGGTTCTGTGGTTTATAGGTCGTTACGAGACGGGCGACCAAATTCTTCATATCGGGTGTTTCGTCGTAAGCTGCTTTCTTGAGTTCGCCGAGGGTAGCCCATAACTTTTCTTCGTCCAGTTCAATGGGATTTGCTATATTGATAAGCCCGTTGGGAGTTTTTTGCATCCCCTCTTCGTCCATAAGCCGTTCTTCGTACAGTTTTTCGCCGGGACGTAAACCCGTACAAACTATTTCGATATCTACGCCCGGCTCCAATCCGGAAAGCTTGATAAGATTATACGCTAAGTCGTAAATCTTTACCGGTTCGCCCATATCGAGCACGAAAATTTGTCCGCCCTGAGCGTAAGCGCCTGCCTGCAACACGAGCGATACCGCTTCGGGTATAGTCATAAAGTATCTGATTATGTCCTTATGGGTCACGGTTACGGGACCGCCCTCCGCTATCTGCCGTTCAAACAGAGGGATTACCGAGCCGTTTGAACCGAGAACGTTACCGAAGCGTACCGCGACAAACTTAGTCTGCTTGCTGTGCTTGCCTATAGTCTGAACTATCATTTCGCAGATGCGCTTGGTTGCGCCCATTATATTGGTAGGGTTGACGGCTTTATCGGTTGAAATCTGTACGAAAACCTTTGAACCGAACTTATCCGCGCATCTTGCCATATTGAGCGTACCGAAAACGTTATTTTTTACCGCTTCGTTGGGGCTGGTTTCCATAAGGGGAACGTGCTTGTGCGCCGCGGCGTTAAATACGATTTCCGGCGAATACTTTTTAAAAACGTCCTCCATTTTGCCAACGTCTCTTATGCTTGCAATCAGCGTAAGAAGGTTAAGTTCGGGGTGACTGCGTTTAAGTTCCTGCTCTATTTCGTAAGCGTTGTTTTCGTAAATATCCAAAATTATGAGTTGCTTCGGAGAGTGGATTGCAATCTGGCGGCAAAGCTCGCTGCCTATAGACCCGCCGCCGCCCGTAACCAAAACTACGCGGTTTTCTATATAACCCATAATTTCATCAAGGTTGACCGTTATTTGGTCCCTGCCCAAAAGGTCGGATATCTGCACGTCGCGGAGCGCCGTAACGCTGGCGTCGCCGTTAACTATTTGATAAATGCCGGGGAGAGTTTTAACCTTACAGTTAGTTTGCTTGCATATCTCGTAAACGCGTTTTATATCGGCTTTGGGAGCTGACGGCATAGTAATTAAAATTTCGTGTATGCCGTATTTTTCAACCATTTGCGGAATTTGTTCGGTATCGCCGACGATTTTTACGTTGTAAATATTTTTGCCTATCTTATTGTGGTCGTCGTCCACTACGCATACAGGGTGATACGTTATTTTATCAGTGGTTAAAATTTCCCTTATAAGCATAGTTCCGGCGTTACCGCCGCCTACTATCATGACCCTGACTTTGTTTACGTTTTTAGTTGAAAAAGAATATTTAACCGCGACATAAAGACGCTTGGAAAATCTTACGATAAGCACGAAAACCGCTAAAATAGTTGCGTACGCGATGCAAACCCGCAGGTTAACCGTATCAAAAATAAACGAAAAACCTATATTTGCCGCAAGAATGCAAGCTGCCGCGCCTACGGTTTTTAAGGTGTCGACTATTCCTACCGAAGTAAACACAATAAAGTACAGCCTGAACAGCGCAATAAAGAGATACCCAACGACGAGATTCATAAGGTACCAGTACAGAAGATCCAAACGGAATTCCACCGCACCGTTGGCGACTAAAAGCGACAGGAGTACGGACACCGTTATGGCGGCGAAATCGCATGCGGCGAGTATGCCTATTTCTTTGATTTTCTTGTATTTATTTTTCATTTATTTTTTTCCGATTTGAGTGAATTTGATAATTAAGCGTGATTATTCGACGGTAACGCTCTTTGCAAGATTTCTTGGCTTGTCCACGTCGTTTCCGCGCAGTACGCTGAGATAGTACGCGAAAAACTGCAACGGTATTACTGCAAGGCTGGCGATAAAATGCTCGTCCGAGTCAGGTATGCGGAACACAAAATCAAGGCTGTTTTCGGAAAGTTTTACGCTTTCGGCGGCGATTGCCGCAATCAAAGCCCCGCGGCTTGCGGTTTCGATTAAGTTGCTCAACGTTTTTTCAACAAGATTTTTCTGCGTTAATATACCGAGAACAAGGGTTCCGTCCTCTATTAAGCTGATTGTTCCGTGTTTAAGCTCGCCTGCGGCGTACGCTTCGGAATGAACGTAACTGATTTCTTTAAGTTTTAAGCTGCCCTCTATACAGACGGCGTAGTCCGTGCCTCTGCCTATAAAAAAAACGTCATTCCTATCCATGGTTTTTGCGGCAAACTTCTGGATAAGTTCCTTGCGGGACAAGAGATATTCTATCTTTTCGGGAAGAGACAAAAGCTCTTTGAGAAGTTTAGCGTAATAATCTCCGTCAATTTGACCGTGCAGCTTTGCAAGTTTTATTGCAAAAGCGTAACAAGCAATAAGCTGTGCGCTGTACGCTTTAGTAGTGGCAACGGAGATTTCGGGACCTGCTTTCGTATAGAAAACGTAGTCCGCTTCACGGGCGATAGACGACCCAACGACATTTACGATAGCTAAAGTTTTAAGCCCCTTTTCTCTGGCTGCTCTGACAGCCGCAAGCGTATCCGCGGTTTCTCCGCTTTGGCTTATAGCGATAACGAGTTCGTCCGTCAATACGGGATTGCGGTAACGGAATTCGGAGGCAAGCTCGACCCTGACGGGAACGCGCGCCAAATCTTCCGTAACGTACTGCATAACAACGCCTGCGTGATAAGCGGAACCGCAACCCACTACGACTATTCCGTTTATTTTTTTAAAATCGCCGTCGGAAAGCCCCACTTCGGAAAAGTCGAGTCCACCGTTACGGTAAATATAATTTAAAGTATCCTTTACTACTTTGGGCTGTTCGTGGATTTCTTTGAGCATAAAATGCTCATATCCGCCCTTTTCAGCCGCTTCGGCGTCCCAGCTTATTTCAACTATCTCTTTGGAAACCTCTTCGCCGTCAAGGTTATAAAACGTTACGCCGCCCTTTTCGAGACGGGCAATCTGCATATTGTCGACGTAGTAGACGCTTTTCGTATACTTTAATATCGCGGGAACGTCGGAAGCCAAAAACGCGTCGCCGCCAGCAACGCCGACTATCATGGGGCTGTCCTTCCTGATAGCGAAAATAGAGTCCGGATAATCTTTGTTAATAACTGCAAGCGCGTACGAACCCCTGACTCTGAGCGCGAACTCCGATATTGCGCGAATGGGGTCGCCGTACTTTTTATAATAATAATCGACAAGTTTGGTAGCAACTTCCGTATCAGTCTGGGAATAAAAATTATAACCCTTTCTCGTTAACTTTTCTTTCAGCTCGGCATAATTTTCAATTATTCCGTTGTGGACCGCCGCAATGGTCTTTTCATCGTTGCAATGAGGGTGAGCGTTATTTTCACTCGGCTCGCCGTGAGTTGCCCAACGCGTGTGTCCTATGCCGCAAACGCCGCTCAACGACTTGCCGCCGCGCGTCAGCTCTTCCAAAACTTTTAATCTGCCCTTTGCCTTAGCTATGTCTATTTCACCTTCAGGCGTCATAATTGCAAGACCGGCAGAATCGTAACCTCTGTACTCTAACTTCCTAAGTCCGTCCAAAAGAACGGGCGCAGCCTGTTTTTTACCTAAATATCCGACAATTCCGCACATTTAACTTTCCTCAATCCTGACAATATCCCTTTTTGCGCAGTACGGAAACGACTTCTTCCGCGCACGACGAACAGAATTCCTTGCTTTCTGCCTCCACCATTACCCTAATAAGAGGTTCCGTTCCGGAAGGTCTTACGAGAATTCTGCCGCTCGTTTTCAATTTTTTTTCTACTTTTTTTATTGCCGCAACTACGTCCTTGTCATTTTGTGCTTTCTCCTTATCGGCAATACGGACGTTTACAAGCTCCTGCGGGTAAAAACGGACGGGTTCGGCAAGTTTTGATAAGGGCTGTTTTTTTGCCATCATAACTTCCATAATTTTCAGGCTCGTCAGTATTCCGTCGCCAGTGGTAGCGTATTTTGAGAAAATTATATGCCCCGACTGTTCTCCGCCGAGCCTATTGCCGTGAGCGGACATATATTCGTAAACGTATTTGTCGCCGACCGCCGTTTTTGCGTATTTAATCCCTGCTGCGTCCAACGCCTTGAAAAAACCGAAATTGGACATAACGGTCGCAACGACGGTATTGCTTACGAGCTTGTTGCGTTCTTTCATATACAGACCGTAAATATACAGAATGTGGTCGCCCGTAACCGCGTTGCCGTTTTCGTCAACGCAAAGACATCTGTCCGCGTCTCCGTCGTAGGCAAAGCCTACGTCAAGATTTTTATCTTTTACGAGCTTTTGCAACCCCTCCAAATGGGTAGAGCCTGCGTTTTCGTTTATGTTCAAGCCGTCCGGCTGGGCGTTAATGACATACGTCGTTGCGCCGAGAGCCTCGAAAACCGATTTAGCTATATTCCAAGCGCTGCCGTTGGCGCAATCAAGCCCGACCTTCATTCCGCGGAAAGAGTACATACCGAGAGAAATGAGGTAGCCGATATAGCGGTTTCTGCCCGACGCATAGTCAACGGTTTTTCCTATATTTTCTTTAGTGGCGTAAGGAAGCTCGTCCCACTTCTTGCCGAAAACTTCAAGCTTTCCGTCAAGAAAGCTTTCGATAAGAAGAACTGTTCCTTCGTCCATCTTCTCGCCGTTTGCATTTATAAGCTTTATGCCGTTATCAAAATAAGGGTTATGACTTGCCGAAATCATTATGCCGCAATCAAAACCGTCTATCCTTGAAATATAAGCGACGGACGGCGTCGTGGTAACGTGAAGCATATAAGCGTCCGCACCCGACGCGGTAAGCCCGGCAATCAGGGTGTATTCAAACATATAGCTTGACCTGCGCGTGTCCTTGCCTATTACTATTCTGGGAGCGGACGCGTCGCCTGTGCGCCTTTTAAGTTCTCCGTAATACCAACCGAGGAACCGTCCCACTTTATATGCATGATCGGCGGTCAGCGTAACGTTTGCTTCGCCGCGAAAACCGTCCGTTCCGAAATATTTACCCATAGTACTCCTGAAAATTATTTCTTACGTATTCTCTTTAAAAAGATTATATTCTCTTTTTTACTACTTTGCCGCCTGTCTTTAAAATGCTGTTTTCGGGAATTATTCCGCGAACGCAAGACAGCGGATAGACGGTAACGTTTCTTCCCGTTACGGTGCCGGGATTTAAAACGCTGTTACAGCCTATTTCCGTGAAGTCGCCCAAAAGTGCGCCGAGCTTCTTTAAACCCGTTTTTATTTCTATCCCATCGCCCTTTACCGCAACCGGCGTTTTATCGGATTTGACGTTGGACGTTATCGAGCCTGCGCCCATGTGGGCTTTATATCCTAAAATACTGTCGCCGACGTAATTATAGTGCGGAACCTGAACGCCGTCGAACAAAATTACGTTTTTAAGTTCGGTAGAGTTGCCAACCACGCAGCCGCAACCGATAAGCGCGCCGCCGCGCACGAACGCGCAGTGCCTTACTTCCGAATTCGCGCCGACTATACAGGGGGCGCCGAGATGCGCCGTAGCGGCGACTTTTGCGCTTTTGTGAACCCAAACGTCAGTAGACACCTCCTCGTACGAGTTACTATCGAGAGTTTTGCCTAATTCGATAATAAAATCTTTAAGCCCTGCCAAAGCCGCCCACGGGAACTCAAAGCCTTTAAGGTATTCCGCCGCCAAAGTATGAGATAAATCAAACAATTCGTTAGTTTTCAATTATTCGCTCCGCTTAAAAAACCGTTATGCGCTAATAGATTTTATCTATTATTTTACGCAAATAGCCAATAAATATTGTAACGCTTTTACCGAATAAAGTCAATAGATACGACGTTAAAATGCGCATTTTGCCGCTTATTTGCACATAAAACAAGCGCACGGCGTTAAATTAAAACTCCGTACGCTTGCTTTAAGACAACTTGCATCGTCCTCCATTTAGTTTTATCGCGTTAAAGTTTTAAGCTGCCCATGGTCCTATTATAGCAACGGCGGGCGCCATGGCAGCCCCCATATTGTTTACGTCGGTTACACCGAAGTCGCAAACCTTACCCATAGTGCCGTTTACGATTTTTACTCCTTTCCTTTCGGAAGAGATTACGCAGCCTCCCGCAGCCGTCACCGTCCACTGCGCCTGTGGCGGGCGGGTACAGCCTAGCTCCAAAGGATAGCGGTACTGCCTTTCAGCCGAAGCAAAGTGACTGCCGGTAGCGGCAACGACGCGGTTGACGTAGCCCGCGTTAACCAGCATTGCGCCGAGAAGCAGGCTTTCGCTCATGGTAGAGCAGGCCGAGTACAAGCCCAGAAACGGAAAATTAAAATCTCTTGCAGCAAAGCTTGCGGAAATAATCTGGTTCAACAAATCGCCTGAAAAAAGAACGTCTATATCTTTTTCCGAATAGCCGCCTTTTTCTATCGCAAGAGAGATAGCCGTCGAAAGCATTTTACACTCAGCCTTTTCAAAGGTGCTTTCTTCATACATATCGTCATCTAAAGTTATATCGGCAAAATCGCCTAAAACGCCCTCCTTTTCCTTTGAACCGCAAACGGCGGCAAACGAAGTTATGCAAGGTGAGTTTTTAAAAAATACGGTGTTTCCTTTCTTCATATTTTACCACAAATAAATTTTCTGAAAATAGCGTTAGTTATGGCATATATCGGGGGCAATTAAAAAATTACAGGAAAAAATATATCAATCCTACGAGTACGCCCGAGAACACGCCGAATACTATTATAGCGCCTGCAACGGTGAACATTTTGGCAGCCATACCGTAAATCCACCCCTCGGTTTTGAATTCAATCGCAGGAGAAGTAACGCTGTTTGCAAAGCCCGTTATAGGCACGATTGAGCCTGCGCCCGCATATCTTCCTATTCTGTCGTAAACGCCGAGCCCCGTTAAGAAGCAACCCAAAAATATAAGAACCATCGACGTTGCGCCTGCAAGTTCGTCACCTGAAAGCCCTGCAAATTCGAACATGTAGCGAATAAACTGACCTATGCAACATATAAGCCCGCCCACGCCGAATGCAGACGCACAGTTTTTAAAATGTTGGGTAGGCGGGTCCTGAGTTTTAACATAGTTAAGGTAATTTGCGTTATAGTTATCGCGTGTCTTGCCTGTCATTTCTCTCCCCTCTCGTTTTTGCGGTTTTTATTAGGCTTTCGCGCTCGTCACGGCGCGACAAATCAAATTCCTTTCTCATTGGTTGTACATCCTCTCATTTATTCTGAGCGTGACTTTTTCGGGCATTACGCGCGAAAACAAACGAAACATTTTATTCTTTGTGCCGCAAGTTTTAATTACGGGGGGATTGTCCGTAATAAGAAGGTTGTAAATAATTTCCGCAACCGACGAAGCCGACATACCCCCCTGCTCCATGTTGGCGAGCGCGGCAACCGCACGGTTAACCTTACCCGAATAGCTTTTATTTTCTTCCTCGGTATATACTTTTCTTTTAAAAGTAAACGCGGTTGCCGTTCCTCCGGGAAGAAGCCCTGTGACTTTTATACCGTAAGATTTAAGCTCGGAATAAGCCGAACGGCAAAACATTTCCAAAGCCGCTTTTGAAGACGAATAGAAGCTGTCGAAACTTACAGGCAGGTCGCCGCCCAAAGAGCCGACAAGAATTATTCTGCCGCCCTTCTTTTTAAATGCAGGTATAACCGCCTGCACGGCTTTAAGCGCGCCGAAATAGTTTACGTCGAAAAGATACTTGTAGTCGCTTTCCCTTGCGTATTCTATGGGCGCCGCCATTGAGAAACCCGCGCTGTATACGAGCGCGGAAACCGCGTATTTTTCACACGTGGATTTTATCGCGTCAACCAATTCGTCGCCCACGGAAACGTCTGCCGTAACGTTGACGACTTTTACGCTTTTACAGGGCGTACGGGAGATATTAACTACGTTCCATCCACGGTTAACGAGTCGCAAGCATGTTTCGCAACCTATGCCCGAGCTGCCGCCTACGACAACGGCGGTTTTTCTGTTACTACTTTTTTCCATACCGTTATGTTGCGGAAAAATTTAGTAATTATTCAAATTATTCGAAGCAAAAACGCAGCGCCTAAAAAGCACTGCGAAAGATTTTTTATATTAAAGTTTCGTGCACAAAACCGCGAAAATAATGCATATATGGGCACCAATTAAAATTCAGCGCGTGTTTTAGCCAAACGCAAGGTCTAAAATCATCATTAAAGCAAAGCCGAAAATTACGCCCACTGTCGCCTTCACTTTGCCCTGTGCGAAGCTTTCGGGGATAAGCTCCGAGCACACCACTGCAAGCATGGCTCCGGCAGAAAACGACAGCGCCCACGGAAGTATTCCGTTAACCGCGGTGACTGCAAGTGCGCCTATTACACCCGCCACTATTTCCACCGCGCCCGAAAGCTGACCGATGAAAAAAGATTTCTTTCTTGAAAATCCGTTAGCGCGTAACGGGAAAGCGACGCACATTCCTTCGGGAAAATTCTGTATGCCTATACCGACGGCAAGCATAACGGCGGCAACGCCCTCCACCGTTTGACCTGAAGCCAGTGCGCCAAAGGCAACGCCAACCGCCATCCCTTCGGGAATATTGTGCATAGTTACGGCAATACACATCACTGCGCATCCGCGCTTTTTCTGACTGTCGGAAAACATATGTAATTTGCCTATTACAATATCAGTTACGATAATTAGCGCGCCGCCCAGCACGAAGCCGCAGGTAAGAATTAAATAGGAAAACTCCTCCACCATATCCATTGCCGGCATTAAAAGTGAAAAGAACGTCGATGCGAGCATTATGCCAGCCGCACTGCTCATCATAAAAGAAAATGCTTTGTCGTTGACGTTTTTGTATATAAATACGAACGAGGCGCCAAGCGCGGTTAAGAACCAAGTGAAGCCCGTACCCATAAGCGCAAGTTGCCAACCCGTAAAATTATTCAGCCATTCCATTAAACAAGTACTTCTCCGGTAGAAATTTAATCAATGTATTATATGAAAAAAAACCGACGGGGCGTGAAGTTTCACGCCCCGTCGGGCAATTGTTTAACAAGCAAGTTTATTTTATGCTTTACTCTTTTTTATTTGCTTCGGGTGACGGCGCGTTGCCGTCGGCTTCCCGCTCTTTTTCTTCCGAAATAGCGTTATTTGCAGCATATTCGGGGGGTAATTGATTTTGCAGGGATTGAATTTTCGCCTGAACTTCGCCCTTTTTACGGCGTGAAAATTTGGATATCAACCAGCTTTCAAACTTATCCTGATACTTAAAAGACAGCACAGCAAGCACAATACAAACGACAAAAATAGCTATCCAAACGTAAATTCCCCACCCACTGAAAGGTATTACGCTTCCGCCGCTTAAAAAACAGTAAACGGAAATTATTGCCGGGCGCACAGTACACATCACCACGAGAAAATAAACGAAATTCATACTCGTCAAGCCCGCAATCATACATAAAATATCGTCGGGAAAAAAGGGCAGGATTTGCATGATTACGAAAATTCCCTTCCCGCGCTTACCGAAATACGCCGAATATTTTTCCGTCGTTTCTTTACCCGCAATCCAAATTACGGCTTTTTTGCCCCAAATTCTTCCGATAAAATAGGCGATTACCGAACCCATAATTACGCCTATTGAAGCCAACAGCGTCGCCATTGGCGCACCCCAAATGATTGCGCCGGGTACGTAGCACACGACTGCAGGCAGCGGTAAAATTACAACTTGCAGGACTTGTATGAGAACGTACACCGCCATTCCCCAAGCGCCCGTGTCGCTTATTATTTTTACTAAGCCGCTAATTTTTTCTTCGTCGCTATCATAATCGTTCAGGTGGCCCACCTCACTGATTACTATAAACGCAACGAGCATAACAACTGCAACGATAAGCAAAATGAAAGCTGTCTTTAAAACGGCAATTTTATTCCAAAAAAACGCAACGACGCTTGCCGCTATCCCTACGCCCGCAATAGCGTAAAAAGCCGCTCTTACAAGAACGCCCCAACCGCTCATAAAAAAATACGTGAGAAGGATTAAGCCGACGCACATAAGAATATTTACTATTAAAACAGTAAGTTTTCCTTTATTACTCATTTTCAGCGCATTTTGATATTCATATTCTTATAGGTAGTAAACCTGATAAAATAACCGTTGGTTTCAACGGGGTCGCTTTCGTAAACAAGTTTAAAATCGGAATTTTTATCCAAATTCTCAAAAAAAGCATCCGCATCGCCCTCTGCGTCGACTTTGGTTACGAGAATTTCTTCACAATACGGCAGAAGCGTTCTGTACATCATTTGTCCGCCGATTACATAAACCTTATCGGGGGGATACTTGTCAATCTCGGTAAAAAGCTCTTCAACGGAGCGTACGATTTTGCAGTCGTTCCGCTCCCCGCCGTCGGGATAGAGAACGATATTGATTCTGTCTTTAAGCGGCTTACCGCCGGGGAATGACTTTAAAGTATTGCTTCCCATAACCACTACGTTGCCGGTGGTAGTTTCCTTAAAGAATTTCATATCGGCGGGAATTTTGAACATAAGTCCGTTATTTTTCCCTATGCCCCAATTTTTATCTGCGTGAAGAATTGCTTTCATTTTGCGTCTTTTCCTATTAATTTTTTCAATTGGTGCCCATATATGCCTTAATTAACGACATTTTAGACAATTATTCGGCTACTGGTATCGAGTACTTCTTTTCGTTAAATTTATAGTCCGCGAGCTTGAAGCTGTCAACGGTAAAATCGTAAAAATTCTTAATCGATTCGTCCACCTCAAGACGGGGTGCGGCAAGACGGGGCATCTTTATTATTTCTTCGACTATCGGCACGTGCCTGTCGTAAATATGCGCGTCGGCGATTACGTGAACGAGTTCCCCCGCTTTCAATCCTGACACCTGAGCAAACATTATAAGCAGAATCGCGTACTGAGCCACGTTCCAATTATTAGCCGTAAGCATATCGTTTGAACGCTGGTTCAAAATTCCGTTCAGCGTGTCGCCCGAAACGTTAAACGTCATCGAGTATGCGCAAGGGTATAAATTCATTTCATTAAGGTCTGCAAAGGTGTAGATATTGGTCATAATTCTGCGACTTGCAGGGTTGTTCTTCAAGTCGTATAAAACCCTGTCTACCTGATCGAACTCCCCTTCTTTATATTTATGTTTTACGCCGAGCTGGTAGCCGTAAGCTTTACCAATCGAGCCGTTAGCATCCGCCCATTGATCCCAGATATGGGAATTCAAAACTTTTATATTATTGCTCTTTTTCTGCCAAATCCATAACAATTCGTCCACACAGGATTTGAACGCCGTGCGGCGGATTGTGAGAATGGGAAATTCTTCCTGCAAATTATAGCGGTTGACAATGCCGAATTTTTTTATTGTATGCGCGGGGGTGCCGTCGCTCCATTTCGGGCGGACGGGTAGGTCGGTGTCCCACACCCCGTTCGTCAAAATTTCTTGTATATTCGATATAAAAGTTTCATCCGCCTTGCTCATTTTTCTCTCCGTAGAAGTTTTTACCCATTATAATATAAACAGCGTGACAAGTCAATTTTATTTTGCGTTGACGCAATTTTTGATTGACTGAAAAATAAATTAAATATATAATGAAAGCGTACTGAGGCGTAGCGCAGTTGGTAGCGCGTATGGTTCGGGACCATAAGGTCGTGGGTTCAAATCCCGTCGCCTCAACCAAAACAAGTCTAACTTGAAACAAACTTGGGTTAGACTTTTTTTGTATATAATCACATAATTTGAAGGCGTAATTTATGTTTTGCTTTTAATTGCGTTTGTTTAATTGATAGGTATGGACTTTTATTTTGCTTAGCCGTTACTGACAAACTTACACCCAAATGCCATTAAGTAGTGGGTTACTTATAGGTATAGGCTTTAATAAATATTTTAAGGTGGCACTTATGAAACAAAAAAGCTATTTGCAAAGCGTTGATGAAATTTATATTATGGAAGCGGGTATTCTTAAAAACAATTTTGAATTCCGCGACGCAACTGACTATAAATTAACTTACAATTTTTTACACGAAAATTATGAAACGCTTAAAAACAAATACGATATAGAAAAGACGGCAGGCTGCGGCACAGAATTTGAAAGAGCTTTACGGCTTATGAACGAATATTCCCCCCGTTTAACTCATAAAAGCGATTACGATAACCATATGCCTATAAATGCGCTTGATTTGCTGGAATACAGTCTGGACATTAAAAATCAAGGTATAAATTGCAAAAATAAAGCGCAGATACTAAATGAAATGTGTCTATCTATCGGAATTTATTCCCGTAAAGTTTGGATGATGCCCTATTCACAATATGACAGGGATTGCCACGTCGTAAACGAAATTTGGGATGCTTCGCTCAATAAATGGGTTATGCTTGATATAACGAACAATACTTATTGGGTTGACAAAAATAAAACGCCGCTATCGGTTTTGGAAATACGTGAAAAAGCCGCTTTGCGTGAATTTTGCACCCCTATCGAAGTCGGCGACAACACAAAAGATTTGCAAAAATTGAAAAATAAAAATATAGACAATTTTCTTTATATAGTAAAAAATATGGTATATATGGAATATTGCACGGAATATACGGTAGGCGAAAGTAAAACCTATTATTTATTATTTCCACAAAATATGCCTACGGAATATGAACTTTTAATCAGCAAAAGGTCAATTGAAAGTCCGCCCGTATAACAATATTTGAGACTTGAGCGATATAATATTTCAGTTCAATTTATATTGCAATACTCACCGAAAGCATAGGAACAGCTATTGTCGTTTTTCGGATTATTGTTTTTTAAATTTTAAAAAATTATACCCGATTTGGGGCGGAAGGCTCAAAATCGGGCTTTTTAGATATGATAGTTTAGTTTGACTAAAAGCTTACACTTAGACTTTATTTGCAGAAGGCTATCGACTCCTATTTATATATCAGTAACTTAGTTCTGCTGCAGTAAACCTGCCGCACGTAGCGATGCCAGCAACTGATTCAAGGTAGTACCTACCTCTTCAGGCGTGAGCTCTTCAACATCCGGAACAGCCGCCGCAGGCGTAATAGCACCCTCAGGTCCCGTTGCGCCGGTCGCGCCGGTAGGACCGGTTATTCCAGTAGCGCCCGTAACACCCGTGGGACCCGTAGGTCCTGCAGGACCAGTAACGCCCGTGGGTCCGGTTATTCCGGTTGGACCTGTAGGACCGGTGACGCCGGTTGCGCCCGTAACACCTGTAGTGCCTGTAGGACCCGTGGCACCACGGGGAATTACAAAATCCAAAACGGCGTTTGTCTCAGTTCCGCTATTAGTTACGAGAGCCGCTGTTCCCGGTTCGCCCGTATCGGTCGTTCCTACGACGACGGAAGCCGCTAAGCCCGTAGGCCCCGTTACTCCTGTTAAACCGGTGAGTCCTGTGGCTCCCGTAGGTCCTGTAGGACCAGTAACGCCCGTGGGTCCGGTTATTCCGGTTGGACCTGTAGGACCGGTGACGCCGGTTGCGCCCGTAACACCTGTAGTGCCTGTAGGACCCGTGACGCCGGTTGCGCCCGTAACACCCGTGGGACCCGTGACGCCGGTTGCGCCCGTAACACCCGTGGGACCCGTAGGTCCTGCAGGCCCGGTGGCACCGGTTGCGCCAGTCGGTCCAGTAATGCCCGTTAAGCTGTTGACGTAAATTCTTTGTACGTTGCCGCCGCAAGGGTTACAGCCGCTGCTACAACCGCAGTTATCGTGACACGAAAAGAAAATGCTTAATCTTATCATTTATATAATACCTCTTGATTGAGTTTAAATTAAAACGGCTTAACGCCGTTTCTATCCATTTTATGATTTACAACGTATTACTTGTGATTTATATCAGAATGCCCCGCAGTTTTTTCTTACGGTTTACAAATAATCTTTGACTGAAAGTATTTTTTGTTGCTCAAGTAGCTTTTATCGTTCGGCTTTATTTCTCCTGCTTTTTCGTTGTAGAAATTTGCTTTTCCGGTTTCGCCCAAGCGGTCGTATAGGACGCAAAGCTGAATATATGGAATAAAGCCGCAAAAATCGATATTTACGAAAGCGCCGCTTCTCAGGTCGTTTTCACACTCCAACGCCGATTGGTACCAATATATGGCGCAACTAACGTCGTTTTGCTCTAAAAAATGCGCGCCCAAAATACAGCAAGCTTCGCTTCTTGGCGGAGCGTATAAAAACGACCTGAGAAGCGCGTTTAACGCTGCTTTTTCGTCCCCGATAATGACGTATGCGCGGTAAAGATTGAGGCAAGCCTCTATTTTGTTTTCCACCCAGCCGTTACCGCACAAAAAATCCTCTAAAACGGCTATACTTTCACGGTACATTCTGTTGTAAAAAAGCTCCCGTCCGTAGTAGAATTTTTCGCGTTCGTTGAGGCATATCCCGCGGGCAATCTGTTTTTGTAGTATTCTCAAATTGCGCAGCGGCTCACTCTCCTTTACCTTGTTATGTAATATTGTTGCATCACTGTAAATCACTTTGCCTTGGGGAGAAACCGCCTCGTGAACCGCGCCGCTGAATCTGAAATTTTTATTGCGTTTAAAAATTCTTTCCCTATAATAAATAAAGTTGGGTGCGCCGTCTTCAGCGGTAGCGGCATACGGTAAAAAAGCCATATCGAAATCCGTTCCGTTTAAAAGTTTTTTTATTTTGCGGCAGTTTTCGTCAGTGATAACGTCGTCCGCGTCAAGCCACATAACATAGTCGCCGCAGGCTTTATCCAAAGAAAAATTACGGGCAGCCGAAAAGTCGTCTATCCATTTGAAAAAATATATATTGTCCGTAAATTTTTTCACCTCTTCCACCGTTCTGTCGGCAGAGCCGGTGTCCACCACTACTATTTCATCGGCAAATTTTTTAACGCAGGCAAGGCAACGGGCGATGACATTCTCCTCGTTTTTAACAATCAGACAAACGCTTAACGACATAAAAACACCTCTTTGCAATATAACATCTTATGCAAATTAAAACGCTTTTGTAATTTACGCCTTAAAAACGCTTGCAAAAAACAAAATTTTTGTTATAATAGTATTCGTTCAATTAAATTTGCTACTGTGGCTCAGCCGGTAGAGCAGCTGATTCGTAATCAGCAGGTCGCCAGTTCGAATCTGGCCAGTAGCTCCAAAAAGATGACACCCGCAAGGGTGTTATTTTTTTGTCGGCTATATTTTTGATTGAATTGCAATATTTGAAACGTTTTACGGCATATCTTATCGTATGAAGATTGCGTGGAGAAAAATTTCGCCTTTTATAATTTCCGTGGCGACGGTCGCGCTTGTAACAGTTATTATTATAATTGCCGCCTTCTCCTGCTCTGTCAATAAGCTGACGTTTAAAAGTACATTTTACTTCGTATGTTACCGTACCGAGGACAACGCAGTATCGGCAGGCTCGATTTCAGGCGCGGTTTCAAATTACGGCGGAGCGGGATATATTCTAGAATACGGCGACTCGTTTTTCGTGACGGTGGCGTGTTACTACGACGACAAAGACGCAAATAACGTGTGTGAAAACCTTAAAAAGCGGGATATGGAGTGTGAAGTAGTTGAAATTTCAACCGAAGAATATTACGTTGCGAACGCTTCAAGCGCAAACAACAAGCTTTATTTGGGCAATCTGAATACTTTGCAATCACTGACCACCCTTGCCTACAACTGTGCAAACTCTATCGACACCGGTGAGTACGGGCAAACGCAGGCAAAAAGCGTGATTACCGATATCCGAAACGCGTTAAAAGGGCTGTTGACCGCAAACACGGACAACTGCTTTTCGGGAGAGATACGGCGGTTAATTGCCGAATGCGACAACGTAAACGAGGGCTACGTTTATTCCAAGGATTTACGGCGGTTACAAATTGCGATTGCCGATTCGATAATTAACGTAAAACTTTATTGATTTTAAGTTGTAAAATTTTGGCTTCTGCGCAAAATAATGGTATGAACAACAGAAATTTTACCGCTATTTGCGCTGCGCTTTTGATGTGCGCTTTCTTAATCGTTTTTTACGTCAGTCCGAAAATTGCAAAAAGCACGGTTACTTTTGCCGACGCCGCGACGCAAAAGGTTATTTATCTTACCTTTGACGACGGGCCGAGCGACAGAGTCACACCGCGAATACTTGACGTTTTGAAGGAAGAGAACGTGAAGGCGACTTTCTTTATAGTCGGGAAAAATGCCGAAATGCGCAAAAAAATTATAAAGCGTGAAATTGACGAGGGACATTCGGTCGGAGTGCATTCCTATTCCCACGTTTACAAAGACATATACGCGTCGACGGAAAGTCTTTTAAAGGACATTGACAAGTGTAACAAAATTATTAAAGAAATTGCAGGCAAGCCGACTAAGCTTTACCGCTTCCCCGGAGGAAGCCACGGAATTTCGGCTGAATTTATTGAAGCCGTGCAAAACCACGGAATGAAATACTACGACTGGAACTCATCAACGCGCGACGCCGAACTTTACAACGCCAGCCCAGAAGAGCTGTTCAAAACTGCCGTAAATACCGCGACGAACGAAAAAAGCATAATCATACTTGCGCACGACACCACAAACAAGACGGCAACGGTTGATGCTTTGAAGCTGATAATCAAACATTATAAGCAACTTGGGTATGCGTTCTCCACCCTTTAATTTTTCAATATATAAGCCCCTGCGCAAAATTGCGCAAGGGCTTTATTTTTAATTACCCCCAATATATGGCTTAAATAACGGGGTTTTAGCGTATTTTGATTTTAATTAACGCCGTAGATTTTACGGTACTCTTTCATTTTATCAAGGTACTCTTTTCCGTCTGTTATGCCGTCCTCAATTGCCGCAATAATGTCCGCCATGGTCACAATGGAATAGACTTTTACGCCGAATTCTTTATAAACCTCCTGCACGGCGGAAAACCTGCTTTGAAGCCCGCGCTCCATTCTGTCAACGGAAATTACCATACCTGCAATTTCAACGTTTGCCGCTGCTTTAAGCTTAGGCAATAGCTCTCGCAGGGCTTTGCCAGACGTCATTACGTCCTCTACGATTATAATCTTTTCGCCGTCCTGAAGTTGCTTGCCGACGAAAAGCCCACCCTCACCGTGGTCCTTTACTTCCTTTCTGTCAAAGCAATAATTTATATCAATTCCGTGATTATTATAGAGCGAAACAGCCGTTGTAACCGCAAGCGGTATGCCCTTGTAAGCGGGTCCTACGAGTGTATCGGCTTCAATGCCGTTATCTGCGATACACTGTGCGTAATACTCGCCAAGCTTTGAAAGCTGAGAGCCAGACTTGTAGTTGCCGGTATTAATAAAGTAAGGCGCTTTTCTGCCGCTTTTCAAAGTAAACTCGCCGAATTTTAAAACGCCGTTTTCTACCATAAATTTAATAAATTGATGTTTATAAGTCATTTATTTTCTCCCTGATTTTCAGATTGACCCCCATATATGCTTGAAATAACGTGGATTTGTTTAATTCAAGTACGCTGTGCCTATAATCTCTTTTACGGAATTTATACCGTGGTTTTCGAGCCATAGATTTATTTCTTTTATAATTCGGGGCATAGCATAAAGGTCCGCAAAGTTTGCCGTACCTACCTGTACAGCCGTAGCGCCAGCCATCATAAATTCTATAGCGTCTTCCCCAGTCATTATTCCGCCCATACCGATAACGGGTATTTTGACTGCGTGGGCGGCTTCGTAAACCATTCTTACGGCAATCGGCTTAATGCCTGCGCCCGACACACCACCCGTATTGTTGGCAATTATTGGTTTGCGTTTTTCAATATCTATAACCATACCCGTAAACGTGTTTACGAGGGAGATACAGTCGGCTCCGCCCTCTTCCGCAGCTTGGGCGTTTATTGCTATGCTTTCAACGTTAGGTGAAAGTTTTACGATGAGCGGAGTTTTCTTTAAAGAGTTTTTTGATACGGCGGTAACTTCTTTTATACTTTCGGGTCTTATGCCGAAAGCCATTCCGCCCGCCTTGACGTTGGGACAGGAAATATTGAGTTCCACCATATCCACGAGCCCGTCAAGTTTGGCGCAGATTACACCGTAATCTTCAAGCGTTTTACCCGCAACGTTGGCGATAATAACGACGCCTTTATCTCTTAAAAAAGGTAAATCGCACTTTATAAAGTGTTCGACGCCCGGGTTTTGCAAGCCCACAGCATTTAAAATAACGCTTGCGCCCTCCGCTATTCTGGGAACGGGATTGCCGAGACGTGGCTCTATAGTCATTCCCTTAGTACTTATTCCGCCCACTTCCGCGAGATCGTATAGTTCGTTGAATTCCCTACCGAACCCGACCGTACCGCTTGCGCCGATAACGGGGTTTTTGAATTTTACACCACAAATTTCAACTTCAAGGCTTGCCATAAATTAACCCTGCGTACTCTCTTCTTTAACTTCGGTGGGTTCCACAGTATTTTTTTCTGCAATATGCTGTTGAATTTCTTCAACCGCCATAGTTTGCGCTTTGAGCGCGTTGACAACGGACACTACGTTATTTACGTCCTCTACAAATTGCAGTTTATACTCCGTGCGTCTGACGGAAATAAGGAGCTTGCCGTAATTTGCAATAGCGCCGTCCAAACCTGCGCTACGCGCCGTACAATAATCAACTTCCGACGGAGAACATTCCAATCCGTTCCAAAAATAAAATTTGCCTTCTTTAAAAGATATATATATTTTAGGTTTTTTCGCTAAATAAACCGTCCATCCGATACCTGTCCCTATCAAAAAGAGACCTACTACAGAAAGTAACGCGCCGATAAAAGGTTCGGCCATTATCAGCGACAAAATACCGAACGCACAAAATATTACTCCGCAGACGAGAATAATGACGTACGCTACTAACATAGTCTTTTTAGATTTTGCAATTATCGTTTCCATAAAAAACTCCTTATAATTCTATCTTATTTATATTAAAAACGGGCCCGTCCTTGCAGACGCGGGCGTTACCTCCGTCTGCGGTTTTGCAGACGCACACAAGGCACGCGCCTATGCCGCAACCCATTCTTTCTTCCAATGAAACGAAACACGGCGTTTTAATTCCCCTTTCCGCAAGTTCGCGTTTTAACGCTTTGAGCATTACGGGCGGTCCGCAGGAAATTATTGCGTCTACTTTGGGGTTATCCTTTAAAAAAGCCTGTACTGCGTTGCCTTTTTCGCCGCAGCTCCCGTCGTCCGTGGTTACTATGAGCTTTTTACACGCCTTGAACTCGTCAAGAAGGCACACGGCGATTTCGTTACGAAAGCCTATATAAGAATAAAAATCCTTGTCGTGATTTTCGCGCAAGGCTGCGATTAAGGGAAATACACCCACACCGCCGCCGACTATGGCAACCGACTTATAGGGAGATAAATCAAAGTAATTGCCTAGCGGGAGCAAAACTTTGAGCTCATCGCCCGACTTTGCTTCCGTCAATTTTTTGGTGCCTTTGCCCTTAACCTGATAGCAAAGCGACAACACGTCTCCTTCCAATTTGCAAACGCCGAGAGGACGACGCAAAAGCATTGAGCTGTCGCCCGTCGCAAGATTGACGAACTGCCCGCCGTGAATTTCTTCCGTACGCCCGGGCAAGGTCAGAGTAATCATATATACGTTTTGCGCTATCGGACGGTTATCCTTAACGGTTGAAAGAAAATCCCTCATATAAACCTCGATTTTTTACGGTAGACCCCAATATATGCTTGAAATAACGCGTTTTTTACAGTAACGCTTAAACCATATAGATGCAAGCAAGACAAGGCGCGCGAGCATTTATGAGGGGAGTTTACTTGAGGTAAACGACCTGAAATAAAGCGGAACGCAACGCAGTATTGCACAGTATATATGCGGTTTATTTACCCATTTTACCGATAGTTTCCAACAAATCTTTCTGCATATCAACGCACGCCGCACGCGCTGCTGCGGCATAGTTTAAGCCTGCGTATTTTTCATTCTTATAGGCGCAGATTATTCCGCGGGAAGAGTTGACGACGCCGCCCAAACCGTGTTTATCAAAACAGACTTTAAGCATCTCCGCGCTGCCGCCCTGCGCGCCGTAACCGGGGATTAAGAAAAACGTATGCGGGAGCAGTTTTCTTAGTCTTTCAGCCTCTTTCGGGTGGGTTGCGCCCACGACTGCGCCGACGCGGGAATATCCGTATTTACCCACGCTGTCCTTGCCCCATTCTTTTACCAGTTCGCCCATTTGCTCGTAAATATATTTGCCGTTCTCAAGCTTTAAATTCTGCAATTCGCCGCTTGAAGGGTTGGAAGTTTTAACGAGCACGAAGATAGCTTTCTTGCTTGCCTTAGCGTCTTCAACGAAGGGCTTGATACCGTCAAAGCCGAGGTAGCCGTTTACGGTTAGCATATCGGCGGGGAAGGCTTTTAAGCTTTTGTCGCCTAATTCGGTTTTACCGAGATAAGCCGTTGAATAGCAGCTTGCGGTTGAACCTATATCGTTGCGCTTGCAGTCGGCAATGACTATGAGCCCCTTCTTGCGGGCGTAATCTATAGTATTTTTATATGCCTTTAAGCCGTCTACTCCGTACTTCTCGTAATAGGCAATCTGGACCTTTACGGACGGCACGATAACGTAAACGGCATCGATAATATTTTTGTTGAATTCATAAATTGCGCTTGCCGCTTTTTTAAAATTGGTCACGCCCTCCCGCATTTCGTCGGGCAAGTAATTGAAGTCGGTGTCAAGACCTACGCAAGTAGGGTTCTGAAGTTCTATTATTCTTTTAATAAGCTTGTTAATCATTCGCTTTACCTCTTGAATTTTATTGCGCCGTCGACTATGGTATACTGCACTTCGCCGTATACCTCAAACCCGTTGAACGGAGTGTTCTTTCCTTTGGAAAGAAACTTTTTGCTGTCAATGACGTATTTCCTGTTTAAATCAACTATCGTAAGGTCGGCAACCGCGCCTTCTTTAATCTCGCCGCCTTCAAGCCCTAAAATTTGTGCTGGAGCTGCGCTCATTCGTTTTGATAGCTCCGCAAGGGTTAAAATTCCCGTTTTAACGAGGTAGGTATAGCTTAAAGCAAAACTCGTTTCGATGCCGCTGATGCCGAAAGCGGCAAGCTCGTATTCAACCTGTTTGTCCTTTAAAGAATGGGGCGCGTGGTCGGAAACTATGCAGTCCAACGTGCCGTCCTTCAAGCCTTTGATTATTGCTTTTACGTCCTTATCCTCGCGGACGGGAGGATTTACTTTTGTGTTAGTATCATACGACGTGATTATATCGTCCGTTAAAATAAAATAGTGCGGGCAGGTTTCGGCTGTAACCTGTACCCCTCTTGATTTTGCGCTTCTAATGATTTCCACGCCGCTGTACGTTGAGACGTGGCAGATATGGACTGGAATATTCAGGCTTTCGGACAGGGCGATTTCACGCGCAACCATAATATCTTCCGCAGCGCGCAGGCTGCCTTTTAAACCCGTAAGAGTAGAATTGTAGCCCTCGTTTACCATTCCGCCGTCAACTAAGTCTTTATCCTCGCAGTGGCACAGGCACTTTAAGCCGAAGTCGTTTGCGTATTCCATGGCAAGGCGCATAATCTGCGAATTTGCAACGGACTTTCCGTCGTCGCTCAAAGCAACCGCGCCCGCAGCCTTCATCTTGCCTATATCCGACAGGGTTTCGCCGTTTTCACCCTTTGTTATTGCGCCTATCGGGTGAATTTTACAGAGTCCGACTTCTTCGGCACGGTGCTTTATATATGTTGCAACCACCGCATTATCGCAGACAGGGTTGGTGTTGGGCATACAACAGACCTGCGTAACGCCGCCCGCAACCGCGGCTTTCGAGCCGCTTTCTATATCCTCTTTGCCCTCAAACCCCGGTTCGCGCAAATGAACGTGTATATCGATAATACCTGCAAGAATATGCTTGCCGCTTGCGTCGATAGTTTTACATTTTTCGTCTATGAAAGGCGAGATTTTTACTATTTTGTTGCCTTCAACGAGCAAATCTGCCTTAATTTCGCCCGAAGGCGTGACGACGGTACCGTTTTTTATAAGAAGTTTCATAACCCTATTTCCCTGTATTCGTTTAATAGTTTCAATAGCGCCATTCTTACGGCTACGCCGTTTGTGACCTGTTCCAAAATGACGCTTTTTTCGCCGTCGATAACTTGCGGGGTAAGTTCCACGCCCCTGTTCACGGGACCAGGATGAAGAACCAAAACGTCATTTTTTGCATATTTTAAAAGCCCGTCGTTTACGCCGTAGAAGCGGGAATATTCGGAAAGCGACGGGAACAGTCCGCCGTTCTGACGTTCAAGCTGAATTCTCAAACCCATAACGGCGTCAGCGCCCTCTATAGCTTCTTCACGGCTTACGCAAATGCGGGCGCCGAGCTTGTCTATATCTTTTGGTATCATCGTTGCAGGTGCGTATATACAGACCTCCGCGCCAAGCTTTCTGAGCCCGAAAAGGTTGCTCATTGCAACTCGGCTGTGCTTTATATCGCCTAAAATTGCAACCTTCAGCCCTTCGATTTTACCGAATTTCTCCCGCAGCGTGTATATATCCAACAGGGCTTGCGTGGGGTGTCCGTGCATTCCGTCGCCGCCGTTTAAGACGCTTGCCCCGACGTTTTCGGCAAGAAGTTTTGGCGCGCCAGCCATTTGGTGGCGGATTACGATAAAATCGACCTTCATCGCTTCAAGGTTTTTGCCCGTGTCTATCAGCGTTTCGCCCTTCTGCACAGAACTGGTTGCAACCGACAGATTTACCACGGTTACCCCCAAATATTTGGCGGCAAGCTCGAAAGAGGAACGGGTTCTCGTGCTGTTTTCGTAAAAAAGCGTGACGAGAGCCTTGCCTTTAAGCAAATCAGACTGCTTGTTATCGGACAAAATCAACTTTTTCATTTCGGCTGCGGTATCTAAAATTTCATAAATTTCTTCAACCGACAAGTCTTTTAAGCCCAAAAGGTCCTTATTTTTTAACATATTTTATCCCTTTGCGGTTTTTTTGGCAGAAAAAAAGCGGCAAAGACGCTATTTCAAAAAAATAGCCTCCAAACCGCCGAGCTTTAATATCGTCTTTTCCAAGGGAGAAAGTCCCACCCTTTTTGAAATAAAAATCATTTTTGATTTCTGCCTTTGCTTTCAATTAATTATAACACGGTTACCTTTTAAAAGTAAAGCGTTTTAAAGTATTCTCTGGAGCGTAAAATTAACCTTATCGCAGGAAGTCAGAACGTACTCTATTCCGTTTTTCACAGTACGGAAAGGAAAAAAAGTTTCGCCGTGGATATGACCGAACACCACTTTTTCAGTCTCGAACTCTTCGAAAAGCGATGTAAATTCGGTTGAGGGCACAGTCTTTGAAAATGGCGGATAATGTATCATTACTATCAGCCTGTCGCCCTCCTCCCGCACTTTTTCAACCTCTTTAAAGCAGAGCTTGAAGCGCTCGGCTTCGCGCTTGTAAAGTTTTTCGTCGGTGTCCGAATAGTCGTTGCTTCCGGGACACGTCCACCCGCGGGAGCCGCAGATTATAACGTTTTCAAACTTGACGCAATCATTTTGCAGGAAATAAAAATTGCCGTCGGGCGCGGCGCGGCGAAGCCTTGTTATGCCGTTCCACCAGAAGTCGTGATTGCCGCGGACAAAGACTTTTCTGCCCTTCAATTCCTTTAAAGCTTCCAGGTCGAAAAGCCCTTCTTCAAGAGTCGTACCCCAACTAACGTCGCCCGCAATAAGGACGATATCGTCGTCGGATAAAACCTTCTTCCGCCAGTCGGATTTGATTTTTTCAAAGTGATTTTCCCAGCCCTTTCCGAACACGTCCATAGGTTTATCCGAAAGGCCCGAAAGATGCAGATCGCTTATTGAGAATACGTTCATAATTTTATTATAGCATTTCTTTCGAAGAAATTCAAGCGGTTTGAATTGTTGCAAAAAAAAGCTATCTTATGGCAAAAAACACCAATTATGCGTGACATAGTACTACGAAAACCGCTAAAAACATAACTTCCCCCTCAAAAACAGAGGGGGAAGGAAGGAGAAATTAGTGATTTAATTATTTGGAGCAGGATTTGCCCTGAGGATACAAAGGCAATTCAAAGAACCCTGCGCATACCTCTTGCGAGTAGTCCTGTGCAGGCGGAATTGCGCAGTAGCCGTAGCTGGGAACAAGAATTTCCACATCGATTGCGACCTTTAAAATTACGGTAAGGCAAGCGTTAACGCTGAACGTGTTGGTATCGGGATTGAACCTCCCTTCGGCGCAGACGGCGGAAACCTCGCTGGTAACTTTATATGGCATAATCGAAGGCGCGGGAACGAACAAGAGTACGTCCTCTGTCACGCTTATAGTTGACTGCGCGACGCCCTCCATCCCGTTTGCGTCGGTGTAGAGAACTTCCACCGGAATACTTACCGTTGCCTGCACCCTTGCGCAGCCGGGCTTATCGTGAAGCCTTTCGACGTTGAGGTTCGTTATATTGCCCGTAGAAGACGTTGACCTTGCGCTTATAAAAGTCAAGGGATATGTAGGTTCTGCGGGAACGTTGTCGGTAAGCGTGAGCGAATAGTTTTCAATCTGAATCTGCTTTATGCAGGCGTCAAAAATCTTTTGTGCCTGTATGCACACTTTCTCACACATTCCGTTAAGAGGATTGCCGCTTATAGTACCGGGGCATTTATCCGATTGAAAGTTTGAAAAAAATGACATTTTAACCTCCGTTTTATTGTCGTTAATTTATTATATGCTCACGCGCTATTTTTTGCACGGCACAAACAGCTTGCACGAGGGATACACAGGTCTTGAAAAGTTTATTCTTTTAAGCTCCTCAACGGAAATACCGCATTTCGAGGAAATCGATTGATAGCTTTCCATGGGACGGCAGATATAAAGTTCTAACTCTTCCCCCGTTTCCGCTATTGCTCCGCAAAAGAAATTTTTTATAGGGGTACGCAGCACGGATTCCACCTCCGCCTTGGTCTGCCCGCGTTTGACCCTGAAATATTTGCTTCTGTCCGTAACGAGCGTAAACATTTGGTATATCATACGCAAATTAAAGATAAATTGTTCATAATCTCTGCAAGAAATTTGTAGAATAATGTTGATGAAGAACAATATTTACCGTTCCGCCGCACAAGTTACGGCGTTTTCCACAGTAGAAAAAGGACTGAGTTTCGTTTACAGAATAATTTTGACGCGGATAATCGGCGCGGAAGGTATAGGCATTTATCAAATTTGTCTTACAGTATTTTCGGTATTTTTAACAGTCGCGTCAAGCGGCGTTCCCGTAACGGTTTCGCGTCTTATGGCAAAATCCAACGCCAAAAACGATATTTCGGGCAAGCACGCGGCGGTTACGGCGGGCGTGATCTGCACTTTGGCAATAACCATACCCATTGCGCTTATTCTGTTTTTCGGCAGAAACGCTTTCGGATTTTTGTTTTCGGATGAGCGATGCGTTCAGATTTTCATAATTTTGTTGCCGGGACTCGTATTGACGTCGATCTATGCGGTAATACGCGGGTCGTTTTGGGGAAATAAGCAATTTTTGCCCTATTCGGTAATTGAACTGGTTGAAGACGCAATTATGGTTTTTGCGGGAATAGCCCTTATATGGGGCGTTGCCGACCCCGTTATCGGCGCGAGAAACGCCATTTACGCAGTACTTATTTCCTACTGCTTTTCCTTTGCTGCGTCGCTTTTCTGGTATTTTAAGAAGGGCGGGAAATTCGTTAATCCCAAAAAGCAACTTAAACCACTGCTTGCTTCCGCAACACCCATAACTGCTATGCGGACCGCCACTTCGCTTTTAAACTCTGCGGTATCAGTGCTTATGCCCGCGCTTTTGATAAGGGCGTGCGGATACAGCAGCTCGGAGGCAATGAGCATTTACGGCGTTGCTATGGGTATGGCGGTGCCCCTTCTGTTTGCGCCGAGCGCGCTTATAGGGTCTATCGCCGTGGTGGTTGCGCCCGAGCTTTCCGAAAATTATTACAGAAAGAGAGAAAAAGCCGTGCGCTACGACGTTGAAAAGACCGTTAAAGCCGCAATTTTTATTGCAACGGTTTTGATACCCGTGCTTTTCGTTCTCGGCAACGCGCTGAGCGTACTGCTTTTCGACAACGAGTTCTGCGGGGAATTGGTGAGAAACTGTTCGTTCGTCGTTCTACCGCTCTGCATATCGCTGATTACCAACACTATTTTAAACAGTATGAACTGCGAAAAGCGCACACTTTTACACTTCTGCATAGGCGCGGTCGCCATGATTATCTGCGTATTGTTCCTGACGCGTTACATAGGAGTTTACGCGTACGGATTGGGGCTTGCGTTAAGCCAGCTTATTTGCGCGGCTTTGAACCTGAATCTTCTGAGAAAGAAATGCGACGGAATAGCGTATTTAAAGTACACCCTGCACAGCGTGCTGATAATAGTTGCATCTTGCCTTTTCGGATGGCTTTTAAACGGAATTGTTTCACATTATCTTGCGCCCGTTTGGCAGTTGGTTATATGCGCTCCATTGCTTTTAGGGTTTACCGTAGGCGCGCAGTACTGCCTTGAAATGGTTTCTTCCCGCCCCTTTAAAAAGCTGTTTGCAAGAAACAAAAAGAAAAAGGCGCAATAAGACGAAAAAAATTTACGCCCTCCTCAATCCGTTTGCCGATTGAGGAGGTTTTTTTTGCGCGTTGACGAAGATTATTTTGCTTTCAGCTTGACGGAAAACAGACCTTTAATAGCTAAAGCTATTAAAAATGCTCCGAAAAGCTTTCTTAAAATTACCGCGGGAAGTAGCGCGGCTATAAGCCCGCCCGCAACGGAAGTCAACACGGCGGGAATAATCACGCTCCACACGCCGTCGGTTTTCAACAGTCCGCGCTCCTTGTGGGCTTTTAACGAGAACGCCGCCATAGGCAGAAAAGCAATAAGGTTGGTCGCCTGCGCTATATGCTGTTCGACGCCGAGAATTACCGTAAGCGCGGGAATTAAAATCGTGCCGCCGCCCATTCCCATACCGCCAAGCATACCCGACAAAAAACCTGTGATAAGATACAGAATAAAACTCATAAGAGCATTCTTACCCCCGCAACGAGCATAACGGCGACAAACACGGCGTTAACGATAAATTCCGGCAATTTATTTAAAAGAAAAGCGCCTAAAAGGCCGCCCGCAACCGAGCCGATGGCGGCGGGAATTACCACGTCGGCAGCAAAGTAGCCGTTTACGATATAGGTTATAGCGCTTGCCGCGCACACTGGCGCAATGACGAGAATCGCCGTTGCATGGGCGTGTTTTTCTTCGTAACCGAGCATATTTTTCAAAAGCGGCACGACGACCATTCCCCCGCCGCCGCCGAAAAGTCCGTTCACCGCACCCGTCGTAAGCCCCGTAAATATTCCTTTTAACGATTTTTTTCCGATTTTCATTACTTGCTCCGCTACGATATATTTGTAAACAGTTTCTGCAAATTTACCAAAATAATGAATTTTTTCTTGCAATTTGCGTGATAAATGCTTGCTTATAATCTCTGATTATATTAAAATGTAAAGGTACGATAATTTGAGAAGTTATAGGTTTTTGGAAATTTTAAAGAAAACCTCAGGAGTTTTATGGCTAAAAATTACTCAAACAAGAACAGAAAAAGAAAAGCTTTGATTGCCATGCTGTGCGCGCTGTCGGTAACCTGTACGGGACTTGCGGCAGCCTGCGCGCCCACCGATAAGGAGGACGAGCCTTCTACCGCGATAACGGCGAAAGAGGACAATCAAGTTTTAAAGAACGGGAACTTCGAGCATTACGACGTTCCTGACAAGGCGATTCACCTGATAAAGAACGTTAATAACTGGACGCTCGGCGGCGACACCTCCGTTAAGTCTGGCATAATCAACGTCGCGGACGGTTGGGATAAGTTAACCGACGAAGGCTTAAAGGAAACGCTTGACTATAACAACGACCTTTCTTCCGACAATGAGGACTACGTCAACTACAACTCTATGCGTTCGCGCGATATTCCTTACAAGGACGTTTACTCCGCTATGCTTGACGACGATAAGGTCGGGGATAGCTGGATAAACAAGCACGACGGCGGATACGAGGGCTATTTCGGCATTCAAGGCAACGAAACCGACGGTTATACCTGGAACGGAAAAGAAGCTTCAAAGATTGACGGGGAGTTCTATATTAAGGACGGCGACGGCAACTTTACCAAGCTTATAAGAAAGGAGCTTACCGCAAACCCCAAAACACACTGGGGCGAATTCGAAGCCAACGACGACGGGACTTATTCCTTCGGCGGCAAGGCGGCGTACAAGGACGGCGACGGTAGATATTACTTTAACGAGGATCTTGAAACCGACCCAGTTGGTAACGTATTAATGTTGCATAACGCGGGCACGGATACTTTAAACAACGGGCTTCACCAGTATTATACCTCCTCTACCGTTACTCTTGAAGCGCACACTGCCGCGGAAATTTCGCTTTGGGTTAAGACTTCGGAGCTGAGATTCAACAAGGGTTATCAAGCTACCGCCGACGAAGAGGATAAGGGCGCGTACATCGAGGTAATTCAATCGGTTGCGGGCAACTCAATCGATTCCTTCAGCATTAAAGCCATAAACACAGAAAATATTATTGCAAGCGCAAACGGCAAAGAAACCACCGCACAAAACGGTTGGGTGCAATACACCGTGTATATCAACGCTTGCGACTTTGCCAATACCACCGTCCAACTCAGATTGGGCTTAGGCGGCGCGGAAAACAACGAAAAGGTTACGGGTTACGCTTTCTTCGACGACGTGCAGGTAAAAAAATACCGCGAACTCGAAGGAACTGATACCGAATGCACCTATAAAGACCACAAAGCCGAAATAACGACTAACGGCACGAGCTGCACTCTCACATCGGAAGAGGATGACAGGATATTCTATACGGACGTCACAACTAAGGGAAACAAAGACTTGCACACCCATGACTTCCGCTATCTTATCGACCTTGCTTCGGATAAGGGTATCGGCAATAATTATTCGCCCGTAGTATTCGGCATGAGCAACGTTGAAGTCGGTTTGACAGTAGAAGAAGATTCAAAGGGCGTTAAGTACGCCGCGGCCGAGGATTTCAGCGTCAACGGCGTTGGCAAAAAAACGCAGAGCGGATTAAAATTACCCAAGGACTTAAAGGACAAACCCCGCCCGACAAGCGACGACGTTATAACGGTATTTGATAAAAACCACACCTTTAACGGCAAATACGCAAAACTGTTGAATAACCTTACGGGAGAAAACGGCGCGCCCGACGGCGACGGCAATACTTTCGTAACGTTCTCAGCGTGGGGCGCACCTTACACTGCGACTATTTCCGATACGGCGTTCACAGTCCCCAAGGCAAGCGCGGACGGTAAAAACGGTTACCTCCTCGTTTCGTTCTGGGTCAAGACGAGCGATATGGACGGAGGAACCGCTGCGACCGTGAAGATTTACGAATACGAGGACGCAGCTAAAAAGACGGTCAACGAGGACAGCGTTCAGACGCTTACCATAGATACGACCGACAAGACCACCGACTTCGAGAAAGATAAGGACATCTATAACGGCTGGGTACAGTGCTTTGCGTTCGTGAAGAACGACGTTAAGGACGATACGAATACCGACAGAACGTTCTATATAGATTTTTCGTTCGGAACGACGGAGATAACGACCGCCACTTCCTTTGAAAGCGGCTATGCTGCTATTGCGAATTTGCAGACGCTGGTTATAAACGAGGATATTTATAACCTTGCTTCCGCAGGCGACGACACCGCGGTGTTCTCCTTTGCAAAGGACGCGGCGAAGGACGAAGGCTCCAAATTCGACGAAGCAACCGGAACGGACGATATAAACAACGGAATTGCGCTTCCCAATAACTATAAGGGCTCGAACGGCGCAAACGTTTTAGGTAGCGCAACCGACAAAACGGTGAATGCGGGCCTTATAAACAAGGACGTGTTCGGCGACTCGTCCTCCGCTATGAGCCAAACCGAAAAGGAGAGAATTTTATCGAGCTTTACCGACGGCACTTTAAACTGGGAAAACGCTTTCGGCGAAAACTGCTATCAGCCCCTTATCATAATCAATAGTTTAAGGCAATACGCGGCTAAAGCGAACGCCAATAAGGACACGTTCAATAACGGCAAATATTACACCAAGAAAGCGGACGGTACTTTTGAACAAGTTAAGGAAAATGCGACGTTCGACGAAAACGAAACTTATTATACTTTAACCGACGTTGCCAACTACGGCTTTATAGGTAGCGACAAGACGGTTTCTTCAAACGGCAGAGAAGTGATAAGCGTACGCGTGAAGGTTACGGGCGACGCGGAAGCGTTCATCTACCTTGTTGACAGCGACGACACGGAAAACGTTTTAAGCTTTACAACCCCTGCCTATACTTTCCGATACGACGAAGAGGGCAATGTGCTTGACTGCGAACTTGACGAGGACTGGACCGCCGCTGAACACCGCGGTCACATCGTCTACACCTTGCGCGAGGACGGGCTGTACGAGGATAAGGACGGGAAGCTTTACGCAAATCTTTACAACCTCGTTAAGTCGTATAAGGACAGCAAATACGAGCACAACGAGTTCTACACCCGCCACGAGAACAACGGCGTAGTTACTTTTGAGCAGATTTCTTACGATGATTTGAAAGACGGTGAAACCTATTACAGCAAAGACAAAAATAACAGTAATCAATATATAAATGCAGACCACTACCTTTGCACGACTGACGGCACGCACGTTTACGAATTTATCGACGGAAAGTATTATTACGTAGAGATAACTACGGAAGGTGACAAAACCACCGAGGTTACGGACAAGGAACGCGAAATCAACAACTTCGACCCTGCGCTCGTAAGGTATCCCGTAGCAGACCGCGTTGACGAAGAGCTTTGCGTGAAGGTCACGAAAGCGGACTGCGACAGACTTGGCGATAACGGTTGGGTAACCGTGAACTTCGTAGTTAAAACGGGCAGCGAAGACAAGCATTACCGCCTTGAGCTTTGGAGCGGCGACAGGAACGAAACGGGCGTTGACAGCAGCAACTACAAAAACGGCGCGGTTGCGTTCGACCTGTTCCAGGGTACCGTAAGCGAAACGCGTTTGGCTGCTTACGAAGCCGAAATCGTGAACGCTTACAACAGAGCGATTATTGAAGTTAACGACGAAATAAACGCAGGAAAGCCAGACGGTGAAAAGGTAGATTTGTTTAAAGACCTTGCTTCCGAAAAGGAAAACATCAGAGCGTACGAAAATCTTATTGCCGGACTTGATGAGGAATACCGCAATAAGATAGCAGACAAGATGACCGGATACGGCTATGGCGAAGGCACTTACAAGGCAAGCTATTATACCTATACGCTTTACGATTCATCGTCCTACGTTCCCTTCAACGCAACCACGGCGGGCGACGGCGAGACGGGTTACAACTACGACCCCTCTTCCTTCTCCGAGCAGCTTGCGTACTTTGAGTTCGAGGATACTTCGAGCAACGCGAAGAACGTATTCGTAGATTACTCCGCGGTTGACCAAAGCATTGCCAAAAACACCGTAGACGATGACGACGACAAAGGCGACGAAGAAGAAACCACGAACGCTACGGAGTTGGGACTTTATATTTCATCTATCGTTTTAGTAGTAGTTCTGCTTATCACCCTCGTTTCGATTCTCGTAACGCAGCATATCAAAAATAAGAGGAAAGCAAGCGGCGCGAAGAATTCAAACAAGAACGTGTACCGCAAACGCGACAGATACGTCAAGAAGCTTCACCTTGTAAAGGACGAGCTTATTGAACCCGAAAGCGACGGAGCGGCAACCTCCCCCGCCGAGGACGTTACCCCGACGGACGAAACTACCGACGCGCCTGCGGAAGAATCCATTGAAACGGTTGAACCCGCGACCGACGCGGAAACGGGCGATGAAGCCGACAGCGAAGACAAAGAATAATTCATTTTTTAAAAACCGAAATAAAAACCGTCTCTGCTAATAAACGATTAACAAGGCTCCCGAAAAAAATCGGGAGCCTTGTTTTTAATTAATATGAGAAAAAAATTTTAAACGTATCGTTATCTGATAAACTTGTTTTTACGACTTTTGAAAATTACCATTCTTACTAAACTTCACAACTCGGATTTTTGCTTTCCGCTTTCAATTCCCGCAAGATTTCCGTTTCAGTATTTTTGATTTCTTTTATTTTTTTTGAACAAATAAGAATTAAATTGCAAACGGCTATTGGCAGAATAGCAGCGTATACGTTATAGAAGCCGTAAGGAAAAAATATCGCAAAGACCCAAACCGCTATAATGCCTGCCGCTACCGTCGCGATAGAAATATAATTTGTTGTTTTTATGAGTTTTTGTCTCAAATTCAGCAAGTATGCGTATTTTCCGTATAGCGGTTGCCCTTTCAATTCTTCAGTCTGCTTGCATCTTAATATATTTAGTTTCAATTGAAACGGAAACGCTATCGAAGCCGTTAAAACAAACTCAACTGTTACAAATACCGCCATTGCATACCCCGTCATAAAAGTATCGGGATATTTTACGCCAAATACAATTATAATACAATTGCAATTAAGGCTACCGACAATACTGTGGAAAGTATCAATATCGTTTGCAGCTTGTTCAGCCGTTTATAATAAGTTTTGATTTCTTCGTTTACAAAGAGTTCGGTATTGTAATACATAAATCACCTATATACTTTGACAAGCAACCGACGGGTTTATACTATATCCTCAAGCCCTTGGGGAAGTGATTTTTGGCAACGCCGTTAACTATTTTACACCAACCCAAAGGATAGCCTTTGTATGTTACTACGCGCCAACCGTTTGCGTCGGCGCAGTCGAAAGTCAAGCCGCGAAGATATTTTAATGCGGTTTCTTCGTTGACTTCGAGTCCGTTGGCTTCGTTCGGATTAAGACACGCGGCAAGCGAATGTGCAGGCTCGAAACGTCCGTTTTTAATTTCGCCGAGTTTTACGCCTGCTTTCAACTCCGCGGGGAAATTATCAACGAGAGAATAGACGGATTCGCCTAGCTTGACTATATTTTTAAATTCAGCGTTTATAACGCCTTGTTTAAACTCTTCAAACTCCTTTTTATCGTTTGGCTTAATATCTTTAAGGCTGAAATCAGCGGCGCGCTCCCCCGCCGCTTTTTCAAGCACGGCGAAAAAGTGTCCCTCGCCCTTTACCCTATGTGGCAAAAGCTTTTTCATTTTTATAAGCGTATATTCGGAATGAAGCTTTAAAAAGTTTTCTATCTGCCGTTCGTCCTCTTCGGGTGCGAAGGTACAGGTTGAATAGACGAGCCGCCCGCCCCCGGCAAGCATCGTATTTGCGCTTTCTAAAATTTTTGCCTGACGCGCCGCGCAAGAGAGAACCGTTTTCAAACTCCATTCGCGAAGAGCGGCTTCTTCTTTTTTAAACATACCTTCGCCGGAGCATGGTGCATCGACGAGAATTTTATCGAAGTAGTTTTTATAATATGCCGCAAGATTTTCAGGGCTTTGGCAGGTTACGGCGGCATTCCTTACCCCGCATCTTTCGATATTGCTCTTTAATACGCCGTAGCGTTTAAAATCGATTTCATTTGCGACGAGCATGCCAGTGCCTTTCATATATTGTGCAATCTGTGTTGACTTTCCGCCCGGGGCTGCGCATAAATCGAGAACGCGCTCTCCGCGTTTTATTTCAAGCTCCGGCACGGCGCACATTGCGGAAGGCTCCTGTACATAGTACAGACCCGCGGCGTGTAAAACTGTTTTACCCAAGCCATCGCCTTTGGCGTAAAAACCGCTTTCCTCCCAATCGGTTTTACCCACGAGCGCGACGGGCGCGATTTTTTCAAACTCTTCGGGCGTTATTTTAAGGGTGTTTGCGCGTACGCCTTTTACGGCGGGCGTTGCGTAGCTTTGCAAAAAATCTTCGTACTCCGCGCCGAGCTCGCCCTTCATTCTTTCAAGAAATTCTTCGGGCAGACTAATCATCGCTTATAAGCTCCTTGAACTGCTCAACCGTAATAATGCGTTTGCCTGCCGCCCCTGCTTTTTTGGTGCGGTCGGTTCCGTCGCCTTCGTCGGCAACGTAGATGTTGCACTCTTCTACGCGCTGTTTATAGCTGCCGCCGAGGTCGTAAATTTTGTCTACGAAAGCTATGGAAACGGCTATATCGTCCTCTATCCTGCGCGAAAAGTTGAACTTTTTGCCAAATAGCTTGCCTTGCTTTTTTACGCGTTTTTTAGTGATATTGTTGTTGAATTTCACGCGCTTTTTCGAGCGTTCTTCTTTCTGCTTATTCTTATCCTGCTTATATCTTTTTAAACCCGTACACTGAGGGGGCGTAACGACGTAGTTTGCTATTTTACCCGCCGTAAAGCCGAGCATTGCCGTAAGCGCTACAAAGTCGCATCCGTACTTTTTGCACATTGCTTCAACTATTTTCATAGTTGCGTAGGCGTCGTCGGCGGCGCGGTGAGGCGTAAATTCAACGCCCAAATCCTCAGCTATGTGTTCGAGCCCGAACTGACGTGAAAAGTCGTTTTTTGCCGCCATAAAAAACATCTGACTGTCGGCAAACGAAAATTTAAACGACGGAAGCTTGTAGCGGCGGGTTTCGAGGTTGAGATATTTTACGTCGTTTAATACGGCGTGACCCACGGCTATGCTGTCTTTATCCTCTAAAAGAGCTTTGATTTCGGGATATACCGCGTTGAATTTAGGGTGGTTTTTAAATTCAGCGTAGTCGTACGGCAAAACTATACCCTTGTCGCCCTTGCGGTCGGTGAGTTCAAACCTGCCCTTGGGGTTAATAAGGATATCCCGTTTTTCGATTATATTGAATTTTTCGTCGCAGACGACATACCCGAACGCGCATATCTTGGCGTAAGTTTTGTGCACGCCGGCGCACTCTATATCGAAAAATACTAATTTCATAAGTTCACAAAAATCTCGGCTATTCTGCAAAATATGATTTGAGATTGCGCCGTATAATATTTACAAAAATTAATACCTAATCTATTATATCACAGCGTGCGTTGACTTTTCAAACTGTTTATAATATAATTTTATTACCTATGAAGAAACTTTTGAGTATAGTACTTTGCAATAATGCAGGCGAAGCTTTGAACGTTGAGGACGAAAGAGCAGAGCTTTTGCGCCTAGAAGAAAATTCCGACGGGCAAAACCCGAAGGCTTTATACGAGCTTATAAAGCAAACCAAGGGCAAATACGTTATTATTATAGACACCGACTGCACCGTGGCGGAGGAAGATTTTGCGCAGTTTTTAAATATTGCGGAGGAATGCACGGCGGATATTCTCGCGTTCGACGGCGGATACGCTTTGAAGTCCTCCACCCTTAAAAGCGTTGCGGCAAAGTTTTATACGGACAGATACGGCGCGGAAATTTATACGGCTTTCAATTCCAAAGAAGTAGTTTGGATTACTTTGCGCCCTTTCCTGTTCACGACGCAAAGGGCGTTGTATTCGGTTACTGACGAAGCGAAGCTCGAAGAGACGCTCGAAGAGTTCAAAAAAAACAAAGCTAAATTCAATAAAGCCGTCTATACCTTTATATTCGATATACTGTGCGATAGACTTGTAACGTATTACGTGAGCGCGATGCTTGCGATTTACCGAAAGGAAACTGCGGCTGACGGACTTATTGAGTTTGATAAAAGACTTAAAGACAACGTTGTTTTATACCTCGCGCTTGAAAAGCGTTTTTCCGTTGCCAACCTGAAAAAACTGAGGGAAAAGAGTTTTAAAATCAACCTTATACAATATAATAAATTCAAGAAGATAATTCGCAAATGATAAAAGCCCGCCGTAAGCTATTCGGCGGGCTTCGATATTAAACTTGAATTATTTTTTTGGAACGAGCTTTTCCTTTCCGCCCATATAGGGCCGGAGCACGGGCGGGATATACACGCTGCCGTCTGCCTGCAAGTGGTTTTCAAGGAAGGCGATGAGCATTCTGGGGGGAGCGACGACGGTGTTGTTGAGAGTGTGAACGAACTCGTTTTTGCCGTTTGCAGCCTTGTAACGGATGCCAAGTCTCCTTGCCTGCGCGTCGGTGAGGTTGGAGCAGCTTCCCACTTCGAAATACTTTTTCTGGCGGGGACTCCACGCTTCTATATCGCAACTCTTATACTTCAAATCCGCCAAATCACCAGAACAGCATATAAGCTGGCGGACGGGGATTTCCATCGATACGAAGAGTTCAACGGTGTAGTTCCAAAGCTTTTCATACCAACTGTCGCTTTCTTCGGGCTTGCAGAGAACTATCATTTCCTGCTTTTCAAACTGGTGTATGCGGTAAATTCCGCGCTCCTCTATGCCGTGCGCGCCCTTCTCCTTTCTGAAACAGGGCGAATACGAGGTAAGGGTCTGGGGAAGAGCGGTTTCGGGAAGAAGCGCGCCCATAAATCTACCTATCATAGAGTGCTCGGAGGTGCCGATTAAATATAAATCCTCTCCCTCTATCTTGTACATCATTCCGTCCATTTCTTCAAAGGACATAACGCCCGAAACGACGTCGCTCCTTATCATATACGGCGGTATGCAATAGGTGAACCCTTTGTCAATCATAAAGTCTCGCGCGTAGGATAACACGGCGGAATGAAGGCGGGCGATATCGCCCGTTAAATAATAGAAGCCGTTGCCGCTTGTTCTTCTCGCGCTATCCAAATCTATGCCGTTCAAACTTTCCAAAATATCGAGGTGATAGGGAATATCGAAGGTTTTTTCT
Organism: uncultured Christensenella sp.; assembly: GCA_910583855.1. GTDB lineage: Bacteria > Bacillota > Clostridia > Christensenellales > Borkfalkiaceae > Coproplasma. The sequence continues at coordinate 38,083 of CAJTYL010000009.1, forward strand.
TCGTGTTTTAAGAAAACTCTGCCCTCTACGTTACAACTGTCGTCCTTGCCCAAAGGCACGTCGTCCGCAATAATATTGGGGATTGCCATCATATTCTTTTTCAGTTTTTCGTCGATTGCTGAGGTTTCCGCTTCGATTGCGGCGATTCTGTCGTTGTTGGCTTTGGAGGTTGCCTTTGCTTCCTCCGCTTCCGACTTCTTGCCCTCGCGCATGAGCGCGCCTATCTGCTTTGCAAGCGCGTTTCTCTGCGCGCGCAAGCCGTCGCCTTCCTGTTGAAGCTCGCGCTTTTTCTTGTCCAAGGCTATAACTTCGTCGACGAGGGGAAGCTTTTTGTTCTGAAATTTCTTTCTTATATTCTCTTTTACGATTTCGGGATTATCACGGATAAGGTTAATATCAATCATTTTTTTAAGTCCTTAAAAATAAGATTAACGATATTATACTTAATTTACCAGCTAAAAGCAAATAATTAGCTTTGAATTTCTTGAAAATAGATTATTTTTATGATAGAATAAAGATGTATGAGTAAAATAGTTTTTAAGGCAGGCGGCGTGGACCCGACGAAAGCAAAGCCCGCAAAAAAAACCGAAAAAAAGCAAGAGGTCGTTGAAAAGCCGTCCGACGAGGCGACGGAAGAGCTTTCCGCCGTTGCAAGTACGGACGAGGCTGTACAGATAGCTTTATTTCCCGGCGACGAGCATCCATTGCGCGACGACGCGGCGGAAACGACTGCCCAGCAGAAGGAAGCTTTTGATAAGCAGAAAATTATCAAATATTTCAAGGCGCACCCTAAAAAAGCCGTTTCAACCAAGGTTGAAAGGTTTTCGCCGAAGCTTAACAAGGGGCTTAAAGCCGAACAGGTAGAGACGCGGTTCAAGCAGTTCTTATTCAATGATACGAATAAGAAGTACTCCCGTTCGTATGCAAGTATCTTTATCGGGAATATCTGCACGTTCTTCAACCTCTTATGTCTTTTTGCGGCTATCGCGCTCCTTATTGCAAATACGCAGGGATTTTCCAACTATCTTGTAATAGTTATCACCACCGCGAACGTTGCAATCGGCATTATTCAGGAAATACGCTCGAAGCTGTCAATTGACAAGCTGTCTATTCTTGCCAAAAATACCGTCAAGGTAATACGCGACGGGGAAACGGTTGAGATACCCGTGCAGGAAATAGTTCTCGACGACGTAATTATCCTTGATTTGGGAAGTCAGGTACCCGCAGACTGTATACTTGCCGAGGGCTCGGTAGAAGTAAACGAAAGCCTTTTAACGGGTGAATCCATTGCCATAAAGAAGCAAATCGGCGATATTCTTTATGCGGGCAGTTTCATTGCAAGCGGCAGCGGAAAATTCAGGGTTGAAAAAGTCGGTAAGGAAACCTATCTTGAAAAGTTGACTTCAAAGGCGAAAAAATATAAGCGCCCCAACTCCGAGCTGATGAACTCGACCAAGCTGATTATAAAGTGCGTGTCGCTGCTCATTATACCCATTGCAATCGGCACGTTCCTTACGACCTACGGCTTTATTAAAAACGTAGACCCGGATACCTATATTGCGCAGGATACGATTTACAAAAACGTAGTTGAAGCAGACGGCGGAATTAACGTGAACGTTAACTACGCGCTTCAACGGACATGTACCGTGGTTATAGGTATGATTCCTTCGGGAATGCTATTGCTTACGAGTATTGCGCTTGCCGTGGGTATTATGCGACTAACGAAGTCCAACACCCTCGTTCAGGATATGTATTCCCTTGAAATGCTGGCGCGCGTAAACGTTCTTTGCCTTGACAAGACGGGAACGATTACCGACGGCAGAATGAGAGTTAACGATACCATTATTTTAAACACCGTCAAAGATTATTCCTTAAACGATATTATGGGAAGCCTTTTAAGGGAGCTTGACGGCAACAACCAGACCTCTATCGCGCTTAACAACCACTTCGGTTACAACGACAAGTTTGCGGCAACGGCGAAGATACCCTTCTCATCCAAGAGAAAGCTTTCAGCCGTAACGTTTGACGAAGCCGGAACATTTGCGATGGGAGCACCGGAATTCGTACTTAAACCTTACCCCGCGAAGGTTGAAAAGATAGTTAAACAGTATGCGCAGATGGGCTTGCGCGTTATAGTGCTTGCGCACTCGCCTTCCCCCATCGTGGGCGACAAGCTACCTTCGATTTTGAAGCCAATTGCGATAATTTCGATTGCCGATAACGTTCGCGAGGACGCGATTGACACCATTAAGTGGTTCAAGGACAACGAAGTTAACGTAAAAGTTATTTCGGGCGATAACCCCGTAACTGTTTCGGAAGTTGCCAAGCGCGCGGGAATTGCGAATGCGGAAAAGTTCATTTCACTCGACGGGCTGAACGATACTGAGGTTGAAAACGTTGCAAACAAGTACACCGTGTTCGGACGAGTTTCACCCGAACAGAAGGCGATACTCGTCCGCTCTATTAAGTCGCAGGGCAACACCGTTGCGATGACTGGCGACGGCGTAAACGATATTCTTGCGCTTAAAGAAGCCGACTGCGCAATCTCGGTTGCTTCGGGCAGCGAGGCGGCAAGAAACGTATCTCACCTTGTGTTGATGGACAACAACTTCAACTCAATGCCAAAGATAGTTGCAGAGGGCAGGCGCGTTATAAATAATATTAAAAACTCGTCCTCGCTGTACCTGATGAAGACGCTGTTTACCGCCATACTCGCGTTTATCTGCATCTGTATGGGTAAACCCTATCTGTTTATGCCTCAGAATATGCTTCTTTTGGAAACGGCGATAATAGGCGCGCCCTCTTTCTTCCTTTCGTTGCAACCCAACAAGGACAGGGTACAGGGCAAGTTTATCACACACGTTATGAGCGGAGCCGTCACCGGCGCAGTGCTAATGATACTGAGCACTATGGCAATGTATCTTACGGACATATTCGACCACGAAGAGTTCGGGGCGCACTATCAGGCAATGTGTATGATAGCAATGACTTTCTCGGGCTTCGTAATGGTTTTCCGAACCTGTCAGCCATTCAACGTTTACCGAGGAGTGCTATGTTTAGTCGTATTCGGAATACTCGTAGGCGCGTACTCAATAACGCCGCTTACAAACGCGCTTTTATATACGGGCTGGGATAAATTAGTTTGGGACTACGCGAAAGTTCTGACGATTGTCGTGGTAATAGAAGCCTCGTTCCCTATATCGGGGTGGTTGCAAGAGCTGTCGCATATGATATTCCCCTCGACGACTAAAAAGAAGGATAAAGAAGTCAAAGACAAAGAAAAGAGAAAGAAAATATAATATAAACCCTCATCCGTCTTTTTCTCATACTTACGAAAAAGACACCTTCCCCACTACGGGGAAGGCTTAAATTCTGAATTAAAAGTCCCGCCCGCGATAACTCGCGGGCGGGTTAATTTTATTCAGGGTTGCGTAGAGCGCAAAGATTCCTGCTCTTCTGTACGGCGGCGACGTCGGTACAACGGAATGACATATTGGAGCATAGGAGTTTTATAACTGTATCTTTTAATTTTTTAAGCCTAACAAATAATCAGCACTTAAATTGCACTTTTCGCAAATCAAATAAATGCTTTCTGCATTTGGCTGAATTTTCCCAGTCGTCCAATCTGATACACTCATAGCGGATACCCCCACTTGCTCGGCAAATTTGCGCTTACTTAATCCATTTTCCGTTAAATACTCGTTCAATCTTAATGCTAATAAATTTTTCATAATAATATTGTAAGACATATTTTATTTGAAATCATTGACATAAGACATATCTTATGATAAAATGTGTACAATATATCTTACGGTACGGAGGTAAAAATATGAATAACTCACTAATTGTTGACCTTGCTTTTGACGGGGATAGTTACAGGGATAATATTAAACTGCTTGAGGACGAAGAATACAAAAAGAACGACAAGATATTTTGGGAAATTTGCGAAAAGCTTTTAATGAACTTACCCCAAGAAGAACGGAAAAAGATTGACTATGACTTATTCCTTGCGCTGGGCGGTATTGAAAGCGCAATCGAAGAGTTATTTTTTAAAGAGGGCTTTAAACTCGGGCTTAAAATCGGCGCGCAAAACTTTTTAGACTGAAAAGAACCACCCGCATTGCGGGTGGTCTTTCATTTTAAAACAATACCTCATCCGTCTTAACATCGCTTTGCTACGGTTAAGCCACCTTCCCATTAGGGGAAGGCTTATTCATTGTCGCTGTTGTCGACGCCTTCGGCTAAATCTTCGGGGGTAGCTTCTTCGGGAACCGCGGTTTCCGCTTCGTCGTCGCGTTCGGTGACGGCAACCGTAGCAACGAGTCCGTCTTTAAGGCGCATTAGCCTTACGCCGCGGGCAGCTCTGCCTATGGTCGAGATTGACGAGCAGTGCATTCTTATAATCGTTCCGCCGTCCGAGATTATCATAATATCGTCGTCGTCGGTTACTTGTTTAAGATTGATAAGACTACCCGTTACCTCGTTGAAGGTACCAGCCTTTATGCCCTTACCTGCTCTGCCCTGCAAGCGGTAATCTTCCACTCTGCTACGCTTGCCATAGCCGCCAGTGGTTACGGTTAAGATATCTTTGCTTTCGTCGATTACGAGCATATCAACGAGCGCGTCGTTTGCGCCTATCTTCATAGCCTTGACGCCTGCGGTGTCCCTGCCCATAGAGCGGACGCCCGACTCGTTGAAGCGGATACATTTTCCGCCCTTGGAGGCAATCATTAGTTCGTCGTCGCCCGTAGTGAACTGAACGGATATAAGGCTGTCGCCCTCGTTTAATTTTATTGCGATTTTGCCGTTTCTGTTGATGCGGGTAAACTCTTCGAGTTTGGTCTTTTTAATTAATCCGTTTCTGGTTGCAAAGGCGATAAAGCCCTGCGCGTCCGCCTGTACGGGAATAATCGTGGTTATCTTTTCGTTCTGCTCTATCTGGACGAGGTTTACGATAGCCCTGCCGCGCGCCGTACGCTGCGCTTCGGGAATTTCGTAAGCCTTTATGCGGTAAACCCTGCCGCGGTCCGAGAAAAGAAGCAAATAGTCGTGAGATGAGCATACGAACATTCTTTCGACGAAGTCCTCTTCCTTCGGGCGGTGCGCCGTTATTCCCTTGCCGCCGCGGTTCTGCGCGTGGTATTCTGAAACGGGAAGGCGTTTTACATAGCCCGTATGGGTCATCGAAATTACGACCTGTTCAACGGGGATTAAGTCCTCGTCCTCTATTGCTCCGCTGAAATCTACCGCGATTTCCGTCTTTCTGTCGGAAGGATACTTACGCTTGGTTTCGAGAAGGTCGGTCTTGATAATGTCAAGCACTCTGCTTTCGTTTGCAAGAATATCCTTGAAATCCGCGATAGCCGCTTCCAAACCTGCAAGCTCTTCGTTGAGCTTGTCTACTTCCAAATGGGAAATTCTGAAAAGCCTTAACTCGGCAACCGCCGTAGCCTGTCTTTCGTCCAGCGCGAACTTTGCGGTAAGCTGTTGAACGCAGTCGGTCTTGTCCTTTGCGTTTTTGCACACTTCTACTACTTCGTTTATGCTTGCCTGAGCGATAACGAGTCCGCGTAGAATGTGGGCGCGCTCTTCGGTCTTTGCCAAGTCGTATTTGGTACGGCGGACGATTACGTCCTTCTGATGCTCTAAGTAATAGTAAAGGCACTCTTTAAGGTTCAGAACTCTCGGCGTGCCGTCAACCAGCGCAAGCATTATAATGCCGTCCGATACCTGCAGGTTAGTGTGCTTGTATAAAAGGTTTAAAACGACTTGCGCGTTTGCGTCCTTCTTTATCTCGATAACAATACGCATACCGTCGCGGTCGGACTCTTCGCGGATGTCGGAGATGCCTTCAATCTTCTTATTCTTTACGAGGTCGGCAATCTGCTCGACGAGCTTTGCCTTGTTGACCTGATAGGGAATTTCGGTGACTATTATTCTCGTTTTGGTCTGGTTGCCGCTCTGATACTCCTCGATTTCGCAACGGGAGCGGATGATTATACTGCCGCGCCCCGTTCTGTAAGCCTTCTTTATGCCGCTTCTGCCCATTATGAGGGCGCCCGTAGGGAAGTCTGGAGCGGTGATGTATTCCATAAGCTCGTCAACCTCGATGTCGGGGTTATCGATTAGGGCTACCACGCCGTCAATACACTCGCCGAGGTTGTGGGGCGGAATGTTAGTCGCCATACCTACGGCGATACCGTCCGAACCGTTTACGAGCATATTGGGGAAGCGCGCTGGCAAAACCGCGGGCTGCAAGCCCGTATCGTCGAACGTCGGGTAGAAGTCAACCGTTTCTTTATCCAAATCTCTGAGCATTTCGGAGGCAAGCTTGGTCATTCTCGCTTCCGTATACCTCATTGCGGCGGCGGGGTCGCCGTCGACCGAACCGAAGTTGCCGTGCCCGTCGACGAGTGGAAAGTTTATGGAAAAGTCCTGCGCAAGCCTGACGAGCGCATCGTAAACCGAGCTGTCGCCGTGGGGGTGATATTTACCTAAGCAATCACCGACGATACGCGCGCATTTTCTGAAGGGTTTATCGTAGGTCAACCCTAGCTCGTGCATAGAATATAAAATTCTGCGGTGGACGGGCTTTAAACCGTCCCTTACGTCGGGAATAGCGCGGGATACGTTGACTGCCATTGCGTAGGCGATGAATGATTTTTTTAATTCTTCGTCAACTTCTCTGTCCAAAAGCTTTGTCATTTCGAGCGTTCGTTTAAATTCTTCGGTAAGCTCGGGACTGGTTTCTTTTTTAGCCATACTCTTTCTCCTCCACTATTAAACGTCCAACTCTTCAACGAGTTTTGCGTTGTCTTCTATGAACTGTCTTCTCAGCTCGGGCTGTTCGCCCATTAAAAGCGAGAACAGTCTGTCGGCTTCTATTGCATCCTCTACCTTCATTCTTACGAGGGTACGCCTTGCCGGGTCCATAGTCGTCTCCCAAAGCTGTTCCTTGTCCATTTCGCCGAGACCCTTATAGCGTTGAAGCTCGAACTTGCCGTTATAGGTGTTTCTGAAGTCTTCCAAAGCCTTGTCGTCGTAAAGGTAGGTGTCGGGTATGCCTTTACCGGAAACTTTATAAAGTGGCGGCTGTGCGGCGTATACGTGCCCGTTTTCGACAAGGGGACGCATATAGCGGAAGAAAAACGTAAGAAGTAATATTCTGATGTGTGAGCCGTCTACGTCGGCGTCGGTCATTATGATTATGCGGTCGTAACGGAGCTTGCTTTCGTCGAAATTTTCCTGTATGCCGCAGCCGAACGCCGTTATCATCGCCTTGATTTCTTCGTTTTCGAGTACGCGGTTGATGCGAACCTTTTCAACGTTTAAAATTTTACCGCGGAGGGGCAGAATTGCCTGAAAGCGTCTGTCGCGACCCTGCTTTGCCGTACCGCCTGCGGAGTCGCCCTCAACGATGTAGATTTCGCAGAGTTCCGAACGCTTGTCCGAACAGTCCGCAAGCTTGCCGGGGAGCTTCGTGCTCTCGAGGACGCCCTTTCTGTGGGTTTCTTCCCTTGCAAGCCTTGCCGCTTCCCGCGCGCGCTGCGCCGTGATACAGCGCATTATAAGTTCTTTGGTTTCGGCGGGGTGTTCTTCGAGGTAAGTGCCAAACTTATCGGTGACGGACTTCTGCACGAAGCCCCTTACATAGGTCGAGCAAAGCTTTGCTTTGGTCTGGCTTTCGTACTGTGCGTCGGCAATCTTCACGGAAACGACTGCGGTGATGCCCTCTCTTACGTCGTCGCCAGAAAGCTTTTCGCTGTCCTTTAAAATATTAAGTCTTTTACCTGCGTCGTTTATGACTTTTGTGAGCGCGGCTTTGAAGCCGTCGAGATGGGTGCCGCCGTCGGGTTGGCGGATATTGTTAGAGAAGGGGAAAATCTGCTCCGAATAACCGTCGTTGTACTGAATTGCGATTTCAAGGAACTTATCGTCCCCCTCGCTGTCCTCAAAGTAAACGGGCTTTTCAAACAGAACGTTCTTACCCTTGTTTATATCCTCTATAAAGTGTACTACGCCGCCCTCGTAGCAGAAATCGTCGTGGCGTTCCTTTTCACCGCGGAGGTCTGTAAGCGTGAGCTTCAAACCCTTGTTGAGGTACGAAAGCTCCCTTAAAAGAGTTTTTAAAGTATCGTAGTTAAACTCAGTGGTTTCAAGAATGGTTGCGTCAGGGTGGAAGGTAATCGTCGTGCCTGTTTCCTCCGTATCGCCCACTATTTTAAGCGGTTCTTCGGGAATACCGCAGTGATAGACCTGACGGTATCTGTGACCGTTCTGGCAAACCTCCGCAGTGAGCGTATCGGAAAGCGCGTTTACACAGGAAACGCCCACACCGTGCAGACCTGAAGAAATTTTATAGCCGCCAGCCTTGTTGCCGCCGCCGAACTTGCCGCCCGCGTTGAGGTTGGTTAAAGCAAGCTCTACGCCGCTTATTCCTGTATCGGAGTTGATGCCGGTGGGAATACCCCTTCCGTTGTCCTTAATACTGCACGAACCGTCCTCGGTTATAATAACGTCAACGGTGTCGCAATAGCCAGCCAAGGCTTCGTCAATGGAGTTGTCTATAACTTCCCTTACGAGGCAGTGCAGGCCCTTTTCATCGGTGGGTCCGATATACATACCGGGATGCTCGCGGACGGGCTCCAGACCCTTTAACGCGCGCAGGGAATTGGCGTCGTAATTGTTCTCGATTTTATCAGGCATATTAACCCCCTGAAATTTATTTTTATATTAATCAAGGCGCAACCCAAAATCACATTTTTGGGTTAGCGCACTCAATTTGCGCATATCTACGGCTCACCGGAAGTGAATTGGCGCAACTATATAATTGTGTGTCCTTAAATGCTGCGCCAAGAGAAACTTGGTTTCTAAAAAACACGAAATATTTTACGCGCAGAATAGCGCAAAATATTTGTAAGCCGATTTTTTTTATTATACCATATTATATAATCGAATGCAAGAATTTGAAGAAAAAAATACAGAAACAGCATAAAATTTTTGCCGACGGACATACTTTTTTTATGGAAAAATTTAACTGTAAAAATATGCCCGACACGGACTTCGTAAACGAAGTGTTCGAATGCGGAAATTGCGGCAATCACGTATGCAAAACGCAAGCAGAAATATGGGGCAGAATTTGCCCGCATTGCTTCGGTAAGCTGTATAGAATAAGCTGAGTTTCAGCTTAAAACCCTCACTATTGATTATCTGAAAAAGATTCTTCACTGCGTTCAGAATGACAATACCGTGCGCAAAGTATAGCTAACGCTCACGCAGAATGACTATACAATAAAATCCGCCCGCGCAAAACTGCGCGGGCGGATTTTATATAAGTTATAAATATTCTTTTTTGAGTTCTTCAAAGCGGTTTTTCCACAGCTCCGCTTTTTCCTCTTCGCCTTTGGCTTTAAAGTACTCATATTTGAGTTCGGCAAAGGAAATGAACGCGGGATCGTCCTCACGGATTTGAGGAAGGTCGGATAAAAGGTTTTCGCTCGCTTCCTCTATGGACTTACCGTTTAAAACCCGAGCCTGAACAGTGAGCACGGCAAGCGTTACCTTTGCGGTATCGGTGTTGTTGAGCAAATCGTTACATACAAGCCCGTCGGTCTTACCCGAATTAAACCAGGCGGGAATAATATTTAAAATCAAAAGATAAACGTTGGACGGGACTAAAAACAAAATGCAAGCGGGCGCAGGCGTATAGCGTACTATAAAAGCAACCGCCACCGCTATCGTTAAATTTACTAAAACGCCGCCGAGAGCCGTAAAAAACAACCTTGGTCTGAGCTTTTTATCCGTCTTGGGAATTAATTTACAACAGGACGACCCGAAAAGGTTGAATTTTGGTAAGGCTTTTATTTTGCATATTGCGCCGAAAAACATATGCCCGCACTCGTGCAGAAGCGACGAAAGCGGCAGAGAAAGAATCATTGCAACGCATACGGCTATAACCCATAAGCCGTGGTCACGCCATGCGACGAAGCCGCATAAAGCAGCCGTCAAAAGCGCAAATATAGCGGATAATACCGACGCCAGATATTTCATAGCTTGCCCTCTCTTAAAAGAACAAAGCCCTCTAAATTATCCTTTTCGGAAACTATGATTTCTTTTACGCCGAATTTGCTCATTACCTCCGCTATCAAAAGGCAACCGCCGCCGACGATTTCCGCCGAACTGCCGCAAATGGTGGTTGCGCGTATCTCCTCAACGGACATAGACAGAAGTTTATCGGCTAAACTGCGCATCTCTTCAAGCGTTATTACGGTACCGTCGGTGATTTCGGGACGGTATTCTTTTAAACTGTGTTTAATGGAGCCTAAGCGCGAAGCCGTGCCGCCGATGGCGTAGGTTTTTAAGCTGAAAGCTTCTTCACTGCGTTCAGAATGACTTGAAAGAAGGGTGAAATTGCCATAGTCGGCAAGCTTTTCTTTTATGACTTTTAATAATTTCCCCTTGTCGCGACCTGCCAAATCGTAGAGCCGAACAGTACCTATATTTACGCTTTTGGAATATAGCAAGCGACCGCAAACCCTGTAAGTTACCTCGGTGCTTGCCCCGCCGACGTCAATTATCCCGCCGTCACCGTTACCGACCGCGCCTAAGATGCCGCACCGGGCTTCCTCTTCGCCGCTTAAAATTTCAACCTGTAAGCCGCAAAGTTCTTTTACGCGTTCGACGAAGACTTGTCCGTTAGACGATGAGCGAACCGCGGCGGTCGCAAAGACGTAAACCTTTTCACTACCGCCGTTTATCGCTTTACGATAAAACTCTGCGACGGCAAGCGCGCTGCGTTCAATAGCTTCACTCTTTAAACTGCCCGTAAGCGAAAGCCCCTCGCCCAAGCGGGTGGTTTTAATGGTTTTATATAAAGTTTTTCCGCCTGCGAAAGTTGCAAGGCGGACGGAATTAGAACCTACGTCTATTGCTGAAATTTTCATAACTCAATCTTTGGGAAAACTGTAACCGAGTTCAAAAGCTTTATCCAAAAGAAATTCTTCGGACTTTAAGTAATCCAAATCGTTCTGCTTTTCTTCAAGCTTTTGCGTGTATTCGCTTATTTCTTTTTCCATTGCTTTTTTTCTGCCGTTGCCTACGCCGATTGCGATGAGCTGATAGATTATGACGGCGGTCAGAATTACTATCAACAATATCACGTTGACGGTTATCGCCGCTGCCATCCGAATACGCCTTTGTTCTTCCACCGTTTTTCTCCTTGAGTTCAGTAATTTTATTATAAACTTTTTTTAAGAAAAATGCAACAATTAAATGGAAACTTTTTAAATATATGAGCGCGCCCAAAAGACAACCTATAAGCATATACAGGCGCAGCCCCTCGAAATCGAACATGACGGACGTAAAAATAAACCCCGCGGCAAACACGAGGCAATATAAAATATCCGCCGCAGCTATGAAAATTTTGTCTTTTACAGTGTAGGCGGACTTGTCTGCGCCGCACAAAACGACGCGCACTACGTACAAGACGTCGTAGACGACCCCGCTTACGATGCCGCAGAGCATGCACGTCATAAAAATGAAAAATTGCAATATGAAAACCTCATCCGTCACTGCGTGACATCTTCCCCAGAGGGGAAGGCTTAATTGCGGTTACAAAAAACGCAATATTGCGCCATTATTTATTTAAATAATTTTTGGCGGAGACTGCCGCCCTTCTGCACATATCGTACGCCAGATATTTCGCCCGTAGCGGAGAACGCGCCGCTCGTTTTGGAGAAGTTAACTATCTTCATACCGCTGCCGTTCACGACTATTCTGCCACCCTGATAGGTTAAAAGAATTTGTTTATCAGAAAACGCGTCAACGCTCTGAATTGCCGTCGCCGAAATTCTTTTGCACTGTTCAACCGTTAAATTGTGTCCCTCTTCCATTTTAACCTCACAAAAAAACCACCCTTTGCGGGTGGTATATTTTATGATTAATATTACAGTTTTATGATTAATAAATATCCGTTTTGCCAAGCAGGTAATCGGTTGAACACTCTAACGCTTCGGATAATTTTAAAATTGCGGTTGCGGTGGGTTCACAATCAGCAGTTTCCCAACGGCTAATCATTGAGGGACTGCACCCTACCTTTGCGGCAAGCTGTGTTTGTGATAATTTTTTATCTATCCTTAATTCCTTTATCCGTAGAGAAATCAGCATAATAAAATATTATCAGAAATTGAGTAAACTCATTGACATTGTGAGTATTCTCACGTTATAATATTATATAGAGGAGATAAATATGAAAAAAAAATGTGCAAATTGCGGAAATTTCAGTGTTTTCCATACAAAAATATCCGGACAGTATTTTCCGACGACTTGCGGGCGGTGCTGGATTAACAAGACTATTACCGGCTGCCAAGAAACCTGTGAGAAGTGGGAAGAAAAACCTGTAATCAAGAACGAACAAGAAGAACTTTTAAAAGCGTTTGACACGGTAATTATAGGTTTAAACGTTATCAAAGAGAAATTGACCAAAAAATAAAACTTAATAAAAAGCCCGACGGCGCAATTGCGCCGTCGGGCTTTTAAATATTTAACAAAATTTCAAAAACACAGAGAAACGAGTCAGGCAAGAAGCGGTGCGGCTTTGCGAAGGGAGTTTACTTTGCGTAAATGACCAAGCAAAACGCAAACCGCGACACAGCATAACGAAGTTTATATGCGTTTTTACGCAAGACCTTTCTTTAACTTGGCGTTCGCTTTTGCGCGAAGCTCGCTGTCCAGAATACGCTTTCTTATGCGGATTGATTTGGGGGTTACTTCCAAAAGCTCGTCGTCGCCGATAAATTCAAGGCACTCTTCAAGGCTCATTTTCTTGGGTGTGATGAGTCTTAACGCGTCGTCGCTTGCGCTCGAACGGGTGTTCGTGAGGTGCTTAGTCTTGCACACGTTCACATTTATATCTTCGCTTTTAGGGCTTTCGCCGATGACCATACCTTCGTACACGGGCGTACCCGCGCCGATAAACAGCGTGCCCCTGCCCTGCGCGTTGAAAAGCCCGTAGGTTACCGCTTCTCCCGTTTCAAAGGCGATAAGCGAACCCGTGTTTCTGCGGGACAGCTCGCCCTTATACGGCTGGTACTCAAAGAATACGCTGTTCATTACGCCCTCGCCCTTGGTTGAAGTGAGGAACTCAGACTTGTAACCGAAGAGCCCGCGGGCGGGAATAATAAATTCAAGGCGCGTACGGCTACCGATTGCCGACATATGCAGAAGCTCGCCCTTGCGGTTGCCCATACTTTGGAATACCGCGCCCGTGGCGTCGTCGGGAACGTCGACTATGAGCCTTTCCATAGGCTCGTGCTTGACGCCGTCGATTTCCTTATACATTACGCGGGGCGTGGATACCTGAAACTCGTAGCCTTCCCTTCTCATATTTTCAATGAGTATGGATAAATGCATTTCTCCCCTGCCGCATACGCGGTAGCTGTCGGCAGATCCCGTTTCTTCTACGCGCAAAGATACGTCCTTTAGAAGCTCCTTGAAAAGCCTGTCGCGAAGATGGCGCGTCGTGACCATTTTGCCTTCTTTGCCCGCAAAAGGGCTGTCGTTGACGGAAAAAGTCATTTCGACGGTGGGTTCGGTGATTTTAACGAATTTGTGCGGTTCAACACAGTCGGTAGAACAAACCGTATCGCCTATGTTGATTTTTTCAAGCCCCGAAAAGCAGACTATGTCGCCTGCGCGGGCGCTTTCGCACTGCGCGCGTTGCAAGCCCTCGATCTGGTAGAGGTTGACTATCTTACCGGGGGTCTTCTGCTGGACGTTGTTGTAGTTACAAACCGTAACGGCTTGTCCCGCCTTTATTACGCCGCGCTCTATTCTGCCGATGCCGATGCGCCCGACGTAATCGTTGTAGTCGATTGACGACACCAAAACCTGCGTAGCGCCGTCGGCGGCGACTTCCATAGGCTGAATGTGGTTTACAATCGTTTCAAAAAGGGGCGTTAAGTCCTTGCCCGGTTGGTTAAGGTCGAGCGTTGCCGTGCCGTCCCTGCCAGAACACCACACTACGGGCGACATCAACTGGTCGTCTGACGCGTCAAGCTCCAACAAAAGCTCTAAAATTTCGTCCTGAACTTCATTGAGACGGGCGTCGGGGCGGTCGATTTTGTTGACGACTATAATGAGCCTGTGACCCATTTCAAGCGCTTTTTGCATAACGAAACGGGTCTGCGGCATGGGACCTTCAGCTGCGTCGACGAGGACGAGAACGCCGTTTACCATCATCATGACACGCTCGACTTCGCCTGAAAAGTCCGCATGTCCCGGCGTGTCGACGACGTTGATTTTTACGCCGTTATAGTGGATTGAAGTATTTTTTGCAAGTATGGTTATTCCTCTTTCGCGCTCCAAATCGCCCGAATCCATAACCCTTTCTTCCACCGACTGATTATCGCGGAAGGTATGGCTTTGCTTTAACATAGCGTCCACGAGCGTAGTTTTACCGTGGTCGACATGGGCGATTATCGCAACGTTTCTTAAATCTTCTCTTAACATAAATTCATCCTGAATTATAAAATTTTAACTCATAAAATTTTAATACGATTGCGCGAAAAACGCAACCGTATTTGAGTGGTTTATTAAAATTCGCTCTTCGTTTCCCTGTCGAAAAGCTTTAATATTATTTCCATACATGTTTTTGCGCCGTTGCCGCCCTCGAACGGGTGGGATAAAAAGCAGGCTTCGTAAACGGCGTTGGTTATGGGAAGCTCTATTCCGTACTTATCGCCCAGCTCCTTCATTGCCTTAGCCGTCATAACGCCTTCCGCCAACTTTTCAAACTTTGCGCCGTGCGCCATCATTTCGCCATAGCGGCGGTTGTGGGAATACTCGGAAAACAGCGTCGTTTCGTAGTCGCCCAAATGCGCAAGCCCGTACGCTGACGAAAACTTTCCGCCCATAGCGTTGATAAGTTTGCCCACTTCGTAAGCGCCCCTTGCCATTAATGGACCTTTCAAGCTGACGTAACCGCTACCGTCCAGAACGCCTGCGGCTATGCCCAAAACGTTTTTTGCAGCCGCGCCGATTTCGGAGCCGATTATATCGCTGCCGTAGTAAAAACGGATTAAATTCGACTTGAAACTGTCGGCGATATATTTCTTTAAATCGTCGCTGTAAGAATCGATTATCATACAGTTGGGTATGCCCTGCGTAAACGCCTGAATATGCCCCGGTCCTACCCACACGGCAATTTTATGTTTTTCGACACCGCTCTCTATCAGGACTTCGGAAAGGCGTTTGCCTGTAGATTCCTCGATACCCTTCATACAGAGCACGAAGATTTTATCTTTTACCGGATACTGCGTAACCCTTTGCATAAATCCGCGCAAGCCTTGTGCAGAGATGGAAATAATTATTATATCGCTTTTCGTAACCGCTTTTCCCAAGTCGCACGTAAGAGTTATGGACTTATCCAGCGTGACGTATTCGTTTTTACCCGTCGTCTTTAAAACCTCGTACGAATAGTCGCCCTCGGGACCCCAGCTTAATACTTCATTTTTGAGAACAGTAGCCTGATACCAAGCGATAAATGAACCCCAGCGACCGCAGCCGAGAACTGAAATTTTCATAATTGACCCCCATATATGTTGAAGTTTCGCACAATTTTTAAAGTTTTTATATGCTTTTACGCTCCGATAAAGCGCGGGATAAAGTAACCTCGTCGGTATATTCAAGCTCGCCGCCGACGGGTATTCCGTGGGCAAGCCGCGTGACGTTGACCCCCAAAGGCTTTAACAGCTTTGCAATATACATTGCCGTAGCTTCGCCCTCCACGTCGGGATTGGTTGCCATTATTACCTCTTGCACGGTTCCGTCGATACGGGCTAAAAGCTCCTTTATGCGAATGTCGTTCGGCCCTATGCCGTCCATGGGACTAATGACGCCATGCAAAACGTGATACACGCCCTTAAACTCGTGAAGCTTTTCCATTGCGATGACGTCCTTTGGTTCCTTTACGACGCAAATCGTCGTACCCTGACGGCGTTTGCAGATTTCGCAAACCTCTTCCTCGGTGAAATTGCCGCACACTTTGCAATAGCGCACCTTTCGTTTACAGTACGTCACGCTTTCGGCAAATTCTTTCGCTTCGGCTTCGCTCATATTTATAATTTTGTACGCATAGCGTTGCGCCGTTTTTTTACCGACGCCCGGAAGCTTTGAAAACTGATTGATTAGCCGACCTATCGGCTCGATAAAAACGTCCATATCATTCTCCGTAGAAAAACTTTGAGGTGTCCTAAAATGCAGAGTAGCAAGCAAGACACGGCGCGCGAGGAAAACCCGAAGGAGTTTACTTTGCGTAAATAACTGAGGGTTGCCGCAACGCAATATTGCGTAGCTTATATGCGTTTTAAATAAGTCCTTTGCCGGCTTTGGCGTAAGGCCCCATCTTCTCCTCGTACACTGCGTCCGCCTTTTTGTAACCGTCGTTGATTGCCGCCATTATTAAGTCTTCAAGCATTTCGACGTCGTCAACGTCGGTTATATCGACAAGCGAAGAAAGCTTGCTACCGAATTCAATTCCGTTAATTATCTTTTTAGCGTTCATATACACGACTACCGTTTCGTCGCCCTCTTCACCGCCGCCCGAAAGACCTACGACCTCGTAATCTTCAAGCTCGGCGTCCGCTTTTTGCATTTGCTCTTGCATTTTTTGAGCTTCTCTCAGCATATTCTGCATATTGCCCATTCCGCCCATACCGCCTTTAAATCCTGCCATAATTCTGCTCCTTACAAGAAAATTTTTGAAATTGCCCCCAATATATGTTGGAGTTTCGATAAATTTATTTGCTAATATTAACCTCGGAGACGCGGTGCAATGCACAAAGTGCGCGGCCCTGTTTAATGGCGTACTTGAGCACGCAAGCAAAACAAAGCGCAAACACGACACAGCAGCGTGCTATATATATGAGGTTTACTTAATTTCTATATCCGTGCCGTCAAAGTTGCTTTTTAGCTCCCTTAATGCTTTTTCGTAACCGCTTTCACCCCTCTGTCTGAAACGGATTTCAAAGTCGGCGACTCCAAGTTCAAGAAGAACTTCGGAAATAAATTTCATATTATCCGCACGGCTTAAAGACTTCAACACCGCTTCGCTTTCGGTTAACAGAATTAGTTTATCGCCTTCAAAGGTATGGTCCATATCCATACACAGAGTGAAAAGAACGGCGTTCTTATGCGTTGTGCGCAAGCTTTTTATAAATTTTGCAAAAATCTTGCCCTTGTCAGCGCTACCGAAGCTCTCTGCCGCAGGCTTCGCGGGCATACTGTCGAAAATTCGGGGTTGAACGGCAACCTCTTCCTTTTTTACAGGCGGTTCCGCCGCAAATGGGACAAAGTCGTCTTCCATCAATACAATCTTTTTTGCGGGAGCCGTAGGCTGTGCAGGTTGCGCCGCGGGCTTTGCGGGTTCGGATTTCGTGTGTTGAACGACGGGCGTTTGAGTAACGGCTACCGTTACGCCTTCTGAAATTTTGCGTTCAAGCGCGTTAATCTTGCCGATTATCGCGTCGATATCGTAATCGATTTGAGGCATTGAAGCCTTTAAAACAGCAGTTTCCAAAGTAATTCTGCCGCTTAGCGAATAACGCATATCCGTTTCCGCTTTGGAAAGAATTTCGGTTACGCGCAAAAGCTTGTGCCCGTCGGCGTTCTGCACCGTTTCTTCTATTATTTTATACGTTTCATCGGGCAAATTGACGATTTCACGCGCGGTTTTGCAGACTTTTATTATCGTGCAATCGTTCAAAAACGAAAGCATATCCTTTATAAGCACGCCCACGCCCTTGCCCGTTGCAAGAATTTCCTCTACAGCAGAAAGCGCGGCAGAAGAGTCCTCGTTTAAGATACATCCGCATATATGTGCCACTTTCGCCCATTCAGCGCTACCTAAAACAGCGTTCACGTCGGCATAAGTAAGCTTACCTTGAGAGTAGGACGCGCACATATCGGCGATAGACAAGCTGTCGCGCGCACTGCCGGCGCCCGCCCTTGCTATTGCGGCGACAGCGGCGTCCTCGTACTCCTTGCCCGTCTTTTCGAAAACCGATTTTATGAGACTTTCCAAGTCGTGCTGGGGAATTAATTTGAAGTCGAAGCGCATACAGCGCGAGAGTATAGTTGCGGGAATTTTCTGCGGCTCGGTGGTTGCAAGTATAAATACCGCGTGGCGCGGAGGTTCTTCCAAAGTCTTTAAAACCGCGTTGAACGCCGACTGGGTGAGCATATGCACCTCGTCTATGATATAGACCTTGTATTTACCCGCAACGGGCGGATATTGCACCTTTTCCCTTAAATCGCGCATTTCGTCAACGCCGTTGTTTGACGCTGCGTCTATTTCCGAAATATCGAGGTTGGAGCCGTCCGCAAGCGCACGGCACGCGGCGCACTTGCCGCAAGGGGAAGCGTTGACAGGATGTTCGCAGTTTATTGCGCGGGCAAAGATTTTAGCGAGGGTGGTTTTACCCGTTCCGCGCGGTCCGCAAAAAAGGTAGGCGTGCCCGACCTTGTCGCTTTCTATCTGGTTTTTAAGTATGCGGACTATATGCTCCTGACGAACGACTTCATCGAAGTTCGCGGGGCGAAAAGTCCTGTAAAACGCAAGATACATGGGGGTCAATCCTCCTTTCGGTATAATTTTACGAGTTTTGCTTTTGCGCGGGCTAAGGCGTTTGAAACGCTTTTTTGCGGCTTGCCGACGGCGGAAGAAATTTCCGCAACGGACATACCGTCAAGCTGCATAACTATTGCTTTGAATTCCGTCGACGATAAGCTTTTGGAAATTTTCTGCAAAAATTCACGTCTGTTTTCACGCCTTATAATCTCGTCCTCGGGGCTTACGGACGAAATTTCTTCGCCTATTTCCACTATCGGAACGAAGTCGTTCAAGGCGGCGTTCTTTGCGCCCAAGCTCTTTTTTATGGCGGACAGGACGGCGTTTCTTATACAGGCGTACGCGTACGAAGAAAAGTTTGCGCCCCCCTCCTCAAAGCCGTTTACGGCGGAGTAAAGCCCTACCATTCCCTCCTGCACCAAATCCTCGTTTTCACCGCCGTGCAAAAAAAATCTTGCGGCGATGGCGTGAACGAGACCGATATATTTATTTAAAATTTCTTCCTGCGCGAGCCTGTCGCCGTTGCGGGATTTTAAAATGAGTTCTTCGTCCGTCATCTTCTTCTTATCACTTCGTAAACCGCGACGCCGAGCGCAACGGAGGCGTTCAACGAATTCACCTTACCGTGCAAGGGCAGCGACAGGCAAAAATCGCACTTTTCGCGCGTTAGCCTTCTGACTCCGCTATCCTCGCCACCGATAACGAGGGCAACGTTGCCCGATAAATCGGCTTTATAGATATCGTCGCCGTCCGCTTCCAAAGCATAAAGCCAGTAGCCCGCCTTTTTAAGCTCGTCTATGGCGTAGCTTAAAGAGTTGACTTTGGCAACGCGCATATGCTCCGCCGCGCCTGCCGAAATGCGGATTACAGCTTCGGTAACGCTTGCGGACTTGTTGGCGGGAATAATCACGCCATCGGCGCCCGCGCACTCCGCAACCCTTATAATCGAACCTAAATTATGCACGTCCTCGATACCGTCACAAAGAATAACCAGCCCGCCGTTATCCTTTTTTGCGGAGACAATATCCTGCAAAGAGGAATATTTGTATTCGGTTGAAAAGGCGATAACGCCCTGATGTCTGCCTTCCACGCTCTCCTTATCGAGAACTTTTTTGTCCACGAACTGAACGCGCACGTTAGACTTCCTCGCTTCGGCAAAGATTTTGTTCAGGCTGCCCTGCGGATTCTTTTCCAAAAGAATTTTATCTATGTTTTTATCGGTTTTTAAAAGTTCCAAAACCGCGTTTCTGCCTTCCGTTTTCATTTATCTTCACTCAATAATTCTTCGATTCTATGATAGTTGCCCGTAAGGTACAGATAGCCCAAAAGTGCCTCGAAGCCCGTTGAATTATTGTATTCGGCAACGGTGGCGTTTTTTGAACGGGTGGGTTTTTTTGCGTTTCTTCCGCGCTTAAATACTGCAAGCTCTTCTTCTTTCAAAATAGGTAGAATTCTTTCTAAAAGGATATTCTGACCGTGGGCGGACACCTCCGACGAGGAAAGCTTTTGAAGCGTGCCGGTTGAAAAGTCGTGCTCGGCAACCAATTTCTCGCGGACGTAAAGCGTATAAACGGCGTCGCCCACGAAAGCAAGAGTTACGGGGCTTATGCTTTTCGTTTTTTCTTCGGAAAGAGTTGTAAAAAATTTGAACATTAACCCATTCTCCTATTTTTCATTGTAACACCTTATCATAAAAATTGCAATAAATCCGTATGATATAGCGTGAAATTAATCTTTTTTAAGAAAAGTATAATTATTGCGGCTTGCCTTATCGTTACGGCGGGCGTTGTTATCGGGGTTTGCTGCGGGGTTGCGGCTTCAAGCGTCGTCGCAACGGTTGAAAAAGTGATAGTAATCGATGCGGGACACGGCGGAGTTGACGCGGGCGTTTACGGTGTGGAATCGGGCGTACGGGAAAGCGATATAAATCTTGCGATTGCAAAGCAGCTTAAAGGGTATTTTACGGACGCGGGATTTAAAGTGGTCTTGACAAGAAAGGACAACGGCGGGCTTTACGGGTTGCCCACTAAGGGCTTTAAAATGCGCGATATGAAAAAACGCAAGCAGATTATAGAGGACTGCAACGCCGATATGGTTATTTCCATTCACCAGAATTCCTGCCCCATCCCATCAAAACGGGGCGGCACGGCGTTCTTTGACAAATCGAGCGAGTCCGGAAAGGCGCTTGCCGAAGCGATACAAGCCGAGCTTAACGGACTTGAAGAGTGCGTTAAAAAGAACTCCGCGCTTGCGGGCGATTATTATATGCTTAAATGCACGGATAATCCTTCGGTTATAGTCGAGTGCGGTTTTTTAACCAACGCCGAAGATGACAAACTTTTAAATTCCGAGGAATACCGCGATAAGGTAGCGTACGCCGTTTTTAAGGGTGCGATAAGCTGCTTTGCGTAAGGGTGTGCACGGTTATTATTTGCAAAAATATTCTTCGCTTTGCTCAGAATGACAGGCGGTGCGCGGAATGACATTAGAGGGCGACATAACGAAAAAGGCGCGGACTTTTCGTCCGCGCCTTTTTCTTAATGCAAATTAACTTTTTTATAGAACCAAAATTTGCTTTAAAAACAAATTAAACCTGCGTGCGTTACTTAGCCGTATCCAAAGAAAAACTACCGCATTATTCCTAACCACTAACAAGTTTGCACGCAGGTTATTATGACACCTGATTTTAAGTCTGGAAAGCCACCTGAATTATAAGTCTTTGCCCATCACGTCGGCGTAGAAGCCGTCGTTATCGACGGACGCACGGCGCGATTTTAAAGCCACGATAAGCGCAATAAGAGCGACGAAGACTAAAGCAAGTCAAACGATTATCAATGCAATCCGCAAACCTACGAGCTCTGCACCGCTTGCGTCAGGCGTTTGCACGCCGTTTGCCGTTACTTCGACAAAACCGTGTGCGACGTTAAAGTTGACTACGTCGTCGGGCGTTAACGAAAAAAGCGGGCGCAAAATTGCGCCCGCTTTTTATTATTAAAGTTAAAAACCCGTATGAATGGTTCTTGAAATAACGTCGTTCTGTTGCTCGCGGGTGAGCTTGTTGAAGTTCACGGCGTAGCCCGATACTCTTATTGTGAGCTGGGGGTATTTTTCAGGGTGGGCTTGAGCGTCGAGAAGGGTTTCGCGGTTGAAAACGTTTACGTTCAGATGGTACCCGCCGTCCGACACATAGCCGTCGAGAAGCCCGACTAAGTTTTCTATCTGCTGCTCCTTTTCTTTGCCGAGCGACTGCGGAGTTATCGAAAAGGTATTCGATATGCCGTCGCGCGAATATTCGTAAGGGAGCTTTGCTACCGATCCAAGCGAGGCAAGCGCACCGCAGCAGTCTCTGCCGTGCATAGGGTTAGCCCCGGGAGCAAGGGGCGCGCCCGCCCGTCTTCCGTCGGGAGTGTTGCCCGTGTTCTTGCCGTAGACCACGTTCGAGGTTATGGTCAAAATGGACATTGTGGGAATACTTTCACGGTAGGTGTAGTGACTTTTGATTTTGTTCATAAAGGTCTTTACAAGCCAAACCGCAAGACCGTCCGCGCGCTCGTCGTTGTTGCCGTACTTGGGGTAGTCGCCCTCTATCTTGAAGTCGGTTACTATCCCCTCTTCGTCCCTTACGGGGTAAACGTTTGCGTATTTGATTGCAGAAAGCGAATCCGCCGCGCACGACAGCCCAGCGACGCCCGTTGCGAAAAATCTTCTTACCGCGGTATCGTGCAGGGACATTTCCAAAGCTTCGTAGCTATACTTGTCGTGCATATAGTGGATAAGGTTCAGGGTGTTAACGTACAGTCCCGCAAGCCAGTCCATCATTTGCTCATATTTACATTTAACATCGTCGAAGTCAAGTTTATTATCGCCGTCTATTCCTTTGAAGCAAGGCGATACCTGCATTGCCTTGCCGTCCTTATCCTTGATAATTTCGTCCTTACCTCCGTTGATTGCGTAAAGAAGGCATTTTGCAAGGTTTGCGCGTGCGCCGAAGAACTGCATATCCTTGCCGACGCGCATACCGCTTACGCAACAGGCGATACAGTAATCGTCGCCAAGCTCGGGGCGCATCAAATCATCGCTTTCGTACTGGATTGCAGAGGTGGTTATCGACAGGTCGGCGCAGAATTTTTTGAAGCCTGCGGGAAGGCGTTTGCTCCAAAGCACGGTTAAGTTCGGCTCGGGGGCGGGTCCTAAGTTGGTGAGCGTGTGCAACATTCTGAACGAGGTGCGGGTGACTAACGTTCTGCCGTCGACGCCCATTCCGCCTATACTCTCGGTAACCCAGGTGGGGTCACCAGAAAAAAGCTCGTTATATTCCTTGGTGCGCATAAACTTCACTATTCTAAGCTTCATTACGAAGTGGTCGATAAGCTCCTGTGCGCCGCTTTCGTCCAAAACGCCGCGCTCTATGTCGCGGGTTATATAAATATCGATAAAGGTTGAGTTTCTGCCTATCGACATTGCCGCGCCGTTCTGGTCCTTGACGGCGGCAAGATAGCCGAAGTACAGGGCTTGTATTGCCTGCCTTGCCGTTTCCGCGGGTCCGGAAATATCAGCGCCGTAAATGCTTGCAAGGGCTTTTAAATTTTTAAGGGCTTTGATTTGCTCTGCCAGCTCTTCCCTGTCCCGAACCTTGTCAGGGGTCATATCTCCGTCCATATTCAGCTTGTCCTGCTCCTTTTGGGCGATTAGGAAGTCAACGCCGTACAGTGCGACGCGGCGGTAATCGCCGACTATTCTGCCCCTGCCGTAGGTGTCGGGCAAGCCCGTTAAAATATGGGCTTTGCGGGCGCGGCGCATTTCGGGCGTGTACGCGTCGTAAACGCCGTCGTTATGCGTCTTGCGGTATTTGGAAAATACGGTATTAATCTCGGGGTCGAGCTCGTAGCCGTACATATTCAACGCTTGCTCCGTCATTTTAATTCCGCCGAAGGGCTGCAAGGCGCGCTTAAAAGGCTCGTCGGTTTGAAGTCCGACGATTTTTTCAAGCTTTTTATCGATATAGCCCGCGCCGTGGGATAAAAGAGAAGAAACGGTTTTAGTGTCTGCGTTCAGCACGCCGCCCGCCTTTCTCTCCTTTTCGGACAGGGATAAAATTTCTTTCCACAGCCGTTTGGTCGCGGTCGTGGGGGGCGCAAGGAAGTTGCCGTCGCCCTCGTAAGGGGCGTAATTGTTCTGGATAAAATCCCTTACGTTTACTTCGTCGTTCCATTTGCCGCGGTTGAAGCCTTCCCAAGCCTTGTTTTCCATAATCATTACCTCTTTATAAGTATCGTCTAAATCGTTAAAATCTTTCGCGCGTTCTCTACGCGCTCTTTTGCGGGGGGCTTAACGCCCTTTAACGGGTAAGCTATACCCAATTTTTCGTACTTGACTTCGCCCATAGTATGATATGGCAGCACCTCTACCTTTTGCACGGTTTTTAAGCTGCTGATAAAGTCCTTTAATTTATAAAGGCTGTCATCGTCGTCCGTAAGGTCCGGGACGAGAACGTGGCGTATCCACAAGGGAACGCCCTTTTCCGAGAGAAAGCGGGCGAAATCAAGCGTGTTTTTATTGCCGTAACCCGTGATCTGTCTGTGCTTTTCGGGGTCTATATGCTTTATGTCGAGAAGGACGAGGTCGGTATAGTCAAGCATTTTTCCGTGAAGCTTTACGCTGTTTTCGTCGCTTTGGTTGAAGGTTATACCCGAAGCGTCAAGCGCAGTATGGATACCTTCTTTTTTCAGCAATCTGAACAGCTCGGTTACGAAGCTTATCTGAATTAGCGGCTCTCCGCCCGAAACGGTCACGCCGCCGCTTTGTATATAATTTTTGTATTTTAAAGCTTCTTTTACGACTTCCGCGGGTTCGTACGCCTTGCCTGCGCCCGTCGCCCATGCGTCGGGGTTGTGGCAGTATTTGCAACGCATGGGACAGCCCTGCATAAAGACGACGAAGCGTATTCCCGGTCCGTCCACGGTGCCGAAGCTTTCAAAAGAATGTACATAACCCGTCATAAATTAAAATCCTCATTAAAACCCCGCAAAAAACGCAGAGAAGCAAGACAATGCGCAACTTATATGCGTTTTTTCAAAAAACAAAGGGCTATTTTATCAATAGCCCAGACGAACGACACTGTACCCGTCGCGGCTTCCTTGCGTTAATTCGCAAACAAATCGTCAGTCGCCGCGCGGCTTTAACGATTGGAATTCAATTATAACAACACCGTTTGCGTTTGTCAACGAATTGCACTAAATATCGTACGAATTTTTTCGCTAAAACACAAGATATAGAAAAGGCGGACGATAGATACGCCCGCCTCATAAATTTAAAGTTAATGCTTTTCCGATCGGAAGATAAGCTCGTCGTCCTTGACGTCGACCGTAACCGTTTCGCCGGGGAGAATGTGGTTGGCTAAGATTTCGTCCGAAAGTCTGTCCTCAATGCGCTTTTGCACGACCCTCTTTAACGGACGTGCGCCGTACATGTCGTTATAGCCCTCGTCCAAAAGCTTATCCATTGCCGCGTCCGAAATACTCAAGGTGATATTTCTGTCTTTAAGCCTTGCAGAAAGTCCGTCGATTATCTTGTAGCAGATTTTACCCGCTTCTTCCTTGGTGAGTTTGCGGAAGATTATGATATCGTCGAGCCTGTTCAAGAACTCGGGCTTGAACTGCTCTTTGAGCGCTTCGTTGATGTTGTCCTTCATATTGTCGTAGCCCGCGTCCGCCTCGTCGCCAGAAGTGAAGCCGAAGTTTGACATCTTCTTAATCTGGCTTGCGCCGACATTGGAAGTCATTATAATTATGGTGTTTTTGAAGTTTATAACCCTGCCCTTGCTGTCCGTAAGTCTGCCGTCGTCAAGGATTTGCAGAAGGATATTGAACACGTCGGGGTGGGCTTTTTCCACTTCGTCGAAAAGGACGACGGAGTAGGGCTTTCTTCTCACCCTTTCGGTGAGCTGACCGCCGTTGTTATCGTCGTAACCGATATATCCCGGGGGCGCGCCTATAAGTTTGGATACGGAGTGCTTTTCCATAAACTCGGACATATCCATTCTTATCATAAGCCGTTCGTCGCCGAACATTACCTCCGCAAGGGCTTTGGCAAGGTCGGTTTTACCTACGCCCGTAGGTCCTACGAAGATGAACGAACCTATGGGTTTATTCGGCTCGTTAAGTCCTGCGCGGGCGCGGCGGATAGCCTTCGATACGGCGGAAACCGCTTCGTCCTGACCGATTATTCGCTCATGCAAATTCTCCTCCAAATGAAGAAGTTTTTCGCTTTCCTGCTCGGTGAGCTTGACGACGGGCACGCCCGTCCAACTGCTGACGATATCCGCAATTTCGTTGCTGCCGATATTGGGCGCGGTGGTCTGCTTTTCACCGTTCCATTCGGAATTCAGCTTCTTTATTTGCTCCTGAATTTCATTCATTTCGTCGACAAGCTTTTGCGCCTGCGAATAGTTTTCTCCCTTTGCCGCTTTATCCTTTTGCAGGGTGAGGCGTTTCAGCTTTTCTTCAAGTTCCTTTACCTCGTCCGGGCTTTTAAGGCTGTTTAGACGGGCGCGTGAAGCCGCTTCGTCAATGAGGTCGATAGCCTTATCGGGCAGG
Source organism: uncultured Christensenella sp. (assembly GCA_910583855.1). Lineage (GTDB taxonomy): Bacteria > Bacillota > Clostridia > Christensenellales > Borkfalkiaceae > Coproplasma. Next base: position 64,303 of record CAJTYL010000009.1, read on the forward strand.
AACCTATCGGTTATATATCTGTGCGAAAGGGTTGCGGCGGCTATTATGGCTTCGTCGGTTATAACTACCTTGTGGTGGGCTTCGTACTTGTCGCGGAGTCCCCTTAAAATAGAAACGGTATCATCTACCGTGGGCTCGTCAACCTGAACGGGAGTGAAACGGCGTTCGAGAGCAGCGTCCTTTTCAATGTACTTTCTGTATTCCTCCAAAGTGGTTGCGCCTATCGTCTGTAATTCGCCGCGGGCAAGCATGGGTTTTAATATGTTTGCCGCGTCCATATTGCCGTCGGATGTTGCGCCTGCGCCGACAATTTGGTGAATTTCGTCAATGAAGAGAATGACGTTGCCGCTGTTCTTTATGGAATTGATAGCGTTTTTAAGCCTTTCTTCAAAGTCGCCGCGATACTTCGCGCCGGCAACCATCGAAGATAAATCGAGCGAGAAAACTATTTTGTTCTTTAAAAGGTCGGGCACTTCGTTCTTCACAATTGCCTGCGCAAGCCCCTCGACTACGGCGGACTTGCCGACGCCCGGCTCGCCTATCAACACGGGATTATTTTTCGTACGGCGGGATAAAACCTGTATGATTTTATCAATTTCTTTTTTTCTGCCGATAACGGGGTCTATCTTGCCCTCGCGCGCCTTTTGGGTTAAATCCGAGCCGTACTGCAACGTCGATTTGTCCAGCGTGGGATAATTTTTACTTTCTTTTTTCTTTGAGGAATTGCCCGTCGGAGTTGAAAATAAACTCTCAAACGCTTTAAAAGGGTTTTCGTCCTCTTCCTGCTCCTCGGGAAGGCCGCCCGACAGGGCAAGCTCAATCTTGCTTGAAAGCTTGGCAAGATTTACGCCTAACGCGCGCAAAATGCGCATTGCAAGGCACTCCGTTGAGGACATAACGGACAAAAGCATATGCTCGGTTCCAGCTAAAGAGTCCTCTCCGTTTATGTCGATTGACAGCTCCAACGCGCGCTCAATCATATGCTTTGTGCGCGGGGTATAGCCGTTTATATTCGAGTGTCTGTCGATTGAACGGGCAAAATACTCGCGGTAGGCAGGTTCTGACACGTCGCACTCGGTAAGGATTTTGTACGCCGTGCAGTCGGGGCAGTTGAGCATTGCAAAAACTATGTGTTCGCTACCGATATAGCTACTGCCGTAAAGCTTTGCCGCTTCTTCGGCAACCGAAATAACCTGTTGCAAGTTGTCTGTAAACTTATTTATATATTCCATAAAAATTTATACCTCTATTTTGAATAATCGGGATTCTTCACTTCGTTTTGCACCATAATTATAGGAAAAAGATTCTTTGTTTAACTAAGAATGACAGTACGGGCAATGTTTAAATTTAAGAAACAGTGTGTTTTTTTAGATATTTTGCGGTGAACTGCGCTCGGTAAACGTCGCGCTCTTCAGCGGTGAGCTCTCTGCCTGCGGCGGCGTTTATATTGGAAGGGCGCATTTTTACGCACAGTTCGTCGACGCTTGAAACGTCGTCGAGATTGATATAGCCGAGGCACGCGCCGAGCTTTACGCTAGAAGAATAGCGGATAAGCTCTTCCGTTGTAAGCTTTGCACAGTTGGTCAGCACGCCGTACGAGCGCAGACAGCCGTCCTGAACGTCAATCGCAGACGCGCCGTTTTTCAGGTTCTGGCGCTGCGCGTCCTCTAAGGCGCAAACCTTTTCAACCACCTCTTCCACCTGAGAAATTATATACTCTTCGGTGACGCCGAGCGTTACCTCGTTGCTTATCTGGTAGAGGTAACCTTCCGCCTGACTGCCTTCGCCGTAAATTCCGCGGACGGTAAGCCCCAAGCGGGATATGCTTTTTATTACCTTTGGCATAAGTCCGTTAATCGAGAGCGCGGGAAGAAAAAGCATTACAGACGCCCTAAGCCCCGTGCCGAGATTGGTGGGACACGCAGTTAAAAATCCGAGCTGCTCGTCGTAGGCGAACTTCATTGACTTTGCAATGCAGTTGTCGATTTCGGACATAGTGTCGTAGGCAAGCCGTAAATCGTAACCCTTGACGATGCACTGTTCGCGCAGGTGGTCCTCTTCGTTAATCATTACGGACACGTTTTCCTCGCGGTTGATGAGCGCGGCGGAATACTTTCTGGTTTTTATAAGGTTGGGGCTTATAAGGTGGTTTTCCTTTAACGACAACGCCTCGGCGTCCGATATACCGTCCATGTAATAGAGCTTGAATTCGTCCAACCTTGACAGTGCGGAGGTTACGAGGCGGATTATCTCCTTTGCCTGTTTCTCGTCCTTCAAGTGATACGGGAAAGAATAGCCTTCAAGATTGCGCGCAAGCCTTACGCGGGTTGAAACCACGATCTTGGATAAATCAGCCATCGTTTTCTCCCCCGAAAAGCGTTTTGTTTATCTCGTAAATGCGCTTATTCAATCTGCCTGCGTCAACGTAACGCTTTTCGCGAAGCGCCGCTTCAAGCTGTTCCTGCAACGCTTTCAGCCTGCGGTGGAGCCCTAACTCGTCGTTGTTAGTGCCGACCTTGCCGACGTGCTCGACTTTGCCGTGTATGGCGTTGATTGCGGGAAGAAGTTCTTCCTTGAAAACGTCGTAACAGCTTGCGCAGCCCAAAAGCCCGCTTCTTTCATAGTCGGCGTATGTAGTGCCGCACACGGGGCAGACTTTTTTAGGCGCGTTTGAGCCGAAAAGCCAAGCGCACACATCCTCGCTCATTTTAGAGTGAAGCTGACCGTACATCTCCTGACTGCACTTTGCGCAGAGGTGGCTTTCGTATTTTTCACCGTTTATAATTTCCACGTAGTTTTCGGTTGCTACGTTCTTTTTACAGCGTTGACAGAGCATTTTATTTTCCTTTCCCTTTTATTATAATAAAAAATTCGGCGTAGTAAACAAATTTATAAAAAATTGTAATTTTTTTACTCAATTAAATTGAATATTCGCATCCGCCGTGATATAATATCAATCGGTAAATCAATAAATACGGAGGTTTAGTTAAGTAATGCAATATTCAAAAGATATTGAAAATATGATTTGCGTTGCCAAAGGCGTTTCGGGCAAGTTCGAACACGGTCCCGCGCCTATCCCCGAAGAAGGACAGTGGATTCAGGCAAAGGAAATCAAGGACATCAAAGGTTTTACGCACGGAATAGGCTGGTGCGCACCCCAGCAGGGAGCCTGCAAGCTTTCACTGAACGTTAAAGACGGTATCATCGAAGAGGCTTTGGTTGAAACGATAGGCTGCTCGGGTATGACCCACTCCGCCGCTATGGCTGCGGAAATTCTCCCCGGCAAGACTATTTTGGAAGCGCTGAACACCGACCTCGTGTGCGACGCGATTAACACCGCTATGCGCGAATTGTTCTTGCAGATAGTTTACGGCAGAACGCAGTCGGCTTTCTCCGAGGACGGACTTCCCATAGGCGCAGGACTTGAGGACCTGGGTAAGGGGCTTCGTTCGCAGGTCGGCACTATGTACGGTACGAAATTAAAAGGCGTAAGATATCTTGAAATGGCGGAAGGCTACGTTCTCTCGCTTGCGCTTGACAAGAACAACGAAGTTTGCGGATACAAGTTCCTTTCCGTCGGCAAGATGACGGACTTCATCAAAAAAGGACTTTCTCCAATCGAAGCTTACGACAAGGCTATCGGCACTTACGGCAGATACTCGAAGGAGAGCGGCGCCGTTAAGCACATTGACCCCAGAACGGACAAGGAGGTTGAAGAATAATGGCTCTTTTTGAAAGTTACGAAAGACGCGAGAAGAAAATCCTCGGCGTGCTGAAAGAATACGGCATCAAAACCATAGAGGAATGCAAAGATATTACCTTGAAAGCGGGCATTGACGTGGACAAAATCGTCCGCGGCACGCAGCCTATCTGCTTTGAAAACGCAGTTTGGGCGTACACTGTAGGCGCGGCTATTGCTATCAAGTGCGGTTGCAAAAGGGCTGCCGATGCAGCGACCAAAATCGGTATCGGCTTGCAGAGCTTCTGCATCCCCGGCTCCGTTGCGGAAAACAGAAAAGTAGGTTTGGGACACGGCAACCTCGGTTCTATGCTCCTCTCCGAAGAAACGGACTGCTTCTGCTTCCTTGCAGGACACGAATCGTTTGCGGCGGCAGAAGGCGCGATTAAGATTGCGGAAAACGCAAACAAAGTGCGCACCAAACCTTTAAGAGTTATCCTGAACGGCTTGGGCAAAGACGCGGCGTATATCATTTCGAGAATTAACGGGTTCACTTATTGCAGGACTTCTTTCGACCCGTACACCGAAACGGTTAAAGTAGTTGACAGCGTTGCGTTTTCGGACGGTCCCAGAGCAAAAGTTAAATGCTACGGCGCGGATAACGTTCCAGAAGGCGTTGCAATTATGAAGATGGAAAACGTTTCCGTTTCCATTACGGGCAACTCCACCAACCCCACCCGTTTCCAGCATCCTGTTGCAGGCACTTACAAGAAGTGGTGCGTTGAGAACGGCGTGAAGTACTTCTCGGTTGCTTCGGGCGGCGGCACGGGCCGAACCCTCCATCCCGATAATATGGCTGCGGGTCCTTCCTCTTACGGTATGACCGACACGATGGGCAGAATGCACTCCGACGCACAGTTTGCAGGCTCTTCCTCCGTTCCCGCCCACGTGGAAATGATGGGCTTAATCGGCATGGGCAACAACCCTATGGTGGGAGCGACGGTTGCCGTTGCAGTTGCAGTGCAGGAAGCTATGACGAAGTAGTAAATATACAGCATATAGTGTAATATTAAATTATGAATTCTAAATATAGTGGTTTCCTCGGAAACCACTATTTCTTTATTTATAGGCAAAATTTTGTATCACGTCCACACCTCGTCCACATTTATTTCATAGTGTGGACGCGAATTAACTAAAAATATCTATAATAAAATGTGGACACGGCACGTCCGTGTCCACATTAAAGTCAAATATAACAGTTAATTTATATAATTTTGCGACTTTTGCTTTTTTGTTAGAAATTTATCTGCCCAACCATAGGGTCGTTAAATTGTATTATGGCAAATCACAATTTGAACAAAGTGTTCAGTGCGCTTCTTCCGCGATTTCTCATAATTTCCGTTGTATGCTCATACACTTCAAACGTTGTGTATATGTCCGCATGTCCCAAACGTGTTTGAATGTATTTTTGGTCCACCCCTATTTCAGCAAGCATAGTTGCATGGGTATGCCTCAAAGAATGAAAATCAAAATCCTTAAAAATTTCTTTTTTTATTATCATAGTAGTATGTTGTATAGTGCGTGGAGTAATATATGAGCCGTCTTCTCTTACACAAATTAAATGAATTTGGTTGTTTATTGCCCCTTTTTTTATTCTATTAACACTAACTTGATAAAGTGGTATTTTTCCATTAAAAGACAATTCAAATGGCACAAAATAATTCTGGTATCTTTGGTTATAGTACTCTTTTGCCCTATCTTGCCTGTCCTTTTCATTTTTCAGAATTTTAGTCAACTCGTCACCAATTTCTATTACACGATAAGAATTATATTTAGGCGCAGATTTACTCCGCTCATTATCTGCCATCCATTGTACTTGCCTATTGATATAAATAATCTTGTTTTCCAAATCGATATCTTCCCAACACAAAGCAAAAGTTTCCCCCAGGCGCAAACCGCATTCATAGGCTATTTTAAGCGGAATAAAGCTAGACGTCCTTTCAGGAAATCTTTTAAAAATCTCTTGCATTATCTCAGGTTTAATGAAATGATGCGGTGCCGAACGCGTTGGTATTTTCGGTATTCTGTTGCGCGGAGTCTTAAGTCTTATTGCAGGAGAGAAATTTATGTAGTGATTATCCACTGCGTAATTCATACTTTTGGTAAGTAATGCTTTAAAAGAAATCAACGAATTTATAGAATAACCGTTATCATACATTTCGACTAGAAAGGCTTGTAGCAGTTCTCTTGTTAAAGACTTTAATCTATAAGAACCCAATTTAGGTTTAAGCAAATTTTCTACTGCTTTCTTGTAACTGGTCAACGTCGTTGGCTTTAAATCTACCTTACAATCATTTTCGAACCAAATATCAAAAAAATCCGCAACAGAAATCTGGTTGTTAACCACATGCCCGTAATTCTCATACTGCGCCATAGCTGCTCGTCCCGCTTTCGTGCTTCAGTTACCGTTTCAAATCCACTCTTTGACTTCCACTTCCTTTTACCTCCTACACTCGCTATTTCAAAGCGGTATTCGTAAACCGTTCCTTTTGTTGTAAAACGCTTTCTGATACATAAATCAATCATATAAAATCTCCATATAAATAATAATCCACCCGCTTAGCGGGTGGTATTTCATTTTCGGGCAATAAGCCCTAATCACTACTGGCTGCGCACAAGTGCGCCAGAGAATCGGGCAGACACCCACGCATGGATTATCTGCCACTCGTAAACGAGCTTTTTTATGCAGTCATTCTGAACCCCCTTGTGGGGTGAAGAATCCCATTGGTCGTTGCGGCGGTCGACTCCGTATTAGGGGATTCTTCGCTTCACTCAGAATGACCGTTTGTCGATATATTTATTTCCTTTGTTCTGTTCGCTTGTTTCTTTTTCTTCCTTGTGTTTTGTTTCTCCTCATCGGCAATAGCCTCATTAGAACCCCGCCACTATGGCGGGGTTTTCGTTTACACAAAAAATTAACGGCAGTAAAACTGCCGTTTTAAGTATAAAAAAATTTAATTGATCCTTGTGTTTTTATATAAAAATAGTCGTTTAATTTCCCTTAAATAACTAAGAATTATTGT
>CAJTYL010000010.1:0-57791 GCA_910583855.1 uncultured Christensenella sp.
CACTCCGCCCATTCTTTTTGCAGACCGAATTTTTCCATTACGTTCAACTTTTCTTTAAAAGTCATTTCTTTGTCTTTCATTGCCATTCTCCTTTTTGCAACTCCAAATTACTGTTTATCGTACAATCATTATATCACGAAAAATGAAAGAACGCAACCTATTGAATTTTGCGGGAAATATAAAACATATCTATATCTCACTAGGCTACGAGTAGCCGAGTTCGTCCACGAAAAAAAGTACAGAAAAGGCACAGCTTAATGCTATGCCTAAATCTTTTTATTTGCATTTTATTAAATTCCCTATGAGAACTACGGTAATTCGCGCGGGTGTTTTTTCTTAAATTTAAAGAGTTTCCAGAGTTTTAACGACGTCGCCGACGGTTTTAAGGTTGGTAACCTTTTCTTCGGGAATTGTTTTACCCGTGTTATCCTCAAGCGCCATTAAAAGTTCAATCACGTCCAAAGAGTCCGCGCCTAAATCTTTTATTATTTCACTGTCTTCCGTGATTTTAGATACGTCAATGTTGAGCTGTTCGGCAAGCAATTTTGCAACTTCTTCAAACATTTTTAATTCCTCCTAATATACTTGTAAAAATTTTACTATAAATATCGTATAGTGTCAAGCGTCAACCGATATTTTTCTGACTGACTTGCTTTAATGAAAGCCCTATCCTCTGCTTTTTCTTGTCAAGCGTAATAATGACGGCTTTGACCTGCTGACCTACTTTTAAAACGTCCGAAGGATGTTTTATAAATCTATCCGTAATTTCAGAAATATGCACGAGTCCGTCCTGATGCACGCCGATATCCACGAACGCGCCAAAGTCTATAACGTTGCGCACCGTGCCTTCTACTACCATTCCGACCTCAAGGTCGTCAATGCTCATTATGTCTTTTCTTAACTGACGTTGCGGCAAACTGTCACGAATATCCCTGCCGGGTTTAACGAGTTCGGCAATAATATCGTTCATAGTCGCTTTATCGAGTTCGCAGTATTCCGCTGCCTTATCCTCGCCGTATTCTTTAACCTTTTGGGGAAGCTCGGCAAGCTTTCTTTCTCTGACGTCCTTATCCGCGTACCCGAAGAGCGACAGAAGCTTTTCAGCCTTTTCATACGATTCGGGATGAACCGCGGTATTGTCCATTATGTTCTTGCCGTCTGGAATTCTGAGGAAACCCGCGCACTGCTCGTACGCCTTTGCGCCGAGCTTGGATACCTTTAAAAGCTGTGAACGCGAAGTAAATTTGCCGTTTTCTTCACGGTAGGTTACTATATTTTTAGCGATACCGGAATTCAAGCCGGCAACGTATTTCAAAAGCGAAACGCTTGCAGTATTCAAATCTACGCCGACGCTGTTAACGCAATCTTCAAGAACACCGCCCAAAACGCTGTCAAGCCGTTTCTTGTCCATATCGTGCTGATACTGACCGACGCCTATCGACTTTGGATCTATTTTTATAAGCTCGGCAAGAGGGTCCTGCAATCTTCTTGCAATGGAAATAGCCGAGCGGCGCGTTAAATCGTAGTCGGGGAACTCCTCCACCGCAAGAGGGCTTGCGGAATATACAGACGCGCCCGCTTCGCTTACCACTGCATAGGATACGCCGTCGACTTCTTTTAGAAGTTCTGCGACGAAAATTTCCGTTTCCTTGCTTGCCGTGCCGTTACCTATTGAAATAATGTCTACTTTGTGCTTTTTGATAAGCTCCTTCATCGTTGCCTTAGCGCCCTCAATATCGTTCTTGGGGGGCACGGGATAGATAACGCCCGTATCAAGCACTTTACCCGTTTCATCAACCACGGCAACCTTGCAGCCCGTTCTATACGCAGGGTCAAGCCCTAACGTAACTTTACCTTTTACAGGCGGTTGCAGCAAAAGAGGGCGAAGGTTAACTTCAAACATTTTTATAGCCTGCTCGCTTGCCTTGTCGGTCAGAATTGCGCGCACTTCACGTTCGATTGAGGGCTGAATAAGCCTGTCGTAACCGTCATCCGCAGCTTCTTCAATAAGCTTTGCACAGTCTGCGTTGCCGTTGGGTTTTAAATATTTAGCCAAGCAAACACGCTTTGCAATGTCGGGATTAAAAAAGATTTTAGCCTTAAGGCAGTCTTCCTTTTCACCCCTGTTTATAGCAAGAATTCTGTGGTTCTTGATTTCGGGGATAATCTCGGAATAATCCGCATACATCGCGTAAGTACCCTTTTCGTCGTCTTTGACCATTTTAACCTGCATTTCGCCGTGGTTTTCAAGAAGAGAACGAAGCTTCTTTCTAAGTTCGGCGTTATCGGAGATAATTTCCGCAATTATGTCCTTTGCGCCTGCGATAGCGTCATTAACGGTTGCAACGCCCTTTTCTTCGTCAATATACTTTTCAGCTTCCTTGTAAGGGTCGCCCTCCTGCGCAAGAATAAATTCCGCAAGCGGCTGTAAACCCTTTTCGATAGCGACGGAAGCCCTCGTCTTTTTCTTTTGCTTGAAGGGTCTGTAAATATCTTCAACTTCTGTCATCGTCTGCGCAGCGGCTATGGCGGTTTGAATTTCCTCCGTCATTTTGCCCTGCTCAGTGATAGAATTTGCAACTTCCTGCTTGCGCTTTTCAAGATTTTTCAGATACTCGTATCTGTCGTCTAACGCACGTAAAACCTGATCGTCAATAGCGCCCGTCATTTCCTTTCTGTATCGCGCAATGAAAGGAATAGTGTTGCCCTCGTCCAAAAGCTGCAAAATGTTGCGAACATGGTCAGGGCGCAAGTTAAATTCTTCTGTCAACTGTTGTGAAATTTCCATTATCGTTTTAACCCTTTTAAATATGTTTTTTGTTCTGCGGTGAGCCTGTAACTCTCACACGCTTTTTGAATTGCCTTGTTACGCGTTTTAATATCAAATTCGTTGAGCTTTAAAAATTTTACGCCGTCGCCATAAAATTTTACTAAGACTTCCGCAATCAGCCACGCCGCCGCCATATGTACGTAATAGAACTCCGTATCGGCTTCTCGCACAAAATCGTAAATGGTATGTAAATACTTTTCTTCGACGTAAAAGTGCAATAGCGTCGTCAATGCAAATCGTTGATAAAACTCTTTCTTTTCCGCAAAAAAAGCATACAAATACGGCAAAAACTCATCCCTGTGTTTTGAAATGCACTTAGGGATAAAGCAGTCGCACGTAGCCCAGTTGTCTATAAGCAGAACGCACCTATCAACGTAGTTTAAAAACTTTTCCCATTTTAAGTAAGAAACGGCGGCAAGCTTTATAAAAGTTACTTCATAATATTCGTCGGGAAAGCTTAATAGCTCGTCCACGCTGTCATCGTATTTTCTTGCAAGTTTACGAAGCTGCGGAACGCGCACACCCAAAACGATTACATTATCGTTTTTTATAAGCCGCTTATGAAACGCCGCGTATTCGGGTTCTGCGTAAGATCTAATTTCCGTTAAAAACTCTTGATAGGGTATCAAACCATACCTCGTTATCGAATTTCGTATTTGCAGGACTTGTGGACGGCAACTTAACAAACAGCACTGAAATATCGCCTAAATTGCGTTCGAATATCTCCGCTGCCTTACTGCCGTTTAATATTATATAATTTATTTTCGAGTTTTGCAATAACTTTTTAATATCCGCTACTTTGAAATTTTTTATCTTACTGTCCTGCGAACCTACGATTTCACACTCGGTAACAATATCCCACAGCGCAATTTTGCGTCGTCTAAGAAAATCTTTTTTCCCCTCAACGCTTTGCGGCACGTCTTCGCCGAAGAATCCGCAAACAGTTTTCCAGAAACGGTTAAGCTTATTCCCGTAATAAAACTCAACCTGTCTGCTTTTATCGGACGGAAAGCTGCCCAATATCAAAAGTATGCTGTTTTCGTCGTAAAACGGCTCGAAACCGCATTTTATTTCACCCATATCAAAGTGACTTGTCCACTGCGCCGACGAGCGAAACCGCTTTGAACTTATCGTCGAAATTCCTGTCGACTGCAGCAAACACGTCGTCCAATGTTACGGCGTTAAGCTTGTTGACCCTATCCTCAAAATCATAGATTTTGCCGCTGTATAAAAGCTCTTTCCCAAATAGAAGCATCTGCGAACTGGTGCTTTCCTGCGAGAATATCGAAGAAGAAACGAGCTGCTCCTTGCCGCGCACGAATTCCTCTTTCGTAATATCTTTCTTCTTAATATCGGCAATACAGTTATAAATTGCCTCAACCGACTGCTTGTACTTTTCAGAATTAACGCCAGCGTAAACAGAAAGCGCGCCCGTTTCCGCATAAGAGGAAACGTAGGAATACACGGTGTACGCAAGTCCTAGCTCTTCCCTCACAGTTTGGAACAGCCTTGAAGATACGCCGCCGCCCAAAATTACGTTCATTATCTGCGTTGCGTCGTACAGTTCGTCGTATCTCTTTACGGAAGGAAAAGCTATACCTACGTGTACCTGTTCGATATTTTTATGCTTGAAAAGAGATTTCCCCTGAAGCTCAACCTTGACCTCCTGCCTTTTGCAGCACCTTCTTTCAAGGTGAGAGAAATATTTAATAACCAGCTCTTCGGCAAGTTTCATATCGATATTGCCCGCCATTGATACGACTATGTTATCGGGAACGTAGTGCTTGTCCATATAGTCGTCCACGTCGGCTTTGGTAAAACCCGAAACGTTCTTTTTAGTTCCTAAAATATTTCTGCCGTAACCCTTATCTCCGAAGAAAGCATTGGCAAGCACGTCAAGACACAAATCGTCGGGCGTGTCCTCATTCATATTAATCTCTTCGATAATAACGCCCTTTTCCTTGACCATTTCTTCCTCAGGAAAGACGCTTTCAAGAAAGATATCCGCAAGAATTTCAAACGCCTCGGCGGCGTGTCCCGTTGTGGACTTTGCATAATAGCAAGTCATATCCTTGCCGGTAAAGGCGTTCATCTGCGCGCCTATTCTGTCCATTTCGTCGGAAATCTGAAAAGAAGTGCGCTTTTTAGTGCCCTTGAACGTCATATGTTCGATAAAATGGGAAATACCGTCCTCTTTATCGCTCTCCTGCGACGCGCCTGTATGCACGAGTATACCAATAGTTACGGACATAAGCCCGTCCATTTTGTTTACGATTAATTTCAGTCCGTTGTCAAGTTGTTTATAGTGTACCATTATTCTCCTAAAATATGAGAAACAGTTTCGGTTTTTAAGCCGTTTTCTCCTATGTAATTTAATATTTTCGGCAAAGTTTTAACCGTAACGTCCTTGGGATGCATAAGTATAAACTCTCCCGCTTTCAATTCTTCGGTTGCGCGGGTATAAATCAAGTTTTCGTCTTTGTCGCGCCAGTCAATCGTGTCCCGCGACCACATTATGACCTTCATGTTAAGAAAAGCGCAAACGGATAACGTATTTTCGCAAAACGCGCCTGAAGGCGGCGCAAAAAGCTCTATTTTCTGCCCGCAAATCATTTCAAGAAGCTTGACGCTCGGGCGTATTTCTTCTAAATTTGCGTCGTAAGACATCTTAGAGTGGTCCTTGTGAAAATATCCGTGACTGCCAAGCCCATGACCGCGCCTGAAAATTTCACGCACACAATCGACGTTATCGTCAGCCCAACTTCCGCCTATAAAAAACGTTGCTTTTGCCTCGTATTCATCCAAAATATCGAGAATACTTAAAACGTTTTCGGTACCTTCGTACACGTTGAAGGTAAGTCCGACAGCACTCTCCTCTTCTTTCCCGCCGTAATAAAGGTTGGTATTTTCATAGATGACGGCTTGGGCGTTGCCGCTGTAATAACCTATAAGCGAAACGCCTGTGATTACGATTAATAAAGTAAGATTAGTAAAGATTGTAAATAACTTGCCTTTCAATAGTTTACCTCAAACGAAACTGTTTTAATCAATTATATAATATTCCGTTTAAGTTAAGCATATTCGACGGTACAAGCCTATTTTAATTTTATAAAAGTTACGCCCGTTTCGCCCTCGCCGTACTTGCCGAGTCGGTAACTTTCAACGTTCTTGTGCTTTTTAAGATGTTGAGCAATTGCATTCTTTAATTTACCCGTACCCACGCCGTGAATTACTTTAATTTCTTCAAGATTATCGGTAACGGCACGGTCAATGAAGTTATCGACCTCGTAAAGCGCTTCCGCAACAGTCATTCCAAGCACGTTAATTTCAAGAAGCGGCATTGATTTCGGAAATTTTTTAACTACCTTAACGCTCTTAGGCTTAGCTTTTTCTTCACCAATAACAAGCAAATCTTTCAATTTTAAGTGCATTTTAAGGCTTCCGCATTGGACTTCAGCCTCGCCCTTTGCAGTATTGAACGCAGTCACCTGTCCACAGCAGTCCATAGGCTTTACAAAGACGGAAATTCCCGCCTTTGTGTTCTGAACGGTTGCGGGAACAAAATCCGTAACCTGTCTTTTTTCTTCGTCTTCCTCAAAAGTTTTGTCTTTAAGCTTATTCTTAAGAGTGCGCGCAGCGATTAAGTCGGACTCCTTCAGCTCTTCCTTTTTAAAAATTTCTTCAATAGCCGCAAGTATTTCTTCGGCGTACGCAGTGCGTTCGGCAATAATTTTTCTGCTTTCGGTTCGGGCGGAACGGTTTATTTTCTCTTTTTCACGGTTCAGCTCGGCAATATGCGCGTTCACCTTTTCAAGTTTTTCCCGCCATTCGTGCTGCATTAAGGAAATTTCGGAAAGCTTTTTATCGGCTTCTATTCTGCTCTCTTCTGCTCGGCGGACGACATTTTCAAAGCTTCTTGCCCCCTCGGACAAATACCCCTCGGCGCGGTCTAAAATTTCTTTGCTCATTCCAAGCCGTCTTGAAATTGCCAACGCATTGCTTGCGCCGGGCATACCAATTTTTATACTGTAAAGGGGTTTTAGCGTGTCCGCGTCAAATTCCATACTTGCGTTTTCGATTTCGCCTACGGTGTAAGCAAATTCTTTAAGCGCGGTATAGTGCGTAGTTACTATGCCCTTTGCGCCGCAATCCAAAAGGTGTTTAACTACAGATTTCGCAAGCGCCTGTCCCTCGTCCGGGTTAGTGCCGCCGCCAAGTTCGTCGATAAGAACGAGGCTATATCTGTCAGCGTTGTTACAAATATTTATAACGTTAGTTATATGTGAAGAAAAGGTTGATAAACTTTCTTCTATGCTCTGGCTGTCGCCGATATCGCAAAACACGTTTTTAAATATTGCGACGGAGCTTCCCTCCGACGCGGGAATATAAAGCCCGCAAGCCGCCATAAGACAAAATAGCCCGCACATTTTCAGCGTTACGGTTTTCCCACCCGTATTTGCCCCGCTCAGAAGCAAAAAATTATATTTGCCGCCGAGCTCTATCGAAACAGGCACTACATTCTCTTTACCTATAAGCGGGTGCCGTCCTTTTACGATATCTATATATCCGCGGTTATTTACTTTGGGCTTAACGCATTTTTTTGAATAACAGTATTCCGCCATGGCATAACGAGCGTCAAGCTCTGCAAGAATTTCAATATCCTTTTCAAGCTGTGCAACCATTGCCCCCACACGGCTTGACAGGGCTTTTAAAATGGCTTCAACCTCTTCACGCTCGTCAATGGTTAGGGCTATAAGCTCGTTATTAAGTTCAAGAACGTATTCGGGCTCTATAAAGAAGGTTGCGCCCGTCTTGGAACGGTCGTGTATAAAGCCCTTCACGTGACTTTTATGTTCGGCTTTTACAGGAACGACGTACCTGTCGTTTCTTATAGTCACTATTCCGTCTTGCAAAAATTCCGAGTATTTGCCCGAAGCGTATTCGGCAAGCTTTTCACGGATACGCGCGTTAAGACTTTTAATTTTTACTCTAATAGAGTAAAGTCTTTCGCTTGCATGGTCGCTTAACGCGTCCACTGAAACTATTTTTTCACAAATATCGTCCTCTAAACGTTTGTCAAAATAGATATTTCTTGTAAGCGATTTAGTTAACGGCAGCTCTTCTTCAATTTTCTCAACGTTACCGCACGCAATTCTTGCGGAACGCATAAGCGTAGCACAGTCTAAAAGCTCTTTACAGGAAAGCGTAGACCCCTTCGAAGCCCTTATAAGGCTATCTTGCAGATTGGGAAAAACTTCAATCTTACTTACCCCGTAGGTATATAAAAGCTTATCGCACTCTTCCGTTATATCAAGTCTGCGCCGCACCTCGGATAGATCGGTTGAAGGCTGGCACGATAAAATCAGCGCCTTGCCTTTTTCAAGCGCCGCATACTCCGCAACCAAAGACAAAATTTTATTAAGTTCGAGTTTTTCTAAACTTTTACTATCCATAAATCAAAAAACAGATTGTTCCGAATGCCCACGCGTATAGTTCTTAAAGTACTCCCGTAGCGCCTTCCCGTTCTTACAAATTTCAATAATCTTCTGCGGTTCGGCTTGCAGGGTGCAGTCCAACAGCACGCCCGTAGGTGTTGCAGCCGCCAAGCTTGCGCAGTTGTACAGTTCAAACCTGCACTCGCCCGTTTTATATCTTCTCAGCGGAAATTTTCTTCCGTTTTCGTCCGTTAGCGTATAAGCTTCCCTCTTATCGCAGCTTGCGCACTTTTTTTCAAACGGGCAGTAAATTAAATCCATTACTTTAATATCGCCTGCCGTCAGATAAAACGTATTTTCCGCCATGATGACTTTTGCTTCGGATACGGTAAGCTCCTTTGAAAGCGCGATATGCTTTGCATTGCAGTATGCTAAACCCACAACGTTTGAAATATTCAACCCAGTTCCGGCAAAAAACGGTTTTTTCAGCTCTTCGGCAAGCTTAATTCCGTATATTCCGTCACAGTAAATACCGTCGAAATTCTTTATAATATCCTTTACGGCGTCAATTTCTTTACCCGTAAGATAGGGCGGTAAAAACAGATACTTTTCGCCTTTGAAATTTTCCGTCATTCGCGCAACGTCGGCGCTAAAATCGGACAATTTGAGAATACCTATATCGGCGGTTAAAGCACTCAAATTCGTGCAAATTGCCGCAAGTTTGGCGTTATTTACATTGCTTTTATGTGAAAATGTTAAATTATTAACGTTAACTTTACGGTCAACGGCAGTTAAATTATTATAAAATTTTGCATAAACCGAGCGACGGAAAGCGTTTAATTCGGATGTGGTCATAAATACGCCGTCGGTATTCACTTTGCCGAAACTTACTTCAAAAGGATATTTGTCAATTTTTTTAAACGCATTTTTTATATCTTCAACCGAAAGCGGACGGCTATGCGCGGGTTCCAATGTTTTATCGCCCGTATACAACCTACCGTTAATCGTGACTTCCGCTTTTTTGCCTGCAAAAAGATTAATTTCAAGCTTTACGGGCAATTTCCTCTCTACCGACAAAAGCCTTAAATTGAGCGACGTATCGGTAGTAATGAAGACCTTATCTCCGTTTTTAAGGCGAGATTTAGACGATATTATAAAGCCGTTCTTAGTTTCAGAAAAGTACGTTGCGCCGCCTACTTCCTTCCCGCTTCTTAATATTTTGAAACCGTCGCCTTTGGTAAATTTTTGTCGGCTTTGACAGATAAATTTGCCGTTTTCAACCTTAATTACGCCGACGAATTCACCTATGTGACCCTGAACTTGCGGAGATATAAACGACTTATCTTGTCCGAAGCCAAGCCCTTTGGTATAGTTACCACGGTTAAAAGTGCGCTTTAAATCGCTCAAATCACCTGAATTTTCGCAATTATTGAGTAAATTTCTATAAAATTTAACGGCGGCGGAAACGTATTCGGGACGGCGCATTCTGCCTTCGATTTTCAACGAAGCTACGCCCGCATTTATAAGCATTTCCACGTTTTCGCCTACGCTTAAATCGGACAGCGAAAGCCTGTAAGCGCTCTCCTCGCAATCTTCACGGTCGATGGAATACTTTTTCCTGCACGGCTGCTTACACTTGCCGCGGTTGCCGCTGTTTCCGCCCGCAAACGACGAAAGATAACACTGACCCGAAAAGCAAGTGCAAAGCGCACCCTGTACGAAAACCTCGGTGTCGATTACTCTCGCTATCTCTTTGATATCTTCAAGCGTAGTTTCACGCGCCAAAATAACGCGGTCGAAGCCGTATTCTTTTGCGAGCTTTGCCCCGTAAGCGTTGCAAACGCCCGCTTGCGTGGAAAGATGTAATGCGATTTCAGGACAGCTTTCTTTTAAAAATTTGCCTAAAAACACATCTGAAACAATCAGCGCATCTGCGCCTTTATTCCAAACGGTTACGGCGGAAGATATGAAATCTTTTAGCTCGTCGCTTTTTACGATGGTATTCAATGCAACGTAGACCTTTACGCCGAACAAATGACAGTATTTTGATATTTCTTCAAAATTTTCGTAGTCGAAATTCTCCGCAGAACTTCTTGCGGAGTATACTTTCAACCCTAAATATACAGCGTCTGCGCCTGCATTCACTGCCGCTAAAACGCTATTTTTATCCCCCGCAGGGGCTAAAATTTCAGTCATATCAATCTAAAAAACCGAATTTTTCTATTATTTGCGCAATTGCGCCTTCGTTATTAGTAACGGCAATGAAGTCAGCGGCGTTTTTCAACACATCGATTGCATTTCCTACGGCAACGCCTACCCCCGCCGCTTTTATCATCGGCAAATCGTTTAAATTATCGCCTGCGGCAACGGCTTTTTCAATTGGGATACCGAATTTATTCGCAAGATATTTTACTGCCGTGCCCTTATTATCGTTTAAAGGTGAAACCTCGATAAGAACTTTTGCACTGCAAGTCACATCGTATTTTTTGCCGAGTCGTCTTTTAAGTTCGTTAAACACAGCTGCTTGCTCTTCGTGCGCAATTAAAATAGCAACTTTTTGACAGAAAAGACCATTCTTCAAAACGAACTCAGCGATATCACCGTCAACATGTTTTGCATCAATGCCGACGATTCGCTCGTAACGCTGCAAATACACGTTATCCTTGGGTATATCGGTATAGAGGTCGTCGCTGCTGTAAACGTTTACGGGATGTCCCAATTCTTTAATATTACGGCATATCTCTGCAACGCCTTCACTGTTAATACCGCCGTTTTTCAAAATTTTACCGCTTTCAATATCGGCAATTACGGTACCCTGATACGCAACAACGAGTCCCTTTAATCCCAACTCTCTGACGCGCGGAAGGATACAGCACGTCATTCTTCCCGTGCAGACTGCAAATATTCCGCCACACTCGACGTAATTTTCAATCGCCGTGCGCACCGTTGGCAATATTTGCTGATTGTCGTTTATTAAAGTACCGTCGAAGTCAGAAATGATAAGTTTATAGTTCAACTTTCTCATAAGTTTTCTTTCAAATAATTGTAAATATTTTGCGCTATTATCTTTGAAATTCCGTCTACTTCTGTAAGCTCTTCCACGCTAGCGCTCATAATCCTGTCCAACGTGCCGAACTTATTCAAAAGGGCGAACCGTTTCACTTTGCCGACGCCGCTTATTTCAGAAAGAACGCTTTGCAAGTTGCGCTTTGAGTGAAGATTTCTGAAATAGGTAATAGCAAACCTATGAGCTTCGTCGCGGATTCTTTGCAACATTTTCAAGGAATAATCGCGGTGAGAAATTTTTACGCTTTCGTCGGAATACAGGGTAAATACCTCTTCTTCACGCTTCGCAAGCGAAATAAGTTCGATACCGTCAATATTTTTTTCGTCAAAAATTTCTTTTACGGCCGATAGCTGCCCTTTGCCGCCGTCTATAATTATAAGGTCGGGCTTGGGGAATTTTTCTTCTTCGTCCGTGCCCAGCTTGTCAAGACGGCGCATTAAAACTTCTTGCAGGGAAGCGAAGTCGTTTGAGCCTTCAACTGTCTTAATTTTGAAGCGGCGGTAGCTTGATCTATCCGCTTCTCCGTCGATAAACACAACCATTGACCCGACCTTGTCCACCCCGCTGATATTTGAAATATCGTAACACTCCATTCTGCGCGGATACGCTTTAAGTGACAGAAGTTCCTGCAAATGCCTGCAAGCGTTCACCGTCATATCGTCTCTGTGCTTTATTTTGTCGACTGATTTTTCAAGATATTCCTCGGCATTTTTATGAGCCATTTTCAAAAGTTTTGATTTGTCGCCTTGCTTTGCAAGTGTAATTTCGATGGGTTTATCAAATTTATCTTTGAAATAACTTTGCAAAAGCTCCTTTTCGCAAAAGTCTTCAACAATAATTTCAGAAGGAACTTCATGATGCTGATAATACTGAACGATAAAGCCCGTCAACGCTTCGCCGTCTGTCAAATGCGCTTCGTCCAATGCAAACGAGCTACCGCCCTGCATTATCCCTTTGCGCGTAACCAAAACGTTTACTGCAGAATAAAGACCGTTAGTTGCGTATGCGATAATATCTGCGTCGATATAGCGATTCAAAGAAGTTATACGCTTTGCTTCCAATTTAGAAAGCATTTCAAGTTTTTTCTTATAGTCCAACGCAAGCTCGAAATTTTCATCTTCCGCTGCCGCAGTCATTTTCCGCTTAAGTAAAACGTCTGCTTCCGTCAAATTTCCGTCAAGAAAGCTTAACGCGTTTTTAACGCGCACAGCATAGTCTTCTTTGCTTATTTTACCTGCGCACGGTGCAAAGCACCTGCCGATGTGATAGTTAAGACATTCACGCTTTTTGCCCGTCGTTGCAGTGTGGCAAAGCCGCACGCAAAAAGTCATCTGTACGATTTCAAGAATATCCTTGCAACTTATACCGCCCATAAATGGACCGAAGTATTTGCTACCGTCTTTCTTTATTTTTCGGGTAATCGAAAAATTCGGGAAATCCTCCCGCATATTTACTTTTATATAAGGATAAGTTTTATCGTCCTTTAAAAGAATATTGTACTTAGGCTTGTACTTTTTTATAAGGTTGTTTTCAAGCGCGAGCGCGTCGATTTCCGAATCGGTTATGATATAGTTGAAATCCCTGACGTTTTCAACCATTTTCATTACTTTTTCGGGCTTTTCGGAACTATGGAAATACTGACGCACTCTGTTTTTAAGTACGCGAGCCTTACCGACGTAAATTACGTTGCCGTACCCGTCAAGCATTATATAAACTCCCGGATTGTCCGGAAGAAGTTTAAGTTTTTCCTTTACAACGTCCATAATCCTTCAGTTTAAAGTATAGCATATCTATTACCCGTTTGCAAGATTTATAAATAGTTTTAATAAAAAAGGGCCCGCTAATAAGGCGAGACCTTTTTATCTAAAATTATTTGTTTACCAAAGGGTAAACATTATTAAGTTGTGTGTCCGTTGTGATTTTTGTCCAACCGCTTGATTTATGAACGCCTGCAAAATTTACGCATTCCCATTTTGCTTCGTCCGCAACATCAAGACGCGTAACTTTAGTAGTTCCGTCGTTGTTAAGATAGAATAAACTTGAATCGTTATCGATACTATAACCGCTCGTTTGTTTAGAGGGATTCATAAAGTTAGCGTTGTTAACGATCTGCCCCCTTGTCGTCGCTTTAGTTATGGCATAACCAGAATCATAAGTCTTACCGACAAACTTACAATTATACAACTTTACGACCGCATCGGTTTCAGTCCTAATAGTGTCGTTACAGTTTTCAAAATAGCAAGCTTCCACAAAAGCATACATATTGTTCCTTGCGGAAAGGCAATAACTTCTTGTTGCTCTGTAATAATTATTATACATATGAACGTTGGCTTGCCTACCCATTGGAAGTCTACTGTTGTTTTGATCGTAGAAATTATGATGAAACGTTACGTTTGAAGTGTAACTATCAGCGCCAGATCCAACAAGTCCCGTTTTATGGTTATAATAATATCTGTTATAAGATACCGTTATATTTGAAGCTGACTTAAAGTCGGTAGCTCCGTCGCCTTCGCCCTTATCCTGGTCGTCGGACGTATCCCAATAATTTTTGCCTTCGTTAAAAGTACAGTTGTGTATCCAAATTCTTGACGAATTGAATTGCGCCGTATCGCTTCCGGCTTTGGTGTTGCCCTGAAAACTGCAAGCGTCCTCAGTATAGTCGTCAAAAGTAATATTTCTTATTTCAACCGAGTTGGCGTAATTCCAAGTCAACCCCCATTGAAATATCTCGGCATCGGTTCCTATGCCCTCAACGGTAATATTAGTCGGCTTACTAGAACTTCCGCCTATTGACATGTCGTTCCAACGGCAATCGCTACCGAGCGTCATCGTGCTGGTTAAACCGTTAAGCGCAGTAATTCCTTCCTCTAACTTAAAATTAAGCTTAGTTAAATCACTTTGCTTATAGCTACCAGTACCTAAAGTAATACCGAATTTATCCTTTGTCTGTTTAATAGCTTCTGAAGACGTAAGCTTATCTCCGGCCTTGGTATACTTAATCATAGGTTGATCTCCGTTATGTTCCCAAGTAGGAGCGGCGATTCTTCCCAAAATTCGCATAATTACCGGCGTAGACGATGAAGTTGCCGCATTCAAAATATTTGAAATACCCCTATAAGTCTTACTTCCGATTTTTGCAGAAGCAGTATTCTTAGTCGCTTCGTTAACGTAAACTATGACCGCGTTACTTTTGGGCGTTCCGTCATCCTTATATGCACCAACACCGTTGGTATAATTAAAGTGAGCGTAACCAGAACGGTCGTATTCGGTAACGGTAACCGCAACTTCTTTGCTTTTGCCGCCAGCTATAACCTGTAGGGAATATTCGCCCTTAGATATGCCTACGACGTCGGCGCGTACCGTGCCATCGTCCGTATTTACGCGGACGAGCTCTTCGTCAATCGCAGTGTAGCTTGACGAACCGCTCTTTTTATATTTCACCGTGTAATCGCTTACACCGCTGACCGTATCAAATTCTACGTAAGCTCCCTCCTCGTAACCGCCGTATGCGGTTATATTCAATTCGGAGGAAACCGAAAGCTTTCTCCACTTAGCCCAAAACTGCTTATCGCCGGTAGCGTTAGCGGGTATTTGGGTTACTGCGCTACCAGAGAAAGAAGAATTTTCGTACCAGCCTTCAAATTCGTAGCCGGTCTTTGTTATGCCCGGAAGCGTCGTCGCTATTCCTGCGGTATATTCGGTAAGCACACCTTGTATCGTACCGCCGTTTGCATTCAGGGTCACGCTATACGTTGTTACGGGCGTCCCTTGGTTTACCCATTCGCCATAAAAGGCTTTATCGCCGTACTCGCCGACAAAAATTTCGGTTATCTTGCTACCGCCTAAATTGGATTGGGTATACCAACCGTTAAAGTTGCTTCCGCTCTTCATCGGCACGGGCAAAGCGCAAGCCGTACCGTATGCATAAGAAGTTACGGGACTCGTATACGAAGAGTCGCCGTTTATGCTGAAAGTTAAGTTATAAGTTTCGGGCGTCCATTTTGCGTAATAAGTTTTATCGCCGGTTGCGCCCGCAGGAATTTTGGAAGCCGCGTTACCGTAAAAATCACTGTTTGCGTACCAACCGTCAAAAACGTAGTGCTCCTTAGAACCGTTAGCAGGCAAATTTTTTGCCGTACCCGAAGTGTATTCGGTAAAACTGTCAGTAAATGTGCCGCCATTATTTTCAAAAACGACTTGATATACGTTGCCGTCCCCCGTTCCACCGTTACCGTCGCCCTTGCCGAAGAAATCGTCAAGCATGTCGCAAGCGGTTAAAGTCGTTAAAGCCAAAGCCATTAATAAAGCAATGATAATTTTTGCAAATGATTTTACTCTTGTCACGTCATTTCTCCAAAAATTTCGCTTATTATATTCTACCATCAAAACGGAAAATTTTCAACAATTTAATGTAGGTTTTTTTTAATCAAATTTTCGTATATTCAAAAGGCGGCATATAATGCCGCCTTCTATAGTTTTTTAATTTCAGCAACCCAAAAACTCAACGCCTTTAAGCATTACGTCGTTCACGGTATCGTTCACCAAGCTGTAAAAAATTATCTTACCCGAACGCTCGCTTTTCACTATTCCTAAATTCTTTAACAGCCTTAACTGATGGGAAACCGTGGTCTGGTTAATATCGAGCACGCGCGATAAATCGGTAACGCACATTTCCGATATAGCCAAAGCCGACAACATTCTCACCCTCGTAGGGTCGGCAAAAATAGAAAAGAAACAAACTATACTGTCAAGAACGTCGCCCTCCGGTACGTATTCTTTAACCAAATCTTTAGTGCGTCTGTCCAATAACATAGTATCCTGCATAACGCAACCTCCTGTTAAAAATTATACCGCCGCGTATGCATAAGTGTCAAAATATTATAATGACGGATACTGTCACAAAAAAGCTGAGTTTGTCTTAGTATGTTACTTGTTCTCGATTGATAAAACCTTATAGCCCGCATCGGTTATAAGCGCGGTAATTTCATCGTTATCAACCTCTTCACGGCTGCGGATAACGGCAATTTTTTTCTTCAGTTTAACGTCGACAGAAACGACATTTTTAGCGGTTGAAAGCTTATCTTCAATGCGTTTTGCGCAGTGTTCGCAACACATTCCTTCAATATTTACGATTTTTTTCATAAAATTATCTTCCTTTTTTAATTTTTTATTCTTATAAAGAAGCAGTCTCAACGCGTTGCCCACTACGAAAAGTGAGCTTAAGCTCATGCAAGCTGCAGCTATCATAGGATTAAAAACGAAACCAAGCGCAGAGAACGCGCCCGCCGCTACGGGTAGCATTACTACGTTGTAGAAAAACGCCCAGAAAAGGTTTTCTTTTATATTGCGGAAGGTGGCGCGGCTTAAATCGAAAACGGTATCGAGCGTCCTTAAATCTTCGCTGACCAAAACTATATCCGCAGAATCTATGGCGACGTCCGTTCCATTACCCATAGCTATGCCTATATCCGCCTGTTTTAGCGCGGGAGAATCGTTTATGCCATCCCCAACCATAGCGACGCAACCGCCAACCGACTGAACATTTTCAACCGCTTTAAGTTTATCTTCGGGCAAAACTTCGGCTACAAATTCGTCAATTCCTACGCTTTGAGCAACGGCTTGCGCGGTATTCCGGTCGTCACCCGTAAGCATGGCGACGCGCATATTACGGGCTTTAATTAAAGAAATTGCCTCGGCGCTCCCCTCTTTTACGGTATCCGCAACAGCAATCAAGGCGATAACGGACTTTTCGTCGGCAAGATACATAACGGTATTGCCGCTTTTTGAAAGTCCCGTTGCGGTTTGGTTGACTTCATTGGAAATTTTAACACCCTGAAGAAGTTTTTTATTGCCCAAAAGATACTTTTTACCTTTATAAACCGCGATTGCGCCCTTGCCCGTTAAATAATTAAAGTTTTCAACCTCAATCCATTCCGGAGAGTATTCAACTACGCATTTTGCAAGCGGATGATTTGAATTTTTCTCTATACCGCAGGCAAGCTTTAAAGCAAAATCCCTGTCGGCTCCGAAGGTTAAAACCTCAGTTACGCGCGGTTTGCCTTCGGTGATAGTTGCCGTTTTGTCCAAAAGCACTGCATTTATATTACACGTTTTTTGCAGGCTTTCAGCATCCTTGTATAAAATACCGAGGGACGCACCCTTGCCGGTTGCCGTCATTATCGCAACCGGCGTTGCAAGCCCCAACGCGCACGGACAGGATACGACGAGAACGCTTATAGCGTAAGTTACGCAATGTTCCGCAACGAACCCGCCGTCGATAAGTAGCCACACTACAAAAGTTATCAACGCGACGATTACGACTGCGGGAACGAAAATACCGGCGATTTTGTCTGCGATTTTTTGAATCGGCGCTTTACTTGCTCCCGCATTTTTAACCATTGTTATTATTTTAGAAAGAGTCGTTTCCTCACCGACGCGCTCCGCACGCATCTTTATGACGCCGCTTTTAATTAAGGCTGCCGAAGTAACACCGTCACCTTCAACGACCTCAACGGGAAGGCTTTCGCCCGTAATCGCGCATTTATCAACGAACGCGCTCCCGTTTATAACCGTACCGTCAGCGGGGATATATTCGCCTTGTTTTACGATAAGTATATCGCCGAGCTTAACCTCTCTGACGGAAATTTGCTTCTGTTCGCCGTCAATCTCAACAGTAACGGTGTCTGGCGCAAGTTTTAAAAGCTTTTCAACCTCGCTACCCGTCTTTTTCTTGGACTTTTCTTCAAGCCATTTACCTACGGTCACAAGAGTCAGAATCATTGCGGCAGATTCGAAATGCAAATTCATTGCGTTATGCATTTCGTCTTTTCCTAAAAAGATAAGCACGGTAAGCACGAGCGAATACAAAAATGATACGCCCGAGCCAAGTGCAACTAACGTGTCCATATTGGGTACTTTTTTAAATACTGCAACCACGCCGTTTTTAAAAAAGGCGTAGTTAACGCCGATTATTACCGCGGAAAGTACAGCTTGGTACAGTGCAAACCAACTTGAATTCCCCTTGTGCGGGTCGATAAAGAATGGAACGGGCGCACCCAACATATGCCCCATAGATACGTACATTAACGGCACTAATAAACAAACCGATATTATAAAACGGATAAAAAGTTTTTTATCCTGACTCTTTTCCTTAGTTTGGGGCTCTTCACCTTCGTTATATATGCCGTAACCGAGAGCTTTCACCGTGGAAAATATATTTTCCTCCGTCAAAACAGCATCGTCAAAATCAACCTTCATGGATTTGCCCATAAGGCTGACTTCGCAAAGCGTAACGCCGTTTAAGTTTTTGACTGACCTTTCTATGCCCGACGAGCACGCAGAGCAGGTCATTCCCGTTATAACATATCTTTTAGTCATCTTTTCTTATAATATATTCTTAGCGAATTGCAATAATTTAACCGCAATGTAAATTATAAAGCCTAATTCCTACTTTGTCAATAGGAATTAGGCTTTATGCTTAAAAAACATTTTTAATATAATTTTTCAAAGAAATTGTTCTTTTTCAGCTCTTCTTCTATTCTTTTTCCCGAGCCGAGCGCCAAAAGCACCTTGGTAGTCGCCATTTCAAAACTTATATCGTAAGCGGTCGTGCATGCGTCGGTTAAACCCATTGCGCTTCCGTAAGTTCTCGCGCGGCTGTCCACGGGAGCAATTACAACCTCAATACCGAGATTTTTACAGTACTTTAAAAAGTTTTTGAAGTTTGCCTCTTTCCCTTCCGTGCAGACGGTGCCGCTATGATAAAGCTGAACCATAACTGCTTTAGGCTTAACCTCGGAAAAGCGGTAAAAGTCAAAATTCAAAAGAGAATGCGCCTGAATAGTCACCATATCCATACAGAGCTTTTGCGCCGCGCATGGAGGTCTTCTCTTTTTTAACTGCTCAAAAGTGGGGTTTAACGCGTTTACGTTATAGATAAACGAGCCGTTTACCATTTCACCGAAGTGAACGTTTAATATGCTGTTATAATCTCCGCTGATCTCTGTCGCGGCAATAAGTCGGCTGGCAAGGTGAATTTTGCAGTTTTCTCCGTGATTTTCAAAGCTTACGAATACTCCGCCGAAATCAACACTTTTAATAAACTCAACCGCGTTTGCAAAATTTTCAACGCCTCTGCTTCTGTCGTCGTCCAAAGGATAAAGCGCAGAAACGAAAACGACGGGTATCTCAATATCGCAGAAAATCTGACTGAAAAGATTTGCCGTAAAACACAGCGTATCCGTGCCGTGAGTTATGATTATGCCGTCGTAATTGCGCTTATTCACGCCGCGTACACAGTCCGCCATTTTTTCAAGGTCGGACGGTTGCACGTTTTCGCTCAATATATTCAACGGGCGAAGCTCATCAAATTCTACGGTTTTTCCGTACCTCGCGGCATAAAGCTCCAATAAAAAGCTTTTATCTTCGCATTTCAACTCAACGTTGTCGCCGAACGTGCGCGAGCCAATCGTGCCGCCCGTAAAGATTACGCAAATTTTATTCTTCATAAATATTTATATTACAGACTTCCCACCGTTCTGGGGAACAACAATGTATCGCGGATATTCTGAACGCCCGTTATATACATTAAAATACGCTCAAAGCCCAATCCGAAACCGCTGTGCGGCACGCTGCCGAACTTGCGGGTATCAAGATATGCGGTATAAGATTCCAACGGCATATTGCGCTTTGCCATTGCATTCTTCAATTTAACCAAATCGGCTTCTCTTTCGCTGCAACCGATTATCTCCCCTATTCCCGGCACCAACAAATCCGTTGCGGCAACCGTTTTTCCGTCGGGGTTCTGCTTCATATAAAACGCTTTGATATCTGCGGGATAGTCGGTTACGAAAACTGGCTTTTTAAAATATTCTTCTGTCAAATATCTTTCGTGCTCGGTCTGCAAGTCGCAACCCCACTCTACAGGATATTTAAATTCTTTACCCGATTTTTTCAAAATTTCAACTGCGTCGGTATATTTTAATTTGATAAAGTCGCTGTTTATGACACCGCGCAATTTCTCTAAAAGCCCATTTCCCGACCTTTCGTTAAAGAAAGCAAGCTCTTCGGGACAGTTGTCTATAACTTCTTTTATTATATTTTTAATAAAATCTTCCGCAATCTCTATAATGTCGTGAAGGTCCGCAAAACAAACTTCGGGTTCAATTTGCCAGAATTCCGCCGCATGACGCGTCGTATTGCTGTGTTCCGCACGGAACGTGGGACCGAAAGTATAAATTTTACCAAGCCCCATTGCGGCAATTTCTCCCTCCAACTGCCCTGAAACAGTCAATCCTGCCTTTGCGCCGAAAAAGTCGTCCGCAAAATACTCTTCTTCGTTCTTATAATTTGCGTTCCAAGGCTGCGTCGTTACTCGGAACATTTCGCCCGCGCCTTCGCAGTCGCTACCCGTTAAAATGGGCGTGTGCATATACTTATAGCCGTGTGAATGAAAATATTTGTGAATTGCAAAAGAAAGCTCGTTTCTTACTGCGAAAACCGCTTCAAAAAACCTCGTGCGGGGTCTTAAATGAGGTATCGTGCGCAAGTATTCAAGCGTGTGGAACTTTTTCTGTAAAGGGTAATCTGCGGGGCATTCGCCCAAAACTTCCATATCGGTTACTGCTATTTCATATCCGTTTCTTTCAGAAGGAACGAAATTACCCGTAATCTTTAATGCAGTGCCCACGGAAGGCAGCGCGTAAACGGTCTTTGCATTCTCTTTATCGATAACGAGCTGAATATTTCTTAGGGAAGTACCGTCATTGAGCTCTATAAAAGAAATACTTTTGGATTCACGCGCGGTTCTTACCCAACCGCAAACCGTAACGCTTCCGTTTGAATACTTATCGGAACTTGCAAACAAATCTTTAATATCGGTATGCTTCATTTATATCTCCACAGAATTTAAAAAAATACGGACTGCCGAAGCAGTCCGTAAGGTTTAATTAGCTTTTTTTTCGTCCTTGGACACCACTTCAACCTTGTCGTAGTAACCACAATTACCGCAAACCTTATGAGCCTCTTTCAAGGAGTGACAATGAGGGCACTCAACAAGCATAGGCGCCGTTGCCTTGTAGTTTGCAAATCTTTTATTGGTTCTGCTTTTTGACTGTTTTCCCTTGGGTACTGCCATTTTTATACACCTCTTTTTTCTTTTTTAGGTAACGTCAATACCCTTGCAGTCCTCTTTACAAAGTAAAATGTGGGGCTGACTCATAAGTATTGCATCGTCAACGGCGGTTTTCAAGTCTATCTTGTTACCGTCGTAATAATAATTTTCATCGTCGTTTTGGGGTACGAAAAGAATTTCGCTTATATAACTTATCTCTTTTTTTGCATCGTTTAAGCAGTAAGAACACTGCCCAGCAAGCAAATAATTCACGGTTAATTTTATTCCAACGCTATCGTCGTCAAAAATCTCATACTCTCCCGTAACCTTTACTTCCCCTATTTTACACAAGGGCACAAGGCACAAATTTTCGGGCGGAAGATAATCGAAACTAAAACTTCCCGCGTATTTTCCGTGGGCGATAAGCTTTTTAACTTCTAATTCCATACCAAAGTTGCCTATCAAATTATATTATAAGGGTAAATTTTTGTCAACAATAATTTGCCCTTATGCACAATAATTTTTATAAAAGTTCGACAGTTTCTCTTGCAATAACGAGTTCTTCGTTGGTGGGAATGATAAGAACTTTAACTTTTGAAGATTTAGCCGAAATATCGCGGATAGAGCCGTCGTTTTTAGCCTTGTTAGCTTTTGCACTGAATTTAACGCCCAAAAATTCAAGCCCCTTACATACGTCTTCCCTTACTGTTGGAGTATTCTCGCCGATTCCCGCGGTGAAAACTATGCAGTTAAGTCCGCCCATAACGGCTGCGTACGCGCCGACAAATTTTTTAACCTGGTATGCAAACATATCGAGCGCAAGCTGGCATCTTGCATTGCCCTTCTTTGCGCCGGAGATTAAATCTCTGAAATCGCTTGAAACGCCTGAAATGCCTGCAACGCCGCACTTTTTATTGAGATAAGCAAGGATTTCTTCGTGACTCATTCCCTTCTTCCTTGCAAGGAATTCAACCGCCGAAGCGTCTATATCGCCCGAACGCGTACCCATAAGAACACCTGCAAGCGGGGTAAAGCCCATTGAAGTATCGACGCACTTGCCGCCGTCAACGGCAGTAATAGACGAACCGTTGCCGAGATGGCAGGTTACTATTTTAAGCTCCTCGGGTTTCTTCCCGAGATATTTAGCCGCTTCGCCCGCAACGTACTTGTGGCTGGTGCCGTGCGCGCCGTACTTTCTTACGCCGTATTCCTTATAATCGTTGTAATCGATACCGTAAAGGTATGCCTTTTCGGGCATAGTCTGATGGAAAGAGCTGTCGAACACGAGCGCCATAGGCGTTTTGGGCATAACCTTCATGCACGCCCTTACGCCCATTGCAGCTGCGGGATTGTGAAGAGGTCCGAGTTCAAACGTCTTTTCTTCCAAGGTCTTTAAAACCTCGGAAGTTACGAGCGTGGTCTTTTTGAAATATTCGCCGCTTGCAACCACTCTGTGACCGACCGCGCCTATTTCGTCCATTGATTTTATAACGCCGATATCGTCGTCGCGGAGAGCTTCTAAAACGAGTTGGATAGCAACTTCGTGGCTTGGCATAGCTTCCTTATAAATTCTTTCCTGTCCATTGCCCTTCGCTTTTAAAACGGAGCCGCGCATACCTATTCTTTCGCAATTGCCTTTTGCCAAAACCTTTTCGGTTTCCATATCGATAAGTTGATACTTGAGCGACGAGCTTCCTGCGTTGACTACTAAAATCTTCATAACATTTTATCTCCCTTAATTTATTCAACTTGTAATGCCGTAACCGCAACGGTTGCCACTATATCCTCTACGCTGCACCCGCGCGACAGATCGTTCAAAGGTTTAGCAAAGCCCTGGCACACGGGACCTATCGCCATATATCCGCC
Source organism: uncultured Christensenella sp. (assembly GCA_910583855.1). Classification (GTDB taxonomy): domain Bacteria; phylum Bacillota; class Clostridia; order Christensenellales; family Borkfalkiaceae; genus Coproplasma. Next base: position 23,310 of record CAJTYL010000010.1, read on the forward strand.
GAAACGCTGTGCGATTTTGTATCCGATGTTGCCCGCGTTAATATTGGGGAATACGAATACGTTTGCGTGCCCCGCAACCTTGGAATCGGGAGCTTTAAGTTGTCCGACTTCGGGCGCTACCGCCGCATCGAACTGAAATTCTCCGTCCAAAGCAAGTTCGGGCGCAGCCGCTTTTGCAAGCGCGGTTGCCTGTTGAACTTTGGGTACGGACTGTGTAAACTTATCGTCGTTGCCGCTGCCTTTAGTCGAGAACGAAAGCATAGCGACCTTAGGTTCGATACCGGCAATATCTTTCGCCGTCTTTGCCGAAGTTATTGCAATATCCGCAAGCTGTTCGGCGGTGGGTTCGATGTTTATTGCGCAATCCGCAAACACGGCGACTCCGTCAGGATTGTAAGGATTTTCTTTATTGGGCGCAATCATAATGAAACAACTCGATACGGTCTTGATGCCGGGGGCAGTTTTTACAACCTGCAAGCCGGGGCGCAACGTGTTTGCCGTTGAATGGCAAGCGCCCGATACGTAACCGTCTACGTCGCCCGCTTTAAGCATAAGGGCGCCGAACATCGTTCTGTCCTTTGCCTGCTCGGCAGACTGCTCTTCCGTCATACCCTTTGCTTTTCTCGCTTCGTATAAAATTTTAGCGTATTCCGCCGTCTTATCAGAAGTGAGCGGATCGATAAGCGTTATGCCCGTAAGATCAACTTCGGGCGCAACCCTCTTGCACTCTTCTTCGTTACCTATAAGAACTATCTTTGCTATACCTTCCTTGGTTATCTGCGCAGCCGCTTCGACCACGCGCTTGTCCTCGCCCTCGCATAAAACTATTGTCTTTTTGCGTTCGGCGGCTTTTTCCTTGATTTCTCTCAAAAGCGACGGCGTTCCGTTCAGCGCGTCGGCAACTTCTTTACCCGCTTTCTTTATTTTGTCGAGTAATGACATTTCATTTTCTCCTTAAAACACTTTATTTTTCAGCCAAATCAATATATAATTGAATTAAAGGTTTTCAAACGCTACCATTATATACCAACTTTTATTAATTGTAAAGATTTAAAATGAAAATTTGCGGAATTATTTGTGAATTTAATCCTTTCCACAACGGTCACGCGTACGTTTTAGAGTGGGCGCGCGAACTTTCAGGATGCGAATCGATAGTCTGCATTATGAGTGGAAGCTTCACCCAGCGTGGCGATATTTGCGTAGTTAACAAATATTTAAGAGCAAAACACGCAGTTTTGGGCGGGGCGGATTGCGTTTTAGAATTACCGTCGGCTTTTTCGGTTGCGCCTGCTGAAATTTTTGCAAGCGGCGCAGTGAAAATCCTATCGTCGATACCCGAACTCGATACACTTGCATTCGGTTGCGAAGACGGCGACGAAGAAGACTTTTTCAAGGCTGCCAAACTCTTAATTGAAGAAAACGAAGCCTTTAAAACTGCGCTGAAAGTTAAACTTTCGGAAGGTGAAAGCTATATCAAAAGCTATGCTTTTGCGTTTAAAAGCATAGGCGGCGACGTTGCGCTTCTGTCAAAGCCCAACAACACGTTGGGAGTTGAATATGCAAAGGCGGTTTTGCGTACTGGCAAAAATATAAAGCTTCTGCCCATACGGCGCGTCGGAGCGGGGTATGGCGACGGAGAATTGAAACGCAACTTTTCTTCTGCAAGCGCAATACGCAGCAATTTAACTTCACCGTTGGTAAAACAAAACGTTCCCAACTTCGTTTTCGGCGATTTGGTTGATTTTACCGAAGAAACTAAACGGTATAATGATTATTTGCGGCTTATGCTCTCCCGCACCACCGCCGAAAATCTGACTGGAATTTACGGATGCAACGACGGAATAGAAAATGCGTTGAAATCCTTACAGCGCCTATCTTACGGAAAAATTATAAGCGCGGCAACGTCAAAACGGTTTTCTTCGTCGAGGATAAAAAGAATTTTGTGCGCAAACTTTCTGGAAATTTACACAACCGACTGTGAAGAATTCCTATCCTCCGACCTTTACCTTTCTCCGCTCGCAGTTAAAAAAGAAAGCGCAGACAAGGTTTTGTCCGCGCTCGCAAAATCAACTTATCCCGTTTTAACCTGCGGAAGCGACGAAAAAAAGCTTTGCGCAGCCGCCGCAAAATGCAAAGAACAAGACGACTTTTCTTATCTTCAATGGCAACAGATTACAAATAAACCTCCTGTAAATAAAATGATAATCGTATAAATATAGCGGCGCGGGTTTAATACCCTCGCCGCCCTAATTAATTGTTGATTATATTGTTAATTGTGAGCAAGTTATTTTTACCCGTATCAATAAAACGCACCGGAATATATACTGCATAGTAGCAAAGCAAAACTGCTGCAAGTATGCAGTCAAATACGAGCATTAACATTATGAACACATCGTACCCAGTAAGTTCTCTGACAGGCAAAAGCAATCCGCACAAAACTGCGTTCACAAATAAAAACGCTCCGCCCAACCCCATAGCAATAAATACGCAAAGTCCGTTAAAACTCTTTAACGGACTTTTCTTTTTAAGGGCGAGATTTTTCAATATTGCATACTTGGAATTATCGCAAGCAACAAGCGACCGCTTTAAACAATTCAAGTCCTTTTTGGCAACGTCTTTTGAAAATTTACCGTACAATTCTTCAACGTATTCGTTCGTCATTTCAATTCCCCTTAATATTTTGATTAATTTTTTTAATCATTAACTTAATTATATAACTAAATTATCTAATATGTCAACCCGTTTGATTAAATTATTTAATATATTTTTGGTAATAACCATTATCAACGGGTGGCGTTATGATTAAGTTATTTGAACTGAGAAGCGAAAAAGGACTTTCACAAAGAGAGCTTGCCAGAATTATGAACGTAAGCCAAGGGACTTACAACAATTGGGAAAACGAAAACACCCAGCCTTCAATCGAGCAGCTTATTGCGCTTGCAGATTTTTTTGAAGTTTCCGTTGATTATCTCGTCGGGAGAACGGACGATATGGGTAATACCGTCCAGATTACCGACCCTTCGCGGGCTTTTGCCAGCAAGCTTTTAAATGCTGTCGATACGGAAACGCAAGAAGCCATTTTAACGATACTTAAAAAATTGCAAAAATAAAAAAGCCGCATTTCAAAAGCGGCTTTTTTATTTTATAATGAATTTAAATACGCTATTTCCTGCTGGGACAGTTTTCTATACGCCCCTCTGTCCAATCCCTTTAAAGTTATTTCGCCTATTTTTATGCGCTTTAAAAGGGTAACTTCTTTGCCGATTGCAGCGAACATTTTTCTTATCTCCCTGTTCTTACCTTCGGTAATAGTTATATGAATTTTAGTGTAGGCTTTGTTAGTTTCAACGATATGCGCTTTGCACTTTTTCGTTACGTAGCCGTCTATTTCAACGCCGCTTCTTATCGGGTTCAAGTCAGCTTCAGTCAAAATGCTTTCTATCTTTACGAGGTAAGTTTTAGGCACCTCGTGCGAGGGATGCGTAAGCTTTTGCGCCAGTTCGCCGTCCGTCGTCAATATAATGAGCCCTTCGCTATCGTAATCGAGTCTGCCGACCGGATAAATTCTGCCTACCCCTTGGGGCATTAAGTCCATAACGGTTTTCCTGCCCTTTTCGTCCGAAACCGAACAAATATAGCCCTTGGGTTTGTTCAAAAGATAGTATTCGTTTTTCTTTAAAACGACTCTGTTTCCGTTGACAGTAACTTCATCGTCAACGCCGACCTCAAGCCCGAGCGTTGCCGTTTTGCCGTTTACCGCAACTTTGCCTTCGGATACAAGTTTGTCACATTCCCGCCGCGAAGCAACGCCCGATGCGGCAAGATATTTATTAATTCGCATAGCTATATACTATACAAATTTTCGTTAAAAATCAAGCCGTTTGAGTCGTAAATTTCAAGTCGCGCTGCTAAATCGCCCTTTTTAATTTTTTTGTTATCGGCAATCGGTATAATCTTATAATTGAGCTCGCCGCTGTATTTTACTACCAGCTTATAAGGTTTTTGCAACGAACAAAGTACCGTACCCGCTGAAAATACCGTGTTTTCGCTAAGGTTCAAAAGCTTATAATTTTCAAAAGCGTCGTCTAAAAGCGCTTTACTCCTCTCGTACATATCAGGGCAGTTTAAAACTACCGTTACTACGTCCATTCCGTTTCTTTCTGCGGAGGAAACGAGGCACCTTCCCGCTTTGACCGTATATCCCGTTTTAACGCCGTTTGCTCCGTCATAAGAATAAAGCATTTTATTTTTATTGGCGTAGGTACGGAACTTACCTTTATGACTACGCGTGGAAACCACCTCTTTAAACGTTGTGTTTTTCATAGCGTAGCAGGCAATCTTGCACAGGTCGCGCGCAGTCGTGTAGTGGTCGTTATCGGGTAGCCCGCTCGGATTGGTGAAATTGGTGCTTCCTGCGCCTATATTTTTTGCGCGGGCATTCATAACTTCCACAAACTTTTCAACGCTTCCGCTATGGTGGATTGCAAGCGCGGTCGCACTGTCGTTACCCGAGCGCAGCATAAGCCCGTATAGCAAATCTCTTATATCGATTTGCTCGCCCTTTTGGAGATAGATACTTGAGCCTTCCACGCCAACCGCCTGATCGGGAACGGTGATAACCTCGTCAAGGTTGCAGTCCTCAACGATAATTAATGCCGTCATAATCTTAGTGGTGCTTGCCATAGGAAGGCGTGCATCGGCGTTACCCTCTTTAAGCACGGTTTCGGTGGATAGCTCCATAGCGATTTCCGACACTGCGCTTGCGCTTGCGGTCATAGGCTTTACGGCGCAAACCGAACCTAAAATAAAACACGATATTACAAAAAATAACAGTAAATATTTTTTACGCATTGTCTGTAAGTTTATGAATAAGCTCCCCCGTTTTATCAATAAGAGTATCTATTGCGTCGTCATCCATTTTCATAAGCTTGCAGCCTGTTCCGTCGTCAACCAAAAAACCTTTGGGTTTTACGGTTATTACCGTACCGTTGCCGCCGGCAAGCTGGAAGCCGTCGGTAGCCTTGTAGGTTTTAACGTCGCCGTATTCTCCTCCGCCGCTTAAATTAACTACCGTCACCGACGAAAGGGGAATAACCTCCGTCCCGCTAACGGTTACGATGGACTTGCCTACCACCGTATCTGCGCCTGCTACCTTTTCTATTGAAATTGCGGGCGCGTCAAATTCTTTATCTCTATTTTTTCTGATTTTTGCGTTCATTTATTTTCTCCATAACGATTATAAAAAGTATTTTGGCAACGACGATCAGATTTACAACAGTTACTGCTTTTGCATAATATCTTATATCCGAATGCTCGGCATTCAAAACCGTGTAATTTCTCAGCTTTCCGTAGTTACCGTTCATCTGTAAAAATTTATAAATAGCTGTAGTTAATCCGTTCTGTAAGATCAAAACATACGCGTTCCCGTCTTTTTGCATTCCGTAGTCGCCAAGCTGAACTATTTTGTATATACAAAGCTGATTGAATATTTTATATAAATTCAAATTGAAACTTGATGCGTCTATTTTCTTCTTTTTTCCGTTAATTTGCATTTCCAGCGGATTGTTTTCTACGGTGTTCGCATTAAAAAAGTTAATTCCGTATATACCCGCGTTTATACTTGCGTATTTATTTGCCGTATTTATAAAAAGATAGTTATAAATATGAAACGGAAACACAGCAAGCAGAAACGCGGCGCCCGCAAGCCAAACCCAAACGTTTGCCATACCTTTATTATCTGTAACAATTGTTAAAATATACGCATTTTATAAACGTTCATATTTCACTTGCATCCAACTTGAAACATAGTTAAAGCAAAAAGAACGGCTGTGCCGTTCTTTAATTCAAAGTTATTAAATCAGTTAATCTTTATTACGTCGTCGTCCTCGTCGAAATCGGGAAGCTCGTAGCCGTTTTCGTCAACCTTGGGTTTCTTCTCTTCAACCTTTTCTGCGGGTTTAGGAGCTTCTTCACCCTCCTCTACATAAACGTCCTTTTTGTAAAGATAGTTAGCGTCGTCTTCGTCCTCAACCATATTTCCGTTGAGTTCCGCTATCTGCGCCATAAGCTCTTCATAATCGGGCAGTTCGTCGATTGAATTCAACTTAAACCGCTTTAAAAAGTTATCCGTAGTTGCGTACATAATGGGCTTGCCGACGGCGTCCTTTCTGCCGCAGGGAACTATCATTTCAAGCTCTAACAGGGTATGTATCGCATAGTCGCAACTGACTTGCCTTATTTCCTCAAGTTCGGGCTTGGTTACGGGCTGCTTATACGCGATAAGCGCGGCGCATTCCAAAATCGTCTTAGTAAATTCCTTTTCCTTTATGGGGATAAGAACCTCGGAAATCTGCTGCTTATATTTGGGGTTTGATGCAAACTGCAGCTTACCGTTGAAAATGAGCAGCTGAATACCGCTTTCTTCGTTATATTTTTCTTTGAGCTCATCAACGCACTTATTGACTTCTTTCACGCTGCAACCCAATTTTTCAACTATATATTTGACTTGTACGGCTTCGCCCGAAGCAAAAACGATTGCTTCAATTATATTCGTCAAATTGCTCATCTGCTACCTCTTTCATATCCCAGTCGGGATTAAGTAAAATCGTTATAGGCCCGAAGGTAAATTCCTGCCGAACGTTTATGAACTGATGTTTTAACATCTCCAAAAGCGCCTGAAACGTTGTTACGACTTCATTTTTAGAAAATGTTTTAAATAAATCCTCAAAAAGCACTTCCTTTTTTTCAACAAGCGTATCGCGGATAAAAGTAACCTTTTCTTCTACAGTGTAGACGTCTTTGGGAATTTCTTTAATATTGTCTTTTTCGCGGTGAAGGCTTTCGTTTTTAAGCATCATTTTTGCAAACGCTTCTAAAAGCGCGCTTACCGTGAAATCTTTATAGACGATTCTTACCGTATTCAACGATTTGTCGGGCTCTTTATACATATATCCGACCGTTTCAAGCTCTTTCAATTTGGGCGTTTCTTCTTTGATAAGCTCGTACTCGCGTTGTTTAAGCTGTTCAATCAGCGCGCGCTTATCCTCGTCCTCGTCGCCCCATTCTTCGCCCGCAACTTCAACGACGGGCAACATGCTTTTGGACTTTATATAAATTATCTGCGCCGCAATGGCAAGATATTCACTTTCTTTATCGACGTCTCGGTGCGGCTGAGACTTCATAAACTCGATATAGTCCAAAAACTGTTCCGTCACTTTGGATACGAAAACGTCTTCGATATTGATTTGCGCTATGTTTATAAGGTGTAAAAGCAAATCGAGAGGACCTTCAAAATCGTCCAAAACGGTATTATAGTCAACGACCGATTCAAAATTTTCAACGTTAAATGCCATATTTAAAACCTTTTATAAAAACGGTATGGGAATTCCGAATATCCAATTCCAGAACGCCGTTATGGGGAAGCCGACAATATTCTTCGCAAACCAGCCCAGCCAGCCCAAAATATCAAAGTAACTTACATACGGCAAAGAAGTGTATCTGATAAGCATATCGCAAAGAAAACTTTCCAGAATAAGCACTATCAGAATATACTGTCCGTAATTTCTTAAAAATCTACGTACGGGGTTTACCTCGCGGGTAAAAGATTCAACCACCCTGAAACCGTCCAAGGGATACAGCGGCAACAGGTTGAATACTACTATTCCCAAACCGTAAGCATAAATAAAGAAAAACGCGTAATACAGAATTTTTACCAATGCGTCAAGCCATTCGTTTGAATAAAAGAAGTCGATATTCGCATAGTAAAGGTAATTCAATACTACCAAATACAGCGGATAAGCAATAAACGCAATGATATAGTTCGTTACGACGCCCGCTATCGCCGTGCAAAAAAGCCCCTTTCTGTATTTATGGAAGTTGCCCGGATAAATTGGTACGGGTTTTGCCCAACCGAATCCCACCACTGCGCACATTAAAAAACCCGCAGGGTCAAGATGTTTTATGGGATTTAAAGTCATTCTGCCCTGCATTTTTGCGGTTGGGTCGCCGCACTTATATGCAACGAAAGCGTGAGCGAACTCGTGCGGCGCAAATATGAATATAACCGCGATTAGACCCGCTATAATTTCAATTAATTGATTCATTTCTTCAATCTGCCGGGGATAACGTCGTTTCTGACGATATCCTCATAAGTCTGAGGCTTTACTATGTATTCCGCCTTGCCGTCTTTTACGAGAACTGCGGCGGGAATAAAGTTTCTGTTATAGTTGCTCGCCATCGAATAATTATACGCGCCCGTGGTTAAAACCGCAAGTATATTGCCGATTTTTGCTTCGGGCAGCGGCACGTCTACCGCTATCAAATCGCCGCTTTCACAGCACTTGCCTGCAACCGTGACTCTTTCGGTACATTTTTCGTTGGCTCTGTCAGCTAAAATTACCGTGTATTTGGACTGATACAGCGCGTATCGGGGGTTGTCGAACATTCCGCCGTCAACCGCAACGTATTTTTTAATCCCGGGAATATCCTTTATTGCTCCTACCGTATAAAGCGTTACTCCCGCTTCGCCCACAATCGAGCGACCGGGTTCGATTAAAAGATAGGGCTTATTCAAGCCATGCTCTTTGGCTTTCGACTTAACCGCGTCAATCAATGCTTTTAAATAATCGGCATAGTCACAAAGCTTAAGCTTGGGGTCCTCGTCCGTATACCAAACGCCGAAACCGCCGCCTATATTCAGCTCGGCAGCTTCAAAACCCAAGGATTTTTTCATTTTAGCGATAAAGTCCATAACTTTTTCCGCCGCCAAAACGAATGACTGCTTTTCAAATATCTGCGAACCGATATGACAGTGATAGCCTTTTAAAACAAGATTCTTTTTAGTAAGTACGTGGCGGGTTATCTCTTCCGCCGCGCCGTCGTTTATCGAAAAACCGAACTTACTGTCCGTCCGCGCCGTCTGAACGAAGGCGTGGGTATGTGCTTCTATCCCTGGGTTGGTACGGATTAAAACGTTCTGTTTTACGCCGTGCTGCGCCGCTATGCCATTTAAAATATCTGCTTCGGAATAGCTGTCTACTACGATATTGCCTATACCGTTTTCGACTGCGTATTCAAGCTCACGAAAAAGCTTGTTGTTGCCGTGCATGTAAATTCTGTTTGCGGGGAAGCCTGCTTTCAGCGCGGTATAAAACTCACCGCCCGAAACGACGTCAACGCCGATATTTTCATCGTTAGCAATTGCATAAACAGCTTTGCAAGAAAACGCTTTAGAAGCATACAGCACCTGACCGTTGCCGTCGTATTCGTTTTCTATGGTTCGTTTGTAAACGCGCATCATATTGCGGATATGCGTTTCGTCAAAAACGTAAAGAGGCGTTCCGAACTCCTTTGCCAAATCAACCGCGTCTGCTCCGCCGATTTCAAGATGTCCTAAGCTGTTGATTTTTAAAGTTTCCCGTTCGTTCATAATATGCCTCCACGATTGATTTTACCATTAGTGGGAAAAATAGTCAAACAAAATAAAAAAAATTTATTCTATAAAGCACAAAATAGGGCGCACGGCTAATCCGTACGCCCAAAATATAGTTATAATTATAAGTTCCAACCGTCGGCAATCTGTACGAAATAATCGCCGAAGCTTGCCCGCTCTACCGTTTCCGAAGCAACCACGTTTACGGTATCCGCAAGCACCCCGTCCTTATACACTTCAATCTTACCGACAACCGTATCCAGCGCGACAGGCGCTTTCACTTCGTATGCAATCACGTTATGAGTAATTTCTGGCGACTTGTCCAACGCTGAGAATATATAACTGTTTCTCTCGGGTCTTACGGCAAAGCTGTCCTTTTTACCGCCCTTTACCGAAAATTCGTCGTTAAGCGTCACGTCCTTATCCAGTACGACTTTGTTCTTGAAATTCGCAAAGCCGTAATCGAACATCTTTACGGTTGATTTAAATCTGTCGTCGCTTGACGACGCGCCGAGCACTACGCTTACAAGCCTTAAATCATTCTTTTTGGCCGTGGACGCAAGGCAGAAGCCCGCTTCGTTGGTAAAGCCGGTCTTGCCGCCGTCACAGAAAGAATACTTTCTTATAAGCTTATTAGTGTTAGTCATAGAAGTCGTTCTATTGTCGGGGTGAACGAAGTCTTCAAGCCAAATTTTGCTGTAACGGAAATAATCCTCGTTCTTTATTAGATTCGAGAACATTACGGCGACGTCTTTCGCGCAGGAATACTGCGTTTCCTTGGGAAGTCCCGTGCAGTTTGCAAAAAGCGTGTCTTTGCAGCCGAGTTCGGTTGCCTTTGCGTTCATCTTTGCAACGAACTCCCCTTCCCCGCCCGCTACCGTTTCGGAAAGCGCGACGCAGCTGTCGTTTGCCGAGCATACTATTATACTCTTTATAAGATTGTCAACGGTGTACTCGCAGCCCCTATCGAGAAATACCTGCGAACCGCCCATGCCAGCCGCGTTATCGCTGACCGTAACCACGTCGTTAAGATGCAGCTCGCCCGCCCTGATAGCATCGAAAACGAGTGTCAGAGTCATAACTTTACACACGCTTGCAATAGGCGTACGCATAGTTTCGTTTTCTTTGTAAAGGCACTCGCCCGAACCGTAGTCCATAAGGTACGCGGATTTACAGTTTGAAACGAGGGAAGTTTTAGCGTTATTTTCCAAAGTGAATCCTGCGGTTACGCCCGTTGACGCAACCATACAGGTTGTTAAAATCAATGCACATAACTTTTTCATAACCGTAGTATGCGGCAAAAGTAAAAAGTTATACTATAATTATTACGACCCTGAACAAAACGTTTATAAGAAGCATCAGAATTATTCCGCTCAGAAGTGCAAGGGCAAGCGGCACGAAAAAGGCATATTTTTTATCGAAATTCTTGCAGATTTCTGTAAGAATACAGCAGATTGCAAAAGATAAAACCGTTGCAGGAATAAAAACGAAGATTGCAACAATTATTCCCCCGACAGAACTGACGCAGATTAAAATTACCGTATATATCCCAAAAAATAGTCCTTTTAGATACAAAAATACAAGGGTTAAGTATTTTAATTTGGTTGCGTAGCATATAAGAAAAAATACGTAAAAATACAGCAAATCCGCCAAAAAATGTGTAAAGAAAAGCGGAGTGTTCTTAAAGTTGAAAACGTTGTACACGTAATCATTTGCGAAATTGATGAAATAAACGTTTGTAGTTACGGGTCTATACAACACTATTCCGCAGACAATTGAGCATAAAAGCGTTATTATAAACGCTAAAACGTACTTTTTATCACATTTTTTTACGGAAAACGACAAATTCCTCATATACAATTATATGAGGAATTTCTTATTAATATGAACTCACTGCCGCCATTATTCTTCGTCAGTGCGTTCGATAGAAACTATAAAAGGGTTTTCTACCATAATATTATTAAGAGTTTGCGAAGAAAACTCTTTATCGGTATTCAGCGTAGCTTTATAAAGGCAAGCGTCGCCTTCACGTATGATAGATAAACTTTTTAATCTGTTTACCCCGAATAATTCCTTTACTTTGTCGCTCTCATTGGTTTCGTTGCGGAAAACAATTTTTATATGATAGAATTGTCTTGCCATAAATAAACGGCATTTCAGGTGACAGACACATTGAACTGCAATTAGAATAACCGTTGCTCCTACAGCTACAACGTACATACCTGCGCCCGCAGCCATACCTACGCCCGCCGTTGCCCAAATGCCCGCAGCAGTAGTAAGCCCATGCATTTTTTGCCCGCGGAACATAATAATACCGGCGCCTAAAAAGCCTATGCCCGAAACTATCTGCGCGGCGACTCTTGCACCGTCTGCTTCCATTCCCGTAAACGCATACTTGCTTACAACCATCATAAGCGCCGAACCGACGCAAACTACGGTGTGCGTGCGTATTCCGGCTTCTTTATACCTGAGCTTTCGTTCAAATCCTATCGCAAAGCCCAGAATAACCGCAACTAACACGCCTATGAGATATTTCAATTCGGTTAAAACCGTTTCCCACATAATTCCCCCCTAATTCGTTTTACATTTCAATCCTATACAAGTTTACCATTAAGATATCGAATTTTCAAGAGGGTATGGCAAAAAAACTGCAATTTAGTCAAGCGTTTTTAGCATACTTTTTACATTTTTTTTACACATTTTTTGTATTGACCTTTTTTTGACAGATTTTTCTATACTTTTAAGCTCTCCCTCGGTACGGTCGCACGAGACCCACCCTGTTTTTGACAGCAAAAGGCATTCCCTTACCTATGGTAAGGGAATACTTCGCGCTTTCCCTTTTTGTTTTATTTAAGCCGCGCGGGAATGGTTCTTAATGAAACGCACGCTCGTTTTGCGTTCTCCCTCTTTCAAAATCTGCAAAAGCTCGGCTCTCTTATCGAGAGGACTTTGCAAAACTCTTTTTCCGTACCGGTCGCGGAGCGAGGTTGAGGGGGCTTTGTTGTATCGAATGAGCCACGCGCCCATTTTCTCTTGCAACTCCTCAAATGTTGAGTATTGCAAGAAATTATAAAATCGCTCTTGGTCGGTTCGGTGCGACCGCTCCACCTTGCCGTTGTGCCTCGGGGTGTACGGTCTGATGAGCTGGTGTCTGATTCCGAGCCGCTTCATCGTTACGTCTGCAATATGCACCTTGCCCTCTCCCGTTCCTTTCGGGTTCGTGAATTCTGTCCCGTTGTCGGTCTGAATTACTGCGGGAGCATATCCGAAGTACAGCACCGCCCTTTGGATAAAGTCTTTCGTAGACCAGCCCGAGTGTTCGCGGTACGCATAGATAAACCGCTCTCGCGTCGCCTCGTCTATCATCGTGTATTGAAAATGTCTCTCGTAGGGCGGTTTCCCGATATAGCACTCCCTCGGCACAAACTTCACGTCCATTTGCCATTTTTGCCCGAGCATTTCGGGGGTGTCATACGGCTGCGCCACATACGGCTCGTACACCTCGGCGGGGCGGAGACAATACCTCCGGATATATTTGTACATTGTCATATAGTGCCGGGAGTAGGCGCACTTGGCGCGCAGTTCGCCGTAAATCTCCGTGTATCCCATTGTCGGGTTTTCTTTCAATACCCTTTCAATGTCCCGCTTCTCCTGCTCGGTCTGTGAGTTCGGGTGCGGCGTGAGCGGGCGGCTCGACTTGTTTTCAAGGCTTGCAAGCGTCCCGTCGTATGCTGTTTTCCACCGCCAAAGGCTCACGCGGGTGCATTTCATTTTCTTGCACACATAGAGCCAGTGTTTGCCCTCGTCAAGCCACATTTTGAGGGCGCGCAACTTCTCCCTCGCTGAATATTTTACACCTTTCATTTTCCCTCCTAAAAGTAAAAGCGGGCAACTGCTATCAGTCGCCCGGTTCTGTGTCAGTGGTCTTTTTGAGCTGTTCCATAGCCCAGCGCAGAAATTCGGCGCGCCCTTTCCCCGTCTGCTTCAACAGCGCGTCAAGCTCTGCTGCGTCCTCGGGCTTCAAGTACGTTCCCCACGATACGCCAGTTTTCGGGTGCTTCTCCCTGTAACGCTTATCCGCCGCGCGCTGCGCTTCGCTTCGTGCCATATCCACCTCCAAAATGATTAGTGTCTCGATTATATCATACGCGTGTGATATTGTCAACAGTTTTTGCAAGAAAAAAAGCGGCTGATTATTCAGCCGCTTTGATAGTTTCGGTCGACGCGCTGTCGCCTTTCTTTTTTTCGCTTTCGATAAACTTTTGGATAAAGTCGAGGCGGAGCTTCATTTTTGAAAGAAGCGTCCCGCGCGCGAATGACTGTCCGTCGCTCGCTCCGAGTAATATGCTCATAGCAGTACGAAACAGTTTCATAAAAGTATTTACGAGTATAGCCACAGCAAAAGTGTCACTCTCGAAAAATAGCGTACTGAACGCGATAGAGAACGCCACGAGCGAAAACAGCTTTTTGAATATAAGCTCGTTTATGTGCTTCTGCTCGTTTGCCTCTATGTCCTCATCTTCGCCTCCGCTCTTTTCGGTTCGGCTGAAAATGGTTGAAATACGAACCTTTGCAAATTTTACGTATCTGACGGGCGACAGCTTGATTTTGTTGCCATGCGTCGGTAAAAATTCTATATCGCTGTCCGCGCTGTTTAGTTTCTTTTGCAGTGCTTCGCGCTTCTTGTCTTTCTTCGCTTTCGACAGCTTAAACTGTAAATATTCCCGGTATGCTTTCAGCTTTCGCGCCGCGTTTATGTTGTTCACGTATTCCTCAAATCGGGTCGTCAAGTTGTATTTGAGCAAATCGGCGTGGGCGTTGTCGATGAGCTTCTGCGTCTCGGTTATGGCTGAATTTTCCCGCAGTTCTTTCTCGCGGAAAAAATCTCGCACGGCGAGCGTAACGAGTACGACCGATAAGCACGTAAGCGCGAGCATTATCCAGTAGGACGCGTCGTTGAAAATCGTCGCGTTGAACCCTGCGTTTACGTAATCGAGAAGTATGTCCGCCGCGATTGAGAACACCAAAACCAAAATCATAAAAAGTTGTCGGTAGTTGAATCGCTTTTTTAAGGCTTGCACCTTTTCCATTGTCTCTTTCTTTTCCATATCTTCCTCCGCTATCTGTTTTTGGCGTGTATCTCGCGCGAATACAGAATATTAAACACCAGCCCAATGAAGAAGCTGACCGTTATGTATCCGAGCGTCGCCGAGAGTTTCACGAGCTGCGCCTCCAACGCCTTGAACGCAACGAACCCAGCCGCCAAAAAAAGCAACGGAATAATGGAGCTGAATATCGCCTCTATCGTTTTTATCGACTTCAATTCTTTTTCCAGCGCGGCAAGCTCGGCGGGGTCTTGCTTCGTTTTTAAGTCCGCCAGCATTACGTTGCTTTGCGCTTTGAGGCTTTCGAGCTTTCTGTCGATGAACAGTTTTTTGATGACCCAAAAAACAAAAATCAAAAGCAGTATGCCCGTAATGGATACCTTGAAGCCCACCGCGCCGTTGGTGTTCCCGATAGTGCTATATCGGGCGATGACGAGCGCAATCGGCACGACCGCCGAGAAAAGCAAGTGTAGGACGAAGAAAGCGACCCGCTTTTTTGTCATTTTCATCTTATCCCTCCAAGCCGCCGAAGTTTACGCCTCCGGGCGTTCCTCCCTCGGTCTCGTCCTCCGCCTCTCCGGTTTCCTCGGGAAGTTCGAGGGGCTGCAACACAACAGTCATCAGCTCTTTTGCTTCGGGCGGAGTGTATCCGCTTTCAAGCAGTTTGATATTGCTTGCAAGCTCCGCCTTTTCGTCCTCGGTCAAGGCTTTAAGTTTTATAATACCTTTTGCGATAGCCACGAGAATGCCTTTCAGCGCGTTGGTCGCTTCCTCCACGCGCTCCACTCTCGTATCGAGTAGTTTTGCGGTCTTTTTGAGCGACCTCTCCGTTACGGCGGTAACGTCAATATTGAGCGTCTTGCCCGCCAGCTTTTCGGCAACCTTTTGGCTGACCTGCTCCGTGTTGTAGGAAGCGTCGAGGGCTGCGGTGGTTTTCTTTACAAATCTACCCACAAGCAAGCGCACGACCGCGTAGATAATCGCACCCGTTCCCGTCGCTCCGCATACTGCCGCCACATAGGGCGCGATAAGTTCCCATACATAGTCCATTTTTATATCCTCCGATTATTTGATTATTGTAGGGTCGTAGTTCTTTTCGAGGGCAAGAACCCTCGGGGAAAGGTCGTTGATGACCTTAATTGCTTCGTTGTACGCTCCCGCGAGCGTTTCGTTTGCTTTTTTAACGCTTGCAAGCGTCTCTCCCTGCTCTGTGAGCTTCCGCTCGAATGAAGCGACACTCTCGGCGGTCGCGGCTCTGTGGCTCGAATAATCGGCTTTGAGTGCGTCAAATTCCGCCCGCGTCTTTGCGTGTTCTCTCTCCACTTCGGCAAGCCGAGCAAAAAGCTCTCTGTCGTCCAGTCCCGCCGTTATTTGCCATTGAGTTTGACGCAACGAAAGGAACGTCCCAACTTTGAGCGGGTGGCACTCCCACGACTGCGTGATTTTCTCCCCGTCCACCTTGCAGACAGTCAGACCGACGCGCTGCTCTTTTGTGAGCAAGGGCTTCGGAACTTTCGCCGTGCTGTCTTGTATTATTGTCCGGTATTCCACACCGCTTTCGTCCCGAAAAAGCGCGATATACGCGCCCGCTTCGGGCAAGAGAAAAGACACGCAGAACGTGTCTTTTATGTCTCGTAATATTGGCGTCGAGTTGGTAATTACACCAACGCCCGACCCGTTTATAAGCTCGTACTGCATTGATTATTCCTCCAACGCTTGGCGCACTTCTTCACGCCATTTCTCGGGCACTTGTTCGAGCGTCATCTGCTCCGCCCTTATTAAATCGACGTAAATATCAACCATTGCCGTTTCCTCCCGTCAAAAGTGCCGCAAGCTCCGCGATAGCGAGCTTATTCTTCAAACTGTCCTGCCTGTTCCACTCGGCTATGGTGTACTGCGTTTCTTCGTACTCCCAGCCGTGAAAGCCGCGCTTTTCCTCGGTGTCCTCCTCGTCGACGCGCCGAATGTTTTTACGCTCGTAGACGGTGGTTTTGCCGAATTCCAGTTCAAGCGGCTTTACTTCCTGACTTCCTCTTACCGTTGCCATGTTGTCCTCCCAAAATTTTGTTTATTGTTTTATTTTTAAGTCGGGCGCAATCGCCCCATTCGAGTATGCCCTTATACGACCCGACCGTGCTTTGGTCTGATTGTGAAAGCGGCGCGCCCGTGTTGGTTTTGCGTAGCAACTTTTTCGTGGCTATTTTGAGCCGTGCTTTCGTTGACCGACGCAGTAGTGTGTAATCTCCGAAACTCCTATAACCGACGAAATCTATCCCGCGCACATAAGTTGGAAATACTTGCCAGTTTTCTTTGAGTTTAAGACCGAGATTTTCCAATAGATACGCCTCTATCTCCTTGCGGAGCTGGTGCAGGTATTCTTTGCTGTTGCTCAAAATAACCATATCGTCCATATATCGCAAGTAATATTTGACGCGCTTCTGCTCTTTAAGCCAGTGGTCGAATTGCGAGAGGTATATATTTCCGAAGTATTGACTTGTATAGTTTCCTATCGGTATCCCCTGCTCCCCACTGTCGACTATATCGTCAAGTATCCAAAGTACGTCATCGTCTTTGAAAAGCCGACGCAAAATTCTTTTGAGAATATCTTTGTGTATGCTCGGAAAGAATTTTTTGACGTCCAACTTCAAGCAATATTGCGTCCCCTCTCTGTCCTCCATAAATTTGTGAAGTTTTGTGAGGGCTGCGTGTGTTCCTCTGTCGCTGACAAATTTCTTTCTCTTCTTGCTCCACCTATACTCTCCGCGCAAAGCTGCGTATGTAGTGGAAATTAGGTGCTTCATAAAAACCTTTTCAAGCACTTGCATAATTGCCCACTGGACTATACGGTCGGGAAAATAGGGAAGCTCGCAAATGTCTCTCTCTTTGCCTCGGTCTTTAATTTTGAAAGTATGGTATTTTGACGTCATGTAGGTTTTGTCTATGAGCATTTTTTGAATTCTCTTGCAATACCCCAAAATGTCGCGGTCTACCATTTGAACCTGTTTATCGTTTGTCTTGTTCTGTCGCGCGTTGAGGTGCGCCAGTACAATGTTGTTTATGTCCACAATCTTTTCAAATAGAAAGCCTGTTCGCTTCATATAGTTTTTGTGTCCTCTCCGAGCGTTCGAGCTTTACGCCTACCAGCACGGATATTGAGATTTTGATATTCTGCCAAGAGGCAGGGCGATTTTTACCTAATTTTACAAAAACAAGTGTGTGCCGATATTCGCATTCGCATTCGACGCAGAATTGCAATTGAAATAGAAAGCCCCTGCATTCGTGTCATTGCTGTGATTGCCCCCGAAATACGGGACGTTGCCGGTTAATCATCGCCCGATTTAATAGTTTGGTTTATTGAGTTCTTTACGGCTTTGATTTAGCCACAAAAAACCAAGCGCGCGCCGATACTCGCACCCGCACACGACGCAGAATCGCAACCGAAATAGAAAGCCCCCGCATAAGCGCCAACGCTGCGATCGCCCCCGAAATACGGGACGCTGCCGGTGTAAACATATCCGTAGTCGGGATAGAAAGTAGTTTGGCTTCCGCCGGGCTTTTTGGGAATAAACCCACCTACGTTTCCGCCCTCGACGTCTTTATAAAGCTGCGGGTAATTAAAGGTTTCCGTGTTGCGTGGATAGCTGTCGTATCCTGCGCCCGTGTCGTTGAAATTTCCGTCGCCAATAAGAGAAACACCCGCCGCAAAATACAGCCCGTCAACCCATTGACAGAGGTTGCCCCAAAAGTCCTCCATACCCAAAAACTTGACCGTGTCGTTTGCAGTAGAGTTTCCGGTCGTTCCGTAAAACATACCTTTTGTATCGGTTGCACCCGTGTCGCGGTATGCGCTCGCGTTTGTGTAACCTTGCCCGAGTGCCGCTTGGCTGTCAAGGTTTTTGAACATTATCAAGTAAAGCACCTGCAAAGCGGTCAACTTGTTCCACGAAAGCTGTTCGTATCCCGCGCCGTTCGCTTGCGCCGCCGCTCTTGCCGCTCCGAGCTTGATATTACCCGTAACCGTCTTGCCGGTCAGAGAGCGAAGTTTTCCGCTTCCGTCTTTATATCCCAAATATGCGCCGATATAGAACTTGTCTTTGACTTCGCCCTTATAGCTGAAAGCGTAGTCCGTGAAGCCCTCCATTAAAGCGTTGGAGATTTTTACTTCGAGATACTTGTCTACGCGCGCGATTTTGTAATAGAATTTCGGAATTTCTATCATAACGTCGCCAGCGTTGCCGCTCGAAATATCTGCGGGCGTTCCGTCCTCGAATTGCGCGAAGTTGTACGGGTTCAGATACCCGACCACCTTTCCGTCTTTAAGCAAACACGGCTTTATTCTGTTGAACGGGTAGCGGGACAGCCAACTTCCGCCGTTAAACGACCCGTTATTCCCACTTGCAGGAACAGCCCCAGCTGCCGCGTCAGTATATTCACAAGCCGTTGCGGGGCTGCTGTCCGTCGTGTCAATTCTTACGCCGTACAGCTCCAAGATTACGCTATATCCGGGTTCGCCGCGCTCTCCTTTTTCTCCGCGTTCTCCGCGCTCCCCTCTTTCGCCCCTGTCGCCTTTCGGACCGATGACATTTCCCAAGTCAAATTCTGCCATTTTTATTTCCTCCAAAAATTAAAAGTTTATGATTAAATGTCCGTACAGCGGACTTTCCTTGTCGCGCTCCACGCGCAACGGGTTTTCTACGAAGTCGGGCGATATGACGTATAAATGCCCGTCCTCCCTTACTTCCATACGGAAGAAGCCCGAGGGTAAAGGTATCATGTTCCCGGGGTCGCCCTTGTCTCCCTTGTCGCCCTTGTCTCCCTTGATACCCTGTGCGCCCGAGAGGTCGGTCAAGAACTCGTAACCCTCGGGGGTCTTGATAAAGAGCTTTGCGTTGTCCTCGTCCTCCACGTCGCCCGTGTTGATGATAACGAAGCCATACAAACGAACTCCGTCCGTCGCGTAGCCCTCGTTCATTGCTTCGATAGACGGATAAGTTTTGTCAGCCTTGAAGCCCACGCCCTCGGGAATATAAATATCCAACACGGGGTCGTTTTCCGTTCCCACGTTTACGACGCGCGCTTCGCTTCCGGGCGGGAGCGTTACAACCTTACCGATTTTTACAAACGCGGGTTTTCCCTGCGGTATTTCAAAATCAAACACCGCGTCGCTTGTCGTTCCGCTATTTGTTACCTTTGCGGGTTGGTCGTAGTCAACCGTCTTTACAGACCCAACAACAAACTCGCCCGTGTCGCCTTTCTCGCCTTTCAGCTCGTTAAATTTGAGCCTCCCGTCCTCGGTAAGCCCGACGCTCGGCGTTCCAACCTTGCCCGCGTCGGTGTTGTCGGGCGGTTGAAGCAATGCGTCCACGCTGTCCTCCAACTGCTCCACTTTCACGGTCATATCGTTAAGCCGCGCCAGCTCGCCTCCTACGGGGTCGACGGTCTCGCCGCTCGACACTCCGCTGTCGTCGACGGTAGTCTTATAAATACCGCTTGCAAGCCTCGTGGTGGCTTTATTGTCGCGGTCGACTTCCGAATACGTGAATACGAGTTCAAGCTCGCCCACGGTGTCCGTAAAGGCTTTCGGGAGCGGGGTCTCGAAAAGCATATATTTCTCGTTTTCGATTTCCGCGTCCTCCGTGTAGAGCAGACTGTAAATGTCTTTATTGAACTGCTTACGATTGCCGAATCGGTCGAGCGTGGTTCTGAATACCGTACACAGCGGGCTGGTGGTAGGCGAGCGGTTCTGCGTGTACGGCACGTATGCCTGTAACACGACGAAACCGTATCCGCCCTTATAGAGCCGCGTTTGTGCGAGTGGAATCACGGTGCCGCTCACGCCGAGCTTGACCGCGATTTTGCGGAGCTGTTGAATTTCTTTCATTGTTTATTCTCCTATTTGCTTGATTTTTGTGCCTGTTTTATGTATAATATTTACACCTATGGAGGTGTATTATGGGAAAAATTGGAGGTTCATTATGGGTAAAAAATTTACTATTAAAAACTACCCCCCCCCCCGAAAAATTAAGTTATCCACATAAATTTCGGGTTTTGGCTCTTTTCGTGCTTTTTGCTCTTGTTTTTGCTTTTTCGGGCTGCACGGATTCCACAAAGCCCGACGCGAACCCCGGCAACGATAGTGAGCCGCCGCTTTATTCCTTGTCTGATATTCAAGCGGCAATAGCCGAGGGCGATTATTTGTCGCCCGATTATGAAAACGCAAATTACCCCTCAATTTCCTTTGCTTCGTCGTTTGCAAGGCTTTCGGTTTATACGGAAACATTTTGGCAGCGTTATGATATTTCGGGGAATAAGGCAGGATACATATACTCCTCAACCATTACCGACAGTTACGACGCTATCAAAATCGAACACGCCTACTTTTCACGGTATGGAAATTCGATTTATAGGTGGGTCAAAGTTACCTTATACCAACAGAGCGAGTTTATTGTTAGTGAATACGAATCAGTTAATAATTTAGAGGCGCGATTTTATTTTATATGCAGTGTTGGTTCTCTCACTGTGTCCGCCGCTTAATCACTGAATACTGGAAATAGCCACCAGCTTTTGAGCCTCTGCTCGGCTGGTGTTTTTTCTACATTCTTGATGATATACGCATACCGTGCGCCTCCGTCGCTTTCCTCGTATAACGCTATCGCTTTTATTTTTTCCAAGTCTACGCCCGTGGGCTTGGTTATTCTTAACTCAATAGCATTTAATGAGGCATTGTCTATCAAGGAATATTGCACGTTATCCGCAAGAACACTGTGGAGCGAAGCGTTTATGTCTTGATTAAACATACTTTGCGTTTCACTCAAAAGGCACATTTTTAATTCGCTTTCCTTTTCGCCGAACAGATTTGAAAGCGTGATAAAATCTTCACTGTCTTGCGCTGTCGGGCGGTGTAGTAGGTTTATTTGAAAATTAAACGATATAGCCTCGCGGTTGTCTTTATCAAGCCCTATCGTATACGGAGACGGGAGGAATATATCGCTTTCATTTTCGGTTGGCACGTAGGTGGCTTTGGGAAGCTGCCGCGCCTGTTCTATTGTCCAGTTTGTTTTATTAAAAAGGCGGAAAGTGAAAAGGTCGGCTCTGCCCATAACGTCCACATAGCGGTGCGACTGTTGCGCAACGTATGCCTCGCCATTCTCTTTTACTCCCGACAGCCCCGCGTCTATAAAATCGCCAGCCTTAAAATTATCCTCCATATCCCACTCGAAAATCATACCGTTTCTCGTCGGGTAATGCAGAAGCGAAACAACGCATTGTGCGTTGTCTTTTGCTTCAAGCGGTGCGACGCTGTTTTCTCCGTTTCTCACAGTCTCTCCCGACGGAAACATAGAATCTGCCGGAATCAGTTGTCCGTATCCTCCTATATGCTCACGACGTCGGTCTGCCTGAAATTTCGTGTATGCGAAATTAGGAAGCGAATAGCTCCCCTTGCCAAATATGGTATATTTTATAAAATTCTTCCATTTGGTCGCGCTCAAAAACCTTGCATTGGTTTTTGCGGTCGGCTGCGTGGTTGATAATTCTATAAATTCCATAAGGCGAACCTCTCGGCGCACTTTTGACCGCTCGCTTACCTCGTAAAATCTCGGCTCGCTTGGTATGGTAACGATTTTTGCAAGCTGGTTGAAGTTTTTAGAATACGTTACCTTTTGCAAAATCGCGTCTGCGTGATTTTCGTTTTCGGTCGCTATAACATAATACGGCTCTCCGTAAATATCCACGAGGTCACCGCTTTCTTTTTCGCTTCCTGCTGGCGCGTATTCCTGCCTTTGGTATTCCGTATTACCAACTCTAATTAACTGCCCGAACAAGTTCTCTGTAAACCGTTCACTGTCGATTATTTTGTCTTGCTGTCCGTAATATTGCTCGTGGTGCGGATATTTTTCAAGCGACGAATTTCGCATAAAGTTCTGTATATCGGGACGAACCTGCGAAACGCGAAGCTCGTCCTGCGTTCTGTACTTTACGTGAATGAGCAAATCGTTAAACTTTAATTTTTCGGGCTTATTGATTACACTGCCGAATAATCTCCGACAAATCTCTTGAAGTGCATAGAGAAACGTACCGCTATTTGCTTGCGGCGGAACGTAATTTAAGCCGAGAATTTTTTTGCTCCCCAGTGTATAATAAATCGCGTTCCCTTTTGCTGGCTGTATCCTTTTCGGGTTATCGCTGGTTAAAATTTGATAAACGCTTTCCTCAAAAATACTTTCAAGGGCGTTCCTCGTCTCGTTTTGGTATTTAATATCCAGCTCCAATATTTCTATTATGGGGCGCGAGGCGCAAATTTCCGCGTTATCGTTAGACGCAAGATATGTGCTGTCGCCCGCCTTTACCACAAGCCATTCGTCAACCTCGTTTTGAGGCGAAAAAAGGTTTGTTACGTAGCTATCGTACTGCGTGAAGTAGTCGGATAAATTTTGGCTATTAAATACAGTCAATTTAATGCTCGTATCCGCTTTCTTTTTTGTGTCTCCAAGTTGGCGGAAGCTCAACAAAAATCGGTCTGTTCCGTCGTCCGCAAATTCAATGTAGGGTATAGCGTGTAGGTAATATCCTATTTGAAGCAAAATCTCCCATAGGTTTTTCTGCTCGAAAATAGTCTCTTGCATTGTTGCGGCTTGCAGGCGCGCTACCCATTCCGTACTAATCGCTAACGGGTATTTTTCCACAAGTTCATCGACACCGATTTTTGAGTTATCGATTATTTGAGTATCTACCGTCAATAATGCTTTTTTTAGAAGCTCATAGCAGGAATATTTTTTTCCTTTCATCAGAAACTTCCCGCCGTTCACGTCAACCATTTCAACGGTCGCGGTTACGTTTGTTTTTACATAAACGCTCGGGGCTTGTGTTGGATTTGACTTTATTATAATTTTATCCAACTGCTTTTTGTTGAAGTACCAATAATCGTCGTTCAAACTACTTGTATTAAGCCCTGACCAATAGCCCGTACACGAATAATATTGCCGAGCCGGTATGCTTGTTCCACCGCTCGCGTAAAACGCTTCTCGGGTCTGTATCTCATACTCATACCAACAAATATAAACATTCCCATCGTCTCCCGTTGAAATCGCCTCTTCGTCCGCCATTGCAAATGTTGCAAACGAGGCTTTTTCGTAATGCGAATTTGCGGTCGCCCAACTTATTGGAACATATATCGTATTATCTGAACCTGTTAGCTCTGTATCGCCTATCCATTTAGAATTTAATATTCTAAAACCCGATTTTGTATCATTTCTACTCCAAACACTTCCGTAGTACGGTGTTTCGCAAATATACAAAGTATTGTTTTCGACCTTTGTTCTCAATGAAAGGGAAACGAAGCCACTGCTGCTTGTCGGGAAACTCGTTAAGTCTACGAGTGTTCCGTTGTCTGTTTCTTCTGCCTCAAACCGCACGTCGGCTATATATCGTCCGTCGCTGTCTTGTGTTGCGCGTCGTCTATATTTTTTCCACGTTACGGTCGTTTTGGTAGGTATCTCTCCAATTTCTTGCCACGAGTTGCCCGTCCCAGCATACGCGGTTAATTTTGGAATATCAAATTCAAATTCACGGGCTGTACTTGCGTTGATTTTTGCAATAAGCCTATTTAGACTTTCGGTTCTGCTCCATTCAAATTTGAAATTCGTCTCAAAGTATGTTATGCTTGGTCTGTCTTGCGTAGCGTGTGCGTAATCGACACCGTTCCAATTCAGAAGCCAGTTATTGAAACTGTCCGAGTGTCCCCCGTCGGTAAAAGTGTTGTATGAAGAGCCGCCCGGATAGACATTTGCCACCGCGACCCCCTCGTCGGGCAACGTGGTTCTGTAATTCAAATCAACGTCTTGCAACTCATACGTGAGAGCAATATTATCGACGTGCATATTCTGCGCCACGGCGGACGCTTCGATGAGGTTCACGCGGTGGGTGCAAATCTCGGGCGCGCCCACATACTCCTCCACGTCGTCGTGTTCGACTACCATATCCCACCGACGCGGTTCGTCTGTGTAGTCGGCTTTTGTGTAGCGTTCAACTCTGAATTTTGTTTTTGGAGGGAATGCGTTTCGAGTGGCTATCGGCATACTTTTGAGAATGACCTCGCCGCTGTCGAGCGTTTCGTCGAGCTTATCTTCGAGAAAAATCGGCGCGACGGTGTATTCGGTATATTCAGTTGATTTCTTTCCGTTTTCCCAAAGGAAAACCCTCCAATAGTACATTATCGCACCCTCCCCGTGTATGCGGAATAATTCGCCCTTGCAAGCAAGTAGGCTTGCGAGGTGTTCTCTTTGAACATTTCGTGCTGATACGTTCTTTCGCGCTCGGCGTACTTGAAACCGAGGCTTATGCCCGACGAAACCGCGCCCACGACCGCGCCGATAGCTGCTCCGATAGGACCAGCCATAGAACCAGCCGCCGCGCCTCCAAGCGCGCCCTGTCCTATACTCAAAACGTCGGTAACTTTTTCAATTCGGCGGTTCACGATTTGCTGATAGTTGCTATCGCCGTTGGTGCGTCCTATGTCGCTCACATAGTAATTGATAAACTCTCTGCCCGTCTGCGTGGCAAGCTGCACCCCGGCTTGAATTGCAAAAAACGTCGTCGGCGAGGTGGACTGCTTGACCTTTTCTCTTATGGTCGAATTGTAGTTCAGCACCTTTGTGAGCAGGGACTTCTCTTTGCCTTTCTTCTCGCCTCCGGTGTTCGTGTCGTCCGAACCGCCGAGCGCGCCACTGTCTCCCCTGCCTCCGTCGATGACGGTTATTTTCAAATTATGCAGAGCCATTTTTTACTCCTCTGATTACAAGCGTGAGCGTGTGGGTCTCGTTCCCGGTGTCCGCGTTTGTAGTTATTTGGTGGTCTTTAATAACCACCTCGTGCGTGTATGTCTTTTCGCCCCGCTTGACCGTGAGCGTGTAGGGCGTGTTATTGTCTGCCACTTTCTCCCCGTTCAGAGCCTTGTCGGAAATGTGGTTGATGAAAAGGTTGTCGTATCCCTCGAACACCAGCACAAACGAGCTGGCGCACGATAGGTTTATGTTTCCCACCTTGCGGGGGTTGTTGATATATGGTACTGCGTCCTGCGTCATCACGTTTGCGACAGAGAAACTCGAAAGAGGCACGGCTGCGGTCTCCTGCGCGCCGCTGTCGTTTGTAAACGTAACGCTGACGGTGTAATCACTGTAACTGTAAACGTCGGGATAGAGCATAATTACAACCTCCACCTCGGCAATAGCTGCCTCCCCAAACGGAGTGGACGACTGAATGTCGCTTACTACGGGGCGACCGAAGAACACGACCGCCTTGCGGAGTTGGTCTCCGAACTGGACGGGTATGCGTAGCCCGCTCGTCTCAATGTTGCTGTCCTCGATTAAATATTCAAGGAGTTTGATTTTGCTTGTCTGCACGTAGTATTCAAGCGTTGCAGAAAGCACCGCCATATCAACGTCCTTTGAGTAAAGTCTTTCGACGTTGCCGAGCGATAAAAGGCAGAAAGAGCGGTTCAACGCTTCGAGGCGTGTCGCGTAGCCCTTTTCCTGCATTATTCTCTCGATTATTGTTTGGCTTGCCTCCGGGCGGTGTTTGAACGTGTAATATTCCACGTTCAGAATATCGCCGACAGTCTTTCCCTGCCAGCTCTCGGGCGAGGATATGTCGTCCACGGTAAAATTGACGTCCTCGTCCTCGAATATGCCCCGCACGATTGCGAGAACCGCGTCGGCGGTAATTCTTACTTTTTTGCTCATATATGTTTGAGCCTCCCTTTATAGCCGACCTTTCTTTCCCACGCGCGCTTATTCTTCGAGAATTGCTCGGGCTTTTCGTGCTTGACGCTGTTCAACGCGCCGAGGTCGGTATTGTATTGTAGATTGTCCATAACGGCGCGCATTGCCTTGATTTTACCCGCCGGGGTCTTTATATCTTCAAGCTGCTTTCTCGCCGCATACGGAAGATATAAAGGCGCGTTTTTTCGGAGGGCGGCGGCAACTTTCGGAATGTTATTGAAAAAGCTCTCTATAAGCGGTTGCAACTGTCGCACACGGCTCAAAACGGTTTGCTGCTTCCCACGGACTACAAGCTCGCCCGCGCCCGTGATAGTGCCGTTTAACGCGTTGGCAAAGTATTTCAAAACTTTTTCCTCGGTCTCTGCGAAAGAGTAAACATTTTTCAGCTTTGCACCTGGTGTAAACTGCGGGAATACCCCCGCAAGCGCGGGGTTCATAAAGAGGTCTTGCATTCGCAGGCGGTTGTTGTACTGTTGCATAGATTATCCTAAACTTGAAAGCGGCAAATATTGATAGGTCTGCACCTGCTTCGGGGTGTAGGTATAGTCGGTAGTCATTCCGTCCTGTATTATCCAAAGACCGCCGAGGGGCGAGCTTTTGGGTAATTCAATAATGTCCCCGACCGCAAAGGTTTTGAGCGAGTTCGTCCGTATCGTAACATAGGTATTAGGAACGAGAAGCCCGCCGAGCGGTTGCTCGTCGTTTTCTTCCTTGCTCGTCGTCTCTATCCATTTCAGCTTGCCGTTTAACGCATAGCGATTATCTTCAACCGTTATGGTCTCGCTGTCTTTCAGCTCAACGGGAAGCTCCCCGGTGTAACGCTTGAAATGCTTCGCTCTTTCGTGGGGCGACCACATAGGAAATTCGTTTTTTTGTGCCATTGCGTCCTCCCCTTAATATTCAGACCACTTGACCTCCCACGGAAGATATACCGCGTTGGGGTCTGTCAGATAGTTCGTGTTCAGCCATATAAGCACCTCATCGTGAAGCCAAAAGCCCGACGATAAATCCACGTCGTTATCGCGGACGCGCCCGCTCTCGGGGTTTACAACCATTTTGGGTGCTTTCTTCATATCGCCGTATTCGTTTACATAATCGGCTTGCAACGCAATCATTTTCTCGACTTCCAGTCGCCCTTCTTTCCGTGTCTTAAAACTCCCAAAAAGGCTTTTTGCTATGCGGTAACACATAAGGTTGTATTTGGTCTGCGCCATAATTGCGATATAGCTGTAAATATGGTCTGTCGCTGTATAAATCAACTTTTTAATACCGCTTGGCTCGCAGTCTATATCGTAATGCGACAGAGCCGCCTCGGTTAAATAATAACGGTGGTCGTCTTTGTTATACCTTAACCGCTCCGTACTGCAAGGAAACTGTGCCCCGCGCGGTATTTCGTCGTAAGTAGGCACAACGAGGTCGCTGTTATCTATTGGTTCGTGATAATACATTGTCATTCTCCTCTTGAAATTAAGCGGGTAGAATTTTTCGGCGTATCCCTCTCCGACCACTTTTCGTTATTGCCTCGCGTATCGTATCCGGGTAGGGTCGTAACATTCACGTCCCTGTCGCTTCGCACGTCCAGTCCTTGACGCTTGGCGACTTCCAGTCGCTCGCTCACGTCTTTTGCCTTGATTCCGTTCTTGGGGTCGGTTATATGGTCAGCTTTGGCTTGCCCGCCTGCACTGTCGAGTTTACTCGTCAATCTTACGACTGCGAGCGTATTGTAAGTCTTGCCGCTTTTTGCGTGTGTTACGGGAACGACAACCACGTCGCCTGTACGGTATTCTTTATCTGTTCCGTAGTCATACAGCTTACCGCTCGGGGATAGTTTCCCGTTGCTGCTCCGAGTGCCGTGTCCGTAGCTTACTGATATGATTTTATATGCCATAACACAGCACCTCCCTTGGGTTTAGTCGTCTGCGCCCTCTTTCTTGGTGCTGGTGTCGGTTTCGTTGTCGGGTTCGCTGATTCCGTCGAAGTGTTCGCTCCAATGGTTCGCGGTCGCCCAGTTCTCCGCCTCGCCGGTCTTGATTTTGGCTTTCACTTCATCTATGCAAGCCCGCACGTCCTCCCTCTCGGGGTTTGCTTCGGCAACGTATTCCATTTCTTCCAAAATGTATTCCGCCGAATCGCGCGCGTTCTGTGCAACTGTCATAAGTCTGCCGCATAAACGGCTCATTCTGCTGTCAATGCTGTTTGCCATAATTCGCTCCTGTTATTTACTCAACGAAAACAAAGGGAGTGAGGCAACCGCCCCGCTCCCATTTTTCGTTTATTTGGTTCACGCCGCAGCGTATTTCTTTGCGATGACTTTCTGCGTGTTGCGGATACGACCGCCGCATACCGTCAGAATCGAGATGAGGGTGCTGTTGTGTTCCATAGCGGAATAGTCAACAAGCCCGATATATCTCGCCACGTTGATAATGCAGAGGGTCTTGTAGTCGTAGAGAATATACTCGATATTCGTCCAGTCCCACTCGCTGTTGCCCGCTTCCTCGCCGACCAGCTCCGAGTTGTCCTGTCCCAGCGCGTTGGAGGTAAATACCTTTACCTTACCGCTGAAAAGCGTACCCGCAAAGACCTGTCCGAACACGGCGGTCTCGGTCGAGCTTGCAACGCTGAAATAGTTACGGTTGCCGATATACTTCAAGAATACCGAATCGGTGTCCTCGGAGATGATGAGGGTGTCGGGGTTTGCGCCCGCCTTGCGGAGTGCCTTTCTGTCGTCGATAATCTTATCGAGTACGTTGTCTTTCGTGCAACGCTCCGTATCTGCGGACGCGGGCGCGCCAACGTCCGTGGGGTCGGGAGAGCCGCCGCCGTTGATGAGATACGAAAGATAACGAAGCTCTTTTACTTCGTCGTAGCTCTCGCTTGCGATTGCAACGCGGTCTGCGGTCTTGCCGCTCACACGCGCTTCGTCGATAGGTTCGTGAACGACCTCCGCAACTTTGAGAACGTCGTTGCACTTAACCTCGATAAAGTCTCCGTCCGACTGCGTAGGCACGACGCGGAATGCGTCTTTCGAGCTTGCCTTGCAAAGATTGACCTTGACCTTTTCGAGCTTACGAATGAAAGCAACCGCGAACTGGTTGTCTACCATAAGGCTTTCAACGTCGGTTGCGTAGGTAACGCCGGGAAGCATTACCTTGTTTCTGAAAATGTTGGGTTCGAGCATAGCGATAACGCCACCGTCTACCGTTGCGCCCGTACCTTTCTGCGTATCTTCATTCCAGTTCTGGAATGCGTCGCCAAGAGTAATTGCCATTTTAGTTTCTCCTTGTTAATGAAATAATTTAAGTTTCCAAGCCCCGCGCTTTCCGAGCTGCCGCAACTTTCTTTTCAAAGTCATTCAGCACGGGCTGGCTGGTGGGGTTCGGTGCTGTTTTGCCAGCGACGGGCGGTGCTTTCGTAAACACTACGCCCTGCCCCGACTTGCCCCATTCGGGGTATTTTGCAACAAAGTCGGAGACTTTTGCGAGGTCGCCACCCTCGGCAATAAAGAGTTTGGTCGCCGCGTCGATTCTCTCGGGGTTTATGCCCGCTTTAAGCAAGGCGTTCTCTGCTTTGAGGCTCAACACTTCCGCGTCCGCGTTTTGCGTTTTGGGTTCTTCCGGCTTCGGCTCGGGTGCGGGGGTCAGCCTTGTAACAACTCCGGCGGCGAGGTCTTTCACGCTGGGCGTTTCTCCCGCCAAAATCTGCTGTTTTACAAGGGCTTTGACCTCTGCGTCCTCAAAGGCATTATAACGCCCGGGCAGTCCTGCTTTTGCCGTTTTGGAAACGCGACGCAGAGTTTCGTTGTATTGCTCGAACTGTGCGGCGGTCATTTCCTTTGCGGGTTCTTCCTGCTGCGGGTTTCCGTCCTTGTTTTCGGTCGTTGCCGTGGTGCTTTCTGCGGTGGGGTTCGCCGCAGGTGCGGGCGGTGTCGCTTCCTTGCTCGGCTGGCTTTCCGGCTGTTGAGCTGCGCCCTGCTGTTCTTTAACTTCCCCCTCGGGGTTCTGAACGATTCCGTCCATATCTGATTTCCTCCATTTAACGTCCGGGTGGACTTATTTTTTTATATTCAACCTTTGCCGTGCAAGAGGTTAAAATATCGGTTTGAATAACGGCGCGAAAAACGCGCCACACGCCTTTGATTTATTCTGCGGTCGCTTCCCCGTCCTTGGGGGCGTTCTCGTCTTGCAAGCCCTTTTCTGCGCCCTCTGCTTCGTTTTCCTCGGGGTTGTCCGCCGCCTCCGTGATTACGGTGCTTTCAGCGGCTGGCTTCTTGGGGTCAACGACCTGCATTTGCAGATTTTTCTCGGCATATATGAGGTTCGTCTCTTTGTACACCGTTTCGTCGTCCCAGTCGGGGTGTTGCTCGCGCACAGCCGCGAATATGCTCATAAGGCTTTGCTGTACTTTCTTTGCGAGTACCTCTGCAACCTCCTCGGGCGTATCGACTATGTACTTTCGGAACGTCGCTTTTATACCCTCGTATGTTTCTGCGACATAAGCCTCCTCGCCCGTAGCGGTATCTTTTGCGACGGTGTTGCCATTGACGTAATCGTCATATTGCAGAAGCACCGCAAACAGCTTTGTCAGATAACGCTCGTAGTCTGCCGCGAATGTGTTGCGGGTTCGTATGCTGTTCCTTTCTTTCGCGTTCTGCGTCGCCTCCGCCTCCACGTGTCCCGAAAGCTGCAAGCCGAGCGTTGCCGCGTTTATGCCCACTTTATTGAGGGCGATATTGATTTGGAACTTCGCCGATTCCACGAACTCGCTCGTGTTGAGCTTGGCTTGTATCTGTTGCAGGAGCTTCTCTGCTTCCTTTGCGTTCTTCGGCAGAACGTAAGAGTGTCGACGCGTACTGAATGCGCCTTTGTCTTTGTCGCCCTGCACGTTGCTCGGTATCATCTGCTCGTCGATAAGCAAGAACGGGAACGATTTACGAACCGTATCAACGCAGTTGGAGAGTATTTCGTCCAACGCCGCCGAGACACTTTCAAGCCCGTACACAACGCCATAAGGTCGCGCGTTTGCGTATGCGCCCGCACCCTGCGTACTGTTAAGGGTATTCGGCAGATATATCACGGGGAAATCAACGAGCGGTAGCACAGTTTTTTCTTCTATGCCGTAAGCCTTGAATACTCTGCCTTTCAGCTCTTTGTCCCTCTGAATGTATCTGCTCCCGTTCCATATCTTGAACTGTTGAAGTATTCCGTCGTCAACGTAGCGTGTCGCCCCGTTTTTCTGCACTTTCTTTCTGCGCTTGGTGTAGCAGGTGTGAAGCTCGTAGTCCTGCGGCTCGTCGTCAAGGATAATCTGTTGCTTGATGATGAACTCCACAATGCGGTTGTACTTCTTTTTTAAGCCCAGTCGCTCCGGGGGAACAAGCTCGATA
Source organism: uncultured Christensenella sp. (assembly GCA_910583855.1). Classification (GTDB taxonomy): domain Bacteria; phylum Bacillota; class Clostridia; order Christensenellales; family Borkfalkiaceae; genus Coproplasma. The sequence continues at coordinate 55,005 of CAJTYL010000010.1, forward strand.
ATCGGGTAGTCCGAAATCTCGGGGTCAAAATGTACGTGCCACGCCGCGTCCCCTAGTCCGAGCGTTTCAACCATACTCGGTTTGAGGGTGGAGTTGTCAAACTCATTGTCCGTCAGAATATCTTGCAAGCGTTCTTTAATCTCGGGCGTTGTGTCGGGGTCAAATTCATATCCGCCGCCGCAAACCATTTTCGCAATGCTCTCGCATATCATCGGGATAATGCCGAAGTATTCCTCGGCGTTCTCCAAGCAGTCGTCGCCGTAGTAGAACGAGCGCGTTATTTCAGCCATTTTCGCAATATCGGGCGCAAACGTCGCCGCCTCCACCTTGTAAAAATGTTTAATGACTGCGGGGTCGTTTGACAAAAGCGCGCGGTATTTGGCTAAATTGAACACCCAAAAAGCCCCTTGATTGTAGAGCTTTGTCTTGGCTGCGGTCAGCAAGTTCATTTGATAAGGGTCTTTAATTGCTTTTGCCATATCATTACTCTCCGTCAATCTTTATTTTGCGCCCTCTGCGAGCTTTGTCAAAGACCTTTCTTTCGTGCAGTCAATGGGCGGTTTAACCTTGCGGTCTTTCGTCCAGTCTTTGTCGACTACCGTCCAGCCCTTTGCTTTGTAGCCGAGCCTTTCGTAGTCCTCCTCGTGAATTACAGTCTTAATCTTACCGCTGGGGTCTACAATACAGATATGGCTGTCGCCTCTTACGTCTGCCACTTACTTGCCCCCCTTTTTGAGAAGTCCGTCGTCGACTTCCTCGCTCTCGGACGCGGCGTTGGCGTTGGCTTTGATAGCGTCGTTTACCTTTTGGTCGGGGGCGGCGGCTTTACCTTTACCCTTGCCTTTCTTCTCGTCCTCGGACGCGTTCACGTCGTCGATTGCTTTTCCCGTTCTCTTGTCTGCGTCGTCCTGCTGTTTGGGGGTCGTTCCCTCCTCTTTCCAGCCACTTGCGAGATACTGGGGAATGCGGCGGTCGTTATCCTCCACCACGGTTTTGAGTTTGCCTTTGACAAATGTTTTCATTTCAGTTGTCCTCCTGTTTATTTTCTGCGGGCGCGGTAGTTTCCGCGTCCGGCATTACTGCCTTGATTTTTACCTCTGCTTGGGCTTGCAATGCTTCGGTCATCGCCTTGATACTTAACGATACAGCCGTGGCGGTCTGCCCGAGCAGTTGGTCGATATAGGTTTCCTCGAATAACTCTTTCGTCATCGAGGGGGTTTCGTCGTGTGTGTGAAGCTCGCAGACGTTAATAATGCCCCGCCTTATCTCGGCGAGGTATTTGTTGAGCCTCTGCTGGGTTTTGTTGCAAAGTCTAAACCGCTTTGCTTGCTTGGGTTGCTGGTGGTCTTTCGGCATATTGCCCTCCTAATAAAATTTAATTTTATTGCTCACGCGGTCGGTTTCGTCCGCGAGTATTCTCGCTATGCGCCATAGAATGAGATATGAAAAACAGTCGGCATAATCTTGCCACACGTCTGATTGGTCGAGTTCCGACCCGTCCTTGTCTTTCAAAATCTGCCTATGGGCTTTGAGCATATCCTCATCACACCACACAATGCGGCTCGCTGGATATTGCTTGCTTTTCATCATAAGCTGGCACTTCACACCCGCCCTCGCAACAAGGTCGGGGCAGAGTGTTTTGTGTGTTTTGACGCACCCTATCACGCTGACCGTGCCTCGCCAGCGCGAGTGGTTCTGCCACGTACTTACGAGCTTATAATCTGCCTTGTCGATGAGTATCGCCTTAAACTTGCCGTAGAATTTGAGCCAGTACGTATATAGCCAGTTCTCCGCCTCCTCGATAATGTCTCGGTGTTCTATGCTGTTTATCTTCTTTGAGGCTATCGGCACAACACGGTGGTAATTTCGCGTATAACCGCCGATATGGACTATTGTGTGCGACTTGCTGTCGTCGTCCCCGTTGACGCTTGCGCCGACGTCCACGGTCGCCACAACCTCCTCAAACGCTCGGAGGTTCAAGTCGCCGAAGCTGACGGTCTCCACGTCATTGAGAAGAAGCGCATACATAGCACCCTCGGAGTATCCTCTGCACCCGAGTATCTTTGAAAAGTGGTAGAAGCTGCCAACGGGGTAACTATTGATAAGCCTCTCAGTCTGCTCTTTCGTTTTGTGCGGACAGTCATCAATGAGGTTAAAATGGTAGTAATGCTCGTCGGGTCTGTCCTCTATCATCTCGTCAAGCTCTATCTTCGGGACCGTGTCTCTGAATTGCACCGTCGCGCGGTTGACAAGTTCGGCATAGAACTCTTGGGCGGGGTTGCCGCCGTTTGTGGTTGTAATGAGCCAGCCCGGGTAAGCTAAACGCTGAACACGCCCGTATGCTTCTCGAATAACGTCCGGGTGCAACGCTGAAAGTTCATCGAGGAGTATGCCTCCGAGGTCGAGGGACAGAATGTTTGTATAACTGGTCTTGTTATCTGCTCCGGCTATGTAGACGATTTTCTTCCCCGTCTTTGTCTTGATACAGAAGTGAGAACCCGCCGCGTCCTTGTTTCCGTCGCTATACTCTGTGCATAGTCCTTTGTGTATGTTATAGAGGCTGTCCGCCTTGTCGACGAAGTTTCTTTTTACGAGTACGGACGAAACACCTATAATCGCAAACTGGTTGACATTTGCGGGGGCGTTCATTATGCGGTCGAAGAATGTCAAGCCGCCGACGAGCGTCTTTGACGTTCCCATACTGCCGACGAGGTGTATCACGGGCGCGTCGTCCGAAAACACGGCTCTCATCTTGTCCGTCCATATTACTTGGTCGAAAGTCATCGG
>CAJTYL010000010.1:57891-62440 GCA_910583855.1 uncultured Christensenella sp.
GTAACCGCGAGGCTGTCGAGCATTTTTGCAATTTCTCGGGTGGTCTTTGCTTCGGCGCGAACCTCTGCACTTTTCTTTCCTCCCTTTGAGCCTGCTTTCTTTGCTTCCTCACTGGTTGGCGCGGGTTTCTCTTTTCCATACCGTTTGAGGTTCTGTTCGTTTGCCATAGTGTTGTCTCCTCCTCTATGTGCAGTCAAACTCGTATGTCTCTAACTCTTTCTTTTTGACTGCCCTCCCTTTGAGAAAGACGAGTATGCTTTTCTTCATCGGTGTGAGTATCCTCGTATCTGTGAAGTCGTCGAGATATTCCCTCAACGCGTTTGTGTCGCCTTTGCTCTTTAAGAATATCAATGCTTTTTGGTGCGTGTTCCCTACCTTGCGCCCAGCCTCGAACTGTCTGCGTATTCTGATAGGCAACGTCCCCAGCATTGTGATAAGCACTATCTCGTTGTAATAGTGCGCTCCCGCCTTTTCTATGGCGTTTATGGTGTCGCCGATAAAATTGCGGTAGTTTCCGTCCTCGTCTCGCACCTCTCCGACCACTACCGCGATAAAGCCGTTGTCCTTTACCTTTGCCACGCTCTTTGCGAATATAGTCTCATACGCCGCGAGAAAATCTCCGTAGTTCATATTGCTTATGTCTGCGGGGTCGTCGGAATATTGCTCCAAATCGAAGTACGGCGGGCAAGTGAGAAGCATATCGAACTCATCTTCCTTTATGCTCTCATCAATGTGGAGGCTGTCTCCGCATACCCACGTGGGAGCTTTGAGGGGCTGGTTGAATACGTCCGTATTGTCCGCCACCTTTGCGAAGTTCTCCCTGTTCGCGTCTATCTGCGTTTGAGATAAGTCCATACCGTAGTAATCTCTACCGACAAACGAGCTGACAATGCCTCTAACGCTTCCGCCCGCAAACGGGTCGAGTATCTTTCCGCCTTTCGGCGAGAACCAGTGAAGAAGCACCTCTGTCAACACGGGGTCGAATATGCTCGTCCCGGTCAGCGTCTTGGTGTACTTCTCCCCGAGGTCTTTCATACCACCTCCGAGCAAACCCTCGGCGCGTCCGTTCCCGCTCTTTATTATTTCAAGCCACTTTTTCTTGCGCTTCTGCCATTCCCCGCTGCGCGCGTCCAGTACGCTGAACGGAGGAACGATGAACAACTCTTTCAAGCTCGGGTGCGCTTCGTAACGCTCCGAGACGTTTTCGGTCGGAGTGAAGCCGAAAAGAGACATATCAAGCGGTATCTCGTCCAGCTCCAAGTCGAGCAAGTCCAAGTCCCACTCTGCAAGCTCGGCGGTCTTATTGTCCGCCAGTCTGAAAGCCTTTATCTGTTCGGGCGTGAGGTCGTCTGCTATAATGCACGGGACGGTTTCAAGCCCCAGCTTCGTGGCGGCTTTTAATCTCGTATGCCCTGCGACTATCTCGTAGTTGTCGTCGATGACTATTGGAATTTTGAAGCCAAACTCTTTGATACTCGCCGCAACCGCGTCGACCGCATTTTCGTTCTTTCGCGGGTTTCGTTTGTACGGCTTCAATTCGCCGATTTTTACGTTAATGATTTGCACTGTTTCCCTCAATGGCTTGCTGGGCTGTCTCGGGCTTCGCGCTTCAAATAGGTAAGAACACCACCAGCACCGCCACAACAAGCGATAATATAAATCTTTTCATTTCTCGCAAAACTCCTCTATGTGGGGTTGCCGACTGTTTCCCCGCGCCCCGTCAATACAACGGCGCAAAACGGCTTGCAAGGCGGTTGAGCGCGGTTTTAACGCAAACGCAAAGCCCCGTCCGTTTGGACGAGGCTTTTTGCTGTCGGCTGTAATTTTCCGATGATAGTATTATATCACGAAAATTCGGTCATTTACTACCCACATTTAGGAGTAACGCTATAAAAGATTAAATTTCTGCGCCCACTTGTAGGCATATTCAAGCCAGCGGTCGCGCCACCGCCAAAAGGTCGACTGCCACAAACCGTTGCAAAGAATTTCTTTGTATTTTCTGCGGTTTATGTATAACTCGGTCATTATCTCGTATTCCGGCTCGAATTGAAACGCAACGAAAGTATTGCGGACGACGGTCGCCCAGCTTCTCTCCTGTTCGAGAGCTTCAAGCATTATCGCCTTGCGCTCGGTCGGGCTTCCCGGTGTGTTCCCTCCGCTCCCTATGCGGTCATAGTTGACGGTCAGCCCCGATTCCGCTATCTCGCGCACCCTTTCGTTGTAAAGAGCCAAGTCTGCGGGGTAATTGTAAAAATGCCATTCTATTTGGCTGCGCAGTCTTTTTGTCAGCATTTCGTCCCGTCCTCCCAGTGTTGATTATCTTCGCACATAGCCTTTGCTTCGCTTAATTTCTGCTTGGGAGGCATTTTGAAAGCCTTTAAGCCGTTAGCGGATACGAAGCGCGACCAAAAGAGCCGCCCGCTCTGTTCAATGAAGAAGCTGCCTTTTGCGCCGACTGCGCGCCAGCTCCTATTCCCTGTCTTTTCCCATTTCATCGTTTGCCTCCGTCTATAAATAAAGTCATCTGCTCCCCTGTCGCCTTTCTGTTTTTGGCTCTGTTTTCTATTGGGGTGTATTCGTGTTCTAAATTGAAAACGTCTATTTTGTTAAACTCGAAGCTCTTGCAGGCGTTTGCGCGCTTTGCCTTGCTCTCGTTCATCACTTCGCGGTTTACGCTGCAATAAATAAGACCCTCGTCTACTTGGTTGGCGTTGTTGCAATATCGACAATATTGTTTCATTTTGCCTCCCTTGCTTTGTATGTGCTGGGGACGTGCATACACCGCCCGATTTCCATATATCTTGGTATGAGCATTTTGCCGTTTGTTTCGCAGTAATAATGCCCTCCGACCTCAACGCAATTCGCACAAGTAACGCAGTCCTCGCGCGGTGGTAGGCTTGCCCGGTATCGAGCGCGTTCTAATGGGGTCATTTTGTTGATTTCTTCTTGCGACTTCATAATTCCTCCTAAATAGACTTATAGAATAAATCATATATAGACACTTGGTGTTGTCGAGGTTTTGGCGGTTTGCTATTGATAACCTGTACCTCTCTATCTACACTTTCAAATGTGCGTCCGTATTTGAATGATTGGGAACATATTCCCTTGTCGTGAGATAGCTTTTCAAGCTCCGCCCACAGCTCGGGGTGTTCCCTCGCCAAACGAGCAAAGTCTTCAATGGACGAGTTGGGGCAAAACCAACAGCCACCCCTATCTTCATCTTCATAGGTGGGCGAGAGTAGGTCGTATTTTCTACAAACGGGATACGTTCCCGCCTCACACACGCCTCGCTCGATGAGTACACTTCTTTGATTTGGTTTTAATCGCCCCTGTTCATCTGCGGCAATACCGACTATCTGTTGATATTCTCCGACGCTTTTGAGAAATGAGCGAATCGGGTCGACTTTTAGCCTGTTTGCCCAACAATGCCCCCCAATGAGCCAGCCGTGTTTTTTGCCGTTTCTTTCTGGCGTTTTGCTTTTTTGAAATACTGTATTGAAGTTATAAAGATAATCGAGTTTTGACCTTAGCACGATAACTTTGTAGCCCATTCTTTCGATGATAGGTATTGCTGTTTCGTAGACCCACTTTATATGCTCCGGGTTTTCCCCGCTTATGTTGCGCGAGTGGTCAAACATAACCTCGCTGAATATTACCCCGTCAAGCGGTATCCCCTGCTCGTAGCACAATATAATGCTCGCACTGCTGTCTTTTCCACCACTCCACGATAGATATGTTTTCACTTACTCCTCCGCGTAACACCACGACTGGGGAGCGCGCATTATCCTTGCCGCAACTCGCCTCACGCAATCAAAATTTCGTTTTTTGCAAATCTCGTGCCAGCACCCGAGTTTCTTTCCCGTTTCGCATAAGCTCGGGGTTCTGAAATCTCCCAGTTCTTTCGGCTTGTCGTAAAAAACAACGTCCTCCATATAAATGAATTTTAACAACTTACCGCCGCTATACCCTATAAGCTGCTCGTCTGAAACGCGCGTTTCGGGTTTGTTGTTGTAGTACACTGCTATCGCATTGTCAGCTCTTACGGTCTCAACCTTGCGGCAAATATATTCCCCGACAATTTTTCCGCTCCCCTCGTGATACGGAATCGGTAATGGTTGCGACCAAAATTTCATTTTGCCTTTGGTCTCGTAAATATACGCCTTGAATGGGGTCGGCGGAGCTGACTTTCGCACCTCTATTCTTTTGAGGGGTTTGCCCTCCTGCTCCACGCGCATATTGCAAACGTGTTCCGGGTTAATGCTTTGAATAATGCTCCTCATTTTGCTGCCCTCGCTTTTAGGTATTTGCTGTATAGTCCTCTATCTCTTACGAACTGTAATTTGAAAGGGTCAATAAAGCCGTGGGCTGATTTGCGCTCGTCCTCGATGAGCTTCTCTATCAGTTCGTCGTCGGTCATTTTCTCGATTTCCTCCTCGAAAGCCGCGGGCATTACTGCCTTTCCGCAAGGGGTATCAACATATTTCATTTTTTTGTGCCTCCGTTTATTGTTGGATAAATTCTTCATAATAGCGAAGAAACAGAGCGCGGA
>CAJTYL010000011.1 GCA_910583855.1 uncultured Christensenella sp.
TATCCAATCTCTTTTTTGTTTCAACTTTCAATTTGCTCACCTTATCAATACTTTGTCTTTTATTATTTTGTTGGCTTATCTTCGTATTAGAACGCTAAATTACTGTTTATTATACAATTTTATAGCAAAAACAAAACTTTTAATCAAGCAAACAGTAAGTCGCCTCAAGATGTTTTCCGAAGTGCCTTTTGTTTTATTTGGTAAAATTACCTTGCTCATCACGTTTTTGCATTTGCCACGCCGTCGGAATAGGCGGTTTAGGCAATATGTCCGTAATGGGTATTCGCACGCCAAAACACTCGTATAAAAGGAAAAGTACGAACTCACTTTGGCGTGTGTTCGTGCAATTCCCTTCTGGCGGGAAGGTGTCAACGCAGTTGACGGATTAGGGGTAGCTCCTCTTTAATCCTCTAAGCCTAAAAGGTAGTCGGAAGTCACGCCGAAGTATTTTGCCAAAACTACCACTGCTTGCGCGTTCGGTGATTTTTGCGCTGTTTCCCAACAATTATACAACTCTGTGTAAGCCCCGTTTCTTTTGCGAGTTTTCCCTGTGATAGCCCTTTCTCTAAACGCAACTCTTTTAATCTTTCTCCGAAAACTACCATATAGCTATTTAACCGCGTTATTTTTTGTCGTTTACAAAATTCCGTCCTATAAGCTCGTCAATAGAGATTCCGTAAAAGTTCGCCAATAAAACGCACTGGTGAATATTTGCAACGCCCTTATCAGACTCAATCCAACTTAAAGTATTTTGTGGAATACCCGTAGCCTTTGCTATTTGTGCCTGAGTATATTTATTCGATATACGAACCTGTTTAATTTCTTTTCCAAAGATAACTATATTCAGCATATCAAATTATTGATTAAAATGGTTGACTTATCAATATATTGATAAATGAGGTAAATTTATGAAATCGGTAATAGAAAAGATATACAAAGGCGAAACAAGCTATCAGGATATAGCCGTAACGGAAGAGTGGAAAAGGCTTGCGGAAAAAAGTCTGAAAATATACGAAAGATTTTATCCGAGCTTAACGGAAGAGCAAAAGAAGCAATATGACGAACTATACTATTACGAAAGCGGGCAGGAAGCGGAGGTAGCAAGACGGTTTTACGAAGAAGGCTTCAAGCTCGGGTTTATGCTTGCTATGGAAGTAGTCGGCAGTTAGCCTTAACGATAAAGCCCCGACGGCAACCCGTCGGGGCTTTATATACGGATTAAACTTCGGCGTTTTCCTCTTTTTCGGGCGCCGCCGTTTCAACAGCTTGGGGCTTTGCAGCCGTTTTTGATTTTATTAAACGCACGATTGCGGGGGAGCAGAGCGCCAACGCGCCGGCTACTACGGCAATGGCAACGTCGGGCAGAACGTAGCCCGCCTGATAACCCAAGCTATAAAGCCAAGCGGGCTGTCCTTCGGGTGCGTACGCACCGAACGCAAAGGTGCCCGAAATAAAGTGCATAATAAATCTGCCGAGTCCCGCAATTATTCCGCCCAATAAAAACTGCACTTGCGGCAACTTGTTCAACGCTTTTAAATTTGCAAACAAACCCGCAAGCCCCATGCAGGCAAACGCCAAGGGGAAGTCCAATACGAACTGCGCGGGGTGAATTACTCCGTCGGGCGATTGCAAAGCCTGTAAAAGCCCGTATATGAACCCTGCGAATATCCCTTTCTTCGCACCGAACATAAACGCGTACAGCATCAAGGGGAGAAGGGAGGCGGGGGTAATCGAACCGCCCTGTGGCATTCTTACTATTCTCAGATAGGAGAGGGCGAAGCTCATTGCTATGCAAATTGCGGCGTATGCTATCGACTTGCTGTCGAAAACGAATTTGTTTTTCCTGTCTACTACGGCGGATACGGCAATCACCGCGCCCATAAACAGTATCGCGCAGATATACAAGGCGATTTGGTCGTTCATCGTAACCGAGTCGGCAGAGTAAACGCCCATACAGATGAGCGTTGCAATAAGCGCCGCACCCGTAACCGAGCCTGTAATAATATAAACAAGCTTATTGCGTTTTAAGAATAAAGTGACGGCGGAGGCGGCTACGGCTAAAATCAGAATTAAAAGCGGCACGAATAAAAGTACGACTATTCCGTCCTGCGAAAGCGTAAGGGCAAGCAGCGCTACGCCCACCGCTGCGGCGTATGCGATTATCGCGATTATCGCAGGCTTTAAAAACTTCTTGCGATTATCCCCGTGCAAAAGTATGACGCATAGAGCAAAAGCTATTGCAATTGCAACCGTCAGCCAAAAGGCGATGGAACGCATGGCGTTCAATGCGGAGTCAAATAAAACGGGATACCATTTCACCGACGCCAAAAGGGTGTTTATAGACATAACTTTTTCTCCTTCTACCGCCGTAAGTGCGGACGGATGTCCGCTAAATTAAAATCGCCCCGCGTAAAAACACGGGGACGAAAGAAAAATCTCTTTGCGCTATCGCTCAACCATTACGTTGCCGATTCAAAGGGTATAATCTCAGCTCGCACATATACTTCGCATCTCTTTGTCGCGCTTGCGTTTTTATTTCGGTCACTTATGCCAAATAAGTTCCTTCACAAAGACCGCACGCTATGCGACCTACTCGTATCTGTACGAGCTGTCGCCGCTCAATTTGCGTAATATACGCGGGCACCCCCGACGGTATATTAAATTATTATACAAAAATTATATTATAGAAAAATTCGTTTGTCAACGGAATTCGTCCCGCCGCGGCGCGGCGGGACGAATTTTTTCGTTAATCGTACCAACGCGAGAACGGTTTACTGCCGCTGTAATCGTTGGCGTAATTTACCTGTCCGCCGGAGTGAAGCCAGCCGGCGACGACGTAGCGCGAAGAGGTTTCAAACAGAATTTCGTTTCCGTTAAGCTTAAAGCCCGTGCGCCACCCGCTTACGTCTATGATTTCGCCCCAACCGTTCACGGTGTATTTACTGCTTCCGTATCCTTCGATAGTCATTTTTCTTTTCTCCTTTATTTTTTCGTTAAAATATATATTAATCCCGCAGGGGGGAACAGTATCAGCAACACGATTGCAAGCCCCCAATTTATGCCCGACTTTGCAGCCGCGGGAGCGTGGGCGGGCTTTTTTTCGTCTATATCAAGCTGCTTCAAAGAATTATCCACGTTATTATGACCCGCAAGCTTTGCCATTCCGTAATACTTTCGTGCTTGCGCGTAATCTACGGGCGTTCCGTAACCGTAATGATAGCAAACGGCAAGAACTTTCAGGGCGGAGCGGTTGTATTCTTTTGCCGTTGGGGTTTCGCACGCTTCGCTTATAAGGTTAAAAGCTTTTGCTCTGTCCTGCGCAATTCCCAGACCGTCGGCGTACATTACGCCGAGTAGACGCTTTGCGTCAGCGGCGACCGTTTCGTCTTCAAAGCCGCTTTCAGCGGCGCTTTTTAAAAACGACAGCGCGTCGTCGTATCTTTTTAAGTCGAAGCACGTTTCTCCCATCCAAAGCTGGGAGGGGGCGTAACCGTGCTTTGCCGCCATGGATATGAGTTGCACGTACATATTCGGGTCGGGCTGCACGCCGTTATCCTCCATCATCTTTACGTACAGTAACGCGCCGTCATGCATCGCCGCTAACGAGCCCGATGGCTTGCCCGCCTTTTGATACCATCCCATAGCCTGCATTTCGTCTTTCTGTACGCCCAGCGCTTCGTCGCCGTCCGCATAGGCGCGCGCTACGCGGTATTGCTTTTCCGCGTCCCCGTTTTCCGCGGCGGACAGCATCCGTAAAAATTCTTCCGTCATATTTCTACTCCTTTAACGGTTTTTCTTGATTATAGTCTACATTATGACTATTGTCAATAATTTGGCTATAATTTATAATAAAAGTATGATTTCGTACGCCCCGTTTTGGGTAACTCTTAAACAGAAAGGGCAATCCACATATACGCTTATCAATAAGTACGGCATAAGCAGCAGCACTATAGACAGGCTGCGCCGCGGCAAGGGCATCAGCACTGCAAAAATTGACGATTTGTGTAGAATACTCGGTTGCAGGGTGGAGGACGTAATAGAATATATAGACGATTGAAAAATGCCCGCGCGGCACGTAAATTTGCGTCGGCGGGAATTTTTGTTTCGCAGCGAAAAGCGCAATAAAAAAAGCGTGCTGTGAATTCGTTTGAAAAACCGCCCGCGATAGAGGTCTGACGTTCGGCGAAGCTCTGCGCGTAGTAGGCTTAACCGTGTCAGTGTCATATTACAAATTTAAAACCCCGTGCCAATGCGTCGGCACGGGGTAACTTTATTAAATTTTGATTTTTTGAAATCGCCTCCGACGGCGGGGCGTTAAGCCTTATCGGTTTGATACCGCGCAGAAACTTAAGTCTGCTGAAATTTTCTCGCCTAAGGAATCAGATTTCACCCGTAAAACTGTACATTGGAGTTTACCTTCCCTGTTCTTTCTTTATTCCGGTGTAAGTTACCATTGGTCTTACCTCCCAAAATAAAATCCCTTATCATATAAAGGCGGTGCACTCGCCTTTGGAAAAATCAAATTTGTTATCCCTTAACAAATTTTGTTATTTATTTTCCTTTTCTGATTTTATTGTATCACAAAAAACTCTTTTGTCAATACTTTTAACGAAAATTTTTTAAACTTTTTTAAATATTAATCAAAACAGTTATAAAACGGTAACCTTTTTTTAATGCATGTGATATAATGTGTTGGTTAATTTTTACTGGAGATTGAAATGAGAGGAGTATTTTTTATAGATTCGGGATTAGGTTTCGTTATAATACTTGCTTTAATTCTGTTGTTTACTAAGCTTTTCGGTTTATTGTTTAGGAAAATCGGGCTTCCGCAAGTGCTGGGTTACATTATTGCCGGCATTGTTATAGGTCCCGCAATTTTCGGTGAGCTTTGCGGGTTTTCGATCGTCGGACTTATTAAAGAGGACAGTAACGCGGAATATACGGCGTTGTTCCTGTTAAACGGCGTCAACGGCGAAGGCGAACCGTTCTCGATGGGTACGGACGGACTTGCCATTTTCTCAAAAATCGGCGTTTTACTTTTAATGTTTTCGACTGGACTTGAAACCAACCTTCAAGACCTCAAAAAGACGGGGCTTGCCGCAACGCTTATAGCTTGTATGGGCGTACTCGTACCCTTAATTTTGGGTTTGCTTATATCGTTGCCGTTCGGAAATATAGGGCTTGGTACCGAAAATATTTTCAACTGCATCTTCATCGGTATGATACTTACGGCAACTTCCGTTGCTATTACCGTATCTGTTTTGAAGGAACTCGGCAAAATAAATACCAAATTGGGTACTACCATAGTTTCGGCAGCAATTATCGACGACGTTATCGGCATAGTGCTTTTGTCGTTGGTTACCGGCATTGCAAAGGCAAGCGCGGGCGAAGCAGTGTCCGTTACGGATTTTGCGTCCTTCAAGGCGCAGTGGTGGGGAACGCTTATAATGATAGTCGCGTTCTTCGTCGTTGCAGTTTTAGGGGGCTGGGGTATTTCCAAGCTCTTTAAATGGATTGATAAAAAGTGGCCCACAACCCACCGTATTCCCATTTTCTCGTTGGTCGTATGCTTTGTGTACAGTTGGGTAGCCGAAGAAATTTTCGGCGTTGCCGACATTACGGGAGCGTTCCTTGCGGGCGTAGTGCTTTCAACCGTACACCGCGCAAGCGAGTACGCCGACAAGAAGATTGAAGTAAACACCTATACTATCTTTGCTCCCGTGTTTTTTGCGAATATCGGTATAAGCAATATATCTTTCGCGGGCATGAGCGGTTGGATAATTTTGTTAGCTTTCCTTGCGGTGCTTATGGGGCTTATAGGCAAAGTAGCAGGTTGCGGCGCGGTTGCCAAGTGCTTTAAATATAATTGGCGTGAAAGCGCAATCGCGGGCGTAGGTATGATGGCGCGCGGCGAAGTGGCGTTAATCGTTACCCAAACGGCGATAGGCGCGGGGTTACCCGAAGACTTTATGTTAATGACGGTGCTTTTAATTTTGGTTTCGTCTATATTGACGCCCATATTCTTAAAGGTTCTATACGGTAAAGCCAAAAAGCTCACGGCGGCTGTTTCAACCGATGGCGCGGACGCGCCCGTGTCTGTTGACGTTGAAGCGATGGTTGACGAGATTCCCGCCGTTAAAAACCTTGGAATGGTCAACGGCGAGCCCAAGGACGGCAACGAAGAAAATAAATAAATTAAATAGTAAAAGCCGCGCGGCATAATTGCCGCGCGGCTTTTACTATATGGTCGTTATGCGTAATAATCGGCGTAGCGGAACGCTGCTCAGCGTGAGAGCATCCAGTTTTTTACGTCCTCGCGCTCGATGGGGGTAATGTTTTCGGTTGGATATTTTGACAACGGTCCGCCGTTCGTATAGATAAAGTATTTTCCGTCGTTCGTTATGTACAAAGTCTCTTCAAAGCCGTCTGGGTCGCCGGGTTTACCGTAAGTAAACTTTTTATCCACGGTGGAAGACGCGGTGTCGTAAAGAATATGATCTATTTCTCTGCACATATGCGTTTCTCCCTTAATATGATGAATTTTATCATATTGATAAATTTATGTCAATTTAAAACATTTTACGCCCATTTTAGGGGCTAAACTGTTAAAAACTAAATTTTTATGTTAAAACTAACAGGTTTTACTTTTAAAATAATTAAAGAACTGAAATATGTAAAGTAAAAATACTTGACAAAGTTTTTCTTCCGTCGTAAAATTAAATTGTAAAACCTATGGACAAGTTTTCTTTCATTACGCTATGGGACAGATACCGCGGGCTTTTGACGCTTACACAGCAGGAGATAACGGATTTGTATTTCAACCTCGATTTAACCCTGTCGGAGATAGCCGACGAAAAGGGAATAACGAGGCAGGGCGTTTCCGAGTGTCTTAAAACCTCTAAAAAACAGCTTGAAGAGTATGAGGAAAAGTTGGGCTTTTGCCGTGCAATGGAGGAACTTTGTCTAATTCAGTCATTTACGGTTACGGACGCGGGCAAATGGGCGGAAGGTTTTAAAACCGCTCATCCCGAATTTACGGAAGAAGTTGCAAAGCTTGAAGAGATATTGTCGCGCGACTACGGGCAAGAGATTAAAGAAACCCTTTCAGACCCCGCAAAGGTCAAACTTTTACGTCGGGGCGCAGCGTTAAAGCAAGGTTTAAAGGTAGATTAAATGGGAGCGTTTTCTTCACTTTCCGAAAGATTAAACCACATATTTTCAAAGCTGACGAAACGCGGTAGGCTTACTGAGCTTGAAATCAAGACGGCTATGCGCGAAGTCCGCGTTGCCCTGCTTGAAGCCGACGTAAATATTCAGGTTGCCAAAGAGTTCTGCCGCGAAGTGTCCGAAAAGGCGGTAGGGCAAGAAATATTAAAGAGCCTGAACCCCGCGCAGCAGGTAATTAAAATAGTAAACGAAGAGCTTATCGCGTTAATGGGCTCTACAAACCAGAAGCTGAATATTTCCCCCAAGCCCCCCACGGTCGTAATGATGTGCGGCTTGCAAGGCGCGGGCAAGACGACGATGTGCGGCAAGCTTGCAGTCAATTTGAAAAAGAGCGGCAAAAAGCCCCTCTTGGTCGGGTGCGATATATACCGTCCCGCGGCGATAAACCAGCTTAAAGTAGTGGGCGGGAAAGCAGGCGCGGAAGTATTTGAAAAGGGTACGCAAAACCCCGTAAAAACCGCAAAGGAATCGGTTGACTACGCCCGGTCTATGGGCTACGACACTGTTATTATAGATACGGCGGGCAGGCTTGAAATCGACGAGCCGTTGATGCAGGAGCTTGAAAATATCAAAAAGTCGGTTGACGTGTGCGAAATTCTTCTCACCGTCGACAGTATGATGGGACAGGTTGCCGTAAACGTTGCCAAAACCTTCAACGAAAGGCTTGAGGTTACGGGCGTAATTTTAACCAAGCTTGACGGCGACACCCGCGGCGGCGCGTGCCTATCCATAAAGGCGGTTACGGGCAAGCCGATTAAATTTATAGGCGTAGGCGAAAAGCTGACCGATTTAGAGCCTTTTTATCCCGACAGAATGGCGTCAAGAATTCTCGGAATGGGCGATGTTTTAACGCTTATCGAAAAGGCGCAGGAAGTCGTTTCCGAAGAGCAGGCAAAGGCAATGCAGAAGAAGATGCTTGAAAACACCTTTACCCTGGAGGACTACCTCGTCCAGTTCGAGAGTATGAAGAAGATGGGCGGAGCGCAGGCGCTTCTTGCAATGATGCCCGGTATGGGCAGCAAGGTGAAAGCCGAGGACGTCGACGAGAAAAAAATCGAAAGAACCAAAGCTATAATCCAGTCAATGACCAAAAAGGAAAGGGTTGAGCCTGCAATTATAAACTCTTCGAGAAAGAAGAGAATCGCCTCGGGCAGCGGCACCAGCGTGCAGGAGATAAACCAACTTTTAAAGCAGTTCGAGCAGACTAAACAGTTGATGAAGCAGCTTAAAAGCGGCAAACGCCGCCTACCTTTCTAAAAAACGCATATAAGCGGCGCGATACTGCGTTCAACTTGCGTTTTGTTTCGGTTGTGTACGGCAAGTGCACGCCCTGCAACAAGACCGCGTGCGCCTTGTCTTGCTTGCTTCTCCGCATCAACGCCCTCTTGTCATTATGAGACGTAGCAGAAGGATCTCATTCAAAACAGTTGCGCAAAAGTAGCGAAGAATTCCACCAACCAAAAAACGAAAAATTAAATTTTATATATAAACAGGAGAATAAAAAAATGGCAGTTAAAATGAGACTTACAAGAATGGGCGACAAGAAGAGCCCCTTCTACCGCGTAGTGGTTATCGATTCAAGAAAGGCGCGTTCGGGCGAATATATCGACAAAATCGGTTACGTCGACCCCCTCAAAACCCCCGCTGAAATCAATATCGACGTAGAAAAGGCAAAATCGTGGCTTGCAAAAGGCGTTCAGCCCACCGAAACGGTTAAAAGTTATCTCGTAAAGGTTGGCGCAATGGAGCAGAGCAAAAAGCTTTCCGCGCCCAAGACTAACGATAAGAAGAAAAAAGACTAATTTAAAAAACACATAGTTGAAGGCGTATATCAGGCGCTTTGCGTTGTTGCGGCAATTTTTCTAGGGTTAATTCTAAAAATAACTAACGGCGCAAGCAAAATCAGCGCACCCAATTTGTGGTTACGCCGCCTCAGCGGTGTGAATTTACATGATTATTATATGGCCGTGTGCCCTTAAAAATCGCGTGAAGAGCGGCAGAGCCGCTAAAAATCACAGAATTTTATTTGCTATTCTGCGCAAATAAAATTTGTGAAGGAGACTTTTTATGAACGAAAAAATTCTTGATTTAATTAAATATGTGGTTGAAACTTTTGCGGAAAAGAAAGACGAAATCGATTACGAAGTCGAAGAAAGGGAAAGCGTTATCGAAGTAACCGTTCTTCTTGATGAAAGCGATATGGGCAAGGTTATCGGCAAGCAGGGCAAAATTGCCAAGGCTTTAAGAACGCTCGTCGCTTCTTCAACGCCCCGCAGTTCAAAGCGTTACGCGGTTGAAATTAAAGAAAAGCATAACCGGTAGTATTTAGTCGCGCAAATTTTTTTGCGCGATTTTTACCGTATTAAAACGCGTAAATCACGGGTAATTTTTATGGAAGATAAACTTAACGTAGCAATTGTTTTAAAGCCGCAAGGCATCCGCGGAGAGGTGAAGGTCAAAGCTCTTTGCGACAGCGCAGAGGACTTAAAGGGTTTAAAGCGCGTATTTATAGACGGCGTAGAGTACGGCGTTTTAGGCGTACGCGCACAGGGCGAAACTGGCTATATATCTTTAAAGGGCATCTTTGACAGGAACGCCGCCGAACATCTGCGCGGCAAGGATATTTTTGCTTTGCGCGATGATATGCCGCCTCTGCCGGAGGACCGCTTTTATATCGCGGATTTGACGGGGTGTGCCGTCGTCGCCTCTTCGGGTGAAGAGATTGGCGAGGTTGTGTCCGTTACGCCCGCAAGAACGGATATTTACACCATTACAACCACCAAGGGCGAGGTGAGCTTCGCCGCCGCCGAGGGCGTAATAGAAGAGATAGACGTGCAAAGCAAAAAAATCACCGTTAACGAAAAAAGATTTAAGGAAGTTTCGGTTTGAAAATCACCGTGCTGACGCTGTTCCCCGATATGTTCGCGCCGTTAAAGGAGAGCATAGTCGGGCGAGCAGTAAATTCGGGAAAACTTAATATCGAAACCGTGAATATCCGCGACTTTGCCGAAAACAAGCACTTAAAGTGCGACGACTATCCTTTCGGCGGGGGCGCGGGAATGGTTATGCTGCCCCAGCCCATTGCCTCCGCAATAGAGGCGGTCGACCCCGAACACATGGCAAGACGCATATATCTTTCGCCAAAGGGTGAAAAATTCAGGCAGGAAAAGGTCTTTTCTCTTCTCGGCCACGACCATATAGTGCTGCTTTGCGGGCACTACGAAGGGATTGACCAGCGAGTAATCGACTTGTATATCGATGAGGAAATTTCAATCGGGGATTACGTTTTAACGGGCGGCGAGCTGCCCGCAATGGTGGTTTGCGACTGCGTTGCGCGCTATGTCGACGGAGTTATTTCGGACGGTTCTTTGGTGGATGAAAGTTTTTCCTGCGGCGGGCTTGAATATCCTCAGTACACCCGCCCTGCGGAATTCAAGGGGCTGAAGGTGCCCGATGTGCTTCTTTCGGGCGACCATAAAAAAATTGACGAATGGAGAAGGGAACAGTCGGCAAAGCTCACCAAGGCGCGCCGCCCCGACCTGTTGAAGGGGGTCGAAAAATGAAAACCATACAGTGGTTTCCCGGGCATATGACGAAGGCGATGCGAATGATGGAGGAGCATCTGTCGCTAGTGGACGGAATAGTTTTCGTGCTCGACGCAAGGTGCCCCGCTGCTTCTTTCAACGCGCGGCTCAAAACGATGGCGCGGCAAAAGCCCGTCTTGTACGTTTTGAATAAGGGCGATTTAGCCGACGAGCGCGCCGACGTTTTACTTAAAATTATAAGAGACGCGGGTGCAAAAGCGGTTAAGATAAACGCCGTAAATTCGGGTTCAAAGAGGGATATTACAGGGGCAATCGAAAATTTGGTTGCAGAAAAACGCGAAAAGGCGTTTGAAAAGGGTTATAACAGAATTTTCCGTTTTATGGTTGCTGGCGTACCCAACACGGGCAAGTCAACCTTAATAAATTTGCTTGCGGGCAACAAGCGTGCGGAAACGGGAGACAAGGCTGGCGTAACCCGTGGCAAGCAGTGGATACGGTGCGACGGGTTCGAGCTTTTGGATACTCCCGGAACTATGCCGCCCGCTTTTGAAAACCAGTATCTTGCAACCCACCTAGCATACGTGGGCAGCGTCAACGACGATATACTCGATATGGACGATATCGCGCTTGCGCTTTTAGCCGAGCTTGCGGGGAAATATCCGCAAAGGCTTTTGGAAAGATACGGCGTCGAGGGCGGTACGCCCCTTGATATGCTTGAAGCAGTGTGCGTAAGGCGGGGTTTTCTTCTGCGCGGAGGGGAGTACGATTACGAGCGTGCGGAACGCGCCGTCATAGACGATTTCAGAAAGGGCAAGCTGGGCAGAATAACGCTCGATACGCCCGACGATATAAAGGGATTGAAGTTTTAAATGGACAAGCTGAAATACGAAAGAGAACTGAACGTTAAGGGCTTTAAATATGTTTGCGGCGTTGACGAGGTGGGGCGCGGACCGCTTGCGGGACCCGTCGTATGCGCGGCGGTTATAATGCCCGTTGACGATATTATAGATGGAGTTGACGACAGCAAAAAACTTACCCCCAAAAAGCGCGTTTGCCTTGCCGAAAAAATCAAGGAAAAAGCGATTGCCTACGCAATATGCCGTGTTGAAGCGCAGGTTATAGACAAAATCAACATTCTCGAAGCCACGAAGCTGTGCATGAAAAACGCGATAGAAAGCCTTGGCGTTAAGCCCGATTTCGTGCTTGTCGACGGAAATATGACGATAGATATTGTCGTACCGCAGCAAAGCGTGATAAAGGGCGATTATTACAGCTATTCCATTGGCGCGGCGTCCATTATCGCAAAGGTCTGCCGTGATAATATTATGGACGAATACGCCGCCGTTTACCCCGACTATGCCTTTGAGGAAAATAAGGGTTACGGCACTAAAAAACATATAGAAGGAATTATAAGCGCGGGGCTTTGTCCCATTCACCGCAGAAGCTTTACGAAGAAATGGCAAAGTCGGTAGAAAACGAAAATATAAAACTCGGCAGAAAGGGTGAAAGGCAAGCGCAAAAATACTTAAAGCGCAGTGGCTGGAAAATCCTCGAAACAAACTGGAAGAACCCGTTCGGAGAAGTGGATATCATTGCCCGAAAGGGCGATACCTGCGCCTTTATCGAAGTTAAAACGCGGCTTACCGATACTTTCGGCGCGCCGTCCGAAGCGGTGCAAAATAGTCGGAAACTCAAATATATTCGCGGGGCAAACTATTATTTTATCAATAAGGAAATAGACTGTACCGTGCGTTTTGATATTATAGAAATTTATAAGGGCGAATTAAACCACATTGAAAATGCTTTTATGATTTGAGTGAATGGAGGAAGGAAAATGGAAAAGAGAGCGTACGAAATTTTTTCAAAGGCGACGAGGGAAGTCAGCATTAAGGTAATTCCCGGTCACTTTGCAACGAGGCATTCGCACGTCAATTACTGCGTGGATATGACAAAGGTCAAGTCAGAGCTCAACGCGTCTAAGGCGACGGCAAAACTCTTCTGCGATGCTTTGGGCGCAACTCCCGTGGACACCATTATCACGCTTGACAGAATGAAAATGGTAGGCGCATTCATTGCGCATTACCTTTCCCATACCCACATAAACAAGGGCCAGGACATTGCCGTTATTTCTCCCGAAATTTCAAACGACAAACTTCTTTTACGCGATAACTTTTTGTCCTACGTCAAGGATAAACGCGTTATGCTTTTGACGGCGTCTGCTACGACGGGTAAGGACGTGAACAGCGTGGTGGAGGGCATCCGATTTTACGGCGGCATACCCGTCGCGGTTGCCAACGTGTTCGGCGGCGACTTTGCTTGCGACGTTCCCGTATACAAGCTTTTCGGACTTTCGGACGTTCCCGACTATTCGTCCAACTCCTCCGTAGGCTGCCCTCTGTGCAAAGCGGGCGTTAAGGTTGATGCGGTAGTTAATTCATACGGTTACAGCAAAATAATATAAAAAACGCATATAAGCCGCGCGATAGGCGGGCGGCTTATATTACGCACTCTGCGGCGTTGCGCTTCGTGCCGCCTTGCTCATTTAAGATAAGTGAAATCGCTGCGGACGGTACCTGCGCGCCTTGCATACGACACAATCTCCGCCATTCGTAAGGCAAGGCTTTTCTTTGTCTCGCTTGCTTCTCTGCGTTTTTAACCTACTTACCGTCATTCAGTGGGTGTGCAAATAATTCTCTGTTTCCCCTACATATATAATATGTATAGAAATTGCGGAAATTGTTTTGTGAAAATTGCGACACACCCCTAAAATAAGTTGCTTTTTGATTTTTTATTTGATAATATTAATTTCGACTTCGGACGGTCCTCTGCTTAAAGTAGTGCAAGAACGTCTCAATAATACGGAGGTTTATTATGAAAGGTTTAGTTGAAGCCATTGAGAACGAGGGTATGAAAAAGGAAGTGCCCGTATTCAACGTAGGCGATACCGTTAAAGTAGGTTTCAAGGTCATAGAAGGTACCAAGGAAAGAATTCAGAACTTTGAAGGCGTAGTTATCGCTAAAAAGCACGGCGGCATAAGAGAAAGCTTCACCGTAAGAAGACTTTCTTTCGGCGTGGGCGTTGAAAGAACGTTCCCCCTGCATTCCCCCAAGATTGCCTCGATTACCGTAGTTAAACGCGGTAAAGTAAGACGTGCAAAGCTTTACTACCTGCGCGGGCTTACAGGCAAGGCTGCAAAGATAGCAGAAATCAAATAATTAAAAAAAGCTCCCGCTATGCGCGGGAGCTTTTAAATTTACCTAAGAAGGTTTTAAAAATGTTATCTAAAATAACCAGTTTTGCGCTGTGCGGGCTTGACGGCGTTCCCGTAGAGGTTGAAACGGACATAAATAAGGGAATGGTTTCCTACGATTTGGTGGGCTTGCCCGACGCGGCGGTGAAGGAGAGTAAAGAGCGCGTGCGCTCCGCGATAAAGAATAGCTCGCTTGCCTTTCCCGTTAATAAAATCACGATTAATCTCGCCCCCGCAGACCTCAAAAAGGAGGGTTCGCAGTACGATTTGCCCCTTGCGGTAAGTATTTTGATTGCGGGCGACCAGATAACGGCAAACACCGACGGTATTGTATTTTTAGGCGAGCTTGCGCTTGACGGTGCGCTGCGCCCTGTTACGGGAATTCTTCCCATTTTAATTTCCGCCAAGGCAAAGGGATTTACGCGCTTCGTTATTCCCGCCGCCAACGCCAATGAGGCAAGCTATATCGAGGGGATTACGGTATACGCTTTGAAAAGTCTGAGGGAGGTCGTTGGCATTCTTACTTGCGAAACGCGCTTTGCACCCTTGACACAACGTAGCTTTAAGGCGGCTGTCGGTGCGAAAAAATACGATTGCGACTTATCCCTCGTCCGCGGGCAAAAGGTGGCTAAACGCGCTTTGGAGATTGCCGTTGCGGGCGGGCACAATATTCTTTTGGCGGGTCCCCCGGGAACGGGCAAGACTATGCTTGCGCGGTGCATACCTACGATTATGCCCGATATGACCTTTGAAGAGGCTTTGGAGGTCACTAAAATTCACTCGGTTGCAGGCAGTCTTACGGAAGAAGGCATCGTGTCGCTACGCCCTTTCAGAACGCCGCACCACACTTCAACGGTGGTCGCGCTTTGTGGTGGAGGCAACGTTAAGGTTCACCCGGGTGAAATATCTATGGCGCATAAAGGCGTACTGTTTTTGGACGAACTGCCCGAATATACGCGCAGAACGCTCGAATCCCTCCGTCAACCCCTTGAGGACAGGGTTATAACGGTTGCGCGTGCGGGCGGGGCGGTGACCTTCCCCGCAGATTTCATTCTCTGCGCCAGCATGAACCCCTGCCCATGCGGCAATTACGGCTCGGCGTATCTCACTTGTACGTGTACGCCCGCGCAAGTTCAAAAATACAGAAGTAAAATTTCGGGACCTCTTTTAGACAGAATCGATTTGCAGGTTGAAGTGGACGGGGTAAAATACGACGATTTGGCGGGCGCCGCCGACGGCGAAACGAGCGCGGAAGTGAAGAAGCGGGTTGAAACGGCGCGAAAAGTGCAGAGGGTGCGATTTGAAGGCGAGCCCAACCTCGTCAATGCGAATATGGGCGAAAAACAGATTAAAAAATACTGTCGTCTTTCTGCCGAGTGCGAGGATATTCTGCGCACGGCGTTTGAAACGTTGCGCCTTTCAGCACGTGCGCGTTCGAGAATTATCAAGGTTGCAAGGACTATCGCGGATTTGGATTTTTCAGAGGAGATCAAGCCCGAACATATTCTCGAAGCGACGTCTTACAGAAGTTACGAGGCGAATAATTGAACTATACCGAAGAAGAAATCAATTTAATAACGCTGTGTTCGTTTGAAGAACTAACGTATAACCATAGAAGTGCGTTGCTTGGCGGCTTGACTTCGACCCGTCCGGATTTTGCTAAATATGAAAAAAGTCTGATTAAAAGTCTTTCGGTCGGCGTATATAATAAAATAAAGGCTGCATTTTACGACGCGGCTTATCGCAGGACGGTGTTGGATAAACTTGAAAAGGCGGGGGCGCAGTGCGTGACTTGCTTTTCAAAAGGTTACCCAGGGCTCCTCAAAAATACAGATATTCCGCCTATCGTCTTGTACTGTAAAGGCAACATAAGTCTTCTTAATACCGATTGCTTTGCGGTGGTCGGTTCAAGGCGGACTTTACCGCAGGCTTTAAAGGAATGCAAAAGGATAGTAAAGGAGCTTACGCAGCATTTCACCGTGGTGTCGGGCATAGCCGACGGTGCGGACGCGGCTGCCGTAGAGGGAGCGCTTGAAAGCGGGAGAATTATTTCGGTGCAGGCGAACGGTTTCAACCATTTCTATCCTGCAATGAATAAACCCCTTATCGAAAAAGTGGCAAAGCGCGGACTTCTTCTGTCCGAATACCCGCCCGAAGTCGCCCCGCAAAGGCATCACTTTCCCATCCGCAACAGAATTATCGCAGGCCTTTCAAAGGGGGCGCTTATCGTGTCCGCAGGGGAAAGGAGCGGCGCGCTGATAACGGCAAACTACGCCGCCGAGTACGGCAGAGAAGTATTCGCTTTTCCGTACAGTATAGGCGTAACGTCGGGTAAAGGCTGTAATCATCTCATTAAAAATTACGGCAGGCTTGCGGAAAATACGCTTGACATATTCGACTTTTTTGGTTTAGACTTTAAACCGCAAGACGGGGTTAAACTTTCCGACGAGGAAGAAAAGGTTCTTGCCGCAATCCGCGAATCGGGTGAAGCGTTTATTTCCGAGCTTGCGGAAAAGTTAGACACTTTGCCGTTCAGGCTAATCCCCACAGTATCCAAATTGGAGATAAAGGGGTTGATAGTCCGTCTCGGCGGCAACCGATTTTCCGCTTTGTAAGACGCATATAAGAGACGCAATACTTCGTTGAACTTGCATTTTTCCTATGTCGTTCACTTCAAGTAAACTTCTGTCGGAAAATCCGCGCCTTGTCTTGCTTGCTTCACTGCGTTTTAGTTTGTTTACACACTTCCGAAATAAGGAGTTTTTTTATGGATTTAATTATCGTTGAGTCGCCGTCAAAGGCGAAAACCATCTCAAAATATTTAAAGGGTAAGTACAGGGTCGACGCGTCAGGCGGGCACGTAAGGGATTTGCCTGAAAGGACTTTGGGTGTTAAAATTACCGAAAATTTCGAGCCTAAGTACGAAATTACGCCAACAAAAAAAGAGATAATAAGACGGCTTGCGCAGGAAGCGAAGAAGAGCGGCAAAGTCTATCTTGCAACCGACCCCGATAGAGAGGGCGAAGCCATAAGCTGGCATTTGCAGACCGTTTTGGGGCTGGACGAGAACGCGGCGAACCGTATTGAATTCAACGAAATTTCCCCCACGGCGGTGCAGAACGCGTTGAAGAACCCGCGCAAGATAAATATTAACCTCGTCGATGCACAGCAGGCGCGCAGGGTTCTGGACAGGCTCGTGGGCTACAAGCTTTCGCCCCTTTTAAACAAGCGTATTCAGAACGGGCTTTCAGCGGGCAGAGTGCAATCGGTTGCGCTCCGCTTAATCGTGGACAGAGAGCGCGAAATTCAAGCTTTCAAACCCGAAGGCTACTGGCAGATGAACGCCTTTCTTCAGGACGAAGGAGCAAGCTACGCGCCCTTTAAAGCCGTTTATCAGCTTAAAAAGAACGGCGAGAGTATCCCCGCAAACATCGCTGAAGATATAGAAAAACAGGTAAAGGCGGGCAAATTCAAGGTTACCAAAGTCAAGAAAGGCATAACCAAGCAGCACGCGCCCGCACCTTTTACAACCTCGTCTCTTCAGCAGGATGCATCGAACAAGTTCGGAATGACTTCTCCCGAAACTATGCTGATAGCGCAGCACCTTTACGAAGGTATGGACGTCGGCGGCGACCATATCGCGCTTATAACTTATATAAGAACTGACTCCGTACGCGTTTCAAAAGAGGCGCAGGACAACGCGCTTGCGTTTATAAAGACGGCTTACGGAGAAGAATTCGTACCTGAAAAACCCAACTTCTACGCAACGAAAAAAGGCGCGCAGGACGCGCACGAAGCTATCCGTCCCATAAATCTTGCGGTGACCCCTGCAAGCGTCAAGGGCAGCCTTGACAAAAAACACTACAATATTTACAAGCTCGTATACGACAGGTTTATTGCTTCGCAGATGGCTGAAGCGCAGTACAATTCGATGCAGATTGAAACCGAAAGCGCAGGTTACACATTTAAAGCAAGCGGGAAAGCTCTTTTATTCGCGGGTTACACCGCTGCGTATCAGGACGCGCAGAAAGAAAAGGACGAAGAGGAAGAATCATCAAAACTCTTTCCCCCTTTAAGCGAGGGCGATTTACTGAATCTGAAAGAATTCGTAAAAGAGCAGAAGTTCACCAAGCCGCCTTACCGATATACGGATGCTTCTCTCGTCAAGGCAATGGAAGAAAAGGGCATTGGCAGACCGTCGACTTACGCTTCGATAATCTCAGTTTTAAACAAGAGAAAGTACGTCGAAAAAGACGGGAAGTATATGGTTCCCACAGAGGTCGCGTACTCTATAACCGATATGCTTTTAAAGTACTTTACTGACATTATGGACGTTGGCTTCACCGCGCATATGGAGGACGAACTCGATAAAATCGAGGACGGCGGTTGCGACTGGCACAAGATAATTGCCGATTTCTATCCGGGGTTTGCGGAACAACTTAAAACGGCTTCGACAGACGGCGACGAAGAAACGGACGTTATTTGCGAAAAGTGCGGCAGCGTGATGATAAGAAGAATCGGTAAATACGGTAAATATCTTGCTTGCTCCAATTACCCCAACTGCTCGAACATAATCAGCGAAAGCGACGTTGAAATTTCGCCTATGCGCTGTCCTAAGTGCGGCGCGAATATGGTCGTTAAAAGCGGCAAGTTCGGCAAGTTCCTTGCCTGCCCCAACTATCCCGAATGCACGACTATTCTTCCCATCGACGCGGAGCCTACCGAAGAGAAGTGCGCGGAGTGCGGCACGAATATGCTTTTAAAACACGGCAAGTACGGCAAGTATCTGGAATGCCCCAAATGCGCTTTGAAGCGCCCCTATCTTTCAAAGGAGCCTGCAAAGGGCGCGGAGAGGAACGACGGCAAGTGTCCCGAGTGCGGTAAGCCGATGCGCAGAATGTCCTCGAAATCGGGTAAAATCTACTTCGGTTGCACGGGATATCCCGACTGTAAATTTTTAAGCTGGGACGTTCCCACGGGCGACAAGTGCCCCAAGTGCGGCAAGTACCTCATAAGAAAGAGCGGAAAGATAAAGTGTTCCGATAAAGATTGCACCTACTGCGCCGATTTGCCCGAAAATGAAGGTTAAAGTAATAGGCGCGGGGCTTGCGGGCTCGGAGGCGGCGAATTACCTTGCAGGGCGCGGCGTTAAAGTTGAACTGTACGACATAAAACCGAAATCGTTCACACCCGCCCATTCGGATAAAAACTTTTGCGAACTCGTCTGCTCGAACTCCTTAAAGGGTAAGGACCCTTATTCCAACGCATGCGGACTTTTAAAGGAAGAAATGCGTATTTTGGGCTCGCTGACAATGGAGGCTGCGGAAAAAACTTCCGTCCCCGCGGGCGGCGCGCTCGCCGTTGACAGGGGAGGCTTCGCCGCTTTCGTAACGAAAAAAATTAAAGGCAATAAGAATATATTCGTTGTCTGCAAAGAAGTGGAAAAAGTCCCCGAAGGCTGGTGTATAGTCGCCACGGGACCTTTGACTACGGACAAGCTGTCAGGCAGTATTTCAAGCATATGCGGGGGGCAATTGCATTTTTACGACGCTTCCGCACCCATAATTTCAAGGGAAAGTATTGATTTTGACCGCGCCTTTTTCGGCGACAGATACGGCAAGGGCGGGGACGACTACGTGAATTGTCCGCTTACGAAAGAGGAATACGAAATTTTCGTAACGGAACTTCTTTCTGCTGAAAAGGCTGTCTTGCACGACTTTGAAAAGCGGGAGATTTTCGAGGGCTGTATGCCGCTCGAAGTTATGGCTTCCCGCGGGGCGGAAAGTTTAAGATACGCAAATTTTAAGCCTATAGGGCTTAAAGATAAGGACGGCAACCGCTTTTACGCCGTGTTGCAGCTCAGAAAAGAGAACGCGGTCGGTACGGCTTATAATCTGGTGGGTTGCCAGACCAATTTAAAGTGGGGCGAACAGAAGCGGGTATTTTCGCTTATCCCCGCCTTAAAGAACGCTGAATTTCTCCGTTACGGGGTTATGCACCGCAACACTTTTATTAATTCGCCCACCTGTTTAAATGCGGATTTTTCGTTAAAAACCAATCCGCAGGTTTTCTTTGCGGGGCAGATTACGGGAGTTGAGGGGTACGTCGAATCCGCCGCAAGCGGGCTTCTCGCCGCCGTACATATGTATGAAAAGCTTCAAGGGCGCGCCCCGAAAATTCCCGATAATACCACCGTTTTAGGCGCTTTGTCGGCACATATATCGGGGTCTACCGAAAATTTTCAGCCGATGAACGCGAATTTCGGCATACTTAAACCCGCCGAAAAATTGATAAAAGACAAAAAGCAACGCTATGCCTATCTCGCCCGGCGCGCAATAGACGATATCAAAGCGTATAAAGAAAACTTATGATAAGTCTCGCTAAAAATCAACCCAAGTACTTATACAAATTAAATCTTGCACTCGTTTTATTTTTTATCTTATGGTTTTTGTTAGGCGTTCCGCTTATGGTAACCGTGGGCTGTATTTATGACGAAAACGTAATCACCTATATAGTAATGGGTTGTACGTTTGCGGTATTTTTTATAGGGCTTGCAATATTTTTTGCGGTGGGTATTAAGTTAAATGCAAGACTAATATCGGAGCGCGCGGCTGAGCTTGAAAAAAAGTTTGCCGAAATGCCGTTTGACGAAGCCGCAGACATTTTAAAAGCAAACGGCATAATCGCGGATTGCGCATTTATAATTGATGACGGCGGAATATTCGGTAAAAACACTCTGCCTTTTGAAGCCGCGCAATTGGAATTTACTTTTTACAGCGTTGAAACGCAGATATTTCTCGGCATTTTAATCTACGACTCCGACGGTGAAAACGCGGGCGGTTTTGAATTGGACCGCGCAGCGTACAATTATTTACTCAATAAGAGATTAAAAATAATAAACGCCGAATATTTCGATCTTTTCGTTAATGATAAAAAATCTTTCGTAAAATTTGTTTTCCGCTGGGGACACAGACTGTTTCAGAGCGCGCAAACAGGTTTAAATTAAAGTATAGGACTTTTTCAAAGAGGTTTAAATATGGTTGAATTTCACGCAACTACGATTTGCGCTGTAAAAAGGAACGGCGAAACTGCTATCGCGGGCGACGGACAGGTCACCATGGGCGAGAGCGTAATTTTCAAAAATTCCGCCCAAAAGGTAAGAAGAATTTACGGCGGCAAAGTTATTTTGGGCTTTGCGGGTTCTGTTTCGGACGCCTTTTCTTTGAGTGAAAAGTTTGAAGGCATGCTGAATAAATTCTCCGGCAACCTTATGCGCTCCGCCGTCGAGCTTGCCGAGCTTTGGCGCTCGGATAAAGCCGTAAGAAAGTTAGAGGCTTTAATGATTGTTGCCGACAAGGAAACGCTTTTGATAGTATCCGGCACGGGCGAGGTTATCGAACCCGACGACGGTATCGCTGCAATAGGCAGCGGCGGCAACTATGCGCTCGCGGCTGCCCGCGCACTCTATCAGAATACCGATTTCACCGCTGCGGAAATAGCAAAAAAATCATTGAAAATCGCAAGCGAAATCTGCGTATTTACCAACGACAACATAAAAGTAGAGAGTATATAAGAATATAATAAACGGCGCGATACTGCGTTGAACTCAGTGTCCCCATCACTTGCCTTCCCCGTGGTGGGGAAGGTGTCACGCAGTGACGGATGAGGGGTTTCAAATAATTCCTGCGTTCCTTGTCATTCTGAACGCAGTGAAGAATCTCTTTCAGATAATAATGGCGCAAAACGTAATCGAGGAATCTCTCTCGAATTAAAAAATAAATTGAAGGTATTTTTATGGATTTAACGCCTAAACAGATAGTACACGAATTAAATAAATACATTATAGGTCAGGACGAGGCGAAAAAAGCGGTTGCAATTGCTTTGAGAAACCGTTATCGCCGCAGTCAGCTTTCTCCTGCTCTGCAGGACGAAATTACGCCCAAAAACATTATAATGAAGGGTCCTACGGGCGTCGGTAAAACCGAAATCGCAAGAAGGCTTGCAAAACTCGTCAAAGCGCCTTTTATTAAGGTTGAAGCCACCAAGTACACCGAAGTCGGCTACGTCGGGCGCGACGTGGAAAGTATGGTGCGCGATTTAGCCGAATGCGCTATCCGCCTCGTCAAAGAGGAAAAGACTGCGGAGGTGAGCTATAAAGCTACTGCGGTTGCCGAAAGGCGCATAGCTAAAGTTCTTGCCGAAATGAAGAAGGAAGAGCGCGGCGAGACGGCAAAAGCCGTATTCGAGGACAAGCTCGTGGAAGAAATTCACGCGGGCAAGCACGACAATGCCGTAATCGAGATAGAGGTAAACGACGTGCCAAAGCCGTTGGAGCTTTCACCGGGAAGCGGCGCGGCGATTGATCTCGGTTCCATTTTCAGCGGAATGGGAATGAATAAGAAGAAAAAGCGCAAGATTTCGGTAAAAGAAGCGAAGAACCTCATAGTAGCGGAAGAGGCGGACAAGCTCATCGACAACGACGCAGTGAACGCCGAGGCGTTGCGCCGCGCGGAAAACGACGGAATTATTTTCATAGACGAGATAGACAAAATTGCAGGCAAGGGCAATCAGGGCGCGGACGTCTCGCGCGAGGGCGTCCAGCGCGATATTCTTCCCATTGTCGAGGGCTGTACCGTGATGACCAAGTACGGTCCCGTCAAAACCGATTACATTCTTTTTATTGCGGCGGGCGCGTTCCACGTTTCTAAGGTGGAGGACTTAATACCCGAACTTCAGGGCAGGTTCCCCATTCAGGTAGAACTGAAAAGCCTGACGAAAGAGGACTTTATCAACATCTTAACCCAGCCCCAGAACGCTATAACCACGCAGTACTCCGCGCTTCTTGCGGTCGACAACATAGACTTGCACTTTACCAAGGACGCAATTGAAAAAATAGCCGAAGTGTCCGAGGATATAAACACCACTTCCGAGGATATCGGAGCAAGGCGGCTTCACACCGTTATGGAATATCTTTTGGAGGATATATCCTTTAACGCGGGCGGCAACGATTACCCTGTTATTCCCGTGGAGGTCAACGAAAAATACGTTGAAGAGCATCTTGAAAATATAATTAAAAACCGCGACTTAAAGAAGTACGTTCTTTAAACCTAATATAAACTTCGTTATGCGGTGTTGCGCTTGCGTTTTGTTTTGGTCGTGTACGCCTAAGTACACTCCCTGCAACAAAGCCGCGCGCTCCTTGCCTAACTCGTTTCTCTTAGGTTTGGTAATTTTTAAGCTTAAAACGTCGTTATTTGCGGCATATTAGAGGGTTAATTTGATACCTACTATAATTACAGTCTCCGTTTTGGCGTTAGGCGTTATCATCTTTTTCATATCTTTCAACCTGCGATACGTTGGCAAAAAGGAGAAACCCTCTCCCGAAGAAAAGGCTCAAATCTCAGAGGCGGCAAAGCTTTTAAAGCTTGCTCAAAAGGGCGACGGAGAGGCTTATTACAAGTTGTATCTTTTATATAAGCAAAACGCTTTACCCGTAAATTTCAGCTCGGAATATACCGAGCGGCGGACTTATCTTAAAAAATCCGCAGACCTCGGCTATCCGAAGGCACAGTACGAGTACGGCAAATCGCGAATTTATTCCGGCGATTGTTCGGTCGCCGTTGCTTATCTTGAAAAGGCGGCTTCTGCGGGCGTTACAGACGCCGCTTCGGAGCTTGCAAGAATATACGACAGTGCTGCTTACGGTTATAAATTCCGCGGACTTGAACGGTTTAATAAATTGACCGCGCGCAAGTTACAGGCAAAATGGCTGCAAGTCGTCGCAGAGACGGGCGATGCGGAAGAGCAGGTTTCACTCGGATATCTGTATTTTTACGACCTTGACGACAAGCGTTCCGCGCTCGAATGGTTTGAAAAAGCGGCGGCGCAGGGAAACGGAAGAGGCCTTACGGGCGCGGCGCGCATATATCAAGCGCGCGGTGGCTATGAAAAAGCGTTAAAGTATTTTACCGCCGCGGCGGAAGGCGGTTATAGCGGTGGAATGTATTGGCTCGGCAGGTTTTATCTGGAGGATTACGCCTTCGACAAGGAAAAGGCTTTGTTTTGGCTGAATAAAGCGGCGGAAAGCGGAAGATTGCAGGATACTCCCGCAATGGACTATCTTGCAAAGCTATACGAAGACGGCGGCGTTGTCGAAGCCGACCACGAAAAAGCGCAATATTGGCGGGATAAAATTAAAGCCGTGCGTGAAGCTTTTAAAAAGCGTAACGACGAAGCCGAGAAAATAGCCGAAAAGGATTTAAGCGAAGATTAAAGGAGAGTTATGATTAGCGTACCCAAGGGCACGAAGGACGTTTTGCCCAACCAATCTTATAAATGGCAATATATCGAGGACGCCGCGCGCGAGGTCGCGCGGGTGTTCAATTATAAGGAAGTCCGCACGCCCGTTTTCGAGCATACCGAGCTTTTTCAGCGCGGCGTGGGTGAAACTACGGATGTTGTGAAAAAAGAAATGTACACCTTCCTCGATAAGGGCGGAAGGTCGATGACGTTAAAGCCCGAGGGCACTGCGGGCGTTGCAAGAATGTTTATTGAGAACGGGCTTGCAAGCTCTCCTATGCCTATCAAAACCTTCTATATCACACCCGCGTTCCGCTACGAAAATCCGCAGGCGGGAAGGCTCAGGGAGTTCCACCAGTTCGGTATAGAGGTGTTCGGCTCGCTCTCTCCCGAAACCGACGCGGAGGTCATTTTTGCCGCTTCGTCGTTTTTAAACAAGCTTAAAATTAAAGGCGTAAAGCTTGAAATAAATTCGATTGGGTGCCGCATATGCCGCAACGAATACAATAAAGCGCTTAAAAATTACTTTGAGTCCCGCCTTGAAGAAATGTGCGCAAACTGTCGTTCGAGGTTCGATAAAAACCCGTTAAGAATACTCGATTGCAAGGAAGAAAAGTGCAAAAAATTGGCAGAAGCCGCGCCTAAAATCACCGATTATCTCTGCGAAGACTGCAAAAAGCACTTTGATACGGTGCGTTTGCTTTTGGACGCGCAGGGGCTTGAATATACCGTTAACCCCAACATAGTACGGGGTTTAGACTATTATTCGAGGACGGTTTTCGAGTTCGTTTCCACGAGTATAGGCGCGCAGGGCACGGTTTGTGGCGGCGGCAGATACGACGGGCTTATATCCGAGCTCGGTGGAAGCAACCTGCCCGCAATAGGCTTTGCGGCGGGAATCGAAAGATTGCTTCTTCTTATGGAGAACACGGGCGTACCCTTCCCCGAGGACAAAGTTCCTACGATTTATCTTGCGGGAATGGACGATAAATCGAGGGCGCAGACCTTCAAAATTGCTATGGGGCTTAGAGAGAGGGGCGTTTCCGCAGAGGTCGATCATATGCAAAGAAGCGTAAAAGCGCAGCTTAAATACGCGGACAAGGCGGGCGCGAAGTTCGTTGCCGTTATAGGCGAAAGCGAGCTTGAAAGCGGCGTTTTAAACTTAAAGAAGATGTCCGACGGCACTACGGCGGCGGTTAAAAGCGAAGAGCTTTACACATACTTAAATAAAGTTATTAAGGAGGAAAAATAATGGAAAACGTTGACGTTAACCGTTTTGACGAACTTTTAAAGGGCGACAAGCCTGTCGTTTGCGATTTTTATGCGAATTGGTGCGGTCCTTGCAAAATGCTTGCCCCCGTAATGGAGGGCGCGGCGGAAAAATTTTCGGACAAAGCCGAGTTCGTAAAAGTGGATATTGATTCCAATTTCGAGCTTGCCGCGCGCTACGGCGTGACTTCGATTCCACTCGTGGGAGTGTTCAAAGACGGCGAACTTGCCGACAGCAGTCTCGGCTACGTTTCCAAGTCGGAAATGGAAGAGTTTTTAAGCAAAAACCTTTAAAATAACCGCAGCCCGCAGAAAATTTCTGCGGGCTGCGGTTTTAAATATTTTTCAAAACGTTGTTTTGCGGCAAGTAATATGATATATTATTAATAATTATTTTGGCGACCCCGCCGAAGGAGCTTTAAATGTTGGATTTTTCCCTTATCGCACAGACAGACCTTGAAATCGCTGAAGCGTTGAAGGCGGAGCTTTCCCGCCAGCAGAACAATATCGAGCTTATTGCAAGCGAAAACTTTGTATCGCCCGCGGTGCTTGCTGCGGCAGGCAGTCAACTTACAAATAAATATGCGGAAGGCTACCCCGGTCACCGTTATTACGGCGGTTGCGCCTGCGTTGACGTCGCCGAGGATTTGGCGCGCGAACGCCTGAAAAAGCTTTTTGGCTGCGAATACTGCAACGTTCAACCTCATTCGGGCGCAAGCGCGAACCTTGCGGTTTTGTTTGCGACCTGCCAACCGGGCGATACGATAATGGGTATGAACCTTGCGCATGGCGGGCATCTGTCCCACGGCTCGCCCGTAAACATTTCGGGCAAGTATTTCAATATAGTGCCTTACGGAGTGAAAGAAGGGGAAGAAGTTATCGATTACGACGAAATGGAGCGCATAGCCTTAGAATGTAAGCCCAAAGTGATTATTTCGGGCGCAAGCGCGTATTCCCGCGTAATCGACTTTAAAAGAATACGCGAAGTTTGCGATAAAGCAGGCGCGTTGATGTTTGTCGATATAGCCCATATCGCGGGCTTGGTTGCGGCGGGTCTTCACCCCTCGCCCGTGCCCTACGCGGACTTTGTGACGACCACCACGCATAAAACGCTTCGCGGTCCGCGCGGCGGCGTGATAATGTGCAAGGAAGAATGGGGCAAGACGATAGATAAAGCCGTTTTCCCCGGCATTCAGGGCGGACCGTTGATGCATATAATTGCGGCAAAAGCCGTCGCCTTTAAAGAGGCGTTGTCGCCCGAATTCAAGGAATACCAGACCCAAATAGTAAAGAACGCCGCGGCTATGGCGGACGAGTTTAAAAAGCTTGGCGTAACGATGGTTTCGGGCGGCACGGATAATCATTTGATTTTATTAAATCTTACCGATAAGGGGATAACGGGCAAAACTTTAACCGAGCTTTTAGACAAGGTTCGTATCACCGTCAACAAGAATGCAATTCCCTTCGATACTCAAAAGCCGTTCGTAACGTCAGGTGTAAGAATAGGCACGCCGGCAATAACTACGAGGGGTATGAAGGAAGAAGAATCCCGCGTTATCGCAAGGCTTATAACTATGATTATAGAAGAGCGCGAGGGCGTTTTCGGGTACGTCAAAGGCGAAGTCGAAAAGCTTGTAAAAGCATATCCCCTGTATGCAGATTTAGTCAGATAATTTTAATTGAAATTAAGCCGAGGCAAGCATTAAAGCTTGCCTCGGCTTTTCTCAAAACCCTGTTATTTCAAGCATATATGGGGGTATAATTATTAAAAAACAAAAAATCTCAGCAATGCAAACAACACCAATAGGGCTAAAATAACAATTCCCGCAACCCAGACACCTATATTGATTTTTTTGATTTTTTGCCCACCGGCGTCGTCTTTAGGTGTAATTTTGACGTTAAATTTGTTAATAAGATTCGATATGCGTTTATACACGGGTAACGTTATCAGAACGGCAACGAGGCACCGCATAAGGTTAAACGGCAAAACCGATATCCAAAGATAGAAGGTGTAAAAGTTTTCTTTTGTGCAGTCGGGGAATAGCGGAGTCATCATCCCGATAAGCGGTTCCCATTTACCGTGGAAAAAAAACTGAACGTAGAAGGGAACGAGGGCTAACCAGTTAAAAAGTATCGCTATCGCGACCTCCGCAAAAGTACCCGCCGCCATACCTATAAGCGCGCCTTTGAATGTGCGTTTCCTTTTATATATAAGCCCCGCTGTTACCGCAAATACGCAGGACGTTAGCAAGTCCGAAAGTTCACCGACGAATACAGTCGACGTACCTTTAATAACAAGTTTAAGAAGAATTTTTACTACCGTGATTATTACGCCGGCAACGGGACCGAGCGTAAACGTACCGATAAGCGTTGGAATATCCGAAAAGTTAAATTCCAAAAAGCTCGGGAAGGCGAAAGACAGCGAAAAGTTGAATATGTACAATATTCCCGCTAACGCCGAAAACATCGCGATAACCGCAATCCGCGCGGTGTTAAAGTAACCGCGCCGTGTAGATGCAACCTGTTCCATACAAAAAACCTCTCAAAAAAATATTTTTAAAGCCGTTCTTTGCAAAAAATAAGCCCCGAAAAACTTCGGGGCAAAACGAAACGAGAACAAAACCGTTCGTAAGTTCTTTTATCATCCGGACTTTACCGTCGGTACGGGAATTTCACCCGTTCGGGAGCTTGCGCTCTTCGCAGACTTTACTGCCGGTGGGGAATTTCACCCCGCCCCAAAGAACTAACTTTAATTTGTACTTTCATTATACTTATCATGCCCCTATCTGTCAAGTCTGCAACCACAAAAAATTTCCTTTAATTTTTCTGCCGTAAATTATTTTAAAATCTTTGATTTTTTGCATTACTATGTTATAATATTGCTGTATAAATTTATGTCGGTTTTTATTTCAAAAAGTCCCGAGGACACGATTAATTTCGGGGAAAATTACGCAAAAAACTTAAAAAACTGCGCCGTCGTCGTGTTAAACGGTGAAATGGGCGCGGGCAAAACCGTCTTTTGCAAGGGCGTTGCAAAGGGCTTAGGGATTGAAGAAGAAATTTTAAGCCCTACCTACGCGTACATGAACGACTATTCGGGCAAGCTGTATCATTTCGATTGCTACCGTCTGAAAAACGGCGCGCAGGCGGAAGGACTCGGGCTTACCGATTATTTCTACGCGGGTGGCGTGTGTGTCGTCGAATGGGCGGAAAATATAAAGGACGTTTTGCCCGAACAATACAAAACCGTAACTATCGAAAAAACGGGCGGGGAGGAAAGAAAAATTATTTATGACTGATTTTCTTGCAATCGACACCTCTTCGCGACATCTTACCGTTTACGCGCAAAAGGGGAACAAATCCGTTTTAAGGCACTTGCCCGACTGCGCTATTCGGCACTCCGTCGTTTTAATGGACGAAATTGACAGGGCTTTAAGGGAAATAGACCTCACTCCCGCGGAATGCGGCTATTTTGCAGCGGTGACGGGTCCCGGTTCCTTTACGGGCATAAGAATAGGAATTGCAACGGCGAAGGGCTTTGCCCTTGCCGTAAACAAACCGTTGAAATCCCTCACCGCGTTCGACCTTATTGCATATAATGTCAACAGCAAAAAGTTCTTCGTTGTCATAGATGCGGCACACGCGCACTATTACGTTTGCGGCTATGACGAAGGCAAAGTGTGCTTGCAACCCTGCTATTTCTCCGAAGCCGAGGTTGCGGCGTTGAACGCTCCCCTGTTCGGGTTTGAGGACTTGCCGCTTGAAAACTATACCAGAACGGAAATAAAGAATTGCCTGAAAGAGGCGGCGTTGAAGTGCAAAAATTTATCAAACGATATGCACGCGCTTTACGTTCGCAAAAGTCAGGCTGAGGAGGCGCTTGGTGAAAGTAAGAAAGTGGGAATATAAGGATATTCTCCGCATCTCCCAGATTGAAACTGAGTGCTTCCCCAACGAGCCCTGGAGCTTCAAGATGCTTGCTTCAAGTTTCGATACGGACAGCTTTCACGGCGTACTTGCCGAGGACGGCGGAGAAATTATAGGCTACGGCGGTATAACCGTTGCGGCGGATACTGCGGATATTGCGAACGTAGCCGTAACCGAGGCGTACCGCCACAGCGGCGTGGGTACGGCAATTATCGAAGAGCTTTTGCGGACTGCCGCGTCTTTGGGCGCAAAAAAGGTCTTTTTGGAAGTGCGCGTATCAAATTCCATAGCAATGGAGCTGTACCTCAAAAGCGGATTTAAGGGCGCTTACGCGAGAACGCGCTATTACTCAGACGGAGAGGACTGCCTTGTTATGGTAAAGGAGCTTTAACATTTTTATAGACGGTAAATTCGTATCATTTTTAAGACGCGGCGTGGGGGAGGACGTACTTCTTTTGCACGGCTACGGCTCTAAAAAGGAAAGCTTTTACTATCAGATAAATTTCTTACAAAACTACTTCCGCGTAACAGCCGTCGACTTCCCGTGCTTCGGCGCAAGCGAGTGTACGGACGAAGCCTGGGGCGTGGGCGAATACGCCGAATGGCTTTTAAAGTTTATGAACGAAGCGGGGCTAAATCGTCCGAGCGTCGTTGCGCACTCGTTCGGCGCAAGGGTGGCGTTTAAGCTTTTTTCAGTGGAAGGTAGCAGGCTTGAAAAGCTTGTAATAACGGGCGGAGCGGGGCTTGTCAAACCCCGTACACCCCAATATATGCGCCAAATAACGCGTTATCGCAGGGCAAGACGGTTCTTCCCGAGGTTTGCCGAAAAGCATTTCGGAAGCGAAGAGTACAAATCTCTGTCGCCCTTTATGAAGAAAAGTTTTAAAAAAATAGTAAACGAAGATTTAAAGTCTTGCGCCGCAAAAATTTCAGCCCCTACGCTGCTTATATACGGGCAGGACGATACCGTTACGCCGTTTTACGAGGAGGGTGCAACCTTCCAATCGCTCATTTGCGGCAGCGGGCTCGAGGTTATGGAGGGCGGTCACTTCTGCTTTTCCGAGCATCCCAAAGAATTTAATTTTAAACTATTCGGTTTTTTGACGGAGAGTTGATGTTTTTCATTTCTGTTTCAAAGACAATTGAATGCGTATTGTGCGCCGTCGTGTTCGCACTGCTTTTCAGCGGCTGCTTCTATAAGCTTTTGGGCATACTGCAGTCGTCTGGCTACAGCGGTACGCGCCTTATTAAATGGTCGCACAAAAAGGGCAATCTCGTCTTCGGCAGGCACGTTCTTTTAGCGTTATTGTGCGCTCTCGCCTGCGCGGTGATTGCGCTGTGCTTTTCTTTTGCGGGGGAGTGGTCCGCAGTTATCGGTTTTGCGGCGTATATAATCTTTTTCTCTCTATTTATCTGGGCGGATAACAGGGTCGCTTTAAGAACGCCGTTAACTTTAACCCCGCGCATAAAGCGGCTTATTGTCGTTTTGACGCTATTGAACGCAATAATTTCTTACCTTACAGTCTGTCTTCTCAATTTTGCGGACAGCGTATGGGATAACCGCGTCTTTACTACTTTAAGGTACTGCCCACTGTCCGTCTTCCCGCTTCTTATGTTCCCCGTAACCCTTCTTGCAAACTTAATTTCCAAGGTTTACGAGGTGCCGCACAACAAATCTTTTGTGAAAAAGGCAAAAGCCAAACTCAATAATTCAAATATAAAGGTCGTGGGCATAACGGGCAGCTACGGCAAAACGAGCTGTAAGAAAATCCTTGCGGATATTCTTTCGGAGAAATACCGCGTACTCTCGACGCCCCGTTCGCACAATACCCCTATGGGGCTTGCGCTTGCAATCAACAATAACGATTTAACGAGTTATGATATTTTTATTGCGGAAATGGGCGCGCGCCACGTCGGCGACATTGCCGAGCTTTGCGAATTTTGTCCTCCCGATATCACGCTTATAACGGGCATTTGCCCCCAGCACCTTGAAAGCTTCGGCAGCATAGAGAATGTTGTTAAGGCAAAGGCGGAAATTTTAAAAGGCGGCGCCGAAGCCTATATTGCACCCGAGTGTTTTACGTTATTTGAGGCATATTCGGGGGTCAAACACTGCGCCGACTGCGTTTCCGATATGGTTTGCAACGCGGAAGGCAGTACGTTTAATCTTAATTTAGGCGGAAAAACGTACAAGGCGCACACCCGTCTTTTAGGCGCACACTCGGTGCGGAACGTAGCAATTTCCGCGCTCGTTGCATATAATTTAGGTATGACCGCAGAAGAAATAGTTGCGGCTATAGAAAAGCTTGATTTTATCGAACACAGACTTCAACTCATAAAGTCGGGCGGTGTGAATATCCTTGACGACGGCTATAATTCAAATATAAATGGCGCGGCGGCGGCTTTGGAGGTTTTAAAAAGCTTTGAAGGCAGAAAAATAGTCGTCACCCCTGGACTCGTAGAACTCGGCGTTTTGGAGGAGGAGGAAAACACCCGCTTGGGCGAACGCCTCGTCGGGCTTGACTTCGTCATTCTCGTTGGCGAAACCCTGATAGCTCCCGTCAAAAACGGCTATCTTGCAGGCGGCGGCAACGCGGCAACGCTTAAAATAGTGCCTACGCTTAACGTCGCGCAGGAGGAGCTGAAAGGGATACTTCAACCTAACGATACCGTACTCTTTTTAAACGATCTACCCGATATATATTAAAAACGCATATAGACTCCGCAATACTGAGTTGCTTGCCTCTTTGCGTTTTTAGCTTATCAGTATAATTCACCAAAGCTAAAAAATAAGCGGAGGTGATTTTTTATGTCAAAAAATATAATCGTCGTATTCGGCGGCGTATCAAACGAAAATGAGGTGTCCGTAATAACGGGCACGATGGCGGCAAATATTTTAAAGAACGGCGGGCACACCGTAATTCCCGTGTACGTGGCGCAGGACGGCGAGACCTATTGCGCGCCCGAGCTTGCCGACGTCAGAAACTTCAAAAGTAATAATTTCAGTGCGTACCCCAAAGCCGTCGTTGCAAACGGCGGGGTCTATATCTTTAACAAAAAGGGTAAGATGAAAAGGTTCGTAAAAGCTGATGCGGCGCTCAACTGCTGTCATGGCGGCGCGGGCGAAGGCGGGGCGGTAAGCGGGCTTTTCCACCTTGCCGGTATTCCGCTTGCAAGCGCGGGGATTTTTGAATCTTCGCTGTTTATGGATAAGTATTTAACTAAGCTTATTTTAGCGGCGCTCGGCGTAAAAACGGCGGAGTACACCTATATAAAGAGTCGTGAAGAAGTAGATTGCCCCCATAATATGCCGCAGTTTCCGCTTATCGTTAAGCCCGTAACCCTCGGTTCGAGCATAGGAATAGAAAAGGTGAACGATTTAAAAAAGCTGCAATCCGCAGTTGAAACGGCTTTAATTTACGACAGCGCGGTAATAGTCGAAAAGTATCTTGAAAACCGCCGTGAAATCAATTGCGCCGCATACTTCGTTAAGGGCGAAGTGGTCACGTCCGAGTGTGAGGAAGCTATATCCAGCGGTGACGTATTAAGCTTTGAAGATAAGTATCAGGGCGGTGGCAAAAGCGTTCTTCCCGCCGATATTCCAGCCGAGATGGCAAAACTTATAAAGGATACCACACGCAAGGTCTATTCCGATTTGAATATGCGCGGCATAGTTCGTTTCGACTACATTATAAGCGGCGGTGAGGTGTATCTGAGCGAGGTGAACACCGTCCCCGGTTCGCTTTCCTATTATTTGCTTTCAAGCGGATTTAAGGACTTTTTTGCGGTATTGAACGCCGTAATAGAGCAGGCGGTGGATGATTTTGAACTAAAAAATACGAAGAAGCTGCTTCATACGGGCATACTTGAAAATATTTCCGCCCGTTCTATAAAGGGCGCGAAGTCCGCCGATAACTAAAAAACTCCCCCGCGGCATGTGCCGCGGGGGAGTTTATAATATGCGGTGAATTAGTTTTCAATATTTTCGTTGACGCTTTGCGGTTCTGTCTTTTCGTAGCTAGCCGCCTCAACTTGCTCGCTTTTGTCTAAAATTTCGGCCTTAAAATCGGGCAAAAGGTGCGCGCCTTTAAGCTGTTTTTTAAACCTGCACACGTAACATATAACTATCGCTACCGTTATGCCTATTACTTCCTGCAAAACGTTTGCGGGCATCTTCAAAACAGCGGTTTCGGGTAACAGGGTT
The DNA here is from genome assembly GCA_910583855.1 of uncultured Christensenella sp. Classification (GTDB taxonomy): domain Bacteria; phylum Bacillota; class Clostridia; order Christensenellales; family Borkfalkiaceae; genus Coproplasma. The sequence goes on from CAJTYL010000011.1 coordinate 33,723, forward strand.
TCCCACGTTATTCGCTTTACAAAATACCCAAAAATTACCCAAAGAGCCGGTAATATGCTTGAAATAACGGCAATTACGCCCTCTCTTTTGTTGCTGTCGGTCTTATTGAAATACTTTCTTAAAAGTATAAAAGTTGCCGAAGCTAAAAGTCCTTGTATTCCGTGAATGACAAGAGAGGGTATCGCATTATATGCCGTTCCGTTTATGCCGAATAAATCAAAGAACGTGGTACCGATTCCGCCGACTATGAACGCCGCCAAAGGGTCCAAAAGATACGCCGCAGTATAAATTGCGAAATCGCACCAATAGATTTTGCCCGTAAGCACCGGGATACCGGGAATATACCCTGTAGCCACTACGAGTGCGGTCATCAAAGCCGTATAAGTAAGCCATTTAGTGGTAAATAATACTTTTTTCTTTTTATTTTTTATCATAACGCTGTACATTATATCAATCGTGTGGTATTATTAGAATAATCAATTCAATATAATTTTATAATACCAGATATGTATAACTACGATTTATCGGGCAAAAATAAATACTATACACTGTATTCTCTTATCCGCGACGATATCCTGCGCGGAAAGATTAAGTGCGGAGAAAAGCTTCCCTCGAAGCGCGTGTTCGCCGCAGAACTCGGCGTGAGCGTCGTAACCGTTCAGCTTGCCTACGACCAGCTTCTTGCGGAGGGTTACGTCCGCTCGAAGGAGCGTAGCGGTTTCTTTGCCGAAAGAGTTGCAAACGGGCTTAAAGGCAGACAACCTTCGGCTGTGAAAGCGGAGGAAAAAGGGGAAGGGGACAAATTCGCAATCGACCTCGTTCACGGCAATACACCCCCGGATATGTTCCCGTTTTCGGTATGGGCAAGGCTTATGCGCAGCGTTTTGGCGGACTGCGGGGAGCATCTTTTGGAGCGCGTTGCCTGTGACGGCGACGAGCAGCTTAAACGCGCCGTTGCGGCTTATCTTTACCGTTCGCGCGGGATAGACGTTGACCCGCGCTATATCGTCGTCGGCGCGGGCGCAGAGCATCTTTACGGCGTCATAGTTCAGCTTTTGGGGCGCGATAATCTGTACGCCGTAGAAAATCCCGGTTACGGCAAAATTTCTTCGACCTACGCACTGAACGGCGCACGCTTCCTTCCCGTAAACGTGTCCGGGAAAGGTATAGATATTTCCGTACTTGAAAAAAGCGGGGCGTACGCATGTCATGTTTCGCCGTCCCATCAGTTTCCTACGGGCGCGGTAATGCCCGTGTCCGTCCGCTCCGCCTTAATAGATTGGACAAAGAGGAGCGGCGGTTATGTAATCGAGGACGACTACGACAGCGAATTCCGTTTGACTGGCAAGCCGCTGCAGTGCATGTGCGGATTGTGCCCCGAGAGGGTAATTTATATGAACACCTTTTCCAAAAGTCTTGCGCCGTCCATGAGAATGGGTTATATGGTTTTACCGCCCGCACTTCACGCAAGATTTATGCAAATTTTTTCGTCTTCGGCGAATTTTGTTCCCCTTTTTGAACAAAAAACCCTTGCCTTAATGCTGGACGGCGGCTATTTCGAACGGCATTTGAACCGTTTAAAAAACTACTACCGCAATATCCATAGCGAGCTTGTCAAAAAGCTTGCGGCTTTGCCTTATAGGTGTAAACTGCTCGATACGGGTAGCGGACTTCACGTTATAGTCAAATTCCCCGACGCCGGGTCAGATGATAAAATTAAGGCGGTTGCCGCCGCGCACGGCGTAAATATAAAATGCCTTTCGGACTATCTGCTTGCGCCTGCGGAGGGGTTGGATGGATGCGCGGTTATAAACTATTCGGGGTTAACTTTGGATTTGCTTTCAAAATTTTAAAAACAGCCGCGGCAATTATATTGCCGCGGCATTTATCAATCACGCTTTAGTGTTTCAAATTACGCGGTTAAACGCGGCGTTTATCTTGCGCAGTTCAACACTTCGTACGAAAGGGGGGATACGCCCTCTCTGTCGTCAAGCTCGTTTAAATAATCATAAATCATGTTTTTTACCTCCCGAACTTTGATTGTGCTTGAAGTATAGCACTCATCTTTTTGTTAGTCAACAACATTTTTAAAAAATTTAAATCTTTAATTTTTGTTACTTTATAACAGTATTATATGTTAATTTCAATAAATTATGTTATATTAACAAAATCAAATTGATTTCAATGTCATAAATTTTCATAATTAACATTTTTTGTTTACATTTTTTCAATACGATTTATCGTTTCTGTTAATCGTTGTAATCAGGCTGAAAATTTTTTGCAAATTACGGGAATAGGGGGCGCTTCCGTAAAAAATTACAGTCTTCCGTATCATGCGGAAGACTGTAATTAAATTTTTAATTGTTAATTATTTGGAAAGAAGTTTAAGATAAACGTCGGGGTCCTGCGGTTTGCTGTTTTTATAAACTTCGAAGTGCAGGTGGTCGCCGTCCGCGTTTTCAACTCCGGTGGCTGCCGCAACCTTACCTATAACGTCGCCGCGGTTAACCGTCGCGCCCGCTTTCAGGCTTTCGTTGGGTTCAATAAACTTATAAACGGTCTTAACTCCGTCCGCGTGTTCGATTTCAACCGTCGCGCCGTACAGTCTGTGGTCGGTGTAAACGCGCGTAACCGTTCCGTCAACGGCGGCAAGCACGTCGGTGCCGGCAGCGCATTTAAAGTCCATACCCTCGTGCAAATGGTATATATCCAAAGTCTGGTTATGCCAGAAAACGTGCGCCTGAGACACTACGACGCTCTTCACGGGCGCTATGAGTTCATATTTCGAAGAGGTGTCCACGGTGGGTTCTTCGTCGTCGGGATCCTTTACGGGCGGATTGGTATCGTCGGTCGTGCCCGAATCGATAGTGGGGTTATCGCTATTTACGGGTTTAACCGCAAACACGACACCGACGGTTATAGCGGCAATCACCAAAAGGCAAGCCGCCAAAATGAGGTAATACGTAAATATTCTTTTCTTCGTAGGTTGGGTTTTTTGCTTGTTTTTCATTTTTTAACTCCTTTTTATATTTTTTTGACAGCATTTAATTCTTTTAATCAGTATCCGCCGAAAATTATCGGCGACGCCACTCTTGCCGTATCTCCCCGCACGGCTACGTGCAGATTTATCTCTTTATCGTAAAGGTTTACCGAATAGGGCAGATTGGCAGTGCAGTAGTAGTTGACTCCGTCGGAAAACTCTTCTTTAATCACGACTTTTCCGTCAACGCTCTTTAAAAAGCTTTCCAAATCGAAGTTTTCATAATCCGTGCTTTCGCCGCAAACGTCCTTAAGACCAAGTTTAGCGGCTGCGGCAAAGTTATGCACGGTTACTACTTTGCAGTCTGCCGAACTGGTACCGCAATAAAAGGTGTATGCGCCGCCGCTTTCAAAGCACAGGTTTTGCGGTAAAAATGCAATTACCGTAAGAACGAATACAGCTGATATCGTCAAAAAAAACAGTCTTAAAAGTTGCACGCTTAACCTCCGTGATACGTTTGTTATTGCCGCAAATTACAAAATTAAACCTTGTATTTAAATTTTTTTGCAAATAAAAAACCCCGAGGGCGCAATTTTTTGCGCTCTCGGGCAGTATTATATTAAATTTACAAAAAGTTACTTCGCGGGGAATCCGTTTGGAACACAGGCTGTCAAAGGGATTTCTATTTATTTTTATCACGTCTGTCTTTTCTTCTGCGTCTTTTGGTTTTGTTTGCGCGTTTAAACGGATTTCCTTTGACGATTACAAGCGCAATCGCCGCCGTTAGCAGCACCGTGCCGAACACCACCAGCCAGAACCAGCCCGTTTCAAAAAAGCTTACGCCCGTTTCTCCTGGTACGGGCATATTCATTCCCCAGAACCCTGCAATCATAGTCGGTACGGCAAGCAATACGGTGATAATAGTCAGCTTGCGCATAGAGTCGTTAGAGTTGTTGGATATGACCGAGCCGTATGCGTCCATTGTAACGCTGAGTATGTTCTTGTATATGTTACAGGTTTCTATCGCCTGCTTGTTTTCAATGCTTACGTCGTCGTAAAGGTCCTCGTAATCCTCGTGGTTTTTAACCGCTTCAACCTTGGAAAGCTTTAAATGCACCCGCTCGTTAGACGTCAGTGAAGTTGAAAAGTATACCAGCGAGTTCTGCAAATCCAAAAGCTGGATTATTTCGGTATTTTTCATCGTTCTGCCCATCTCGCTTTGAATGCGGTGATTCTTCCTGTCTATCTGTTTAAGGCAGTAAAGGAATCTTTTTGCGTTGTTAAGCATAAATGTCAGTGCAAAATGAACGGGTTGGTTGCAGAAAATACGCTCTCTTCCCGTAATAAATTCCTTTAAAACTGTGTTGCCTTTAAGGCTGACAGTAACTATGCAGTTTGTATTATAAATTATAGATAAGGGAAGGGTAGTGTAGCTGTCGCCGTTAGTTCCTTCTTCGAGAATAGGGCAGTCCACGACGAACATACTGCAACCTTCGTCAAATTCCGAACGTGCGCGTTCCTGTTCGTCCAATGCGGCTTTAAGCATATCTTCGGGCACGCCTGAAATAGCGGCTACGTCCTCGCACTCGTCGTCGGTGGGGTCGATCATATCAACCCAGCAATTTTTAATAAACTTGTCGGACATTTCCAACTTTCCGTCAGCAGCAGAAAAAAAATACTTTACCATCGTTTCACCTCGCAAATCCGTCAAAAAAATGCACGGAATAATTCCGTGCATTACGAATTTACGCTTCTGTACGGAATCAAGTCACTTTAATACTAAGTTATTACTATCCGGAACGTCCATAAAAACCCCTATAATAAGTATAACAATTATATCCCATTATATTAAAAATTGCAAGTTAAAGTTAAAAATAATTTTTGCTTAATTTGCGGTGTATAAACGTTTAAATAGCATATTAAAACAGGCGCGTGTTTCAATGCGCGCCTGTTTTAATTGTTTTTATATTAAAATTTTGCCTTCTAAAAACGATGCAAAAAGCCCTTCGACGTTCGTCCCGCTTTTAATAAAGCATCCTATCAAATCTTCCGCTGTGGCAATTTTACCGCAATTTTCGCTGAAATATTGCCTGAGTCCGTTGAAAAACTTTTCGTCCCCGAGCGTGGTCCTCAGCATATCGAACAGAATTATTCCTTTATTATACGTAACGTTGTTGTATTCAAGCTCGCTTGAGTATTCGCTTAAATGTCTGTGCATACGCGTGTCTGCAACGTCGTTCAACTGGCTGAACACGGTGAAAAAAGCCCTGTAATAGCTCGTTGCGGAGTTGACTATTCCCTTGCGCGTAAACCCGTAAGCGGAATGGTTTTCAAAGAAAGCGAGGGTAGAGTATTCCGTCAAACCTTCGTCCTGCCACGCGTCGTTCATCTGGTCGCTGCCAACCATCGCATACCACCACTGATGCGCGTTTTCGTGAACGATAGTATAAATGTTATTGTCGGCGTCAAGTCCTTCGGCAATCATCGTAAGGGCAGGGTATTCCATACCGCCGTAGCAAAATCCCGTTTGCACCACCGAAAGGGTGGGGTATGCGTATTTGCCGAAGGTATCGGAAAAGTATTTCAAACTTTCGGCTGCCGCCGCAAGAGAATTTTGCGGCGCAGCGTCCTTTACGTAATAATAGCTGACGTCAACCCCGTCGACGTTTTCCGTTAATACCTCGAACTTATCGGAAAGCACCAGCGCAAAGTCGCGCGCACCGTTTAAAGCGTAGCTGCATTCTTTTCTGCCTTCGGTGCGCGTTTCGCCCGTAAGCTTTCCGCTGCTTGCACAAACGTAATTTTCGGGTATGTCCACGGTTACCTTGTAATTTGCGCAGTCCGAGTAAAACGGGTCGCCGCAATAGTAGTAGTTGCATTCAACGAAACCTTCGGTGTTCCGTCCGCATAAAATCGGATAAAAGTTGCCCAAATTTACCGTGTTTGCGGTAATGCCCGTGCGGTGATTTACTTTGGCGAGCGTAAGAGTGTAACTTATCGTTAAAACCACGTTATCTTCGGGATATATTGGGGTTAATAGATTAACTACAAGTATATTTTCATCCTCTCCCGCAATATCCCAACCCGCGCAGTTTTCAACGTTTTCAACGCTCATTGCGCCAAAGCTTTCGCCCGCGTAATACGCCCGTGCCTTATATGTCGACGACACGGGGGGATAGGCTGCGTCTTTCCTGAATGCGTTGCCGTAAAGGTTGAACTTCAAATCGGAAATCTCTGTGTCCGTGCAGTTATAATAATCTACCGTCACGGTGCCGGTGAGCTTGCCGGCGTCCTCGTCGTAAATACAAAATATTTCGTACGAGGTAATTTTATTTTCGTCCTTGGTACAAGCTGAAACCGTAACGCAAAAACATATTGCGCATACTAAAAGAACAGCGGAAATAAATTTTTTCACCCTTTCACCTCTATGGGCGCAAATCGCGCTTTTTTAAATAGAATATGCGCTTGAAATTATAAATAAAACTTCTTTTAACATATTTCAAATTGCCGTAATAAAATGTACAATATGGTATTTTGCGTTGTAAACGACGGGACGGTTGAAGAAAGGGAGCGCCTTCCCGACTGTGACGTTGCCGTTTTCGGGTTTGGCGGATTGGGTGAAGTGGACTATGAAAGCGAGCTGAAAGGCGACACCGACAGGTTCGATAAAGTCGCAAGGCTGTCAAAAGAAGGGGATTGCGGGCTTATCTGCGGATGCAAAACGATAAGCCGCGGACTTTTAAGAAAGTCCGCGGCAGTATCGGACAGGGGCAAGCTTTTGGGTATATCGGATATGCTTCACGTGCTGGATTGCGAAGAGTTCAAAAGCGGTTCTTCGCTCGGCTTCTACCGCGTGGGCGGCTGCAAGGTCGGGCTGTGTATTGAAAACGATTTGCTCTTCCCCGATACCTTTAAAAGTTTTTCTATGTGCGGATGTAATGCGGTAGTCGCCGTGCTCGAAGAGCTAAGGAATAACGTGCCGCCGCTGCTTATCCGCGCATACTCTTATCTTTACGGAATACCTATCGTAATGACGGCAGGCAAAACAGCTTATTTCGCGGATATATCGGGGGCAATTGCCACATCAACGCAAAATATTACCCTTTTTGAGGTGAGTCCGAGGAACAATTACCACTTGGTTACTACACGCATAAAGGGCATTGCCGCAGATACGAAACCGGACTATTAATTCTTGACATTTTCGCAGTTTGCGGTATAATGAAACTATGACTGAAAAAGAAAAGATGCTTGCGGGCAAAATCTACGACCCGCAGGACGGAGAATTAAAAAATTTAAGGGCGCGCGCTCACGCTCTTTGCGCAAGGTTTAACACCGCTCCCGAAACCAAGGAAAAGCTCCGCGAAAAGATTTTAGACGGACTTCTTCCAAACCGTGGCGAGGGGACTTTTATTCAAGGCCCGTTACAATTCGATTACGGCGTGTTCACCAAGGTGGGTAAAAATTTTTATGCAAACTTCAACCTTACCGTGTTGGATACATGCCCCGTCACTATCGGCGACAACGTTTTTCTCGGTCCTAACGTGTCCATACTTACGCCTCTTCACCCGTTGAGGTTTGAAGACCGAAATCCGTATACGCACGAAAAAGGCTACGTTACGGATAAAGAGTACGGCGTGCCCATAACTATCGGCGATAACTGCTGGATTGCGGGCAACGTAACTATTCTTGCGGGTGCGAAGATAGGCTCTGGCTGCGTTATCGGCGCGGGTTCGGTCGTTACCGGCGAAATCCCCTCGGGCTACCTCGCCTACGGCGTTCCCTGTAAGCCTGTAAGGAAGATAACCGAAGAGGACGCAATCGAACTTAAAAAACAATTATTTTAGTTAAATTCGCGGCGTTTTGAAAAATTTTTCAAAACGCCGCTTTTGCTTGTATTTTCAAAAAAAGCTTGCTATAATTAAATTATATAATAATTTACGATGTTTAAAATAATTAGCGGCGCAAGCAAAATCACGCTGCACTGTTTGGGGTATTTTTATGTTCAGTATGACGGGTTACGGAAGAGGCGAATACAAAAACGGCGGGATAGAGCTTACCGTTGAAATAAAAACGGTGAACAACCGCTACCTTGACTCTTCTGTTAAGGCGCCCAGAATTTTGACCGCGCATGAGGAAACAATCCGCGCGGTTCTGCGCGAAAAGCTCACGCGCGGGCACGCGGACGTTTTCGTGTCCTTATCGGACAAGCGTGAACGCGAAAAGAAGTTGTATCTCGACGAAGATACCGCCAAGTCTTACGTTGCTGCGGCAGCTAAAATTAAATCGCTTTTTCCCGGAATTCAGGACGATATCAGCGTTAGCGGCGTTTTGCGTTATCCCGACGTGATAAAATCGGAGGACGTTGCCACTGCCGACGAGGAAATTTTAACTGCGTTAAAATCCGCGCTTTCCGCCGCCCTTGAAAAATTGAACGCCATGCGCGAGGTTGAGGGTAAAAAGCTTGAAGAAGATATGCTTTCGAGAATGCAAACCATTGAAAATCTCGTCGGCGAAGTTGAAAAACGCGCCCCCGCCGTCGCAACTAATTATAGGCAGAAGCTTGAAGCAAAGATGAAAAAGATTTTAGAGGGCGTAGAAGCGGACGAGGGCAGGCTATTGACCGAAGCGGCTCTCTTCGCCGACAAAAGCAACATCGACGAAGAGCTTACGCGCCTTCATTCCCATATTTCGCAATTCCGCGAAATCTGCCGTGAAAAGCTCGTCGGCAGAAAGCTTGACTTTTTGGTTCAGGAATTTAATCGCGAAACCAACACTATTTGTTCAAAATCTAACGATTTGGAAATAACGAGATTGGGGCTTGCGTTAAAGAACGAGATAGAGAAGGTGCGCGAACAAGTTCAAAACGTAGAATAAAATACTTACGGAGAGTTTATGAAAAATTTACTTTTAGTGGTGTCCGGTCCTTCGGGCGTAGGCAAGGGCACGATTGTAGACAGACTTTTAGAGTCGGGCAACTACGCGTTAAGCGTTTCCTGCACCACACGTAAAAAGCGCGTGGGAGAAGTTGACGGCAAGTCCTACTTCTTTATCAGCCGCGAAAAGTTTTTAAAAACCATTGAAGAGGGCGGCTTTTTGGAGTATTCCGAACACTTCGAAAATTATTACGGCACGCCCCGCGCGTTCGTCGAAGAGCAACTTGCTTCACACGACGTAATTCTTGAAATCGAACCGAACGGTGCGTTGCAGGCAAAAAAGTCTTACCCCGACGCGGTTTTAATAATGATAGTCGCACCTGAAGGCGCCCAGCGTCAAAGGCTTAAAGATAGAGGAACCGAAAGCGACGAAGAAATAGAACGCCGTATAAAAAGAGCCGACTACGAGCTTTCCAAAAAAGATTTGTACGACTACATATTGGTAAACGACGACCTTGACGAGTGCGTAGCCCGATTAGAAAATATAATCAAAGAACTAAAACGCATATAAACTTTGAAATACTGCAATTTGAAATAACTTATAAATAACTTTAAAAGGAGTAAGTATATGATAAATAATCCCCCCGTAGACGTACTTATCGAACAACTTGGCACGGACGGGCAGCCCGTATCAAGGTATTGCCTTTGCGTAGTTGCATCAAAACGCGCAAGACAAATTATAGAACAGACCGCCGGGCAGAACGCCAACAGCAAGGAAATCGTAAAAGAACTTGCCGTGGCAAGCCGCGAAATCGCAAGCGGCAAAATTAAGTGCGTAAAGGACTAACCGCTTTAAGTGTACGCACAGGTCATAGTTGACATAGCCCACAGTCAAGTGGACAAAATATTCGAATACTCGTGTCCGCCTGAAACCGTCGTAGGTTGCCGCGTTAAGGTGCCCTTCGGCGGGAGAATAATCGACGGCTTCGTTCTGGGTGTAAGCGAAAAATCTTTCTATCCTCCCGAAAAAGTCAAACCAGTATACGGGATATTCGACGAATTTCCAGCGCTTCAACCAGAATGCTTTTCGCTGATGGAGCGCATTTCTTTGCGCTATAAAGTTCCAAAGGCTTGTGCGCTTCGGCTTTTTTTGCCGTCCGAAATGCGGCGCGGAACGGTGCGCGAAGTTTACAAAAAATACGCTAAACTTGCTGATATTGGCGTACCAATCTCAAAATCCGCAAAAAAACAGCAGGAAGTTTTAACCTTTTTATCGGACGGGAAAGAATTTGATTTTACGGCGCTTTGTAACGAATTCGGGAGGGCTGCGGTCAATTCTCTCGTCGAAAAAGGCGCGATTTCGGTTGAAAAACGCCGCATAAAGCGCAATCCGTTTTCTGGCGTTTCAGAAGCAGAAAAGCCCAAAACTCTCACATATATGCAGGTTAATGCATTAGAAAGCATTGAAAATTCCCCTAAACGCGTGCATCTTATACACGGCGTCACTGGTAGCGGCAAAACCGAAATTTATCTTCAGATTATCGCCAACGAAATCAAAAAGGGCAAGACCGCAATTTTTCTTGTTCCTGAAATATCTTTGACGCCGCAAATGCTTTCCCAGCTCCGCGCCCGTTTTAAGGGCGAGGCGGCGATACTTCACAGCGGACTTTCGGCAGGGGAGAAATTCGACGAATGGTGGCGGCTTCGTTCGGGCGAGGCAAAGATAGCGATAGGCGCAAGAAGCGCAATTTTCGCTCCCCTTGAAAATATAGGCGCAATCATCATCGACGAGGAACACGATTCTTCGTATCTTTCCGAAACCGCCCCCCGCTATTCCACGGTAGAGATTGCAAAATTCCGCGCGGAATACAATAATTGCAAGCTTGTTTTGGGCAGCGCAACGCCGTCTGTCGAAAGCTTCCTTGCCGCAGCCGAGGGCGATTACAATCTTATTACCCTGTCAGAGCGCATAAATAAAAGACCTCTGCCCGAAATTATAATTTCGGATATGCGCAAAGAAGTCAGGCGCGGCAACCCTTCGCCCTTTTCGCTTGCGCTTCGGGAAGAACTTGACTCAACCTTAAAAAGCGGAAATCAAGCGATTATATTTCTTAATCGCCGCGGCTATTCGCAGAAGGTTATCTGCCGTGATTGCGGTTACGTTGCAAAGTGTGAAAACTGCGACGTGTCTTTAACCTATCACAGCGAAGAGGACTGTTTGAAGTGCCACTATTGCGGCGCAAAATACAGGATGTTGCCCGCCTGCCCCGAGTGCGGCGGCCTGCATATCCGTTACAGCGGCACGGGTACCCAGCGCGTCGTGTCGGAGCTTGCTTCGCTTTTCCCGACGGCGCGCATATTGAGAATGGATAACGATACCGTTTCCGGCAAAGACGGTCACTATAAAATATTGAGTAAATTCGCCAAAAAAGAAGCGGATATTCTCGTCGGCACACAAATGATAGCAAAGGGACACGACTTCCCTGCCGTAACGCTTGTCGGCATCTTAGACGCGGATATGAGCTTGCAGTTCTCCGACTACCGCAGCGGGGAGCGCACTTTTCAGCTGATAACGCAGGTTTCGGGCAGAAGCGGCAGGGCGGATATGAAGGGCAAGGTCGTTCTTCAGACTTATTGCCCCGAAAATTACATACTCCGCTATGCCGTGAATTACGATTATTTAGGCTTTTTCAAAAACGAAATAGAGATAAGAAAGGCGACTTTGTTTCCGCCTTATTCGCTCATTTGCCGCGTAATGGTGACGGGCGAGGATGAAAAGAAATCGCTTGAAGCCCTGAAAACCGTGTTTTTCGAGATAGAAGAGCTCAAAAAGTCTGATTCGGGTGAATTCATTTTTCTGAATAAAATGCACTCGCCCGTCAAAAAAATTCAAGGTAAACACCGTTATCAGGTATTAATGCGTTTAAAAAGCGACGCATTACTTAAAAAAATTTACGAAATTGCAGCCGCGGCAACCACTCCGCACGTTCTCGTCTACGTAGAGGAGAACCCTTCGAACTTATCATAGGAGACACGAGTATGTCAGTCAGATTCGTCGTACAGACGGGCGACCCCGTATTAAGAGAAAAATGCAAAGAAATAAGAACCTTTAATACCGAGCTTTGTCGGCTTCTTACCGATATGAAGGAAACCGTTCGCAAAGAAAACGGCGCAGGACTTGCCGCTCCGCAAATAGGTGTACCTATCCGCGTAGTGGTTATTGACGTTGACGAAGGGTTTTACGAGCTTATCAATCCCGTTATCGTGTCCGCCAAGGGCGAACAGGTCGGCCCCGAGGGTTGCCTTTCGGTTAAAGGCAAACAGGGCACCGTCCGCCGTCCATACAAGGTAAAGGCGGAGTACCGCGACAGATACGGCAAAAAGCACAAGCTTACGGCAGAGGGCTTTTTCGCCCGTGCAGTCTGTCACGAGCTCGACCACCTCGACGGCGTGCTGTACACCGACAAAGCCGCCGAATTATACGACTTGCCTCCCGAGGAATAGCTCGGTTATCAATGCGATTACGTCATTAAAAAGGTATTATTATGAAAATAGTTTTTGCGGGTTCGCCCGAATTTGCCGTTCCCGCTCTCAAAAAACTTCTTGACGGCGGCAAGGAAGTCGTAGCGGTAGTGACCCAGCCCGACAAGCCCGTCGGCAGAAAACAGATATTAACGCCCACGCCGGTGAAAGCTTTCGCGCTTTCCGTTGGTGTTCCCGTATACGACTTTGCAAAGATACGCGAGCATTGCGGCGAACTTTGCGCTCTCGGCGCGGATATTATGATAACCTGCGCCTACGGTCAGCTTTTGACGGAAGAAGTATTAAACTGCTTTAAGGGCGGAGTATGGAATATTCACGCATCTCTTTTACCCAAGTATCGCGGTGCCTCCCCCGTTCAATCGGCTATATTAGGGGGGGAATCGCACACGGGCGTTACCGTTATGAAGACCGAACTCGCTCTCGATACGGGAGATATTTTGCTCGTAAAGAGGTGTGAAGTCGGCAACCTTACCTGCGGCGAATTGACTGATAGGCTTGCCTTTTTGGGCGCGGAAGCGGCCTTTGAAGCCGTTGAGCTTTTGGAGCGTGGCGAAACGCAGCTTTTGATGCAGGATGATGCGAAAGCCACTTTTTGCAAAAAGGTTAAAAAGGAGGACGGCAGGCTCGATTTTTCTCATTCGCCCCAAAGTTTGTGCCGTCTAATAAAGGCGTTCAGCCCTGCCCCCGCGGCTTTCTGCAACTTCAACGGAACAGTTTTAAATGTTTATAACGCCAAGCTTTGCACCCTTTCGGGCGGCAAGGCGGGCGAGGTTCTTTCCGCAGATAAGTACGGAATAGCAGTTAGCTGCAACGGCGGTTCGGTTTTGATTACCGAATTGCAGCCTGCGGGCGGCAAAAGAATGAAAGCCGCCGACTTCGTCAACGGAAGAAAGATAAAGGCAGGGGATTTACTTGACTAATCCGTTGACAGACCCTTACTTAATACTTACCAAGGTGTACAGGGAAGGAAAGTTTTTAAAGCAGTCCATTGCGGAAACGTCTATAGAGCCCTTAAACAAACCGCGCACGGTGAAAATATGCTACGGCGTACTTGAAAAAGACGGTTATTTGGACTATATATTGGGGGCAAATGTAATAAAGCAGCCCCAAAGCGCGATAAAAATCATCTTAAAAATTGCGCTCTATATGCTGGAGTTTCTCTCCAAGCACGATTATATGGTCGTGGACTATGCGGTAGAGCTTACCAAAAAGCTCGGAAAGGAAGGAGCTTCCGGTTTCGTCAACGCCTTTTTAAGAACCTATAAAATTCCGCCCTTGCCCGAAAAGACGGACGAAAGACTGGCGATAGAGTGCAGTGCGCCGACGTGGCTCGTTAAAAAACTCAGGCGCAGTTACAAAGCGGAAGCCGCCCAAATTCTTACAGCGCCCAGCCTCGGGCTGTGCGTGCGGTTTGAACGCGGCGCCGAAAGGTATTTCGGCAAGCCTTGCGTTGCAACGCCGTTTGAAGATACGTTCATCTTTAGTAATTTCGTGCGCGACGACGGCTTTTTTGCCGGCGATTACACCTTTCAGTCGGTGGGCTCCGTTGCAATCTGCAATGCTATTCCCGCTTGCGACAGACTTTTAGACGCTTGCGCTGCCCCCGGCGGCAAGTCCGTGCTACTTGCAAAAAAGTGCAAAACGGTAGTTTCTGCCGAGCTGCATCCCCACCGCGTGGAACTGATTAAAGCCTACGCCCAAAGAATGGGCGCGGCTAACGTAACGCCCGTTCAGGCGGACGGTACCGCGTTCTATCCCGAATTTGAGGGCGCGTTCGATACGGTGCTTTGCGACGTGCCGTGTTCGGGCACGGGTGTTATCAACGAAAATCCCGATATCAAGCTTTTCCGCAAAGAAAGCGATATATTCAGTTTAACCGAAACACAGCTTGCAATTTTGGGAAATTGCTCCCGCTACGTAAAAAGCGGCGGATTTCTTTTCTATTCGACTTGCTCGGTTTTGCCCGAAGAAAACGACAGCGTAGTCTGTGATTTTTTAAGATTGCACCCCGAATATGCCTTAATTAAGCCAAATTCACCCCTTGAACACAGGGAAACGAAATACGGTTTGCAGTTCTTGCCGCAAATCTCACTCGGCGCAGGATTTTATTTAACATCTTTTAAAAAGGAATAACCATGAACAAACGCAAGCGTTATATAAAAAGTTGTGAAGTGTCCGAAATTATCAATGTCAATCTCGGCGGATACGAACAAAAAATTTTAGTAGAGGGCAAATCGAAAAATCTGCCCGTCGTCGTATGCTTGCATGGCGGACCGGGTTCGCCCGTTCCTTTTTCCGTAGGATGCCGCGGGCTATTCCCGGAATGGACGAGTGAAGCTATAATGGTATTTTGGGACCAACTCGGTTGCGGTATCAATAATCATAAAATAGACGATAGCTTTCATATTTCAAGCTTTGTTGATATGACTTGCGACCTTATTGTGGCAATCAAAGAAAGATTTCCGCAAAACAAACTTTTTCTTTTCGGTTTAAGCTGGGGCAGTATTCTTGCCCTCGAAAGCGCGTTGCGCGTTCCGGAAAAACTTGACGGCGCGTTCGTTTACGGTCAATTTATAAAGAATAACTTTTTCAGTGAAGAAGTTTTATCTGCATTTTCAGCAGCTCCCGCCAAAGTCCGTTTGAGGATTGAAGAAATCGTCAAGACCGGCGGCGACTGCGAATATAAAGTTTTGGATAACAATTTGAAAACTTTATATAAAAATATGAACAAATATACGGGCGCGTATTTCAATAAAGACGCCAAACCCATAAAAATCGGTAAGATTGTTATGGGGCTGATAACTAGTCCGGACTATTCTTTTAAAGATTTCAAAGCTGTCGTAAAAAACGGTTATCAGGGTAACCAAAGTCTTTGGCGCGAGCTTCTAAATATAAATCTTGCGGATAGTTTAAAAGAAGTGCAAGTTCCGTATCTGATGTTTCAGGGCGATACGGACATCGTCACCTCCACAAGCTCGGTGGTAAAGGCTGCTGAGGTATGCGGCAACGCAAAAGTAACCGTGAAAATGTTGAAGAATTCCGGTCATATGCCGTCGGATAAGGCTATGGAAGAGACGTTTAGCGCACTTTGCGAATTTATAAAATGAAAAAGATTTTACAGGATTTAAGCTTTTCGGAGCTTGAAAACTTGATATCTGCTTTCGGCGAAAAGCCATTCCGTGCAAAACAGCTTTACACGGGACTTATGCGTGGCAAAAAAATTTCTCAGATAAACGTACCCGCGGAGCTTCGCGCCCGTCTTTTGGAAGAATACGAAGACGAGCCTGTTAAAATAATCAAAACTTTGACGTCCGCGGACGGCACGGAAAAGTATCTTTTCGCCTTGTCGGACGGCAACGTGATAGAGGGCGTACTTATGAAGTATAAGTACGGCAACACACAGTGCGTATCAACGCAGGTCGGCTGCCGTATGGGCTGCAAGTTCTGCGCAAGCACGCTCGGCGGACTCGCGCGTAATCTGTCGTCAGGTGAAATTTTGTCCCAAATTCTCGTCGTAAACGCCCTGCACGGCGGCAGTTTGGAAAAGCGTTCGGTAACCAACGCAGTGCTTATGGGCAGCGGCGAACCTTTGGACAATTACTACAACGTTATATCGTTTTTGAAGAACGTTTCCGCGCCGTCTGGCATAGGCATTTCGGCAAGAAATATTTCCCTTTCGACCTGCGGAATAGTGCCTTCGATTTACGCTCTTGCCGACGAGCAAATCCCCGTTAACTTGACCATATCCCTGCACCAAACCACCGACGAGGGTCGCGCAAGGACTATGCCGATAGCTAAAAAATACACTATAGCGGAGATACTTAAAGCTTGCGAATACTATTTTGATAAAACGGGCAGAAGGTATATATTCGAGTACTCTCTTATAAGCGGCGAAAACTGCGACGGGCAACACGCGGAAGAACTTATAAAGCTTTTGAAGGGTAAGCCATGCCACGTCAACCTTATTCGTTTGAACGAGGTTAAGGAAAGGGATTTAAAGACCGTAACCGAAAAGGAAGCCTATCGGTTTTTGGGACTTTTGGAAAAGGGCGGGCTTTCGGCGACGCTGCGCCGTCAGATAGGCGTGGATATAGGCGGGGCTTGCGGTCAACTTCGCGCAAGTTATCTAAATAAGTAACTGCGAATACGCTGCGCAATACTTTGTCAAGCGTCGCTCAGCCTCAGTCGCGTACGACCAAGTACGCTCGTTTCGTCTTCGCTCGCTTTCCTCGTCTTGCTTGCGTCTGCGCAGTTGAAACATGTTAAACTTATATTTATAAGGAGCGAAAATGCAAATTAAAATTGCGCCGTCTATACTTTCGGCGAACTTCTCGGAAATGGGCGAAGCCATAAAAAAAATGGAACGAAGCGGCGCGGATATGATTCACTGCGACGTAATGGACGGTAGCTTTGTCGAACCGATAACCTTCGGCGGACAGATGATTAAAAATATCCGTCCCTTAACCAAACTCCCGTTAGACGCGCATTTGATGGTTGAGCACCCCCAAACGCAGATAA
This sequence comes from uncultured Christensenella sp., assembly GCA_910583855.1. Lineage (GTDB taxonomy): Bacteria > Bacillota > Clostridia > Christensenellales > Borkfalkiaceae > Coproplasma. The sequence goes on from CAJTYL010000011.1 coordinate 50,637, forward strand.
AATTTTTTGCCGAAGCGGGCGCGGATATAATCACCGTGCACTATAAAGCGTGCGAAAAAATTTCCGATAACTATCTGGAAGAAACCTTGCGTCTTATCAAATCCTACGGTGTCAAGTGCGGCGCGGCGGTTAACCCCGACGTGCCCGTGGAGAAAATCTTTCCCGTTTTCCCGCTGTGCGATATGGTGCTTTTAATGTCCGTCTACCCCGGTTACGGCGGGCAGAAGTTTATTCCCGAAGTTCTTGAAAAGGTGAAAAAAGCCCGCGGATACGCGAATAAAATCGGAAGACCCGATATGGATATCGAAATTGACGGGGGGGTTACCGCAGAAAATGCAAAGATTATAAGGGAAGCTGGCGCAAATGTGCTGGTTGCAGGTTACGCGATATTTAAGGCGCCTGACGCCGCAACGGCAATTTTAAATTTAAAAGGTTAATTCACCTTTATCCTTTCGCATAGCATATAATATAGCAACTGCGTTCAAGGAGGGGGATATGACCGTAATTTGCGTAAAACCGCCTAAGGTTATAAGAAAAATTTTAAGGCTTTTTATTAAAAAATGATTTACGTCGATATGCATGCCGACTCGCTTACGGTCTGTTCGGACAGCGGTCTCGGTTTTGAAGAATACGAAGGGCAAATAAGCTTTCAAAAACTTAAAAAAAGTAGTTGTGCGGCGCAATGCTTCGCTATCTTTACCGACGGCGATAACGCCGCTTTTAACTTTGAAAAATACATTGAATTTTACAAACGTAATATGCTGAAATTAAAGCATATTGCCGTACCAATCGAAAAATTTGCCGATATTTTAAAGTGTAAAGAAGAGGGTAAAGTCGGCTGTATTTTAACCATTGAAAACCTCGGCTTTATCGGTTCGGATTTGAAGCGCATAAACAGTCTTAAACAAGTCGGAGTGAAGATGGCGTCCCTCGTCTGGAATAATAAAAACCTTTTTGCAAGCCCTAATCTCGTATTTGAAAACGGCGTTCCCCGGTTTGAAACGAGGGTTGACGAAGGGCTTTCAGCCCTCGGCAGGGAGGCTGTTGAACGACTTGATTGCAACAATATTATTATTGATATTTCCCATTTATCCGACGGCGGCGCACTCGATATTTTAAGCGGCAGAAAAATTCCCGTCGTCGCCAGCCACTCGAATGCTCAAAGCGTTCTTAACGTCTGCCGCAACCTATCGGATAAACTCATAAAAAAAATCGCCGACTGCGGCGGCGTTATCGGTATAAATTTTTGTAAGGACTTTTTAGGCGAGCCCGCCTTCGAATACGCGTTGAAGCATATCCGCCGTATCGTAAAAATAGGCGGAGAGGACGTTATTGCCTTGGGTTCGGATTTTGACGGTATTCCCGTCAATCCGGAAATTCCCGACTGCACATTCGTACCCGCGCTGTTTGACTATCTTTTAGAAAACGGGTTGCCGTACGAAACCGTTGAAAAGCTTGCATATAAAAACTTTTTGAGGGTTTTCAAAGAGGTTTGCGGTTAAACACAAAATAAAAACGGGCTAAACTTCCAACGTTTAGCCCGTTTCGTTTATTAATTTAGTACGGTAAAAGCATATACTATTTACGCCCTTTCAACGGTTTTAAGGCATCTCGTGCAAACGTAGCCCGTAACTACCTTGCCGCCGCTCACGTAAGAAACCTTCTGAACGTTAGCCTTGAACGTTCTTCTCGTTCTTCTTTTAGAGTGACTTACGTTGTTTCCCGTCGTCTGACCTTTTCCGCAGACTGTGCATACTCTCGACATATCTACACCTCCAAGCGCGCCCGCGTTTTGCGGTAAATTTGCGCCTCGTTTTCAAATATAAGTTTAAAAATAAAGCCGTTTTTCAAAATCGGCTAGATAAATATATCACGCAATTTAAAAAAAATCAATCAAAAACGCGTTATAAGTTTTATTTTTTTGTTTATTTTGCAAAATAATTTTAAAACCTTTTCTTATTTTTTGCCGTTGCAACCTATTAACTTGGTAATTATTTACTATAAATACTTGCAAATCGCGTTCAAATGATTTAAAATAATAAAAGGCAAAAGCGCATTTTTGCGCGTAAAACCTTTTGGAGAAAGAAATGTCTGTAAGCACAAGCAACGTATTCGGTAAAATTTCAATATCCGATTCAGCCATCGCAAAGGTGGCTAAAAACGCTGCGCTCGAATGCTACGGCATCGTCGACACGAGCTCGCGTAAGCTTACCGACTCTCTTTCGGAGCTGTTAAAGAAGCAGCCCGACGGCAGGGGTATAAAAGTAGTAACCTCGGGCGACAGGATTTTTATCGACGTAAACGTAATTATTAAATACGGCGTCTCTATAAACGCCGTTGCAGAGTCTCTGAAAGAGGGAGTAAAATACAAAGTTGAAAAGTTTACGGGTATGATAGTCGATACTGTAAACGTCAACGTTATAGGCGTTAAATTATAATAATCCGCACGAATTATAATCGTGTGGATTTCTGTTGTTTTAAATTAAGAAAAAATTTGAATGGTGTATTGATTTATGGCAAAAACGGTAAACAGCACCGAATTCCGTAAAATGGTGGCTTTCGGTGCCAGAAATCTTGAAATAAACAGGGCGGAAATCGACGCGAGAAACGTCTTCCCGGTTCCCGACGGCGACACGGGCACTAACATGTCGCTTACTTTGCAGTCCGCAGTCAAGGAGATGAACGCTTGCTCTTCAAACCGTTTCCAAGAGATTTGCGACTCGGTCTCCAAGGGTGCGCTTCGCGGCGCGCGCGGCAATTCCGGCGTTATTTCTTCGCAAATTTTCCGCGGGATTTGTTCGGTGGTGCGCGAAACCAAAGACGCATTTGATACCAAAACATTTGCAAAAGCTATGGAAGCCGGTTCAAAAGTGGCTTACAGCGCGGTTTCTATTCCCAAAGAGGGTACTATTCTGACGGTCGTCCGTCTAATGGCGGAAAGCGCCCCTAAACTTGCAAGCAAGCACAAGGACTTTATACCTTTTTTAACCGCGCTTATAGAAGTGGGCGACGAAGCATTGGCTAAGACGCCCGAGCTTATGCCCGTTTTGAAAAAAGCGGGGGTAGTCGATTCGGGCGGTATGGGGCTTATGACCATAATGCGCGGCTTTTTATGCGCTCTCTCGGGCGACGACGCCGCGCTTAGCGAACTTCCCGGCGACTACGTTGAAGGCGGCAAGTCCGACGAGGACGTTTTCGGCGATAACTCCGATATAGTCAACCTTGACCTGGGCGATATAGAATTTGCGTACTGTACCGAGTTTTTCGTAATAAACCTAAAGCAGATGACAACTCTTGCGGACATCGACAGGCTTAAAGAAAAGCTTATGAACATCGGCGACAGCGTCATCTGTATCGGCGATTTAGAGCTTATTAAAGTCCACGTCCATACCAACACTCCCGGCATTGCGCTCACTTACGCGCTTGAACTCGGCGAGCTGGACAGAATAAAGATAGAAAATATGCTTGAAGAGAACCGCGCTCTGAAAGCTAAGCTCGAGTCCGAGAAGAAGGAGATGGGCATGCTTTCAATCTGTGCCGGCAAGGGGCTTGAAGAGATTTTCAAGGATTTGATGTGCGACAGAGTAATAGAGGGCGGGCAAACCATGAACCCTTCCGCACAGGACATTGCGGACGCGGTGCAGAAGATTAACGCTTCAAACGTGTTCGTTTTCCCCAACAACTCAAACGTAATTTTGGCGGCTGAACAGGCAAAAGGGCTTGTTACCAACCGCACAATCCACGTAATTCCCACAAAGAACGTTCCGCAGGGCTTTGCGGCTGCGCTTGCGTTCAACCCCGAAGCCTCTGTTCCCGAAAACAAGACCAATATGACACACGCCATAGACAACGTTGCTTCCGGTCAGGTGACTTACGCCGTGCGCGAGACGACGATGAACGGCTTTAAATTAAAAGAAGGCGACATTATCGGGCTTGACAACAAGCGTATTCTTGCCAAAAGCGACAACGTGGTTGACGCCACCGTAAAGCTTGTTAAATCGTTAAAGAACGACGAGCACGGTATGATTACCCTTTATTACGGCGAAGGCGTAAAAGAAGAAGACGCCGAAGAGCTTGCGGGCAAGCTTGCAGAGCAGTACCCCGATTGCGACGTGGATTATCATTTTGGCGGGCAGCCCGTATACTACTACATGGTCTCCTTAGAGTAAAAACGCATATAAGCTACGCGATACTGTGTCAAGTTCCGCTTTTTATCGGGTTGCGTACGCCCAAGTATGCTCCACTCAAAAATGCTCGTTTTCCTTGAATCGCTTGCTTCTCAGTGTTTTTATCCATTTCTCCTGATTGCCGTTCCGCGCGGTGGCTTAGCCTGAAGATTTGTTCCGCTCATTGTCGTTCTGAATACAGTGAAGAATCTCTTCAATAATGGGCGCAGAGCAAAGCGAAGAATCTCTAATTTAACCTTACACCCCCACATATGCCTTAAATAACGATAATTCGGAAGGGAAGACGACCGTCTTCCCTTTAACTAAATAATAAATATTATGTTGTTGACTTCCATTAAATACGTTTCGGAAAAACGTGAAAAAGATTTCAATAAAATGGGCGTGTATACGCTTGAAGAGTTGGTCCGCCACTTCCCGCGTGACTATCTTGACCTGCGCCATACCACGCTATTGAAGAACGCCTATCATAACGACGTTATTTTAACCGTATGCGAAGTCCTGAACGTTGAAGCCAACCCATATGCAAGGCGTCCATTCGTAAAAGCTTTATGCCAGCAAAGCGGTCACACGTTCACCGCAATTTGGTTCAATCAGCCCTACGTCGCGCAAAAGCTTCAACGTGGCGAATACCTTTTTTACGGCAGGGTGCAGAACAAATACGGCATGGGCTGCCAGATGACCAATCCGTCGTTTGAACGCGCTGACAAAATCCGCAACCTTCAAGGGCTCGTTCCCGTCTATTCCTTATCTGGCGGACTAACGCAGGGAGTGGTAAGAACGGCAATCCGGCAAGCGCTCAAAAAGGTACGTTATTTAAGCCATATCCCCGCCCCTTTGATAAAAAAGTATAGTTTAATTCCTTTGTCGGAAGCGTACTTCAAGGTACACTGTCCCGAAACGAAAGAGGATGTAAAAGCAGGCTCCGCGCGCATCGCGTTGGAAGAATATTTTCTTCTTATTTCCGCCTTTAAGGTGATAAAGGGCGGGCGCGAGGAGGCGAGAATGCGCCGCTACAGCGTCACGGAAGGCGACTTAAATGGGTTTATTTCCCGTTTCCCGTTTGAATTTACGAGCGGACAGAAGGAAGCGGTATCTAAAATTTTCGACGCCGTTCATTCTCCGCATAAAATGAATATGCTTTTGCAGGGCGACGTGGGCAGCGGCAAGACCGCAGTTGCGTTAAGCGGCATATATATGGGGGTCAAATCGGGTTTTCAGGCGGCAATGATCGCCCCTACCGAGGTTTTGGCCCGCCAGAACGCGGAGCTTATAAAGCGTTATTTTCCCGAATACAAAGTTGAAACTTTAACGGGCTCAACGCCCGCTGCAGAGAAAAAGCTGATAAAGAAAGTACTTGCAAGCGGCGAGGTTGACGTCGTATGCGGTACTCACGCGGTAATTCAGGACGACGTCGTTTTCAAAAATCTTGCCTTCGCCGTCTGTGACGAGCAACACCGTTTCGGTGTTGCGCAGCGCTCTTCGCTGTTGGAAAAGGGCGAGGGGTGCGACGTGCTCGTTATGTCGGCAACGCCCATCCCCCGCACGTTGTCGCTCATTTTCTACGGCGATTTGGACGTAACTACCATAAAGGATAAACCACGTTTGCGTCAGGAAATATCCACGTCGATCATTCCCGAGAGAAAGTATAACGATATGCTAAGATACGTTGCGGAGCAGGCAAAGGCGGGCAACCAGACTTATTTTGTCTGCCCCAAAATCGAGGGCGACGAAGAGGGCACGGTTATGTCGGTAACCGAGCTTTTCGACGACCTTCGCGCCAAAATGCCCTACGTCCGTTTCGCCCTTCTGCACGGCAAAATGAAGGACAGGGAGAAGAACGCCGTTATGTCCGCGTTCAAGGCAAAGGAATACGACTGCCTAGTTTCTACGACCGTCATAGAGGTTGGCGTGGACGTTCCGGACGCGACCACGATGATTATTTATAACGCGGAAAGGTTCGGGCTTTCGCAGCTCCACCAGCTTCGCGGGCGCGTCGGCAGGGGCGACAAAAAAAGCTACTGTTTTCTTTTAATGGGCTCCGATACCGAGGAGGCGCGCGAACGCCTTTCGGTCATAAAAAACTGCTCGGACGGGTTCGAAATTGCCGAAGCCGACTTGAAGATGCGCGGCGGCGGCGACTTTATGGGTACGCGCCAAAGCGGCAGAATGCTTTCGGAGATAAAAAATCTCAAATTTCCGGTCGAAACCGTGTTCACGGCAAAGAAGCTGTCGGACGAAGCCTTTTCGGGCATACTTGACACGCACGACCTGACGCGGATAGCCGCGGAGAAATACAAAGACTTAGCCGGCGTAACCTTAAACTAAGGAATACGGAATGGGAGAAACTGCATAAACGATTATAGAGTGCGTGGCAATACCGTGCTTTTTAATTATTGTGAACGTAGCCGTACAGTTATGATGGAGAGAGCGCAGCGCAAAAGAGAGGCAAAAGCAGACCACGGTTGCTTTACCGTCAGAATGCCTGTAATTTTTACAATCAGTTTGGTTCGGCTATAATAGTCTTTACCGTATTGCGGTGTTTTTTACCTGTCAGGTAATTAAAAAATCAGATTCGGGTATCCCTTGGTCGCAAATTCTTAGTGTGATATCTGTATGGGCGCGTTCGTTATTTTGTGCCTTGTTTACGCCCATATGTTTATACGTCAGAAAATAGAAGTTAACGGCAATACCGCGAAAGTCACGGCCGCCTTTTCTAAACCTTATACTTTCACTCCGTTGCAGATAAGAGAAGTAAAAAAATTTGATCATAATCTCAAAATCAGGTTAGAAGGTAAAAAGCTGTCGGTTTACCGCATCTGTTTGCTATAATCTTTGCGATAATTGGCTCGGTTGGTGGGCTTATTCTTAAAAAACGGGTTTACGGCAAAAAATCCGCTAAATTCGTTTGACAATTAAGTAAATATTTGTTAAAATTGCTTTCGCACGTTTACTATGGACAACTATGTGAACAGTGCGCGAAGCAATTTTTGCTCTAACCATATTATATATAGCTTTTAGCTCTCCGCTTTTAAGGGTATGCGGAAGAGGTGAAATATTCATTAAAACAAGGAGGTAAAAAGATGCCTACAATCAACCAGCTCATAAGAAACGGTAGAGAAAGACAGGTCTACAAGTCGAAATCGCCCATTTTGGACAACTGTCCACAGAAGCGCGGCGTATGCCTTTCGGTTACGACTACGACCCCCAAGAAGCCTAACTCCGCTATAAGAAAGATTGCAAGGGTTCGCCTTACCAATAAACAGGAAGGTACCGTTTACATTCCCGGCGAAGGTCACAACCTGCAGGAGCACTCGTCCGTCCTCATCCGCGGCGGCCGTGTAAAGGACTTGCCCGGCGTTCGTTATCACATTATCCGTGGCGCACTCGATACGGCAGGCGTTTCCAAGAGAATGCAAGCGCGTTCGCGTTACGGCGCAAAACGCCCCAAGAAATAAAAAGTAAAATTTTTTAAATAATTAACGGCGCAAGCAAAACCACGCTTTTGCGCCAACGCACCCAATTTGTCGCTATGCGACCTCGGCGGTGTGAATTTGCGCAATTATATATCTGTTGCGTTTAAAAATTGCGCAAAGAGCGGCAGAGCCGCTAATAATCACGAAAAATCGCAGGCGCAGAATAGCCGAGATTTTTGTGAATAATTTTTCCTACTTGTTTACGGACGTTTCACCCTTACCGTTATAAAAGTAGGCAGTATTCACCGCAAGGTGGAGAAGGTTTGCTACCAAACACTTCATAAATTAATTTGTGAATTATTTGGCAAGCATTAGCTTATTTAAGGTATTTACCCTTAAAAAATATTTTCAGGAGGATAAAATTATGCCCAGAAGAGGCGGCGTTCCCAAGAGGGACGTATTACCCGATCCCGTGTACCATTCAAAGGTTGTTACGAAGCTCGTCAACCAGATAATGTACGACGGCAAGCGCGGAACGGCACAGAATATCGTTTACGACGCTTTCAATATAATGAGTGAAAAACTCGGCAAAGACGCAATGGAAATTTTCGAGCAGGCAATGAATAACATTATGCCCGTTCTGGAAGTTAAGGCAAGGCGCGTCGGCGGCGCTAACTATCAGGTTCCCATCGAAATCAGACCCGAAAGAAGGCAAACCCTTGCTATACGTTGGCTGGTTATCGCAACCAGAAAACGCAGCGAGCGCGAAATGAGCGCAAAGCTTGCGGCAGAGCTTATCGACGCTTACAACAACGCAGGCGGCGCGGTCAAGAAGAAGGAAGACACGCACAGAATGGCGGAGGCGAACAAGGCGTTCGCGCACTTCCGTTTCTGATAGAGGTAAATTATGGCAAGAGAATACGACTTATTGCATACCAGAAACATCGGTATTATGGCGCACATCGATGCGGGTAAAACCACTACTACCGAACGTATTTTGTATTATACGGGCATTAACCATAAAATCGGTGAAACGCACGACGGTACTGCAACTATGGACTGGATGGTACAGGAGCAGGAAAGAGGTATAACCATCACTTCCGCCGCAACCACCTGCCATTGGACGAGAACGGGCGCAACCAAGAAAGACGAGTGCCGTATAAACATAATCGACACCCCGGGACACGTTGACTTCACCGTTGAAGTCGAGCGTTCTTTGCGCGTTCTCGACGGCGCGGTCGCAACGTTCTGTGCAAAGGGCGGCGTTGAACCCCAGTCCGAAACCGTTTGGCGTCAGGCGGACAAGTACCAGGTACCCCGTATCGCGTACGTCAACAAAATGGACATCAACGGCGCAAACTTCCAGCGCGCAGTCGATATGATGCGTGAAAGGTTACAGGCTAACCCTGTTCCCATCGAGCTGCCCATCGGCAAAGAAGACACTTTCCGTGGCATTGTAGACCTTATTGAAATGAACGCTGAAATTTACGACAGCGACGACGGCAAGCAGTACCATAAGGATGAAATCCCCGCAGATTTGAAGGATGCGGCGGAAGAAGCGCATATGGCGGTTATGGAAGCTGCTGCAGAGGGCGACGACGCGCTTATGGAAAAGTTCCTTGAAACTATGGAACTCACCCCCGACGAAATCCGCTTAGGACTTCGCAAGGCTACCATCGCTATGAAATGCACCCCAGTTTTGTGCGGTTCTTCGTACAAAAACAAGGGCGTGCAGATGCTTTTGGACGCCGTAATCGATTTCCTTCCTTCCCCCGTAGACGTTGCTCACGTCAAGGGCGTTAACCCCGACACGGGCGCTGAGGAAGAGAGGAAAACCTCCGACGACGCGCCTTTCGCAGGACTTGCGTTTAAAATCGCAACCGACCCGTTCGTAGGTCGTCTTGCTTATTTCAGAGCATATTCGGGCGTTCTCGATTCGGGTTCTTACGTTTACAACTCAATCAAGGGCAAGAAGGAACGCGTAGGGCGTTTAGTGCAGATGCACGCTAACACCCGTACTGAAATCCCCAAGGTTTATTCGGGCGATATCTGCGCAATCGTAGGTTTAAAGGATACCACCACCGGCGATACCCTTTGCGACGAGAAGCATCCTATAGTTCTCGAACAGATGACTTTCTCCGACCCCGTTATCCAGCTCTCAATCGAGCCTAAGACCAAAGCGGGACAAGAGAAGATGACTATGGCGCTCGTAAAGCTTGCCGAAGAAGACCCTACTTTCAAGACTTATACCGATCAGGAAACGGGTCAGACTATTATAGCAGGTATGGGCGAGTTGCACCTCGACATTATCGTTGACAGACTTTTAAGAGAATTCAAAGTCGAAGCCAACGTCGGCGCGCCTCAGGTTGCTTACCGCGAGACTATCCGTCAGGCGGTTGACTGCGAGGGTATGTACAAGCGTCAGTCGGGCGGTAAAGGTCAGTACGGTCACTGCAAACTTC
>CAJTYL010000012.1 GCA_910583855.1 uncultured Christensenella sp.
CGTAAAGTTTTACAATGTTATAGAACAGTAAATCAAGTGTTCTATGACATTTTTTTATTGTTCTAATATAGGCGGCGGCGATACGCAAAGGACAAAACCCGAAAGGGAAAATAAAAATATGCGTGCCGTATGCAACAAGCGGTAAAGGAAAAATTAAAAAATGGCAGACAAGAACGAAAAGAAAGTAACTGAACAGAACACTGCAAATTTTGTAGCGGAAACAACGGCGGACGGCAATTTCATTGTAACCCGCGAGCCTATCAAAGGCGCGAACGGCAAACAGCTTAAAACGCAGGACGGGCGTTTATATTACGCCTATTTTATTAACGGTAAATTGCGCGGACGCGCTGTTAAGGTTGATTTTAGTCCGAAAGACAAAGGCGGTTATACTCCGCTTGATTTGGTCTTTGACGTAGCCCCGAAAGCGGAATTGTACATAACCGAAGTAACGCAGGAAATTAACGGCACGAAACAAAAACGCACGGTTTACACTGTCAACACAGCAGACGCAAACGGGCAGATATGGAAAGCCGAAGTTAAGCCTACCCGCACGAGTGATAGAGATACTCTTGCAATGTTGATAAACTTAATCGGCGCACAAATAAAAAGCGAGACGGAAGAAACTCCCGAAGCAGTATAAAATTGAAAGTACACTTTCAAAAACGGCAACCCCGTCTGTGGAAAAACGGACGGGGAAACCTGTAAATAATATTTCTCTTTAAAAGTAAAATTCCCCTGTAAGGGGTGTTGCTCCCTGCAAGGGTGTTGAAAAAACGAAACGGACGGAACTAAACAAAATCACGGGCGTTAAGAAAACAAGTCATAACGAAATGTAGCGCAATTTTGTAGACGGACAGTGAAAAATAAATAAAAGGTTAGGTGAAAAGTTATGACGAATTATTCAATTACAGGTAAAAAACAGTATTCCGAAGCGGAAAAGAAAGCGTTTCATATGGGGTGTGCTTTTGCAACGGCGAAAGCGGGTAAACGTGTTAAATTATCCGATAACGAAAAGATTAAACAGTCTTTTAAAAACGGCGTAAATAGAGTGCGTTCGGGTAAACCAAGCGGCGGCAAAAAGTCCGTTCAGCCAAACGGTAATCCCCTTTATATCGTTGACGGTAACGGCGTTGTTGTTAAAGTTTTCGGGGGTAAATCGTGATGAAAAAGATTTTAAGCGGAATAGGCTCTCTTTTACTTGCAGGTGTATTGGTCGGCGGCGTATGCGCTTGCGGCTATGTTTCGCGCGATAATAACGGTAAGTGGTTTGGCAATGGCGATTTAAAGTCGTGGCATTGGTCGGATAATTCTGCCTATACAAAGCCTAACGGTAACGAAACGGATAATAAACCCGTTGAAAAATTCACAGGTTCAACCCTTGACGTTATTGAAAAAGACGGTATACAACTTTATATGGCAAGGTTGCCCCGTGCGGCTTATGCGGTAAACGGAATAGGCGAAACGGCGGACAGTGCATACACGTTAACGGCGGAAGTTTTTCCTGACTATGCAAGCGATAAAACGCTTGATTGGTCGGTGGCTTGGCAAAATCCCGATAGCGATTGGGCAAACGGTAAAACCGTTACTGATTATGTTACGGTTACTCCGAATAAAGACGGCGGCAACGTTGCCGTATGCGTTTGTTTGCAAGATTTTGGCGAACCTGTAAATGTTATCATTTCAAGTCGTTCAAATCCGCTTGTTTGCGGCGTAGTCGCAGTAAATTATTATCAACGAATTAAATCGTTGAATTATTCTTTTAGTCTTGACGGTGAAACTGTAAATGCGGCTGAAAACAACGGCGTTTATAGAGTAGATTACACGGGCGAAAAGAAAAACTATGACGTTGAAATCGTTCCTGTTTATTCGGCTTATACTCTTACGGATACATATTCCACCGAAATAAGCGGTGCATTATCTTCTACTTTTGGCTATACGGCGGCAGCTCCGCTTTCTGCCTTAAAAATTCCTGCGGGTTTAACGGGCGGTGACCCCGAATTAACTGAAAATGCCGTTAAATGGTGTAATTGGGTAAAGACTGACGAATTTGATAAATCTTGGGGTTATGAATATATCGATATGAACCGTGGCTTAATGTTAGGAAATAATGTTAATGCTTTCGGGCATACGTTAAAACCGCCTTATGTTTTGACGGCAGAAGAAAAAGCACACCCCCGTTGTGCTTATTATATTTCGTTAATTATCGATAATTCTAATTTTACAAATGAAACGGCTTTTAATGCGGCAAAAAATAAATTTAATAATTATACTCCGTCTGCCTATACGTTTATGGATAATATATCCGTGCCGAATTACAACGACTTTGTAACTGCCGTTAAGCGTTGTGGTAGCGCAAATGTCGGCGTAGTTGAATATAGGGTTAAAGTAACGGGAGCGTATTCAAGCTATGAAACGGTTTTAAGTCTCGGATATAACGACGATTTTAAAATTGAAGTTTCGGATATTAATTTATCGGATACGGAAATTGCGTTTTAAGGCGGTGCGGTAATGAAAAACAGAAAAGTAAAAAGAAAATATATAACTGTCTTTTTTGCTCTGTTATTGCTTGTAGTTGCGTTTATCGGCGGGCGGGGTATATATCCCGCCTTTGCTGATACTGCGGGTTATACAAATGTGTTAACAGACTTGCAAAAGGATAGTAAGTTTAATGTAGGCGAATACAGCGATAATATAAAAGACTTTACAAATAAGTCTGATTACTATTCGATACAGGTTATTCAAATAGCCGAAAGTGCTAATGGTGAATTGTTTATATATACTTATCAACCTTGTCAAAATATTGCCTATCTTGTGGCGGTACAAGTTAATATGGCTTTAACTGACAAATTGGGGTTTGAAGTTAAACCCGATACGCAGTTGACGGATAATGACAAGCCAGAACTTTATGGTTTAACGTTGTTAAGTTGCGAAGGTGTTTTTTGCAAATATGTAGTAAACGATTTTGCGGTAAGCAATGATAATGTGCGATATTACAACATTGTAAGTCTTTTTCGTGAGTTTGTAGACGGTGATATTGACGCTGGTTATGATAATACGACAGATTTAGTTGTGTGTAATATAGGAAGATTATATAAAGCCGAAACTGTTGACAATGTTGTCAAATATTACTGTAAATATACTGATATTGTGGAAATTCTTAATCCCTTTGTTGGTTTTTTTTCGTTCTATGACGGTATGACTTGGGATAGTGTGCTTGGTTTAGCTCCCGATAAATATACAGATGTGCATTTTATAGCATTTACACCAGATAGACAAATTGATACTTTAAAAGAAGCTGATATAACTTATAGAACTCAATCATACCATATCAAACCTTTTAATGAAGGTACTGATTATGGCGAAAAGTCTGCCCCGCAATATGTAACACTTACTGGTAAAATGGAAGATAGTTCCGTTGGCGGTTTTGGGGGTCAAAAGTTTTCTTGGAAAGGTATTCAGCGAACCGCAGATTTTATTAAGTCAATAAACCTTACCGAAGATAACGTTGGCTATGACTATATTAATAAAAGTGAATTTGTCCTTGTATTTCACAAAACTCCTTTTACGGATAAGGAAGTTTATAGTTTTATGCAAGGTCATAGCCACGAAATTAAGGGCACAAAGGTTTCTAACGTTGCTATACTTCGTCTTATGTTTGATACGGCGGGTAAAACTTATAATCTTGGTACGCTTATGAACCAACAGACGGGCAGCGATACCCCCGTAAACGCTTTTAAGCCTATTGGCTTTTGGGCATACATTTGGCGTTGTATAATTCGATTATTTAATGGGACAGCAACGCTTTCTGAACAGATTGTCGCTATTGTGGCGATATTTATCTGTGTAATTCTCTTGCCAGTGATATTAACTGTTTTAAGTTTTGTTTTTCCTGCTTTCGGTGCGGTAATGAAAACAATATTTAAAGGCATATGGACGGGTATATTATGGGTTTTAAAATGTTTATGGTGGCTTATCTGTCTACCTTTTAAAGGCATAAAAGCGTTGATAAATAAAATAAGGGGTGAGTAATGATTACTGTCTTATTCGCCCCGCCCCGAACGGGGAAAACTCTTTATATGTCGAGTGTTGCCCGTAACGTTGCTTTTGATAAATTGCGTACACGCGCAATGCAAAATGAAATACTTTCAAAGCGTGCAAGCGGTTTTGAAAATCTGCAAACTATACCCCCGCATTGCGTGTCGGCAAACTATGATTTGTGTTTACGCAAGTTCGGCTACCGCCCGCGATTAAGTCGGCGCATAAATCCGTTTAGATTAGGTTTTGCTAACCCGCTTGTAGAAACGCACTTTAATATCCCGTATGAGTGTATTTTTATAGACGAAGCGCAAAAGTATTTGAATAGCCGTATGTCAATGTTTTACCCTGATTGGCAAAGCCGTTGGTACGAGCAACACGGGCATAATAATCTTGACATTTATCTTGCAACGCAACGCCCTATGCTTATTGATGTTAATATCCGCGAATTAGCGCAGTTTACGGAAATTTTTAAATGTGAATTGCGCTATGACCGCTTTGGCAAGGTGTGCGGGTTTAAAATGTTACTTCGGCATATCGAAAACAGCGGGCTTTTTGATAAATATATGTCAAGCGGTAAAACGGACAAGTCCTGTTATACAGAAAGTGTTTACGAAGATTGTTTTGATGTTTCCGCTTGCTATGACCACCAAAGTTGTAAACCGAAGTTTTATGATTGTCATATGGACGAAGATTTTGATTATTCCCCCGCTATACCTTATGGCGGTACTCTGGACGGGTATATAAAATATCTCGAAGAAACGGACGACGAACTCCCGCAGGGGTTCTACCGTAAAGGCGGTTCACTATGTTAAATTACAACAAAAATAAACTTATAAATAAATGTCTTGTAACCTATTACGAAACTTTTGCGCATACGCTCGATACTTCGGACTATGTGCCCGAAAAGTACAATAACAAAATTTTGAAATACATATTCAAAAATATGAAACGGCAATTCCGTAAGATTGACAAGGAAGATAAAATTTATCAAGCGGAACAGCGCAAAAAAGCCCGTTTAAAGGCTAAACAGACAAAGAAAAATAAATCTGATAAGGAAGATAAAAACAATGTTTAAAAAGAATAATCGTAGCCGTAGGGGTGGCGGTTGGGCAAAAACTAAAAAATATCCGCACGAAAGACACCCTGCAAACTATGTGCGCAAAGTTGGCGATAAAATTGAGTACATAACATTTACACATTCGCCGCAAATACAGTTGTCTAACGGCGGGGTAATTCAAACCGTGCCTATGGCTGATAACGTAAGTAAGATTGAGCGTGAAAAGGCAAAGCGTGCGGGTAAAACACGTTTTGAAACACGTTCGTATGCATATCCCGTTGTATTTGTCGGGCAACGTACCGCATTAAGTAATGAAATTAACGGCGAGTTTGACCCCGTTCCGTTTGACAAGGCGCGTATAGAAACAATGTTTAAAGTGTTTCCCCGTGTTCCCGTTGTTGTTACGGGTGGCAAAGGTCAATATAAAAAGCATAAGAGTAGCAAAAAGTCCCCGAAACAACTCGGAGACATAAAAATAAAGAGTGCCACGAGCTAAAAAGCCTATTTGCGTGGGGGCTACAAGCGACAAAACAATAAATGTTAAGGCGAGCCAAACACTCTTTATATGCTTATTATATGGCATAACTTGCCGTAAGTCAAATAAAAATAACAAACAAAATAAAATTGAAAGTACACTTTCAAAAAGGTTGTTTTATATGTTTTCAGTAGACGATAAAATAAAATTTAATAGAAAGCGCGGTTCGCTGTTTGGCAGTGGCTATATTTTTGGCGTAAAGCAATACCGCAAATATGCGTTAAAAGACCGCAAGCAAAAACAAATTGCTAAAAAAGCAATAGACGAATTTTCCAAAATGGCACGGAACGGGGACGAGTTCGCAAAAGGCATAATGTGCGGTATTCGTGATAGTGCGAACGAGCGCAAGGCAAAGAAAAAATAACACATTCCTTTATTAGGAAAATTCCCCCGTAGGGGTGTTGCTCTCTGCAAGAGTGATTCCCCCCGCAGGGTGTTCAAAAAGGGGCAATTTATGAACGCAAACAATTTAATACCAACGGACGACTTTGCGGGTTGTCCGTTCCCCTTTTTCGGCTCTCCGGTGCAACAGCCGAAAAGGGTTTATAAAATATATAACGACGGTGGTCATTTTGTTGCAACGCCAGTATATCATAAGACAAAGCGCAAACCGAAAGATTTAATGCCGTACCATAACATTTTAGACGATTACACAGAAGGGCAAAAAACAGTGCTGTTTAACCGTATAATGCGTGATATAAAAAAGCAGGTTGACGAGAACGGAAAAAAGAAAGATATGTTTCCCGTCGATAAAATTGATATGTTAGTGGATAGAAAACATAAAGTTGGTCTTGGGCGTTGCCCCCGCTCCGCTCTTGATATACTTTTTGACAGTCTGTATTTTAACGCTTTTAAGCAAGGCTTAAAGGACAATAAACTATATAAGCCTATGACGGACTTTATACGGGCAGGAATACTTAAATTATACCCCGAAATGGACGGTTTGGACGAGTATATCGCGGACAATATAAAACGCAAGTTAAATAACTTGCACCACCGTAAAAAGCGGTTTAGGCGCAAAGCAAATCTGAATAATTGGAATTACTTTGTTACGTTCACTTATGACGATACAAAGCATACTGAAGAAACATTTAAAAAGAAATTGCGCAAATGCCTTTCAAACCTGCACACCCGCAGGGGTTGGAAATATATGGGCGTGTTTGAAACTGCGCCCGACACGGGGCGTTTACACTTCCACGGGCTTATTTATGTGCCTGCGGGGCAAATGCTCGGAACAATAACGGAAATGCAAGATTATAGCACTGCACAAGGAAAAATGCAGACAAGGAACGAAAACAAATTTTTTGCCGACAACTTCGGTAGAAACGATTTTTGCGAAGTGAGTAAAAGCGAAATGAAAAACGGAAAACGAACGGAATACATATTGAAGTACATAGGAAAGACAAACGAACGTATTTGTTATTCGCGGGGTATCCCGACGGAAATTTGCAAGGCACTTGACGGCGACGACATTATAACGGAAATGCGCGATTTCGGCACAAAGTACATATTATTTGACGACATAGTCGATTGGGAACGCGATATAATGCGTTACCGCTTTAACAAGCAAATGTCAATAACAGACCTGCTGTGTAACCCGCCTTTAACGGCTTAACAACGGCAAAAAACAGAATACGGAAAGTCTTTACCACCTATGCACGCATACGGTGTTTTTTGGCGTTGTCCGCAAGGTGTTATTTTGCCGTTTACGGCAATGTTTTACTGCTTCGGGGTTGTGTAGGGGCGTGGTTTATCCCGCCCCTTACCTGTGCAAACTGCTTTTTCGTTAGTAAAATCGGTCTGTCGGTCAGCAAAACAGCGCGCCACCTTGTTACGGGGCGCGAAGCGCACCGCTTGTCTATAACAAGGTGGCGCGCTGTACTCTCTCAATTAAATTTCAATAGAAAATCAACAAAATACAAACGAAAAGGACGGTGATTTTTATGAAACAGAAAGGAACAAAAAATTTAACTTTTACACAACGCTTACAACTCGAAACACTTATTAACGCAGGACTACATAAAAAGCAAATCGCAAAACAATTAGGCTTATGCCTTGCAACGGTTTATAACGAACTTAAACGTGGTAAATGTACGCAAAAGAAAATAAGTTATACGGACTATTGGGGCGAAAATCATTATAAAATCGTTACGGCATATAGTCCTATTATTGCGCAGGATAAATACCGTATGAATATGACCGCTTGCGGTGCGCCGTTAAAAGTCGGCAATGATTATGATTTTGTCCGCTACGTTGAAAAACGGGTAACGAAAGATAAAATTTCCCCTTGTGCGGTTGCGGGTGAAATTAAGCGTAATAGACTTTGTAAAACGATTGTAAGTAAAACTACAATGTACCGCTATATTTCTATCGGTCTGTTTATGAATATTCAAATGTGTCATTTGCCATTTGGTATTCGTCCAAAGCGTTACCGCAAAGCGGTTGCAAAGCGTGCGCCGAAAGGTACAAGCATAGAAAAACGCCCTGCGGAAATTACCGCGCGTGATACCTTTGGGCATTGGGAAATGGACTGCGTTATCGGCAAGCAAGGCACGCGGGAAACGCTGTTGACTTTTACTGAACGATTAACACGTTATGAAATCGTTTATAAAATGCCTAATCATAAAACCGCGACAGTTGTACATTTTGTCAATAAACTTGAAAAGCAATACGGAAAGCGTTTTCGTAAAGTTTTTAAAAGTATAACCGTTGATAACGGAGCAGAGTTTTCAGACTTTAATGCGCTTGAAAAGTCTATATACGGCGGTAAGCGTACAAGCGTTTATTATTGCCATCCGTATTGTTCTTGTGAGCGTGGCTCAAATGAGCGGTTAAACCGTGAAATTCGCCGACTGCTTCCGAAAGGTACGGACTTTTCAAAAGTCAACGATAATAAAATAAAAGCCGTTGAAACGTGGGTGAACGCATACCCGCGTGAAATATTCGGCTACGCTACAAGCGCGGAAATGTTTACAACTCATTTACAAACAATATAAAAAATTGGAAATACACTTTCAAAAAATAAAATAGCTTGAAAAAATTTTTTTTGTATGTTATATTATGTTCAAATTATATTAAGGGAAAATATATGGATAAAAAATTTATATGTCCTCTTTGTGGTGAGCCTTCAAGTTCTTATATGGGTAAATATCGCAGAGATAGGCTTTGTAAAAAACACGCTACCGATTTAAAAAATGGTGTTATTGAAATTGTTGAAGTTGGCTTTAATGAAGAAGATAATGTTTATCGCTTTGTAAATTTAGATAATAATCAAAAAAATATTCAAAGTGAAAATGTTTATGAGACTAATTTGAATTGTATTGTTTGCGGGCAAAATTCAAATGGTTATCATTTTTGTCGTGATTGTTATTCAAAATATAAAAATAGGTCTGTTGATATTCGTATTACAAATTGTTCAGAAACGGAAATTCTGGACGATTATGGTAATTTAAAATATAAATGTGCTGACGGTAGGAAAGTTCGCAGTCGTGCTGAAGCTATGATAAGCGATTGGTTGTTTAACAATAAAATTAGGTCAGTTTATGAAGAAACTATATATTATAACGAAACAAAAACGCTTCATCCTGATTTTTATTTATGTGATTACGGACTTTATATCGAATATAATGAATTGAAAAGTAAAGATTATGTAAAAAGCAAAGATTATGTCAAACAAGTTTATAATGAACTTGGTCTTAAAGTTTTTATTATGACTGAAAAGGATTTGCAAGATATTTCCGCTTGTTTAAAACCTTTGCTTGGTTTACATTAAAGTGAAAGCGTAACAAATTAGTTGCGCTTTTTTTGTTGATAAGTCTTTTATTTAAAAGACTTATTTTGTACAGTTTAACACGCTTAAAAAATTTTTGAAAATTATCAAAAAAATTCTATAAAATTACTTGACTTTATAAGTATTTTCTTCAATAAAATTTTAAAGTTACTCTCCCCTTGCCTTACGCTTGAAATTTTAACGCGGCTACCGTATAATAGCGATAAAAAAGTTCTACTATGAAAATTTATAAAGTTACAGATAAAAAGAAATATATGCCCCTGTTGTTACTTGCGGACGAGCAGGAAAGCATGATTGACAAATATATTAACGACGGCTTTATGTACGTTTTAGACGACGGCGGAGTAAAAGCCGAAACCGTTGTGTTCAAAATATCCGAAGAGATTTTGGAAATAAAAAATTTAGCCGTGCTGCCCGAATATCAGGGCAGAGGTTACGGACGGAAACTTATGGATTTTGTTTGCAAAACGTACGGAAACGAGTTTAAAATTCTGCAAGTCGGGACGGGAGACAGTCCGCTCACCGTTCCGTTTTACGAAAAGTGCGGGTTCGTGCGGTCGCATTCGGTTAAAAACTTTTTTACGGAAAACTACGACCACCCGATAATAGAAAACGGCGTTCAGCTTGTTGATATGATATATTTACGGAAAAAGCTTAATGAATAGCCCCCTGCCATATTCAATCCGTTTACATGTGATAATTGTGTGAAGCCCTTGTAAAGCGGCTTTAGTTGTGGTACAATTATTAACAATACGGAAACGATATGAAAAACAAAAAATTTAAGCAAAAGCGCAAAGTATGGTTTCGCGCCCTAAAAGGCATACTGAAAATTTTCATAAAAAAGCCCACGTTCGTTTATAAAGGCGGAAAGCCGACGGCGGGTTCTATTATACTCAGCAACCACGAGGGAGCCTCCTCTCCTCTTGCGCTTGAGCTTTATTCCGATTTTCCCATAAGAATGTGGGGAACTTACGAGATGAATTCGGGACTCAAAAGCGTGTATAAATATCTGTCAAACGTATATTTTCACGAAAAGCAACATAAAAATTTACACCTTGCGCGTTTCATAAGCATATTTGCATGCCCCTTCGTCAATTTGTTTTATAAGGGTTTAAATCTTATTCCCACGTACAGGGACGTAAGGTTATACAAAACTATGACGGAAAGCATTAAAACTATAAAAGACGGGCAGGACAATATTGTTATTTTCCCGGAAAATTCCGACAAGGGCTATTTTAAACATCTTAAAAGCTTTTACGCGGGGTTCGTGGTCCTTGCGCATAGGTTATTCAAAGCCGGAATAGACGTGTCTATTTACGTTGCCTACTATAAGACCGAAACGCGCGAGTACGTGTTTGACGCGCCTATTTATTTCAGCGAACTGAATTCCGCGTTTACAAGCAAGAACGAAATGGCTGGTTACCTTTTAGAGAAGTGTAACTCCATTGGCGGCAACGGTTTGCAGGAAAAAACGCCTGCTTAAACGTACTGATTTTCAAAATTTTTACTTATAATTCACTTGCAAATCGGCAATAAAAGTAATAAAATTAAGGTAACTTTACGGAGGTTATTTTTATGATAAACGAAAAGATTGCAAAACTTATTAATACACAGGTAAACAAAGAGCTTTATTCAGGCTATCTTTACCTCGATTTTGCCAACTACTACGCGGATGAGGGACTGGACGGCTTTGCGCACTGGTACGAAATTCAGGCGCAGGAGGAACGCGACCACGCTATGATGATGCGCCGTTATCTTATCGACAACGGAATTAAAGTTACATTCGATAAGATTGACAAGCCCGATAAGACTTTTAAAAATACTGTCGACCCGCTTAAAGCAGGCTACGAGCACGAGCAATACGTTACTTCCTTAATAAATAACATATATGCTGAAGCAGCTAAAATAAGCGATTACAAGACTATGCAGTTTTTGGACTGGTTCATTAAAGAACAGGGCGAAGAAGAAAAGAACGCTGACGATATGCTTAAAAAGTTCAATCTTTTCGGACACGACGCCAAGGGGCTTTACGCTTTGAATCAAGAGCTAATGGCAAGAGTTTACACTCCCTCTGCCACCGGCCCTGCAATGTAAATTTAATATTAACGGCGGGATACTCTCCCGCCGTTTTATTTTTATGCTTGAAAAGCGCGTTCCGATTTGTTATAATAGCTTTAAGGTACAGTAATGAAAAAGATAAATTGGACAATAAATCATACTTTTATATTGCTATACGTAATCGGCTTTCTCGGCGCGGGAATAATAGGCTGGTTCAGCAATTCGTTTTTCGCATACGAAGAATTCAATTCGCTATGGGCTACGGTTTTATATCTCGTCTTCCTCTCGCTTTTATTCGTAACGGCGTTTGTGCAGGAAATGATTTCCGACAAACCGATTAAAGACAAAATAATCGGCGCATTCGTATTCGGCGGCGGACTTGCAATATTTTTGCTGCTATATATAATTGGCGGTGTAGTAAACCTTTGCGCATTAATTTATTCTGCAATACTGTGCGTAGTACTGGCTTGCCTATGCGTATTGACTGCGCGTAAAGGGGAAAAAGTCAGGGTCGAAGTCAAGCATTTTATTTGCATAGGCTTTCTGCTTTTGTGTTCGATGTTGCACTTAATGAAGGTCGAATTCGTGAACGATATATATATGCTGTGGTCGCTTATACCCGCGGCGGTTATTTCCTGTATTCTGATTCCGACAGGTGTCGTTTTACTGCGCAAAGTTTGGCGTGAATATTACCCGACCAAATCAAAAAGCATAGCAAACGCAGTTTTAATTATTATTTTCGTTATACTTATCTCGTTTTTCTACTCCTTCACTGCGGTTGGCACGATAAACTGCGTGTTTGACGGCGAGCCCGTAGCCGCAACGTACACCGTGCTTGAAAAGAAAGTACAGACGGGCGGACGGCAAATTACCAAATTTGAAGTAAAAGTAAAAATTAACTTAAATGAAAAATGGATAACTCTTCCCGTAACGGACTATCACGCGCTATCGGAGGGCGATACGGTTATTATCGATTATTACGACGGCGCGTTGGGTTTCGGTTTTTACGTATACAACGGTATCGGTTAACTGCGATATAAACCAAACATAATATATATTCGGAGGTGTATTTTGAGTTCATTTAAAGATTTACGCATTGTCGACAACTTCTATCAGACTTCTTCTTTCTTCCCTATGCCGACGGTTCTGGTCGGAACGGTTTCGGAAAACGGGCAGACGAACCTTGGGGCGTACTCCCTCTGCTTCCCCTACTACATTGCGGGAAAAGAACGGTACGCTATGCTTTTGGAGTGCAGGAACAGCTCTAACACGGCGCAGAATATTTTGCGCGGGAGTAAGGTTTCTTTAAACTTTATAACTGACGACAGGAAATATTTCCGCGAAGCCGTGCGTCTCGGTTTCCCCGGCGATACCACCGAAGAAAAGATGAAGGACTGCATTTTTACGCTTGAAAAGGGGCTTGCGGACGGCGAACGCCCGCTCGTAGTAAAAGAGGCTTATCAGGTATTCGAGTGCACCTGGGACGACGGTCTTGAGGACGCCTATAAAGATAAGGCGGGTTGTCTTGAAGGTTACGAGCCGCCGTACAGAAATTTTAACGGAATAACGAGTAAGTTCGGTGCGCACTTTATTCTTAAAATCGACAAGATTTTAATGAAGGAAAAATACTATAATTCGATTGTAAACGGCGTTAAAGCCAAAAACTTCCCGCCCGTACCCGTTGACTACGGTTACCGCGACAGTACGAATTTTTGGTGCTCTTCCTTTAATAAGCCATTCCCCGAAAAGATATGCGTTAAAGAGGGCGACGTGAACTCTGTAAAATACGCGGCGAAGAGGATTGACCCCGAGGTTACGTTCACGGATGAGGCTTGCGCAAAGCTTACGAAAATACCGAGAATTTTCTTAAAAGCCGCGCTTACGCAAATGGTTGAAATTGCAAAAGAGGAAAACGTTTCCGTCATAGACGAGGCAGCGTTGCAGATTATAAACGACAAACGCCGAAAAGAGAAACGTTAAACGTGGACAGCTACAAAGTAATCATTATCGGAGCGGGTCCTGCGGGGCTTTCCGTCGCTTTAAACTTAATAAAACGCGGCGTTACGGATATTCTCGTAATTGAAAAGCACGAGTTCCCGCGGTACAAATGCTGTGCGGGTTACATCACCGCGAAGACGAAAAAGGCGTACGAGAGCTTGGGGCTTGACGTTAACAGCTGCCACTATTCCTTGATAAAAGATTTCAAAATCTTATATAAGTTCAAGTCACGGCTGAAAATAGAAAATAAATTTTTGTACACTAACCGTTACGTCGACCGCGTTGAACTTGACGACGCATTTTTCAGATTGGCGAAATCAAAGGGCGTTACCGTGCGCGAAGACGTAAAAATTACCGTGCACGACATGGAACAAAACCGCGTGACGCTTTCGGACGGCAACGAACTTGAATACGGTTATCTCGTTTTTGCGGACGGGACCTGCGGTTTCGGCAGCAGATATCAAAAAAATACGAAAAGAAATATCGCAATGCAGTTGACGTTTGCAAACGATACGCCCGAAGCGATCGATATACACTTCGGAATAACGAAGCGTGGCTATGCCTGGGTAAGTTCCTACGGCGGGATAACCAACGTAGGTATGACGGACGTATATAAATCGACGCAGGATTATAAAGCGGTTTTCGGCAAGTTTTTGCAGGATTTGAATTTACACGCGGATATTGAAAATCTGAAATCAGCCTTCACCCCTATCGGAGTAAGGAAGCCGGTCCTGTCCGGCAACGTTTTCTTTGTTGGTGACGCGGTCGGAGCGTGCGACCCGCTCACTCTTTCGGGTTTACGATACGGGTTGAAGAGCGGAGAATACTGCGCCCGCGCGATTGCGGACGGGAAAATTAAAATATATAAACGGCATACAAGAAAGCTTAGAATAAAGTTTGGCTTTATGAAAGTCTTGCTTAAACTTTTCTACCTTAAATCAACTTTGTTTTTTGGCTTTAACCTCTTCTGCCGCTGTTTCGGCAAAACTGTCGCAAAGATATTTAACAACTTTTTCGTTAATAAGAAATAGAATAGCCCGCCCTGCGCAAAATGCGCAGGGCGGGCTATTACTAATATAAAACGGAGTCGGTTTAGATAAGTTTACTTTTTACCGTCTTCTTTAGGTTTGCAGTGAGGGCATGAGCCGCCGCAGGAAGAACAGCTTGAACAGTCGCAACAACCGCCCTTGCCCTTAACCTTACGATAGATAAGATATGCGGCAATGCCTACAACGGCTACGCCGACTATTACTATAACCGCTATATCAACCGGGTTCATTCGCTTTTACCGTCCTTTTTCTTTCTTTTTAATATCTTTATTATATCGTACTTGCCGATATTCCTTAAAACGATAAACATAGTGACGGTTGCAATTACGGCAAGCCAGATGAACAGCGTCCACCACCATTCGCCTACGGTATAAACCATTGCGCTTATTACGTAGCTTGCGGCAATCCAAAACAAAAGCGTCCACTTGAACTTGCCCTTGGGCAGTTCAGCCTTAGCCGTCGCGCAAGCCGCAAAGCAAGGTATAGTGGTCATATTGAACGCGATAAACGCGATTATGCCCGCGCCCGTTATGCCCGTTGCAGAAGCCATTGCGGTTGCTTCTTCTATGCCCTCTATTCCCGCTATTGCGTCCGGGATAACGATTCCGCCGACGTTTGCGCCCATTGCGGTTATGCAAGCCGCAAGCGTTGCAAACGTTGCGATTACGTTTTCCTTAGCCACCAAACCCGTTATTGCCGCGACCGCGAACACCCAGCCGTATTCGCCGAGCTGTGAACCGAAGCCGACGGGTGTGAATACTGGTTGTATGAGCTTGCCTATCGAAGCCAAGACAGAAACGTTCATTTCTTCGTCTGTAACAAACCGCCAATCCCAAGCTATATGAGAGAACAGCCAGATTATAACCGTTGAAGCGAAAATAATCGTAAACGCCTTTTTAACGAAGTGCTTCGTCTTATCCCACAGGTGGAGCATAAGGTTTTTAAAGCCCGGCATACGGTATGCGGGAAGCTCCATTATAAACGGAGGCGTTTCGCCCTTTAAAGTCGTGTTGCGCATAAGCAGCACGCAAACTATCGCGGAAACTATGCCGAGAAGATACATACACATAGTTAAAACGTCGACATTGGACATCCCGACCATTGCGCAGAGCGCGCCGCCGCAAGCCGTAAGGATGGGTAATTTTGCGCCGCAAGAGAAGAAAGGTATTACGCGGATGGTCGCCGCTCTCTCCTTTTCGTCGGCAAGCGTCCTTGTGTTGATTGCTGCCGGAACGGAACAGCCGAAGCCCATTATCATAGGCATAAACGCCCTGCCCGAAAGCCCGAAGCGGCGGAAAATTCTATCAAGCACAAACGCGATACGCGCCATATAGCCAGAATCTTCCAGAACCGAGAAAAATAAGAATAATATCAAGATTTGAGGAAGGAAACCGAGAACAGCGAATATGCCGCCCAGAATACCGTCGCCGACAAGCCCCGTAGCCCATTCCTGCGCGCCGCCGTTTTCCATTAAGGTTACTATGCCGCCCGAAATATGGTCGAGGAACAGATTGAGGAAGTTAGTGAGTATTACGCCCGGTGAGTAAACCGCGCCGTCGTAGAAAATTGCAAGCAACTCAACACCGAAATTGTTATATTCGACCTCGCCCTCGACTTCGGCTGCAAGACCTAAATCTACAAGGGAAGGCATCCATGCCTGCTCTTTTGTAAAGCCGTTTAAGAAGAACAGATTTTCCGAAAAGGTCAGATGGAAAATAAAGAACAGAATTACTATAAAAATAGGAATTGCCCAAACTCGGTGCGTTAAAACTTTATCGATTTTATCGGACTTCGTTAAAACTTCTTTATTTGCCTTTACTTTTGCGGTTGAAAGATTCGAGGATATGTATTTATATCTTTCGTCGGCGATAACCGCCTCCAAATCTTTCCCGCCAAGTTTTTCAAGGGTTGCGGAAGCACCCTTTCTTTCAAGCTCGATTGCGTCCTTTTCAAGAAGCTTGATTGCGTGGAATAAAGGTGAAGCGACCTCTTCCGTTTTGTAGTAAGCGCAAGCTGTTTCTATTTGGGCTTCGAGCGCTTCATTTAAAACGGTTGTACCACTTCTTTCGGAAGGCATAGCTGCGGCCCTGTCCATAAGCTGTTTTACTCCCGTACCCTTCAACGCCGAAACGGGTACTACCGGCACACCGAGGGATTTTTCAAGCACGGATGCGTCTACTTTATCACCGTTTTTCTCTACTTCATCCATCATGTTCAACGCAATGATGACAGGAACGTCCATTTCGAGAAGTTGGGTAGTAAGGTAAAGGTTGCGTTCCAAGTTGGTTGCATCAACGATATTTATTATACCGTCGGGTTTTTCGTCTAAAATATAGTTACGCGAAATAATTTCTTCGGGGGTGTAAGGCGAAAGTGAATAAATACCGGGAAGATCAACTATGTTTATGTTTTTTGACCCGCCCTTATAAGTTCCCTCGCGCTTGTCAACGGTAACGCCGGGCCAGTTGCCCACGTGCGCAGTCGAGCCCGTAAGCACATTGAAAAGCGTGGTTTTACCGCAGTTGGGGTTGCCTGCTAACGCAAAAGTTTTCATTTTACTTCCACCTCCACGCAAGCAGCTTCGGTTTTACGCAAAGTAAGCTCGTAACCGCGGATTGTTATTTCGATGGGGTCGCCCAATGGCGCTTTCTTCTTCATTGTAAGCTCTGCGGCGGGAGTTACGCCCATATCAAAAAGTCTGCGGCGAATTTTACCTTCACCGTTGACCGATACTATTTTACCGCTTTCACCCACGGTAAATTCGCTGAGTAGTTTAGTCATTGATATTCTCCTTATTTATTTTATAAATTTATAAACCGAGGTTTATTTTTTAAAGATTTTTTTAGACCCGTTAACGGGTCATAAGCTTATTATCAAAACGCAGGACGCCGCAACGTACGGTAAATTTGCGTTTTCTATGCTACGATAATTTTGGAGGCAAGAGTTCTGTCAAGACACAACCGTCCCTCTTTGACGATAACTATTACGTTGCCGCCCGAGGCAGATAACAGCCTAATCGGGCTCCCCTCCGTTATACCGAGTTCACGAAGGCGATGCTTAGTTATTTCTTCCGCGCTTATTTTCCTTACTGTGAACTCCTTGTTGGAGGGCGCTATTGCTATTGGCATAAAGTTTACCCCTATAAATTAACTTTGGTTAATATTATATGCGCCCAAAATCCGTTTGTCAACAAAAAAATAACCAAAGTTAAGATTTTTGTAAAAATTATTCCCGACGGTACGAAACCGTCGGGAATAATTTTATTTACCTGTCTTTTATATCTATTTCTGCGGGAACGCACGGGAAGTCAACCCAAAAAAGCGAACCTTCACCCAACTCGCTTTCAACGCCGAAATCAAACGAATGCCCCTCTAAAATTGCTTTGACGATGCTGAGCCCCAAGCCTGTTCCCTTTACGGGGCGGTTATGGTTTTCTTTTACCCGGTAGAACCTGTCCCAAATTTCGGGAATATCCTGCTTAGCAATGCCCTTGCCCGTATCTCTCACAGAAAACCGTACGCGTTTGCCGTCCAAGCTCGATTTTAAGCTTATATAGACGGTTTTATCCTCGCCCGTGTAGTTTGCGGCGTTGCCCAAAAGGTTGTAAACAACCTGATTAATTTTCTCCGCGTCCGCGCGGGTATAAAGGTTCTGCTCTATATCGAGCATAAAGCTGTAGCCCTGCGCTTCCTGCAAGTAACCGAATTTGTTTATGATTCCGTAAACGAGCTCTGTAAGGTTAAAAACCTTTAATTTAAGCTCCGCCATGTTCGCCTGCAGCTTTGAAACGCTTAAAACGTCGTTAACAAGTCCCGTCAGTCTGTCCGCTTCGTCGATTATTACCTGCAAATGCTTTTCACGCTTTTGGGGGTTATCGCCAGAAATTTCCTTAATCATGGACGCGTACGCCTTAATCATAGTGAGCGGCGTCTTTAAATCGTGCGTGACGTTTGCAAGAATTTCGCGCTGGAAGTCCTCGCTCTTCTTCACCTCGTCCCGTACGTAATTCAGGGTATCCGAAAGCTGTGCAAGCTCCTTATATTCTGCGTTATTGAACTGAATTTCATAGTTGCCTTTTGCAAGCAGAACCGCAGTGTCCGACATGGTTTTTACGTCGGACGTAAGCTTTTTTGAAAAGCCGAACGATATTAAAACGGCAACGACGAACACCCCTGCCGCAATGATTGAAACATAAAGCTGAAGGCTTAAGACCGTATCCCGCACGATAGTAACCGAATAAGTTACCAAAAGCAAGTGCGGCTTGCCTGTATATTCCGTTTTCGAGGCGTATACGACGGAATCGCCCGAACGGTAAGTTACGCTGTAACCCACCTTTTCCTGACCGACGCGCGCCGTTACTTCGTTTAAAACCGAACCGTAATCTTCATAATCTTGGGGAGCAACCATTTCCCCCTCTTCCGTAAACAGAAAGATGTTAATTCCCTCTATGCGGTTACGGTTAATTCCGCTTTCAAGTACCTTTTTATCTGCGCCTGCCTGAAGGTCGGCTTCAAACTCCGAGCCGATAAGCGAAATTTTGTCGCGCGCCTGATTTTCAAGAGTTTCGGAAACGAGGATTACGAAACCGAGCTCCACAAAAAAAATCATAAGAAAAGCCAACGCGCAAAAATAGAAGATCATCGAACGGTTGATGCTTTTCAGTTTTTTGAGTTTTTTAGGCTTTAGTTCAGACTTCAAATTTGTACCCTAAGCCCCTGAGCGTTACGATAAATTTTCTGTACTGTTTAAGGTTTGAACGAAGCATTTTTATGTGCGTGTCAACCGTTCTGTCGTCGCCGTAGAAATCAAAGCCCCAAACATCCATTAAAAGCTTTTCACGCGTTAAGGCTATGCCCTTGTTCTTTACGAAGTAAAAAAGTATTTCGTATTCCTTGGGGGTAAGCTCCGCCTTTTCTCCGTCGACGAATACGTTGCGCCCCACCATATCCACGGTAAGCCCTTCAAAGGTAACTACGCCATTAGACGGCTCCGCACCGCGTTTCAACACGGCGTGTACGCGCGCCATAACCTCTTTGGGGGAGAACGGCTTCGTCACGTAATCGTCAACGCCTATTTCGAAGCCGAATAGCTTATCGTATTCTTCGCCCCTTGCGGAAAGCATTATGACGGGAATATTTTTAATTTTTTTAATCTCCTTAACGGCGGAAAAACCGTCAAGGCGGGGCATCATAACGTCCATTAAAATTATATCGAAGTCGTTTTCCTTGCAAAGCTTAACCGCCTGCATGCCGTCCGCCGCTTCGTAAGCGACGCCGCCCTCGAACTCGACGTACTCTTTTAATACGCCCCTTATCATTTCTTCGTCGTCGACTATCAGTACTTTCATAAAACTCCTCACAAATCTTATCTACCGTATAATTCGTTTATATTTTAATAATAAACCGCGGGAATATAAGTTAATTAATATAATAATGAAATATGCGTGAAATTTACAGCGTTTTTATAAAAAACATCTCCATAGGCTGTGACAACGGAGTGTCTTCAAGGATAAGACTGCCGCATTCCCTATAACCGATTTTGCGGTAAAAGAACTGCGCTTCTTCATCAACCCGCGTCGATAAAAGAATTGCTTTATTGCCCGCCCTTTTCATCTCCGATTCAAAGAGTCGCATAGCTTCTTTACCTATCCCCTTGCGCCTGAATCCGGGCAGAAGCTTTATAAGGCTTAAATAGGGCATACTCTTCCAAAAATCCTTGTATTCTATAAGCCCTGCCTCTATTCCGTCAAAAAATATTTTATAGCCGTTTTGCATTTTTATTAGCTCAACCATAAATTCAGTTTAACATAAAAAAATTTTTTCGTCAATACAAGAAAAAAACGTTGACAACAGCACGGACAGGTGGTAATATTAATACACAAACATTTGTTTGCTTTTTGTGAATTTGGGTAAATTATAGCAAAAAGCTGCTTGTTTTGAAGGAAAATCGTATGATTGACGCAGAAAGACTTGAAATTTTAACCGAAAGCGCTAAATATGACGTTTCCTGTTCGTCCTCCGGCTCTAAACGGGTAAATACAGCCGGCGGGCTCGGTAACGCTTCCGTCGGCGGGATATGCCACTCCTTTACCCCCGACGGAAGATGTATATCGCTACTTAAAATTTTAATGAGTAACGACTGCATTTACGACTGCGAATATTGCCCGAACCGCCGTAGCGCAGACGTGCGACGGGCGACTATTACGCCAAGAGAAATTTGCGAACTTGTAATCGGCTTTTATAAAAGAAACTACATTGAAGGGCTTTTTCTCTCCTCCGCCGTTTTCGGAACGCCCGATAAGACGATGGAGCTGCTTATTAATACGGTGGAAATGCTTAGGCGCGAGTACCGTTTTAACGGGTACATTCATTTAAAGGGCATACCCCACGCCGACGAATTGCTTATTATGAAAGCGGCTCGGCTTGCCGACAGAATGAGCTTTAACATAGAACTGCCGAGCGAAAACTCTTTAAAGCTGTTAGCTCCGCAAAAGACCAAACAAAGCCTTTTATTGCCGATGAAAAGCCTGCAAAACGCTATTACTTACGATAAGTTAAACAAGGTCAGGCGGCGGGACGCCGCTATCCCCGCTGGGCAGACCACGCAGATGATTATAGGCGCGTCGCCAGAAACGGACGGGCAGATTCTGAAACTTACAGAGGCTTTATACCGCAACATGGGGCTCAGACGGGTGTACTATTCCTCATATATTCCCGTTGTGAGGAGCAATCTTCTGCCCGCCGTCGGCGCGGGTCTTTTGCGCGAGCACAGGCTTTATCAGGCGGATTGGCTTATCCGCTTCTACGGCTTTGACGTAAACGAAATAGTTGGCGAGGGCGAAAACCTTTCGCAGGAATACGACCCGAAATGTGCGTGGGCGCTAAGGAATATGCATCTTTTCCCCATTGAAATAAACACCGCCCCGCTTGCCACTCTTCTGCGCGTACCCGGCATCGGAGCAAAAAGCGCCTATAAAATTATCGAAGCGCGGAAATACGGCAAAATAGATTTTGAAAGCCTTGCAAAAATGCGCGTCGTGCTGAAAAGGGCAAAACATTTTATAACGTGTAAGGGCAAATTTTACGGTTGCGATAGGCTGAGCCAAGTGAAAAATTGTCTGCTTTTAGAGGGTAAAAGCGAATTGACGGAACAGCTCTCGATGTTTTCGGAAAAGTCGGTTGCAATTTCCGCGCTTACGGGTGAAGTATGATTTATTATTTTTGCGACGGTACGCCCGAAAGCTTTTTTACCGCGGTCTTCGACGCATATAATAAAGAGTGTTTTATTACTTCCGACAGTGAAATTCAGCTTTCTTTGGGCTGTGAAACCGTGCGGGTGCTTGCCGACGCCGAAAAGTGCCGACGGGTTCTGCAAGGGCTTAAACAGTACGACCGCAACGCCGAGGAAGATATTTTAACGGCTTTAAGAAATTGCAGTGCGCAAAAAGAACAGGTCTGTTTTTTATATATCAAATGCATTTTTGAACGCAAAACGGCGATAAAAAACGCGTACTCGTTACCCGCAGTCGTTGACTTCAACGATTTATTATATAAAATTACGGGCGAAACGCACCGCTTAAAAGGGCTTTTGCGGTTTAAAGAGACGGCAAACGGGACGTTTTACGCACCCTACTCTCCCGACAACAACATAACGGATTTGCTTATGCCGCACTTTGCGGCAAGATTTAAGGCTGAAAAGTTCGTTATACACGATATAGAGCGCGGGATTGCAGGGCTTTATAACGGTGAATATTGGATAACGGCGCACATAGGTAAAGCTGAAATTTGCCTTTCCGAAAACGAAAGTGCGTTTGAAAGCCTTTGGAAAGAGTATTATAAGTCCGTCAACGTAAAAGAACGCCCGCACGAAAAGCAGATGAAGCGTTCAATG
The DNA here is from genome assembly GCA_910583855.1 of uncultured Christensenella sp. GTDB lineage: Bacteria > Bacillota > Clostridia > Christensenellales > Borkfalkiaceae > Coproplasma. Next base: position 22,416 of record CAJTYL010000012.1, read on the forward strand.
CCCGTTCGGTATTGGAAGTTTTTGCCCGAAAAAATATGAATTAATTTATAAAAGCATTGCGTTCGCAAGGCTTTTTCCCCATTCGAAGAGTTCGTTCAAAGTTATATCGAATAAATACGCAAGGCGGCAAAGCGTGTAAATATCCGGCGTACTGTAACCCTTTTCATAGTTACATATAAGGCTTTTTTGCCGTTCAGCATTTCGGCAATCACGGCTTTGGTTAAATGCATCTGTTTACGATAAAATTTGATATTTACCGCAATTTTAGTCTTCATTTACTTTACAAATATACAAGTAACTTTTTTTGTTAAAAGTACAAGCTATTTGTATTTTTAGTATGTGCAATGAGAGAAAAATACGGCAAAAAATTATAGTTATCAATATAAAAAAGTACACGGGATATTGTTTGACAAGCGGTTGTTTAAGCTTGAAAAACGGCGTTCGGCTGGAGGTATTGTAGCACGACGAAAGATTACACGGGTACAGATCAAGTTGAAACGCATATCCATTTAAATAGCGGAACGGGCTACTCGACAAGAACCCTGATCACCGAAAAACTTAAATTTTGTGAGAGTGCGCCCGTATACCAATAATTTTCTATTTCAGCTAACAGAATTTTCAAGCAACGTTGTTTCGTGCATAAGACGTTTTGCAATGGCGATTTTAATTCCCGTCGTTATAGCAATGTTCGTGTTTTTTATTTTAACGCTAACTGCTTGCAATGACCCGAGCGCCAAAGATTCTTTGGAGGAATCAGCAAAAATAACCGCAATAGTTTATTTAGGCGGACTTTTTGCTCCTTTGGGAATTCGGGTTTATATTCAGACTTGTTTTCGTGATTGACAAAAAATTGATGAACGACTTGGAAGCGAACGGCTATACCGACGATTAACAAAATTTAATATTTGCTTTAAAGAAAACAGCGCCGCGGCGAATTGCCGCGGCGCTGTTTAATTATTTTAATTTTACTTTTTTGAGAATTTTAGTCAAGAAGGCTGATAAAGGGTTATCCTCCACCTCTTCTATTTTACCGCTGTCGGCGGCAACCGTCAGGTCGCGGTCCACAGGCAGTTTTTCAACGTTGGGAATACCGAATTCCAAGGCGATTGCGTCGACCTTGCTTTCACCGAAAACGGAAATTTTTCTGCCGCAGTCGGGGCACTTTACATAGCTCATATTCTCGACTATGCCGAGGATTGGAATATTCATCATCTGCGCCATATTGACGGCCTTCTGCACTATCATGCCCACCAAGTCCTGCGGGGTAGTTACGACCACTATGCCGTCGATAGGAATACTTTGGAAAACCGTTAAAGGCACGTCGCCCGTGCCGGGGGGCATATCGATAAACATTATATCTACGCCCGTCCAGATTACGTCCGTCCAAAACTGCAACACGGTGCCCGAAATGAGCGAACCGCGCCAAACGACGGGCTCAGCCTCGTTTTCAAGAAGGACGTTCATTGACATTATCTGAACGCCGCCGTCCGTTACGACGGGTAAAATTCCGTTATCCGAACCCATAGCGCGCTTGTCCGCGCCGAACATACGGGGAATGGACGGTCCCGTTATATCTGCGTCCATAACGGCGGTTACTTTGCCGCTTTTTTGAGCGGCTGCCGCAAGCAGGGCGCACGTCATAGACTTGCCTACCCCGCCCTTGCCCGAAACGACCGCGATTACCTTTTTAATATCGCTCATTTCGTGGGGCTTCTTTTTAAGACTTTCTTTTTTGCGGGAAGCGCAACCGCTGTCACCGCAGGAAGAGCAGTCGTGAGTGCAATTTTCCGACATAATTTTCCACCTGAAAATTTTTTTTCTATTTTAAATTATTGGCAAAAATTTGTCAAGCCAATACCCGTTAAAGAAAATAAAACGGCGTTGAATTTAGTTGCAAAAAAATTAATTATCTGTTAAAATGTTTGCACTGTGCTAAGTGGGGAGTTTGCGGTGCCCTGTACCTGCAATCCGCAATAGCAGGACCGAACGTCTTTCTCGACGCAATAAGTGGAAAGCTGCGCTTTGTAAGGGGTGTTGATACCAAGGTCTTATGCAACCGACAACTGCGAACCGTGTCAGGATAGGGATATAGCAGCACTAAACAGTCCCGTCGGTGTGCCATAAGGTAGCTTTGGAGGAGCTACCTGCAAAGTTTACGTTTCGGCTTATTACGGCAAAAAAGACTGCACAGCTTATTTTAAAATCGGAAACCGCCGCGGCTTAATGCCGCGGCGGTTATCTTTTTGCCGTTAATTATTTTTTGAGCATTACGCTCTCTTTTTTGAACATATACCCTGTTAAAATTATTAAAAGCGCGGTTAAAACTAAATTAGATACTATTGCAAGCACTACGCCTAAGACGGACTCCGTCATCGCGAGAACCGCCGACATGGCTATTCCGCTGCCTATAAACGGTATTGCGTAGAGCCCGACGGACGGGTTGGGAAAGAACATACTTACCATACCTAGGAGAATTATAATTATCATAAACGGACCTATAAACGCCGTTGCCTCCTTGACGTTTTTGGCAAACGTGGATAAAGCCGAGAACGCCGAAATCATTACGAGGACTATTGAAATAATTATTCCGAAAAGCATAAAGTAAGTCCCCGCGCCGTAGGACACGGCTCCTAAATTAATCAGACCGCCCGAAAGCTTAGGCAACGACAGAATAACGCCCAAAAAGCTTATCAGCCCGCTAAGCATCGCGTAGCACGAAAGACTTACGATTTTGCCAAGGACTATTTCAATGCGCTTAACGGGGGTAATAAGCATAGTCGCCATAGTCCCCCTCTCCTTTTCGCCTGCGATCGCTTCGGGAGCAACCGCAATGCAGGCCGACGCCAAAAGGGAAAACATAAGCATAGGTATCATCATTGCGATAAGGTTTGTCGACTGCTTTTCCGAATTGACCAAATCAAAAACTTCCGCAGGCGATGAATTTACCGTAAACGCATTTAGACCGTTCAGTATCGCGGTTACTACCGCATAGCCTTGGAAGGACGTATCCACCGACGAATTATAATAAATTTTAACTTCGGGGCTTGCCCCGCTTTCCACATCCGCGGTAAAAGTTGAGGGAAATTCCACGATAATGTCAAGTTCGCCTTCGGCGACCCCCGACTTTGCTTCCTCAACGCTCAAATTCCGGACGTCGAGAACGCTATCCAAAGCCTTAAATTTTTCACCGTCGGGCATATTTACAACAACTGCCGTATATTCATATCCTTCGGGTATCGACGGCGTAACTTTTTCCATTACCGTACCTATCAATGTATAAAGGCAAAAAATCAATACGCCGGGCAGAAAAATCATCAAAATCATTCTCCTGTCCTTGAAAAAGCGGTTAAATTCCTTTTTAATTATCAAGATAACGTTCTTCATATAGTTGCCCCCGTAACTCGTTCGTACAGTTCAAAGAATTTATCTTCCAAATTCTTTTCTTTCGTGAGGTTTTCAAGCGCGTCCAACGCGGCAAGCTTGCCTTCGATTAAGATACCTACTCTGTCGCAAAGTTTTTCAACAAGACTGAAAATATGAGTGGACAGAATTATCGTCTTACCGTCTTTTTTAAGCTCCTGCAAAAAGTCTGTAACGACGCGGGCGGTGAGCACGTCAAGCCCGTTGGTAGGTTCGTCGAAGATAATAAATTCGGGGTCGTGAGCGATTGATACGACGAGGGCGACTTTCTGCTTCATCCCTGTGGACAAATTACCGTATTTTTGGGATTTGAAAGCGTCGATGCCGAATTTTTGGAAAAGGGCAAACTTTCTTGCCTGCGTTACGCCTTTATCGATCCCGTAGAGCCCGCTGAAAAAATCAAATAAGTACTCGGGCGTGAAAGCGTCCTCAAGCTTTAATTCACTGGTTAAAAAACCGATTTTGCGGCGCACGCCTGTTTCGTCTGAAATTATGCTTTTACCGCAGACTGTAGCGCTGCCGCTATCCGGTTTTACCAAGGTGGCAAGCATTCTGAGCGTAGTGGTTTTACCCGCGCCGTTGGGACCGAGCAGTCCGAAAATTTCACCCTTATACGCTGTAAAGGAAAGGTTGTCCACCGCAACCTTCGTTTCAGGTCCGTCCGTTTTTTTAAAAAGTTTTTTAGGTTGTTTGAAGGTTTTCGTAAGCCCTTCTACCTTTAAAATTTCTTCCATATTGCTCCTTAATTTGTTATGTAATTACAGTATACCGAACAAAACGTTCCAAGTCAACCATAATAGAACATTTTGTTCTAAAATAGTATTATGAACTTATTCGGCGAAAGGCTAAAAGAACTGAGAAGCGATAATAAATTATCGCGCAAAGAAGTATCTGAAAAATTAGGCGTTTCCGTAAGACTTATAAGTTACTGGGAAAACGGTGAACGGGAATGCGATTTTAAAACGCTTATCAGTATTGCGGATTTATTTTCAACGAGCGTTGATTACCTGCTCGGCAGAACGGATTACTGAAATTAAAAGCAGGACGGCATTTATGCCGTCCTTTTATTATGCGTTAAATACGGTAAATTGCAAAACGAGACTCGTTATAGACATCAAAACAAGGTACAGACTGAACCATTTATAATTGGCTTTTTGAATAACTTTAAGCATAACCTTTATTGCAAAAAGACCCGCCACTGCCGATATTATAAAACCGAGCGCCACACTCCAACCCAACGTTGCGCCGTAATCGGTAAAGTTTTGCTGGATTTCACCCTTGTAAAGGCCCAAAGCAAGTTCAACGAAGAAACCGCCGAGAATTACGGGGATACTCATAAGAAACGAAAACTTGGCAACGTCCTCACGGTTACAGCCCGCCAGCGTACCCGCGCATATCGTTGATCCGCTACGGGAAATCCCCGGAAGAACGGCAACTGCCTGCGCAACGCCCATCGGAATAACGGTTTTAAGACAGAGAGGCAAAACGCTTTCGCGCCGCTTTGCGACAATCTCCGTTACGAAAAGAAGAACAGCCGTAACCAAAAATAACACGCAAAGCACTATGCCCACGCAGCTACGGGCCAGGAGAAAATCGTCAAGATGACAAAATTCTATAACCACGCCCACTACCGCTGCCGGAACCGTTGCAAGCACGAGAAACCCTAACGTTTTAAAGGGTCGTTTGAAAAGGGCGATTATATCCTTCCAAAATACTGCGCAAACAGCCACGAGAGTGCCGAGGTGAAGTATTACCGTAAAGAACATAACGTCCGTTTCGGTGTTAAATATTGCGTTGTAGAACGCTATGTGCCCCGACGAAGAGACGGGTAAGAATTCAGTCAATCCCTGCACTAAGCCGAGAATTACCGCTTGCCAAATTTCCATAAAACTGCCTTGATTAGCTTATTACGAGTTTGAATTAGCTTTGTCAAGTTCAAATAAATTTTTGTACGCAGACTCGTGCTTTTCTACGGTAGTATCAAGCTTGAAGTCCGTGATTATCTGACTCTTCCTCTTCGTGCTTAAATCCGACAGGGTCTTACTCTTGAACCATTCGTAGAAGAGATTTTCAAAAGCGCCTTCCTTATCGATATTATTCGCCCAGTCGGGGTTTTCTCCGAACTGATTTCCAAGTTCATACGTATAAGTTACGTAGATTAAGTGCCAACCGTAATCTCCCGCGCAAACGGCGTAAGAGCCTGCGCCGCTCTTTACCGCCTCGTGCGCGACGTGTTCAAACTCTTTAATATAGCTCGTGTCGCCCGCCTGAACGGAATAACCCACATATTGCGAAAGCACGCCCGTATCCGTGGTGTACGCGTATTGAAGCTCGTTTACCGCGCTCATTACTTTATATCGGTTACTTTCCTTGTTGAGGAAGTTCGCCATAGTATTATCAACGCCGTTATTATCGCCGAAATTAACCTTACCCGTCGTGTAGACGAAGTTGGAATAATCTACGACCTTTTTGCCGTTGACTTCCTTATAGAGATTATTTTTATCCGATACGATAGCATTTCCGTAATTTGAAGTATCGGTATGCGTTGCGGTGCATTTGTTATCGGTTACGAACGCGATATAATTTTCAAATTCCGAAAGCATATCATTAATATTAAGCTTGGCGGGGCTCAAGATATAGCCGTCGTTCTTCTCTACCACGGTACCGTTGTAGGGATAGAGCCCTGCGTATTTTTCAATAGATTCGTACTTATCGGGATTGGATACGTTGTTTTCAAAGAAAAGCCATTCTTTGCCCGCGTCCTTACCGTAATATCTTTCAACAGCATCCTTTGCGTTAAACGCATACTCCTTTTCGCCGTTAAACCAGGCAGCGCGTTGGTCGGTGGTTTCGATTAATCCAAGCAAGGCGTTCCTTGCAACGTAATATTCTGGTTTATAGCCTCCGTCGAGCTCCTCGTCCGCGTAAATCTTCTGGAAAGCTTTCAATGCGTCGTTCTGCGCGTCGCTGAAGGGAAGCAAGATGTTGTAAACGTAGCCGAACCTGCCGCCATCCGCCGTGTCGTCCGTTTCGGGAGCGTAAAGCACGAAGGACGTATCCGACATGCCATCCATTGCGGTTGTGAAGTTGCTTTCGGTTTCGTAGTTCTCCTTTTGGGAGTTGAGCAGGTTTACGTATGCCGATTGAATCTTGCTGTAATCGTTGGACGCATTTTCGTCGTCCGTCTGCTTTAAATGAGCCTCCTGCTTTTCCTCGTACACTTCGTAATATTTGTTTATGACGCACTGTTCGAGCTGGGAAACGTATTCGTCCTGAATATATTTAAGCTCACGGACTTTTCTGAGGTCTTCCTTTTTGGTATCAACGAGGTCGTAAGACGACGAAGCAAGGCTGGAAATAAAATCGTTATACGCCTTTATGCGGGTAGCATTGGTCGTACCTTCGAGGGCGTCGTCTTCGTACGCGCCGCTGTCTTTGAGCTGATAACCTTCATAACCCGTATAAATATTATAATTCAGGCTGTCGTCAGTGACGCTTACCTGCGGGTAATAGTCTTCTTTTTGCGTATCGACTCCGTTAGGCGTTGAGCGCGTATCCGTTCCGGCAGAAGATGTTTCTTCGTCCAAATACTTCTTCTCCCTCGAATCGATAGCCGAGTTTATTGAATATCGAAGGTTGTATTCCGCTATTTTAACTTCCTTGCTGTCCTCCCCTAAAAGATATTCGTATTTGGATACGTCGCCCTTCTTGCTCGCTTCGATATACTTATCGAGCGCTCCCGCTTCGTAACCTTCGCTCTTATCGTTAGTCGCCTTTTCCTTTAAAAGGTACATCGTGGAATACTGAACGAGAACGGCGTTTTCAACGAGCTGATCCAAAAGGATATTAAACGTTTCTTTATAAGTTTTTCCGGAATTTTGAACGTAGGAATATCCGTAGTTTATAAAGTATGCGACAAGCTCTCTTTTTATGATATCGGTCTTGCCGACTGCAGCCTTGTAAGCTTCAAATTCCTTGTCAAGCGTGTCCGCCTTGGAAATATCAACGGTCGCGACGGTCTGACTCATATCAGCCGCCGTGTTCGTTGAAACGAGCGAACAACCGCCGAACGTTGCCGCAACCGCTATAGTCGACGCAAGAACTCCGCATATGATAGTTTTCTTTTTCATAAATTTTGCTCCGAAACTAAGTGCATTATTTCTGTATTACAAAAACGCAATAGTACAAGCAGAACAAGAAAAACAAGCGCCGCCCGCAGAGAGTTTACTTGACGTAAACGAACAAGGCGTGGCAAAGTTTGACAAAGTTATGCGCAGTGCAAATGCGTTTTTTAAAAAATCTATTTACTATTATATAACAACAAAAATTATTTAGCAAACGATTTTAATTAAAACTGAGTGCAAATTTGAGAAATTTAGTCATATCCAACATAGTTTTTGCGGGAGATGAACGCGGCGCAAAGACGATAAGCGGGGCTTTAGCCATTGAAAGTTTGACGCTTTGCCTGTATTTTTCAAGCGCGACGGACAGCCTTGCGTCGTTTAGCGAATTGATTGACGGAAGCTCGAACGAACCCTCGGTGCTGTCTACGCATATCTTTTTGACGTTGAATTTTGCCGCAAATGACTTTAATACCGCAATAATAAGAAGGTTTAAAACTTCATCGGGCATAGGTCCGTAGTTGTCCTCGATCGAAATGCAAACGCGTTTGTAGTCCTCAACCGAACGGATTTCGGCAATTTGCTTATAACAGTCAAGTCTGCCCGCGCTGCTTTCGACGTATGCTTCGGGTATATACGCCGTGGCTTTGACGTCAAGCTCGGTTGAAAGCTGCTTGTCGCCCGTAAGCTCTTCCTTTAAAAGCTTGGAGTACAATTCGTAACCCACTTTATCCATATGCCCGTGCTGTTCCGCGCCGAGGACGTTGCCCGCGCCCCTGATTTCAAGGTCGCGCATTGCGATTTTGAAGCCAGAACCGAGTTCCGTAAATCGCATAATGGCTTTAAGGCGTTCCGCCGCATCGGTAGTTAGAACCTTTGAGGGCTTGAAAGTGAAGTAAGCCTGTGCAAGCCGCGCGCCCCTGCCCACTCTGCCGCGCAACTGATAGAGCTGTGAAATACCCAAACGGTCTGCGTCGATGACTATTATCGTATTTGCGTTTGGAAGGTCGATGCCGTTTTCTATTATCGTAGTGGTGACTAAAACGTTCTTTTCTCCGCGATAGAATGAGAACACTGCGTTTTCGAGAACGTCCCTGTCCATTCTGCCGTGGGCGTAGGTTACCTTTGCCTCGGGGATAATCTCCGCAACTCTGCCTGCGAAAGAAGAAATAGTTTCCACACGGTTATACAGAATAAACACCTGCCCCCCGCGGGAAATCTCACGGACGCATGCGTCGCGGATTAGCGTTTCGCTTTCCTCTACTACGTAGGTTTGCACGGGCAAACGTTTCAAGGGCGGCGTGTTAATTGTGGAAATATCCCGAATACCTGCAAGCGACATATGTAGGGTGCGAGGTATTGGCGTTGCCGTCATAGTCAGACAGTCGATATTCTTTTTTACGTTTTTGATTTTTTCCTTATGTTCTACGCCGAAGCGTTGCTCTTCGTCGAGGACGAGAAGCCCCAAATCGTAAAACTGCACGTCCTTTGACAAAAGTCTGTGCGTACCGACAATAAGGTCTATATTGCCGTTTGCAAGCTCCGCTAAAATTTTGGCTTGCTGTGAGGGCGTTTTGAAGCGGTTCAACGCCTCGACGCGCACTCCGAAATCTTTAAAGCGTTCTACCGCCGTGTTGTAGTGCTGTTCGGAAAGCACGGTGCTGGGGCACATAATAGCCGCCTGTTTGCCGCCGAGCACGCATAGGTAGACGGCGCGGAGGGCAACCTCCGTTTTGCCGTATCCCACATCGCCGCAAAGCAGTCTGTCCATTACCTTTTCAGAACACATATCCGCCTTTATCTCTTCGATTGAAGTGAGCTGGTCGGGCGTTTCCTCGTATGAAAAGGCGTCCTCGAACTCCTGCATCATTGCCGCATTTTCGGGGAAGCGGAAACCGTGCTTTGCCTGTCTTTCGGCGTAAAGTTCCTTCAAATCGAACGCAAGCTTTTTTATCGACTGCTTGACCCGCTCCTTCACCCTTTCAAAGTCGGCTCCGCCTATCTTGGAAAGCGCTGGATTGGAGTCGCCGACGTACTTAGAAAGTACGTCCATCTGCTCGACGGGAACGTAAAGAACGTCGCCGCCCTTGTATTCGATTGAAAGATATTCTTTTATTCCGTCGGTCGTTTCAATCTTCTCGGTGCCCGTTATTTTACCTACGCCGTGCTTTTCGTGAACGCAGAAGTCGCCTATTTCAGGAGCAACGAACATATCGCCCCTGCGCTTTTTAATACGCTTTGTTACAGACTTCGTGTAGATGTCGTCGCTACCGATTAAAACGAGTTTGCTTTCGTGCAGAATAAGACCGTGGGCAAGCTCTTCCGAGCTTACCGAAACGCCGTGCAGCGCCTGCAACCTGTCGGGAACGGGGTAAACGGGCAAGTATTCGTCGGAAAGAATTGACGAAAGCTTTTCATAGCGTTGCAGATTGCCAGTGAACGCAAGCACGCGGTAACCGTTTGATAGCCAATTCTTAACGTCGGTTACGAGCTGGGGCATTGCGTTGAGATAGGACGGCGCGGGGGTTGCGCGGAAGTCGTAAGTTTTTAACGGACGGAAGAACGCCGTAGTTGAGGTGAAGGTTTGCAACGCAAGGCATGCGTATTTTTTAAAGCCTTCTTTCAACGTTTCGGGTGATATGAGTTGATTTTGGGAAAAGGCGAACGCTTCGCCCCCCCTTTTCAGATCCGAAACACGCTCTGTATGTTCCTTGTATATCCCGTCCATTCTGTCGTTTACCGACTTGCATTCGTCAAAAACTATTAAGGTGTTTTCATCCGTTAAATCGAATATATTACGGGTGCAACCGAGCAAAGGCATTAAAAAAGACGCGCCTGAAAACGACGTGTTTTGCTCAAGCTTTTCCGCAATATCTTCGGCAATTTTCTTTGCCCTTTCGTACGCCTTTACGTCGGGCGACTTCTTCACCTGCGCCGTCAGCTCGCTTAGAATTTTTTCCCTTTCTCCGGGCAATATCCGCACGTCGGTTGCGGAGACTATAAGAACCTCGTGAATTTCTTCCAATCTTTCGCCGCTCACCGAGTCGAACGGGCGGATTTTTTCAACGGTATCGCCGAAGAAATCAATGCGAACGGGGGTTTCCGAATTGATGGGAAAAACCTCTAAGATATCGCCGCGAACAGCGAAACAACCGCGCGTATCTGCGGCATATTCGCGTGTGTAACCCATTTTTACGAGCTTGTTGGGGAGTTGCAAATAGTCGTACTCCTCCCCTGTTTTAAAGCGTATCTCATCAATTTGCGAGGGGAAAAGCTGCATTATCGCTTCAATATCGCAAACGACGATTTCCGCGCCGCTAAGCATTGCGTGAATTGCGGAAATTCTACGGTAAAGCGCGTCCTTTGAAAGAGCGTCTTTATATAAAATAACCTCGTCCTTTGCCGTTAAAAGAGCGCATTTTTTGCCGCTTAAAACCGAAATAGAGCTATACGCGTTCTGCGCCGCTATACAGTCGGCGGCAATATACAAAACCTTTTGTTCCGGCAATGAAGCAATCAAATATTTATGCGCGTCAAACAAGCCAAAAGCCGCCGTTGGCATGCCAAGGCGGATGTCGGTTGCAAGGGCGGCGTAGTCACCCTGTAAATTTTTAAAGCTGAAAAAATTTTTAATCAAGTGCGTTATCCTTGATAAAAAGTTCGTTATTTAAGGCATATGTGCGGGTCTTTCAGAATTTTAACCATTGTAATCGGTCATAACCTTTTCGACGGCTTCGCCCTTTGCAACGGCTATCGCCGCGTCTGCCGCCCTGCCGCAAGCAGATATAAACAGGTCGTAGTCCTCCCTTTTAACTTCCGACAATACGTAGTTGATAATAGGAATATTGACCTCGCTGTCGCGTATGCCTATCCTTATTCTGGTGAAGTTCTGCGTACCAGTTTCGGCAATGACGGAGCGCATTCCGTTGTGCGTACCCGCGCTGCCCGAAGGACGTATTCTTATACTGCCCTTGGGGATATCGTAATCGTCGTATAAAATTACAAGCCGGCTTTCATCGGTTTTGTATTTTGCAAGAAGCTGTTTGACAGCTCTGCCGCTGGCGTTCATATAAGTTACGGGACGGGCGAGAATAATCTTATCGCCTCCAACGTTTGCTTCGGCGGTAAACGCCTCGCACTCCTTTTTTTTGAATTTGACGCCGAGCTTTGCGGCGACTTCGCCCACGGCAATATAACCCATATTGTGAAAGGTTTTCAAATACTTTTCTTCGGGGTTGCCGAGTCCTACTATTATATACATACTTTCCTTTAAAAAAACCGCGCAGGCAACGCGGCTTTGATTTTTATTGCTGACTTAGAAACCGACAAAACACAGAGATACGTTTAATATTAATCGTAAATCTTGGACATAGATTTATCCAAGTAAACGTTCTCTATTGCAGATGCAAACATTTGCGCCGTAGAAATTATCTTGAAGATAGGTAAAATCTTATCCTTCGGGATATCGATAGTATCCAAGATAGCAAGCTCGTCAATAGGCGAGTCCGCAAGTCTTTCTATCGCGGGACCCGATAGAACGCCGTGAGAGCAACAAGCGTAAATTGCTTTTGCCCCAGCTTCTTTAAGTGCGCGCGCGCCCTGCACTATCGTGCCTGCGGTATCTATCATGTCGTCGACCATAAGGCAATTTTTGCCTTTGACGTCGCCTATAATGTTCATAACCTCCATTACGTTGGCTTTGGGACGGCGCTTATCTATTATCGCCATTTGCGCATCCATTCTTGCGGCGACTTTTCTTGCGCGGGCAACCGAGCCGATATCGGGGGAAACCACGACGAAGTTTTCGTCAACCTTGGGTTTAAAGTAGTTGTATAGCGTGGGTCCGCCCACGAGGTTGTCCAAAGGAATATCGAAAAAGCCCTGAATTTGCGCGCAGTGCAAATCCATAGTAAGAACCCTGTCCGCGCCCGCGCTGGTGATAAGATTTGCAACGAGTTTTGCGGTTATAGGCTCGCGTGAGCGCGCCTTTCTATCCTGACGGGCGTAACCGAAATATGGAATAACCGCGGTAATTCTGCCCGCGCTTGCCCGCCTTGCCGCGTCTATCATAATGAGCAGCTCCATAAGGTTTACGTTTACGGGATAGCTCGTGGACTGAATGAGAAACACGTCCGTTCCCCGAATAGTTTCGTTAAAGCGAACGTAAATTTCACCGTCGGAGAAGTGAGTTACTTCCATTTCGCCGAGAGTAGTGTTGAGTTTTGCCGCTATTTTCTCGGCAAGGGGTTTGTTTGAATTGCCCGAAAAGATTTTAATTTCATTTCCGTGGTTTATCATTTAAGTTCCTCCGACGTGATTATAAAAGGTTCGGCGAGAGAGTCGCTTAAAACCCAGTTTTTATTGTAATATTTACATTAAATAAAGTCAACTAAATTAAAGTCTTTTAGACTTCGGGGCTTTCTTTGATACGCCCGCGCATTTGCTTGAAAAAATTTGACAAGACCGAGGAGCATTCCTCTTCCATTACGCCGCCCTCGACCTCTATTACATGGTTGACGAGGTTGGCGTTTGCAAGCTTGTCCGTTAAGGACCTGCCCTTAGCCTCGTATGCGCCGAAGTAGACTTTTTTTATACGGGCGTTAAGCATTGCGCCCATACACATAGGGCAGGGCTCTAAGGTGACGTAAATCTCGCATTCGGGAATACGCCAGCTTTTGAGTTTTTTGCAAGCCTTTTCGATAGCCTCGACTTCCGCATGTGCGGTTGCAATTTGCTTTTTCGTTCTTCTGTTGTGCCCGCGGGATATGATGTTACCGTCCAGCACGACTACCGCGCCGATGGGAACTTCGCCCTCTTCAAGACCTTTTTGCGCGCATTTAAGCGCGGCTTTCATAAATTTATCTGCCATAGTTTTCAGAAAAGATTTTTATTATTTTATAACATTTTTTTAATTTTTTCAATTCCGTTATGGGGTGCGTTAAGCCGTCGGAGCCGCACTCTACCGTGTAGGCGGGGATTTTCAACTTCTGTATGCACCAATCCTTGTAACCGCCCGCAGAGCCGTATATCCGCTTTATTTCGTAACCCGTTACGGCGTTTATGATATTTGCGCCACGAATATCCCCTCTGCCGTTGTATTCCCAGTAAATTTCTTCGCCCTTGGTATGAAAGCTGAGCGTGACGAACGGATGAATTTTTAAAGTAAAATCGCGGAGAGCTATCGTTTCGGGTTCGGAAAACGGGTAATCGCCGATACAGTTTTCACCGCCGCGAACACGAGTATTTAAACGCCCGCTGCCCCAATCGGCGTCGAAATTGCAATTTAAATCAACTCCCCGCCCGTTTGCCTTCCAGAGCGGGAACGTCGTTTCGGAAATGACCGCGCCGTCGGGGTTCAAAAGGGGAATTATCCAACCTCCGCCCGACTTTACGCCCTTTTTTATATGCTTTAAGGCAAGCCTTGCGGTTATCCATTCGCGGGCGTGAACAGCGTAGACGGCGATAAACTGCCTGCCCGTTTCAGCTCCGACATGAAAAGCAAAAATTTCCCTGCCTGCGCAGGTGTACCCTGCAACGCATTTTTTGAACTGATAGCTTTTGTAGAATTTTGAAACTTCGTCGTATACCACAACAATAAAGTATGATATTCGGCAAATTTTGATTACTTGTGATAGGTAGAGCCGCTGTTTATCATAAACGCGCGGTAGATTTGTTCAAGTAATATTACGCGCATCAGTTGGTGCGGGAAAGTCATATCCGAAAAAGAAAGCTTTAAATCGGCTTTATCCTTTACGGCGTTAGAAAGCCCGAAGGAAGAGCCTATTATAAACGTTATTTCGCTACCCTTGTCACAGAGAGTTTTAACGTGTGAAGCCATCTTTTCGCTTGAAAGTTTTACGCCCTCTACGCACAGCGCGATAACGTAGCCCTTTGCGGCGCGAAAGATACTCTGCGCTTCTTCCTCCAAGTCCTTGCCTTCGGCAAGCTCCTTTACTTCCACCTTTGCAAAGCGGGAAAGGCGTTTCAAATATTCGGCTGTTGCGTCCCTAAAAAACTCTTCTTTGATTTTACCCACGCAGACCACGTTGATTTTTTGCACGCCTTACCTCACGAAAAACGATAATATCCACATTACACCCATAATAGCTATTCCTACCGAAGCGAAGATAAAGAACGATTTTACCGCGCCTTTTCGGCATTTTATTACAGATTTTTTATCTAAAACGAGCCAAACCATTCCGCCGATGAAGCTGACTGCCGACGTTACTATTAAAGCGATTTCCCCGCCAGACGAGACTATAAGGTTGCCCGACGCGTCCAAAAGTCCGCAAGCGGCGAAGATAACGATTAGGGCGTTATTGATAAAGTGCATTATCACCGACGGCAATATTGAGCCCGAACGGATTGCGACGAACGCAAAGACGCAGCCTGCAAGAAACTGGTAAACCGTTTGCTCAGCCGAAGCGTGGAAAAGCGAAAAGGCGAAGCCGACTATAAACACGGTGCGTACGGTGCCGACCCCGTCCTTGCAAGAGTTCAGAATTACGCCGCGGAACAGCCCTTCTTCAAAAATTGCGGGCATCAGCGCAATGACTAAAAGCGCGGGGACGACGAGCCCGCCCGAAAGATTGGGAAGGTACGCGTCCCTGCCCTTAGGAACGTATCCTAAAAGCTTTAAAAACTCCGTGACCCCCGTATCAACCCAACTTACCGAAAAGATGAGCCCGAATATTAATAGCAAAGCTATTAAATAATACTTGGGGTGACATTTTACGGGGAAAGCCCTTTTGACGGGGAATTTTTTGTATTTAAGAGTTACCGACATTGCAACCGTCATTGCAACGGGAGCGGCAAGGTAATTCAAGTAAAGGTACGCGTCCGACCCCTCTTCTATACCGGCGGCTAAAATTACGATACCTAATACAAAGCCCACGAATACGTAGAGCACCGCGGCAAGACTTAAAGCAAATCCGCCGATATGTGAATCATGTTGCAATAATGGATTAACGGGTTGCAAACCCCTAGCGTTTTCGTCGTTCATATTACGATTATACATTAAAATAAAGTTTAAGTAAATTATTTATTTACTTTTAATGTAATTTGTTGTAAAATTCAGATATGCGCAAGATAAATACTTCTTCAATAGAAGAAAAAATTTATAATATGGCTTTGCACGCGGGCGTGAACGTAACCCGTTCCTGCAAAGAGGCGCTTGTATGCGCACGGGATAAAGAGAACGGCGAGGCGGCAAAATTTGCGCTTGATATACTTATTGAAAACGCGAGCGTTGCAAAGACCGAAAATATGCCCGTATGCCAGGACACGGGGATTGCCGTGGTTTTTCTCGAAATAGGGCAGGAAGTTTTTCTTGAAGGAAAATCTTTGAAGGAAGCCGTTAATTCGGGCGTACGCCGAGCATATGCGGACGGGTATTTCAGAAAGTCGGTATGCGATCCTATAACGCGCCAAAACACAGGCGACAACACCCCCGCCGTTATTCATACCGAAATCGTAGACGGCGATAAAATAAATATTGCGTTTATGCCCAAAGGGTTCGGTAGCGAGAATATGTCCCGCCTTTATATGCTTAAACCCGCGCATGGAATCGAGGCTGCTATCGACGCCGTTGTCGAAACGGTCAGACTTGCGGGGTCACGACCCTGCCCCCCCGTTTTAGTAGGCGTGGGAATTGGCGGAACTTTCGACACCTGCGCTTTGCTTGCCAAAAAGGCGTTGATGCGCGACGTCGGCGTACCGAGTACTAACCCTGCGGTTGCGGAAATAGAAAAAATTGCGCTAAGCAGAATTAATAACTTAAATATCGGCTGCCAAGGCTTTCACGGCGACACTACGGCTTTGGGCGTTGCTTGCGAAACTGCGCCGACGCACATCGCGGGGCTGCCCGTTGCGGTGAATATCCAATGTCATTGCGTTCGGTGCGAAAAGAGGGTTTTATGAAAAAGCTGACTTTGCCTCTTACAAAGAACGATATAAAAAATCTGCGCGCGGGCGACAGCGTAATGCTGTCGGGCGTAGTACTCACAGCGCGGGACTGTGCGCATAAAAAGCTTTTCTCCCTTTTGGAAGATAACAAGCCCTTACCATTCGACATTAAAGACGCGATTATTTATTACGCGGGTCCCTGCCCATCGCGACCGAACAAAGCTTCGGGGAGCTGCGGTCCGACTACTTCGGCAAGAATGGAAAGCTTTGCGCCTGCTCTTATCGATTTGGGGCTTGGCGCTATTATCGGCAAGGGCGAAATGAACGAAGAGACGCGCGAGGCATTGAAAAGGAACTGCGCCGTTTACTTTGCGTCAATAGGCGGCGCCGGCGCGCTGTACGGCAACACAATTAAAAAGAGCGAATGCATTGCATTTCCCGAACTGTTATCCGAAGCCGTTTACCGCCTTGAAGTTGAAAACTTCCCCGCGATAGTTGCGTACGACCGTTATGGCAACTCGATTTACTAAACGAATAAAATCGTTTGACTTTAAATTTTTATAAAGCTATAATAAGCGTAAATATAAAGGCGACGAACGGGACAGACGTTTTAAAAACCCTTTTCAGAGAGAGAAATCCGAAAACGGCTGAAAGATTTCTTATAGGGTTTAAGCGGTATTCACCCGCGAGCCGACGGGCGAAAAGCGCGAGCTTAGTAGTCCGCTCCGCTTACCTTGCGTAAAAGGTCAATTAAGGCGGCGTTTGCCGTGAATCGGGTGGTACCGCGAAAATTATTCGCCCCGTGCGTTTGCACGGGGTTTTTATATTTTTAAGGAGTGTTTATGCAGGACAAGATTAACGAGATTGAAAAAAGCATTGACGATGCGGTGAAAGACGTTGAATCGTCAAAGACTTTACAAGAGATTAAGATGCGCTTTTTAGGCAAGACGGGCGAGATTTCCGCGCTAATGAAGAATATGCGCGAGGTGCCGCCCGAACAGCGTCCTTCTATGGGCAAGCTTTTAAACGCTTTAAGGGAATGGACGGAAGAACGGTTCAACGCGATTGAAAAGAGAATTAAGGAATTCGAGCTGAAAAGGCGTTATTCCGAAGAAAAAATCGACGTAACTCTGCCCGCAAAGGTCACCGACGACGGGGCGTACCACCCCAACACGCTTATAAGGCGGGAACTTATTTCCATATTCTCGGGAATGGGATTCGAAGTCTTCGAGGGACCCGAGATAGAAAACGATTATTATAATTTTACCGCGCTCAACACGCCTGCGGACCACCCTGCAAGGGATATGCAGGATACATTTTACATTTCAAGCGATTTACTTTTAAGAACGCAAACTTCCGCGGGGCAGATACGCGTTATGGAAAACAAGAAGCCGCCCATTAAAATACTTTCCCCCGGGAAGGTTTATAGAAGCGACGACGACGCGACGCACTCGCCTATGTTCTCGCAGATGGAAGGGCTCGTTGTTGACAAGAGCATAACGCTTTGCGATTTGAAAGGTATGCTGGACGAGTTCGCAAAAAAGATTTTCGGCGCGGGCGTAAAAACAAGACTCCGCCCTTCTTACTTCCCCTTTACCGAGCCTTCGGTTGAAGTTGACGTGAGTTGTTTCGAGTGCGGCGGAAGCGGTTGCAGGCTGTGCAAGGGCACGGGCTGGATTGAGGTTCTCGGCGCGGGAATGGTAAACAGGCACGTTTTAGAGGGCTGCGGCATAGACCCCGATATTTATTCGGGCTTTGCGTTCGGTATGGGAATTGAGAGAATTGCTATGCTTAAATACGGCATAAACAATATGAAGCTCCTGTTCGAGGGCGACACGAGATTTTCGAAACAGTTCAAGGGTTAAAAGCAAAATAGCCTAAATTTTTGTGAAAGGAGATTTTAATGAAAGCACCTTTAAGTTGGCTTAAAGCCTACGTAGATATAGACGTTACCGCCGAAGAATTGCAGACAAAGCTTTTTTCCTGCGGGTTTGAAGTTGAAGAGTTAATTGAAGTCGGCAAAGCTATTTCGGGCGTCGTGGTCGGGGAAGTTATAGAATGCTCGCCTGTCGAGGGTACGCACTTGCACGTCTGCAAAGTTGATTGCGGCGACAAGGGAATATTTCAGATTTGTTGCGGCGCGGACAACGTTAAAAAGGGAATTAAAGCCCCCTGCGCGTTGGTTGGCGCGACCGTTTACACTACGGCGAAAGACCACGTAACGATTGAAGGCGTGGCGACCATTAAAAAGGGTAAGCTGCGCGGAATAGAATCGGACGGTATGCTTTGCTCCGGTGCGGAGCTTGGGCTTAACGGGGATATGTACGAGGGCGCGGAATACTGCGGACTTTTGCTTCTGCCGAAAGACAGCGTAAACGGTTCCGATATAAAGCCCATCGTCGGGCTTGACGATTATATCTTTGATATAAGCGTTACGGCAAACCGCCCAGACTGCCAAAGTATTTTGGGAATTGCGCGGGAGGTTGCCGCCGTTCTTAAAAAGAAATTGAAAGAGCCCGACTACTCCTATACCGCCGTTAAAGCGGATAAAAAAGATATAAAAATTTGCGACCTTGCGCCTGATTTGTGCCCCCGCTATATCGGGCATTACGTCAAAGACGTAAAGTGCGCACCCTCTCCCCTGTGGCTTAGACAACGGCTTGCAAAGTGCGGGCTGCGCTCCATTAGCAATATAGTTGACATTACTAACTATATACTTCTCGAATTGGGGCAGCCGATGCATGCATTCGATTTGAGAACGCTTGCGGGGCACGAGATTAATATAAGAAGAGCAGGCGACGGCGAGAAGATTACCACGTTGGATGAAAACGAGTTCACTCTTACGCACGATAACCTCGTTATATGCGATAAGGATAAGCCCGTTGCCATTGCGGGCGTTATGGGCGGACTTAACAGCGAGATTGAAAACGACACGACCGAGGTTATGTTAGAGGCTGCAAAGTTTGCGCGCGACAGCGTAAGAAAGACCGCGCGGGCATTGGGACAGCACACGGACAGCTCCGCACTATTTGAAAAGGGCGTGAACGAATACACTACGGAACGCGCTATGGCAAGAGCGCTGCACCTTATAGAGGAATTGAAGTGCGGCACAGTTACCGACTTGCACGTGGACGTGAAAACCGAAAACTCGCACACCGAAGAAAAGAAAATGACCGTCAGCGTGAAAACGATTAACGCGCTTTTGGGCATCGAAGTGCCAGCAAAGCAAATGGTTGAAATTCTTGAAAACCTTAATTTTAAGGTTTCGGTTAAGGGCGACGAAATGCTGATAACCGTGCCCCGCTACCGCGAGGATATAGACGGATACCCCGACATCGCGGAAGAAATTATCCGCTTCTACGGATACGACAATATCGAAGGTACTTTCCTCCCCTCCGCGGCAATCACGAACGGCGGGTTCACCGAAGAGCAGAAAGCCGAAAACAGGCTTAAAGACATTTTGGTTGCAAAGGGACTGTACGAAATTTCAACCTACTCATTCTATTCTCAAAAAGATTTGGATATGCTCCACTTCGCGCCCGATGCAAAGGAGCGCAAAGCGATCAGAATTTTAAACCCTATTACCGAAGATTTATCCATTATGCGCACCACGCTTGCGCCCTCTATGGTGAACGTAATCGTGAGAAACCTGCGCCGCGGGAATACCGTGGGCAAGCTGTTTGAGCTAAGCAAGGTTTATCTTGCAGACGAGTTGCCCGTGAATGACTTCCCCGAAGAGAGAGATAAGCTTTCGATAGGCGTTTGGGGCAAATTCGACTTCTTCGATTTAAAGGGAATCGTGGAAAGCGTTGCGGGCGCGTTGAACGTAAAGTTTGAATACAAGCCCTGTGAACTCCCCTTCCTGCACCCGGGCATAACGGCAAAGGTCGTTTGCGAAGGCGTTGACGTGGGTTATCTCGGTGTAATTTCACCAAAGGTCGCGGAAGAGCTTGCATTGGAGCGCACCGTGTACGTTGCGGAGCTCGATTACGAAGAATTAAAGAACCACCGTAAGCCTTTTAAATACGTTCCGCTTTCGAAGTACGCGGAGGTCACGCGCGATTTGGCGTTGACCTGCAGCGTCGCCACGACTTGCGCGGAGATTGAAAAAGAAATTTACGCGGCTTGCAAGTACGTTTCGAACGTTAAACTGTTTGACGTATATATCGGCGAACAGATTGAAACGGGCAAAAAGTCAATGGCGTTCACAGTTACTTTCACGCCGAAGGACGAACCCATTGAAAACAAGATTGACGGCTTCGTAAAAAAGATACTCGCCAATCTGAAATTTAAATTAGATATAACTTTGAGATAAGTAAAAGCACCCCGCGGCGCAACGCCGCGGGGTGTTTAATCAATAATCGATTCGGCGGCAAGAGCTAAGCCGAGTTTAAAGCCTTCTTTATAAGATTGTCTTACCACCTCAGCTTCCTGATAGCTCTCGTATTCCGCCATTTCTTCATACTGCTGTTTTTGCTTTTCGTTAAGGCTTGGATAAAATTCCTCGTATATTTTTAAGCACTTTGCCGCCAGACGCTTCCACTCTTCCGTTACGGATATATTTTGACTATTGGCTTTTCCGTAATAAATTTTTTCAATCGCCGATTTCATAAGTTTACCTCTCAACACAAATATAATAACACTAACGAATGTGAGTAGTCAAGCATTTTACTCACGTTTGTGATTAAATATTGTTATGGACAAATTTATAGAACGGCTAAAAGAATTGAGATTGGAAAAAGGATTATCGCAGGCACAGCTTGCAAAAGCTACGGGGATAAGCACGGGCGCGATAGGTTTTTGGGAAACAGGCGAAAGAGTGCCAAACGCGCTTGCGATAATTACTCTTTCAAAATTTTTCGGTGTGTCCTCCGATTATTTATTAGGGTTGGAAGATTAGATTCTTCGGCTACGCTCAGAATGACAAAGTATCGGCGTAAATCAGCCGATATTTTGTCAATTTTTAGGAACTAATAGTCCGTCGGAGCCTATGAGAGAGGCTTGCAGGTAGGTATCGGGGATTTTGCCCGTTATTACGCTTTCGCAGATAAGCACTTCTATGGTTGAGGCAAGGTTCGTCGATTTGGACGGTAAAATAATGGAAATGTCCGAGACGATTTCAAGGTATAAAGAGTGTTTGGTCTGGTTTATGCCCGCGTCCGTGAACTTGGAAACGAAACGGCACTCCACGTTGGAAATGGGGATAATTTTGATATTTATTTTAGTACCGAAGCCCGCCAACGCCTCTATGCCCGTGAGCGCGCCTAACGGGACCTGTATGCCTTCCGCGCTCATCTTGGTCAGATTTTCCTGAGACAGATATGCCGTGTCCCTTGCTATTCTGTTGATTTTCAGACTGTCCGTGGTTATGGAAGTGACGTTGCCGTCCGCGTCGCGCTCGATTGCGATTAAGTCGTCGTAGCGGTTTACGTCGTTCAGAGTATAGTAAATGGCGTCGTTGACGGCAACGGTAGTTATGGAGCGGATGGTTGCCTCGCTTATGGAAATGAGGACGCGCGTAACGTTGCGTTGGAAGTACAAAAGCACCCCCACCACCAAAATACACAGTATTAAAAGGAGAATTTTAAATCGCCTGAATTTTTTGTTGGAACGAAGTTTGCGCGCCATACTTTATTGTATGGCGCGCTTTCGGCGTTTATTAATTGGGTTTTGTTCTTGATTTGAATATTATAGCCATTATGAATGCAAAGACGACGGCGGCGGTTACTCCCGCGCTGGCGGCGGCGAGCGAGCCTGTTATCGCGCCGAAAAAGCCCTTCTCCGCTCCCCTTATCGCGCCGTTTGCAAGCAGATAGCCGAAACCCGAAATGGGAACGGTTGCGCCCGCGCCCGCAAATTCGACGAGAGGCTGGTACACTCCGACGGCGGTCAACACCACGCCCGCAAGCATAAAGTAAACGAGAATCTTACCTGCGGTGAGGTCGGTGAAGTTTATTATAATCTGCGCTATAAGGCAGATGCCGCCGCCGACAGCAAACGCCTTTAAGAACTGTAAAAATATAGTTAGCATTTCGTTTCCGATATCCATATTACACCTCTAACTGCACGGCGTGGCTTATGCAGGGAATACTTTCGCCCTGTCCCGAAGATACGGTTGAAAGTAGCGCGCCCGTCGCCGCAAACAGTACGCGTTTATACAGCCCCGCGTTCATCTTCGTAAGAATATAGGAGTTTAAAACGCTTGCCGAACAGCCCGCGCCGCTTCCGCCCTGAAATTCTTTTTCGATAACCTTATAGACAATTTCGCCGCAATCGACGTGCCGTGAGGATATGTCGTAACCCTTTTCCCAACATAAATCCTTTACGATACGGCTGCCGAGCGCGCCCAAGTCGCCCGTTAAAATCATATCGTAGTCGGTCGGGTCGGTATCCGTGTCCTTTAAGTGCTGCATTATGGTGTCTGCCGCGGCGGGGGCGGTTGTCAATAAAACACCATAAGGTTTTTAAAAAATAAAACTCCCCCTCAGCTACTTTGTGACGGCTGTCTGAAAGAGATTCTTCAATGCGTTCGGAATGACAATAAGGTGCATAAAAATTATTACGCCGTTTCGGTAGACGACGATTTAGCTTTGTGGGTTTCGATATATTCGGACGCGGCAAGGAAGGCGTCCTTACACTTTAAGTGAATTTCTATCTCCCCGCCCTCGTGGACGTAAATATTTTCGACGAGCTCGGTTAAAATATCGCGGGTCAGCTCTTTAAGCCCGCCGTACTTTTTGAAGGTTGCGACGAATTCATTATTGCCGTCGACCCCGCTTGCAAAATTGCGCATTTCTTCCTTTATACGCGCAATTTCACGCTCGGCGCGTTTGGAAGAATTTTCATACTTCTCTTTTAAGGCGAAGTACTGCTCCCGCGTTATTATACCGCTTTTATAATCTGGATACAAATCAACAAGAATTTTTTGCGCCTTTGCGAGCTCGCTTTGACCGGCAACCAGCTCCGACGAAAGACGTTTCGACCTCGTGCCGCCCTTTTGAACCCTGTTAATTTTCTCTATAAGTCTGTCGAAGTCCACGGCAAGCGCGATATATTTATTTAAGGTTGTTAATACTGCGTCTTCGAGAACCTCCGCGCGGATTGCATGCTTGGTGCAAAGCGTACTGTGCATTTTGCGGTAGGTCGAGCAAACATAGTATTCGTAAGTTTTATTCGGCTGCTTTACCGTGCGCTTTTGCATTGCCCTGCCGCAGTCGGCGCACTTTAAAAAGCCCGCAAAGGTTGAAAGCTTGCCCGTCTTTTCTTTAGGCGACGTGCGGGTATCGCGCTTTAGAAGAGATTGAACCTTTTCAAAATCTTCGTTTGAAATTATGGGCGCATGCGTACCCTTTACGGTGATTCTGTTTTGCTTTTCAACCTGCTTCGCGACGTGGATTTTGTAGCTTATAACTTCGTTTTTCTTCTGCACCAGGTTGCCTATATAGACCTCGTTGGTTAGTATACGCCTTACAGTTGAATCCGTCCAGGCGCCCACGTTATTACACGCAGTATTGCGACGGCAGTTGAGCCCTTTACCCGCTTTGTATTCGGAAGGGTTGGGCACGCCGCGCTCGTTCAGCGCTCGCGTAACGCCTATCACGCTGTAACCGGACAAAAATTTTTCGTAAATAAACCGAACCGTTTCGGCGGCATCACCGTCGACAACGAGCCTGTTATGGTCGTTTTCGTCCTTTTTATAGCCGTAGGCGGCGAAAGAACCTATAAACTTGCCCTGTCTGCGGCGGATATCGAGTGCGCTGCGAACCTTAACGGAGATGTCGCGGCAATACTCGTCGTTGATAATATTCTTGAACGGTACGATGACATTATTCATAGTGGACGGCTGGGCAAAGCTGTCTATGCCGTCGTTTACAGCGATAAAGCGCAACTTAAACGTGGGGAAAACTACCTCTAAATACTTGCCTGATTCAACATAGTTTCTTCCAAAACGCGATAAGTCCTTGACTATCACACAGTTGATTTTTTTGCTTGCAGCATCCGCAAGCATACGCTGAAATGCGGGACGGTCGAAGTCCGTTCCGCTGTAGCCGTCGTCGATATAAAAGTCGGTTAAATTTATTTCGGGATTGTCTGAAATAAAGCGTTGTAAAATAGCCTTCTGGGAGGCTACGCTTTCGCTTTCGGGCTTGTCGCCGTCCTCCCTAGAAAGTCTTATATAGAGCCCTGCCTGCCATATATTAGCGACGGGCGCGACGGCTTGCACGCTTAAATACTTGCTTGTTCTTGACATATGTACACCTTGAAAAGCCGTTTTGAAAACGGCTTGAAGGCGATGCACTTTAACGCAATTTTATTTTATAAGAATTTTTTAATAACCGCAACAATTTCAGTTAAATCTGCGAATGGCAATATTTACCAACAGGTTCTCGATTGCGGGGGCGTCCGCTTTATCCGAAAATACGACCTTGACGGGTGTTGCCTTTACGCGGAAGCAATACGGATTTTTTACGGTTTTAATAAACTCGAAAACCCGTTCAGGTACGGCGGAGGCGGTTATTTCCAAAGCGGAAATATCGATAAGCTCTTTGTTTGACATATTTCGGTTTTTCCCGTTTGGGAATATTTTTAAACCGAACGATAAATGGCGGAGGGCAAAAGCCCGCCGCCACGATTGGAACGTATTTATTTTTATTAGCCGAAGAAACGCTCTTCAAGCATTAAACAAAGCGTATGATACACAGGCAAATGCAGCTCCTGTATCATATAGGTTTCGGTTGAAGGAACTTTGATAGCGACGTCGGATACGGTTGCAAGCTCGCCGCCCTTTGCGCCCGTAAGGCCTATAACCTTTAAGCCCATAGCGCGCGCAACTACGGTTGCGTTCATAACGTTTTTGGAATTGCCCGAAGTGGATATGCCGAGAAGCACGTCTCCCGACTTGCCGTAGCCGTATACCTGCTGGGCGTAGGTGAGAAGCCCGCCGACGGCAACGTCGTTGATAAACGCGGTATTGAGCGCCTGATGTCCGTCAAGCGCGATTGCAGGCAAACCGCCTTGAAGGTTTTCGGCAAGCTCCGCCCCTCTTACTCCGTCGACTGCTTTCAGCTTTTCGGAGAACTGCTCGGAGCATTTGCGTTTTAGCTTGAAACCCTTCATAAGCTCGCCAACGATATGCTCGGCGTCGGCGCAGCTTCCGCCGTTGCCCGCGACGAGCAGCTTGTTGCCGTTTTTAAAACATTCTTCAAGAATTTTATACGCGTTTTCTATATCGCCCCTACATACGCCGAGCGAAGGATAGCGTTCAATAAGCAAATCAATATGCTTTCGTAATTCCATAATCAACTCCCGAGTATTTTATTTATTATATCGTATAGGCTTTTTCCACTTAAAGTTGCGGAATGGTTTTCGCCTATTATTGCCGTTTTGCAACCCGCGTTTATGCCGCAGAGCACGTCGTTTTCGCCGTCGCCTATCATCCACGATTCGGACAAATCGATATTGAAATCTTTTGCCGCTTTAAATATCATACCAGCCTTGGGCTTGCGGCAGCCGCAGTCGAATTTGAGTTCGGGGATTTCGCCCGCGTAACCTTTGTGCGGGTGGTGAGGGCAGAAATAGATTGCGTCCAGATACGCACCTTCGCGCCCGAGCAAGGTTTCCAATTTATCATGAATTTCTTCAAGACCCGCAAACGTTACTTCTCCCCTTGCTATAACGGGCTGGTTAGTGATAACAATTGCAAGGTAACCGCTTGAATTTATCTTCTTAATCGCTTCGGATACGCCGTCTAAAAGTCTGAATGCGTCGGGGCTTTTTAAAAAGCCGACGTACTCGTTTATCGTTCCGTCCCTGTCAAGGAAGATTGCCTTTTGCTTATTAATAAGGTTTTTAGCCTTTACAGTGCCGAGGGCAAAGTCACGGCAAACGCTTTCGTATCTATCGGGCGTACCCATATCCTTGACGTACTCGGGGCTGTCGTAAACGAACATTTTGCCCGTGCCTGCCAAGGGCTTTAAAAGCTGCCTGTCCAAATCTATTTTGGGCGCGACGATTTCAGCATCTAAAATTTTCTTTGAAACGACGTGCAAGCCCGCGTTTACTCTGTTTTTGTAGTACGCTGGGCGTTCGTCCTCTTTGGCAAGCCATTTTAAAACCGCGCCGTTACCGTCCGAAACGATGAGCCCGCTGTCGTAAGGGTGACCGTTGGGGTGGGTAAAAAGAGTTACGAGCCCGCCCTTTTCTTTGTGATAATCTATAAATCTTATAAAATCTATATCGAATACCGCATCCGCGTTTAAAAGCAAAAAATCGTCCGAAAGCTTGTCCTTGATTTTAAAGAGTGCGCCCGCGTTGCCCAATGGCTGCTCTTCGAAATAGTACTCGATATTCACGCCGAAGGGCTTACCCGTTGCGGGTGAAATTTTGCTTCCGTCGCCAAAATAATCAATGATTATCTGCCCTAAGTGCGAGACGGTGATTATTATATCCGTCAAGCCCTGCGATTTGAGACATTCTATTTCCCTTTCGAGGACGGGAACGCCGTCGATTTTTATCATAGGCTTCGGAATATCGCGGGCAACCGATGATATGCGCGTGCCCTTGCCCCCCGCCATTATGACAGTTTTCATATTATTCCTCGATACTCGTTCGTTTATCGAAAGCTTCGGGCGTGTAATAAATTACGCGCGTGCCTGCGTTTTCAAACTTGAAGGGCACTTCCATTAAATCGGCAAAAGCTTCCCTTACGGCTTGCTGCTTTTCGGGTTGAACGTAGAAAAGAAGGAAACCGCCGCCGCCTGCGCCCAAAAGTTTGCCGCCCAAGGCTCCTGCATTTATGCCTTTTTCGTACAGTTCATCAATGGAATCGGTCGAAATGGCGCTGCCAGTTTGCTTTTTGAGCCGCCATGACTTGTCCATTAAATATCCGAAATCGTCAAGATTTCTTGAAGTGTTTTCCAGGATATCCTGTGCTTCGTCGACTAAGGCAAGCATCTGCATAAGCTGCGCGTGCTTATCGGTCATAGACGCTGTCGTCGATTTTTGGATTTGCGACGAAAGGCGCGTAAAACCCGTAAAGAAAAGCATTAAATTATCGTTTAGTTTTATTTTCCTTTCGGGGGAAATTATAAGAGGGTTCACGTGGTAGCCCCTTTCGTTGAAATCGATTCTGTTGAGTCCGCCGAAGGACGCGGCAATCTGGTCCTGCCAGCCTCCCGCCTCGTTGCAAAGAGTTCTTTCAAGATAAATTGCGTCGTTGGCAAGCTCCTTTTTGGAACGGTACTGACCCTTTAAGCAATAGAAAGCGTTTAAGAGCCCGACCGCGAAAGTGCTTGAAGTGCCTAAGCCCGTCCTTGCAGGCAAGTCCGCGTCATAAGATATATGAAGCTCCTTCATATCCAGCATTTTCATAGCGTTCCTGACCATGGGATGCTCCATATCGTCAATACGTTTTATGCGCTCCGTTTTGGCGTAAATAAGTTCGGTAGTGTAATCGAAAAAACGGGGCAGATGCCTTACCGTTACATAGGCGTATTTGTCAAACGAAGTGGAAATTACGGCGCCGCCGTATTGGTTGAAAAATTGCGGCATATCCGTACCGCCGCCGAAAAAGCTCATTCTGAAAGGAGTTTTCGTTATAATCATTTTATCACCGTTCGATTATAATATCGTAAAAAAATATAAATTCGTTTACCGTTTAATTATTCTGTAATTAACGCGGCAACGTCAACGTTTTTATTTTATCATAAAAGCATTTATAAATCAAGTATTGTTTTTAATATTTTATACTTAATATATACATTCAACGTTATATTATCACCTTGACATTTTATTGCTTTGGGAGTATACTTTTCACAGTATGGAAACGTTATTCGGAAAGATAAAACGCAGTAAAGCGTTGGATATATTAAAAAACGTAATATCGTCGAAATTTTTTCCTTTTTCGACCGCGGCGGTTTTTCTTGCCTGCTATTATCTTGGTTGGGATATAGTAGCCATATATTATCTTGGAATAGTTACTATACTTATACTTTTACTTTTAGACGATATCAGCCCTTTGATTTCCCAGCTGTTATTCCTTAATTTGTTCGTATCGCTTAAAAACGTGGGCGCAGGATCGGCGGACGGCTACGACTATTATTCGCAGACGGCTATAATCGTGCAGATGGCGGTATTCGCCGTGCTTGCCATAGCCGCACTCGCTTATCGGCTTATCGTTTGCTGTGTGAAGAAAAAATTTCGCATAACGCCCGTTTTCGTCGGGATATGCGCGTTATCGGTTGCGTTTATATTAAACGGGTTCGGAAGCGAATACTCCACGCCCAATAACCTGCTTTTCGGATTCGTGATGTCCGCGCTGATTTTGGGGCTGTTCTCCGCAATAAAAGATAATATAGTAATAAATAAAAACTTCTTTGAGAGGATTGCTTACGGATTTATAGCCCTAAGCGTATTGCTTATAGTAGAGCTTGCCGTAGCGTACGCGACGTACGACGATTTGTTTGTAGACGGCGTTATTTGCAGGGGTGCGCTTTTCTTCGGGTGGGGAGGCTACAACACTTACGGGCTTTTGATAACTATGTGCCTACCCTCCGCCGTGTACCTTGCGGGCAGGAGCAAATACGGATATTCGTTTACCGTTTATTCCCTTCTCATTTTCGCAGCTTCATTGCTGTGTTGCAGCAGGCAGGCGATGGTAGTCGCAATAGCGGTTTATCCTGTTTGTCTTATTATACTGTTCGTTAAAGGCAAGTACCGTATCCCCAATTTATGTATAGCTGCGGGCGCTGCCGTTGCCGGGATAGCGCTTATTTGCGTTTTCAGAGTGGAATTCGTTGCGGCGGTGAAAGCAATTTTCGATAACATATTCGTAAACGGTGAGCTAAACGGAAGCGGACGGTGGAATATTTGGAAAGAAGCGTTAGGTTATTTTAAAGATTATCCGCTTTTCGGCGCGGGATTTTATATACCCTACAGCTACTCTATGAACGCAATATTCTTGCCGCAGACCTGCCACAACACCGTGCTTGAAATTATGGCGGCGTGCGGAATATTCGGGCTTGCCGCGTATATTTTACACAGGGTGCAGACCTTGATAAGCTTTTTCAAAAATATTACGGTGGAACGGACTTTAATAGCTTTGACTGTTGCAGTTTTACTTTTAATGTCCCTTCTCGATATGCACATTTTCAACGTATTCCCTACGATAATTTACGCGTGTCTTTTAGCCGCGCTTGTAAAGTCCGAAGAGAAAGCGCCGAAGCTTGGTTTACAAAAGGAAAAAGTTTAATAGATAAAAAAGGCTTCCGTAAAGCGCACTTCTCATAGGGAATAAAAAACTAAATTTTTTAGAGTTGCACTTTCAAGCGAGGACAAAAGCTCTCGAACATATCGTTCGAGAGCTTTTTACTAC
>CAJTYL010000013.1 GCA_910583855.1 uncultured Christensenella sp.
ATATTGGGGCGTCGCCAAGCGGTAAGGCAACGGACTCTGACTCCGTCATTCGGGTGTTCGAATCACTTCGCCCCAGCCAAAAGCACTACATTTTGTGGTTTTTGTAACACGAAACACACAATTTGCGGTGCTTTTTTTATGCAATTTGGGGACTTTTTGGGGACTAAACGGTTAATTAACGGGAATATATAAATTTATTTTGTTTATATCTTGCGGAGACGCGGTTTTTGTATTATAATGCGGTTAAAGGGGTACTTATGATGAATAAACTTGAGGTGCTTATCGTCGAAGACGATGAAAACGACTGCAAATCTTTGATTGCAGAGATTAACGCAAACGCGGATAAACTTCATCTTGCGGGCGCGTTGAAATCCGCAAGCGACGCGTTTGTCTTTATCCGTAACAATCATCCGCACGCGGTAATACTCGATTTGGAACTGCAGGAGGGCAGCGGCGACGGAATAGACCTTTTGGACAAACTCCGCTCTGAAATTGTCAGCCCTAAGCCTTACGTCATAGTCAACACCAACAGCGCAAGTAAAGTTACGCGCAGTATCACAAAGAAGATGGGCGCGGATTACGAATTCGCAAAATGGCAAATAGGCTATACTCCCAAAATGGTGGTAGAGCATCTTTTGAGAGTCGCGCCTGAAATTTTGGGTTACGGGGAAGAACCGCCCGCACAGCTAACCGAAAAGCAGTTGGAAGACAAAATGCGCGACTTCGTGCAAGCGGAGTTCAACAAACTGGGCGTAAGCGTAAAAAATATAGGCTACGTTTACCTGGTTGAAGCGGTTATTCTGGCAGCTAAGGGTGAAAATCAACATTGGGGAAAAATAATCGGTAAAAAGTATGGCAAAAGCGACAGCGGCACTACCCACGCAATGCAATACGCGATAAATAATACTTGGAATAATGCAGATATAAATAATTTGCAAAAGTATTACACCGCGCCGTTGCGTAAAGATAAATTCGTACCGACCACTATCGAATTTGTACTTTTCTATAAACAGAAGCTGATAAGCTATCTAAATAGTTAAAGTAAAAGCGGGTTGCAATTTTGCAACCCGCTTTTTGTTTTGAGATTAATAAGATAAAAAAGTTAATAACCAGGACCAAACTGCTTTAAGATAACTCCACATATGTAAACCCTCCTTTTTTTTGAGTATAAAAGGGGAGCGAATGTTAAATTCTGGGAGCTTTTATCGAAAATTAACTAATATTGTTATAAATAATGCTTATGAATGAATTTATAATTTCTTTAATAAAATACACAGCCATTTTTATTTGCATTTTATATGCTTACACAAAACTTATGCGTATAAAACTGAAAGCTTGGGACTTGTTCGATATTCCGCTATTTATGGCGTTATCCTCAGTCTTGTACTTCGTAACGGTATACGTAAAAATGCTCGTGCCGATAGGTTTGCTTATTTTCGGTATTGCTTTTTTATTTTTGCGGTTCAGAAAACCGTTTTACGAAACGGTTACCGTAGGCACGATAGCGCTGGGAATTTCAATAGTTGCTTTTGCAAGTAGCCTCATTTTTAGTTTTCCCATTGCAACTGCTTTATATCTTATCAAAAATGAAATTGTCAAAAACATTATTACACAATCATTAATTAGTTTAATTCAAATGATTGTGACTTTTATTCTATTTAAAATTAAACGATTGCAAAGCGGAGTTAACCCCAAAGGTGATCCTGCAACTTTTGAAATTTTATTATTTTTCAGTGTGGGATGTATTTTAACATTGATGATTGTATATACAAAAAATGCAACTCAAACTATTTATGAAACCGTTCTTCTCGTTATAGCGTTATGCGGTCTTTTACTTATATTATGGTGGCGGAAGCATATTACATATAACTACCGCGAGGCGGTAAATCGGCAAAACGTAAACCGTATGGAAGATACGATTGAAGAAATTAAATTGAATTCCGTTGAAACCGATTTGCAAGTTGCGGTGTATTCTAAACTTTTTCATTTTCTGAATAAAGCCGTGCCCGATTGCGCTTATCTTGCGGAAATCGCTGCGGAAAAAACCGGTTGTGAGGACGCGTGCGCCGCGCGGGATATGTTGCGTAAGATTTTACGCGAAATGAACATTGCAAACGAAAAGTGCAGTTTGCAGAATGTTCCGCAAACGGGCGAAAGATTAATCGACGTGCCGATAATTCAACTTTTTACCGTGGCGGAGCGTAAAAGCCTTAACGTAAGCGTGGATATTTCCGCAGACGCTAAAAGTTGGTTTTCCGACGGCAAGTTGCATAAAGAAGACGTACATATTTTGCTTAGCTATATTTTGGATAACGCCGTGATTTCCACCCTCGGCTTGCCGAATGCAAAAGTGCGCTTAGAGCTAAGCTCAACAAAAAATAAAAAGCCGCTTATACGCGTTTACGATAGCGGCGAACAGTTTGACGAAGAAGTGCTTGCAAAACTCGGATTGGAACAGATTACGACCCGCGCGGGTACGGGCGGAAACGGTATAGGACTTTTTACGGTCTTTGAAATTCTGGCAAAGTACGGCACAAGCTTCACGCTTGACGAAGACCCGCAGAGTTTCGGGTTTAAGAAGTGTATTGAAATTGCCTTCGACGGGCTCTGCGGATTTACCGTGCGCACTTCCCGCCAAAGCGTAGCCGCAGCCTGCGCCGCACGCAAGGGGATAACCGTTGAACCGATTGACGCGGACGGGGAAGAAAAGCGCGACGGTACGAACGGATAAAATTTTATTATTTACGGCGCGAAGGTCTGCTTAACGGCCTGCGCGACGCATTCATATTAAATTTAATTTCGGGATTGTAATTTAAACCGTAATCCTTCGCTTTCGTCCAACAACCGATAATTTCAAGACATTCGATGCAGGCTTCCCAACTGCCCTCGATATAATCGTCTTTGCGCCCGACGGACGTAAGCTCCGATAAGTTCCCTTCCAATACGTAAATCAGTTGCGCCAATACTCCCGTGGCAGACATTTTCTCGTGCATATTAATCTCCTTTTCATTAAGTAGGTTTTACATTTTTCGCGGGGTTTCGACATAACTATATCATTTACGCACGGAAAATAATCTCCGTTCTTATCTCTAAATATTCTCCTTTTTTCTCCTTTTTCGTACATTTCTCTACCGAGAAAAGCAGGCTAACAAAAAAAGCCGTCGAAGCTTAACGCTTCAACGGCTTTTAACTTTTTCGTTATTCCCCGACCAGTAACGCTTTGGGCGCTATTTTTTTAATTCGCAAAGACAGCAAACAGGCAATGCCGAATGATAGAAGAATAAGACCGAACCCTGCAAATACGGAGAATAAGATAGGAATATTAAACGTACACTTTACAATGCCGAGCGAACTTAAAAATAATGCCGTAAGCGGGTTGATAATAATACAACTTATAATAATTCCTATAACGGTTGAAATAATAATCGTAGGCATAAACGAAAGCGCAGTCTGCACAATGAGTTGTTTCGTTGTAAAGCCCAACGATTTGAGTATTCCGTAGTCCCTCTTTTTGTTATTGAGTAGCGTACGCACCAACAAATAAAGCACAAACGCTATGATAATCGCCGAAAGCACTAGTATTGCAATTACAATTATAGTCATAAGCGAAACGTAAACGCTTCCTGCGCCTTCAATCGTAGCCAAAACGTTTATTACGCCGTTTACGCTATCCGAAAAATTTCCTTTCATTTCTTCATTGAAAGCGTCTATATCCGTACCTTCCACGAGATTGATATAATAAGTAACGCTCTGCAACGTTCCCAATCGCTCGTAACCCTGTCTTGTCAAAAGGCAATCTCTGCCGAGATTGTTTGTAATTTGCGTAAAACCGCTTATAAGATATTTTTCGGTTTTGCCGTTCGCCGTTATTTCTATTTCATTGCCGATTGCAAATCCTTTCTCTTTTGCATATTTTGCGGCGATTGCTATTTCGTTATCGAATTTTGGAAATCTGCCTTTGAATACCACGCTTTGATTATTTACTTTTGAAAAATCGTCGCAAAGCGTTGCCATAAGCTCCACTCCGCCAACGTGCGATACGTTCAAAGAATTATACAAATATACCTTTTCCGTGCGGCTGTCAGAATTCAATACTTCAAGTAAATTGTCCTCAGTTTCCACTTGTACGTTTATTGCGCTATCCGCCGTTTCTCCGACGACTAAATTCAGAAACGGCGTCATATCGACAATTATGTTTTCAGTCATAAGCCCCGAAAACACAACCACGAGCGAGAGAACGAGCATTGTTATACAAACCGTTATATTATGTTTAACGCCCGAGAGCGTAGTTTTGAGCGCAAGCGCAAAATTTAAAGGGGCTCTCGTTTTTTCAAGCGGAACGCGGTTTTTCTTAAAATTGTGTGTTTGCACGCCCGAGCGCAACGCAACGATAGGCTCTACCTTTTTTATCCTACGGGCGGAAAGCCAAACGGAGAGAGCAACTGTACCTCCCAATATTATAAGCGAGATTATAACGGGCAACGGTAAAAAGTGAATTGCATAGGGTATTCCCGTCTGCGCTATCATCATTGCGTTTATGGCAGGGAAAAGCGCATAAGAGAGCGTTGCACCCACGATTGCCGTTAAGACAGTCAACCCTAAAAACTGCAACAAGAGAGCTAATATGAGCTGTCCCGAAGAATAGCCAACGGCTTTGAGTGCGCCGAGATTTTTAATATTGACCTGAATATAGTTAATGATATTAGATACGATTACTACAAGCGCAATTAAAAGTACGAAAAACGCCATAACACTCATAATTGCCGAGCAAATTCCTTGCGAAATATACCGCGACTGTGCAACTATGTCATAACAGTTGCTCGCCATTTGCGTATTAGGGAAACTCTCCGAAACGATTGCCTTTATCTTAGCCTCATAGGTAAGATTAGTTGATTTTTCGTTCAAACGCACCGAACACAGCGTTGTTTGAAATGCGTAATTCAATTCCTCTAATTCGGCATATTTATCCTGCGTAAGTATAACTTGTGTTAAAGCGCAATTATGCGAACCCATCATTACACTGTTGAAGAAGCCGCATACAGTGTACGTTACAGGGTGGCTTCCGATAGTTAATTCAATCGTTTTGCCTATGCAGTAATCGTCCGACATATACAGCATAGGCAAATATACTCCGCTCGTTAAATTGCCTTCCTCCACAATTTCGGCTTTGCCGATTGTGCGCGATATAGCCGTTTGCTTATCCATAAAGATAAACTGTCCGTTCATTTGTCCGCCGTTATAAGAGAACGTGCCGACCATATACATACAGCTGTCCAGACGGTATTCTTCTACTTCGTCATCGCTTTCAAGCGTTTGCGATAAGAATTTTTGCACTTCGCCCGTATCGTCTACCAAAAGCGTAACGTGTTCGGCGTTGAGTTTGTCGTGATATCTCAAAAAGTTGGCTTTATAGTCCATAGACAGCATAAGCCAAAGATTTAACAGCATTGCCGCCAGCAAAATCAGTACGGCGATAGCCACAGTCTGTCCTTTTGCTTTTCGCATATTTGAACGTGCGATAAGAAATAGCTTTCTCATTTTACCACCCCATATCTTTCAGAAAAGCAGTAAGTTTTTCGTGCCTTGCCGTATCGCCGTGCGCGTATTTCCCCAAATTGCATTCACCCAAGATTACGCCGTCTTTAAGGTAGAGTATGCGGTTGCCGCGGCGGGCGGAACGCATATCGTGCGTTACCATTACAACGCTTTGACCTTGCTCATTGAACTTCGTGAGAGTATCGAGAACGTCAAGTCCCGTCTTTGAATTAAGTGCGCCCGTAGGCTCGTCGGCAAACAGTATTTCGGGGTTATTGATAAGCGCACGGGCGATACCGACTCTTTGCGCCTCGCCGCCAGAAATCTGCGCGGGGAATTTCTTTTGCGTTTCTTCGGATATATCAACCGCCGCAAACAGTTCCTTTGCCTTTGCTACAAGGGTTTTTTTATCTTTGTTTACCAAAAGCCCTGCGGATAGTACGTTGTCCGTAACGCTCATTCCGTCTATGAGATAAATTTGCTGAAACACGAAACCGCAATGGTCGCGTCTGAACACCGCGAGCTCGTCCTGCGACAAATCGGATATGACTTTATCGCCGAACGTAATAGCGCCGAGGGAGGGGGTGTCCATTCCCGATAAAGCGTATAAAAGCGTGGACTTGCCCGCGCCGCTTGCGCCCATAATAACGGTAAAGTCGCCCTTGTAAAGTTCCAAATCGATATTTTTAAGAACGTGCTGTTGCTGACCGCCGTTTGAGAAAGTTTTACATAATTTTTCGGTTTTCAATAGTATTTGCCGTTGCATAAAAACCTCCTTTTAACACGTCCATTGTACTTTTTTCAATTCTTAAACGTCTTTAACGGTTTCTTAAATAATTCTTAAATGCTTACAATATTTTTCGGCAAGCCTCAAAATGACGGTCGGGCTTTACCGCTTAAGGCGAGGGTAACGGTTACCTTTAAGCCGTGTTCGCCGTTTTCGATAGCAAGACTTCCGCGCATTGCTTTCATAAAATAATCGGATATATAAAGTCCCAAGCCTGCGCCCCCGACATTGCTTGCGTTGCGACCGCGTTTGTACTTTTCTTTAAGGGTCGGCAATTCATCGGGTAAAACGCCGCCCCCGAAGTCTTCAAAAATTATACATATACGTTCGTTTGATTTTTCTATTCCGACGGTAATTGCAGTATTAGCATACTTGTAAGAGTTGGCAAAAATATTATCGAAAACCTGTTGCAAACGCAACCCGTCGGCATATATCAAACATTCGGGTAAAGCGGGAATTGTTGCTTTATGCAGATAGTCCGCGTTTTCAAGCATTGTTTTTATTAGGTTGCTTTCTATGTTGGTCGGGGCAACGGTAAGTTGTTGCAGTTCTTCAAGCGTTGCCGTAAATAAATTCGTAACAAGCGTATTTATCTGGTCGGCTTTGCCGATTATTTGCGCGTAGTTTGCTTTGTCTTTTTCGTTGTCCGTTACGGCAAGACCTACTTCGGATACGGCTTTAATGCTTGCGACAGGCGTTTTAATATCGTGAGAGAGTTTTGCAACGAGTTCTTTCTTGCTTTGCTCCGCCTTTGCTTCGGCGATTCGCGCCTTTTTGAGTTCGCTACGCATTATATCGAAGCTTTCGGTAAACGCGCCGAAAAGATTGCGCTTATCCATTTCAAGCGGAATATCGAGATTGCCGCCCGCAATGCGCTGCGCAAAACCTTTTAATTTCCGGAACGGACTTATAACGGTTAACTGAATATAAACGGCGTAGCCTACGCAGAAGGCACAGTTTACGGCGATTGCAACCGAAAGCACTATAACCGCCGTTTGCTTTTGCGATTGCAGCGAAAGCGCCCCGTCGTTGTAAACGATAACTTTACCGACTAAGCTATCGTCGACCGTAATATCGAGAACCGTATCTCTGTGCGCGATTGCGGCGTTTAAGCTTTCAGAAAGCCCGGACTTCGTTTTATATAAAATATTGCCGTCCTTATCCAACACGGCGTAATCGAGGGAGGTGGCGGTTTCGTGTTCCCCTAAATTATTAAAGTTCTGCGTCACCGATTGCAAAACTTCGTTTACAGCTACCGTGTCCTGCGAAAAGTCGGGCGTTTGCAGGGCAAAAACGATAAGCGCTATAATTTCGGCGATTGTCGCAAGGATAAACGCCGCTATAAAGAGGTGCTTTTTCATGCTTTCGCCCCCGTAAATTTATATCCGTCGCCCCAAACGGTAACGACGTATTTCGGCTCGTTGGGGTTGATTTCAATCGCTTCGCGCAATCTGCGTATATGCACGTTAAGCGTTCCGTCTCCGGTGAACTTATCCCCCCAGACTTTTTCAAAAAGTTCCCGCTTTGAAACGACTTTGCCCTCGTTTTCAATTAGGTGCGCAAGCAGTTTAAATTCAAGCGCGGTAAGCTTTATTTCCTTGCCGTTAACGGAAACCTGCCGGGCGACAAAGTTTACGGTAAGTCTTTCGTCCGAATACCCTTCGTTTACGGATTGTCCGTACCGCTTTAACACGGCTTTTACTTTTGCAAGCAGAACTCCGAGCGAATAGGGCTTTTGTACGTAATCGTCTCCGCCGATGTTAAGCGCGATGATTTTGTCGTCGTCGCTCGTGCGCGCGGAAATAAAAAGAATGGGTATATTCGTCGTTTCCCGTAATTCTTTACACAAATTAAAACCGCTGCCGTCACCCAAGTTTATATCAAGCAGAATGAGTTCGGCAGTGTTTTCTTTGGAGAATTTGCGGCAACCGTCCGCGCTGTACGCTGCGGCCGTATTTATTCCGAACAGATTGAAGTATTCCGCCGTGCTGTCTGCAAGCACTTTTTCATCGTCTATAATAAGGCAATTATATTTCATATCGCACCTCGCGAATATTTTACCATTTTTTTCAGGAAAAAATCTTTAAGAAATCCTTAAATTTTTCTTTTTTGCGTGAACGCTTAATTTATCGTCTATTTGTAATGAAAGCTTGCAATGCAAGATTAAACGATGTAGAATTTACTTACGACAAACAATTTATCTGATTTTGCCGAAAAATATATTTTAAGACGGTATTTTTAATTGAATAAATTTTTAAAAGCGGTAAAGGACTTTCTTTTTCCGACGGACTTTACCTGTGATATTTGCGGGCGGGAAACGTTCGGGACGAATATTTGCGACGAGTGCGCAAAAACCCTGACGTATAACGACAAGCAAGTCTGCCCCGTTTGCGGCAGAAGGACCGTCCGCCCCGAGATTTGCGTGGAGTGTAAGGAACAACCGCCAGAATTCGACAGAGCCCTGTCTACGTTCGTGTACGAGGGCGGGGCGGCAGTTCTCATAAAAAAATTCAAGCTGGGGAAGGGGTATTTAAAGCAGTATTTTGCATACGAAATTTATAAAAAGATACGGGGCTTTGCACGGTGCGATATAATAGTCTGCGTTCCTATGACCCGACGGGCAAAGCTGAAGCGCGGATACAACCAAAGCGAGCTTCTGGCAAAAGCTCTGTCCGAAAGGTGCGGCGTACCGTATTTAAAGGGCGCGGTTGAAAAGCGCAAGGAAACGGCAACGCAAAAGGAACTTTCCCGCAAGGAGCGCGGCAAGAACCTTAAAGGCTGTTTTAAAGTAGTTAAAAGGGAAGAGGTAAAGGGCAAGCGCGTTTTGGTGGCTGACGACGTTTTAACGACGGGCGCAACCGCGGACGAAATGGCGTTTGCGCTGAAAAAAGCGGGGGCGGTTAAAGTGTATCTTGCAACCGTTGCTTCGGTGGAGTATAAGATGCTTTGATTAAACGCAAATTCCCGCCGCGCAAACGCGCGGCGGGAATTTGTTTGCTGTTTATGAAATTTTTGGCTAAGTTTAACGCTTACTTATTTTTTCTTGTTGTTTGTGAACGCTATAATTTTTTCGGTGTTGCCGAAAACGACCATCTTATCGCCTTCCTCAAACACCATGTCGGGCGTGGGGGAGGGCATTATTTTATTATCCTTTTTGATAGTCAGAATGTTCATATCGTAGACCGCTCTGGGGTTAGCCTCGCGTATGGTTTTTCCGATCCATTTCGAGGGTACCGCAAGCTCGAAAATGGAAAATGTTGCGTCGAGTTCGATATAGTCGTAAACCTTTTGCGCGTTCAACCGCACGGCAAGCTTTTCGGCAACGTCGCGGTTAGGGTAAATGACTTCGTCCGCGCCCACGCGGAAGAGGAACTTTCTCTGTATTTCGGTGTTCGCCTTGGAAACGACGTATTTCGCCCCCAAATCTTTCAGTATGGATGTAATTTCAAGCGAGCTTTGAAAGTCGTCCGCAATAGTTACCACGCACGCGTCGAACGAGGGGATATCAAGGCTCTTGACGTTGTCCGCGTTCATACAGTTTGTGATGACCGCGTTGGTATACTTGGGCGCAAGCGAATTAATAACGTCTTCTTCCTTGTCGACTATCATAACCTCGTCGCCCATATCGATAAGGCGTCCGCCTAAAATTTGTCCGAACTGCCCCATACCTATTAAAAGAATTGATTTCATAAAAAATCTCCTAAAAAACCTTAGATATTATTACCCGATCATCAAAGTGTCCATAGGCTTCCTGATGTCTGCCGCGGAGCGTTTTGCCCCGAGCGCAAGTGCTAACGTCAAAATGCCCACCCTGCCCGCGTACATAAGAAGTATAAGGATAATTTTTGAAGCTATCGAAAGATTTCCCGTCACGTTCAGGCTAAGCCCCGCCGTCGTCAATGCTGAAACGCTTTCAAAAAGCGCGCTCATTGCGGGTAGCTCGGGCTCTATCGCGCATATGGCGAGGGCGGCGACCATTATCAGCATAAGGCAGGCTGCAAATATTGCAAGCGCCTGCGACACGAGTGAATGGTCAATGCGTTTATTGCCGACGTTAATATCTCTTTTGCCGCGGAAAACCGCAAACATACCAGTTAAAATAACGGCTAACGTTCCAACTTTGATACCGCCCGCCGTTGAACCCGAATTGCCGCCTATAAACATCAACAATACGGTTAAAATCTGCCCGCTTTCGGATAGGTCTGCGGGGTTGGTGGTATAGAAGCCCGCAGTGCGGGGAGTGGTGGCGTTGAATATCGAAGCAAGTAGCTTTTCTCCGAAATTAAAACCCTCGTAAACGGGGTTGTTCCATTCAAAAGCAAGGAACAGCGAAGTTGAAAGGAGAATTATAATTGCGCTGACGAACAGTACGACCTTGGTGTTTAACTGGAATTTTGCGGGGTTGCAACGGGTGTCTATTATATCCTCCCATACGAGGAAGCCCAGCCCACCGACGAAAATCAGCGTGCAAAGAGTGAGAACGACTAACGGGTCCGTTACGTATGCCGAGAGCGAACTTCCGCCCACGGCGCCCATCAAATCAAAGCCCGCGTTGCAGAAAGCCGAAACGGAATGCCATATCGAAAAGTAGATGCCGTTGCCCCAACCGAAATCGGGGACGAATCTGAAACATAGGATGAACGCGCCCGCAAATTCAAAAATCGCCGTGCCGATAAAAATTCTTTTTATCAGCGTTTTTATGCCGGAATTTTTTCCGCCGCCGCCGGCCACGATAAAAGCTTTTCTTTGGTACTGCCCTACGTTCTTTTTAATCATTAAGAAAACGGTCGAAACGAAGGTCATAAACCCCAAGCCGCCGGTCTGAATAAGTAAAAGTATGACTATCTGTCCGAACAGCGACCAATGCGCGCCCGTATCGAGAGTGGCAAGCCCCGTTACGCACGTAGCGCTCGTTGCGGTAAACAAAGCGTCGATATAGCGCGTCGGTTGCCCGTCCTTCGCCGCGAAGGGGAGAACGAGTAACAGGCTACCTAAAATTATTACCGCCAGATAGCCGAGGGCAAGGAACTGCCACACGGAAAGTTTTAGTTTGAATTTTTTCTTCATTTATCTCTTCCGAAATCCGCTTAATTGTAGCATATGCGCGGGGCAATGTCAATAATTTGCGCGGGAGTGTAATTTTTATCGAAACATACGGAATATATGCGCGGGCACGGCAAATCGACCTCGTTTGCACCGTAACACAAATTAGTTCCAAGGCATATGCTTTAATACGGATTTTGCGGCGGCGCGCATATTTGCGGCGGCTAAGATGAACCGCCGTTCAAGCGTTTTAGCCGCATTTGAATAATACTGCACATAAATTCCAAAGCATATGCGTTTACACGGCATATAAAAGTCGGGTGGAGGGGAAGTAGGAGGCAAAACGCCGAATTTTGTCGAAACGGAAAATCCGTTTTTTCGGGGTTTTCCGTGTGAGCGGAGGGGGTACGCGCACTTTTTTTATATGCGCTCCTGCTGAAATGTATTATCGCTGAATTGTTTTTAAACTAATATGAATTTGCACTTATATGTGCGGAGGTTTTTATTTGGGTAAATACTTCGGAACAGACGGGTTCAGGGGCGAAGCCGGCATTGCCGTCACTGCCGAAAGGGCGTTTAAAGTGGGAAAATTTTTAGGCTGGTACTTCGGCGCGCGTCAAAACCGCAAGTGCCGCGCCGTCATCGGCAAGGATACCCGCCTTTCCTCTTATATGCTTGAATATTCACTTGCAGCGGGGCTCACTTCGGTAGGCGCGGACGCGCACATTATGCACGTGACCACTACCCCCTCCGTTTCGTACGTGACGCGTTGCGACGGTTTCGATTTTGGAATAATGGTTTCCGCAAGCCACAACCCCTATTACGATAACGGCATAAAGCTCTTAAACGACCGCGGCGAAAAAATGGACGACGGCGTAATCGCGCTCGTCGAAAGTTATCTCGACGGCGATTTTACCGCCTTTGGCGGTAAGGATATCCCATTTGCGCACGGTAGGGATATAGGCCGCACCGTAGACTACGTTGCGGGACGAAACCGCTACGTCGGGCATCTTATTTCCCTTGCGACCTGCTCGTATAAGGGGTTGAGAATCGGGCTTGACGGGGCTAACGGCAGCGCATTTCAGATTGCGCGCAGCGTGTTTGAAGCGCTTGGCGCAAAGACGTATATGATAGGAGACGTGCCCGACGGCACCAACGTAAACGACGGCGTCGGCTCCACACATATCGGAGCGCTGTGCGACCTCGTCGTAAAAAACTCGTTGGATTTCGGCTTTGCGTTCGACGGCGACGCGGACAGATGCATTGCGGTTGATGCGAACGGCAGCGTTATTTCGGGCGACGAGGAGATGTACGTGCTTGCAAATTATCTGCATTCGCGCGGCGAGCTTGCTCACGGCAAAGTGGTCTGCACCGTCCTCTCAAACGGCGGGTTTATTGATAGTCTTGCCGCGTGCGGCATAACGTGCGAGGTGTGCGACGTAGGCGACAAAACCGTGTGTGACACTATGGCGAAAACGGGCGCGGTTCTGGGCGGAGAGCGCAGCGGGCACGTGGTGTTTTCCAAGTACGAAACCACGGGCGACGGGTTGGTAACCGCGGTTTTGCTTATGGAGGCGATAGTCGAAAACGGCGGTTTTGAAGGACTGCTGAAAGGCTATAAGTCTTATCCGCAAATTACGTTGAACGTTCCGGTCGTAGACAAAATGCAGGCAATGTCGGGCGTGGAAGCCGTCGCGAATAAGCTGAGAAAGGATTTAAACGTCCGTCTCGTAGTCCGCCCTTCGGGCACTGAGCGGGTTATTCGCGTTACCGCCGAGGGCGAAAGCGAAGAACTGTGCGCCCTGGCTTGTAAAATAATGGAAGGTAAAATACGAGAAAATATTTAACCGCGTCGTGAAAATGCGTTGCGCTGAAAATCACGAAATTTTATTTGCGCAGAATGGCAAAGAAAATTTGTGGGGAGGGAATTTATGTGCGGTATCGTAGGTTACATAGGCGGCGGCAATGCCGCAGAAATAATTTTGGGCGGGCTTAAACGACTGGAATATCGCGGCTACGACTCTGCGGGCGCGGCGTTTCTCTCGGACGGAAAAATTCAGCTCGTAAAAAAACAGGGACGGGTTGAAAAGCTTGCGCCCCTTTTAAAGGACGTCCGTTCGTTCGCCGGAATAGGTCACACCCGTTGGGCAACGCACGGAGAGCCGTCGGACGCCAACGCGCACCCGCATTTATCGGACGGTATCGCCGTCGTGCATAACGGTATTATTGAAAATTACGCCGAACTTAAAGCCGAGCTTATTTCGGGCGGCGCAAAATTTCTTTCTGATACCGACAGCGAAGTCGTAGTCCACCTTCTTGCAAAAAATTACGGCGGCAACCTAATCGAAGCTATGCGTAAAACCGTTAAAGCGCTCGAAGGTTCGTATGCGCTTATGGCAATATGCGAAAGTGAGAATAAGATTGTAGTTGCGCGGTATAAAAGTCCGCTTATCGTAGGCTACGGCGACGGCGGAAATTTTGTTGCCAGCGACGAGCCCGCCCTTGCCGGACTTTGTCGGGATATCTCCATTTTAGAAGACGGCGACGTTGCCGAAATCACTGCGGACGGCGTGAATATTTTCGACAAATATTTTAAGCCCGTAACCCGCGCCAAGGAACCTAATCTGGCTGTTTCCGCAAGCCTCGGGCTTGAAGGCTGTCCGCACTATATGCTGAAAGAACTGCGCGAAACTCCCCTGTCGGTTGAAGCTACCGTCCGCGCTTTCGACGGGGTAAAGGATAATCTTTCGACCGTGCTTAAAGGAGTAAAGCGGGTTATACTTACCGGCTGCGGAACGGCTTACCACGCCGCATTAATCGGCAAACGTTACGTTGAGTGCTTTGCGCGTATCCCCGCGGAGTGCGAAACTGCGGGTGAATTCCGCTATAAAAATCCCGTTATAGATAATAGCACGGCGGTGTTTGCGGTCAGCCAAAGCGGTGAAACGGCGGACACCGTTGAGGCGGCAAGACTTGCGCTTTCGATGGGCGCAAAGGTAATTGCCGTAACCAATTCCCACCGTTCTGAGCTGACGCGGCTTGCAACCGCCGTCGTACCCGTTGCGGCGGGACCCGAAATTTGCGTTGCGGCGACAAAAAGCTATACGGGGCAGCTTGCCGCGCTGTACCTTTCCGCGGCAACGCTTGCAGGAGATGAAATCTATTCGGAGTGTGCAAAAAAAATTAAGGCGATTCCCGCCGTAATAAGCGAAACGCTTGAAAATCTGGATATGCGTTCACTTGCTCATATATGCGCTTCTTCAAGCGGGGTATATTTCTTGGGGCGCGATTTAGACTACGCAGTTGCCTTGGAAGGCAGCCTTAAATTAAAAGAAATTTCCTACGTTGCGGGCGAGGGCTACCCTTC
Source organism: uncultured Christensenella sp. (assembly GCA_910583855.1). Classification (GTDB taxonomy): domain Bacteria; phylum Bacillota; class Clostridia; order Christensenellales; family Borkfalkiaceae; genus Coproplasma. Next base: position 14,733 of record CAJTYL010000013.1, read on the forward strand.
GGGGGAATTGAAGCACGGTACGCTTGCACTGATTGACGTAAACACGACGTCCGTCGTACTCATTACCGATAAAAGCCTTGCGAGCAAAAGCGAAAACGCAGTGGAGCAGGTTTTATCGCGCGGAGGCAAGGTTGCGGTCATAACTAACGTGGAGGAAGCAGAGGAAAGGTTTGCGGGTAAATTGCCGTTAATTTCTCTTCCTGCGTGCGATAAATTTTTGTCGCCCCTTTTATCCGGCGTTGCCGTGCAGATGCTTGCCTATAAGGCGGCTGCGGTACTCGGAAGGGAGATAGATAAACCGCGGAACCTTGCTAAAAGCGTAACGGTAGAGTAAAAGGACATATATGCTTCGAAATACGGCGTTGCGCTGCGGCAACCCTCGGTTACTTATTTGATTAATCTAATTTATAAAAGCCGCCCGCGGGATATCCGCGGACGGCTAAAATTAACGTAATTTTTATTCCAGATATTTGTTTTTTAACAGTTCTATATCGTCGTCGGTCAAACCTAAGTACTGTTTGCAGTATTCAACGACGCTGCCGCAACGCTCCTTTATCTTGTTTACGGCGTGCGTTATATATTCGGGCTTTGCTATCATAAGCGCGTAAAGTATCCGCTTGAAGTCCTTGGCAACCGGCAATACGAGCAGCCCTAATTTTTGCGCGGTGCGCTTTCTGCGCTGAAACTTATTTGAAATAACGTAATCTTTGATTATGAGCTCTTCGTCGACTCCGAGCACCGCTTCTAATAGCATTGCGGCAATTCCCGTTCTGTCCTTGCCTGCGCTGCAATGCCACAGCATGCAGTTTTCGTTGGCAATGACGAGGGAGAAGAATTCTTTAAGCGTCTTTTGCGACCGTTCGTCAAACAGCATCCGCTCGTAAACGTCCCGCATATATCCGTCGGCAGTGCCGAACTCGCTCTCAATGCGCTTGCTCTCTTCGCGCCAAATTTTAGTAAGGCTTTTGGTTTGAGTTATTCCCTGCGCGCCCGCCAGCTCTATGGGCAGATTGACTTGTCTTGCGCCCTTTATCTTGCTGTCGGGGTAATCCTGCCGTTCAAGTTCGTTGCGCATATCCACTACGGTTGTAACGCCGAGTTTTTCAAGATGGGTCAGTGTAAGTTTCGGCAGCTTGTAAAGTTTGCCGCTTCTTATCAGCTTGCCGTGCTTTATACGCCGTCCGTCTGCTACGGGAAAGCCGCCCAAATCACGCGTGTTATTCAGCTTGGGTAAATGCAATTTTTGGATATCCACTGCGCTCTCCTTACGGTTGATTTATTTTACGGAGGTATTCTTAAAGAACGGGCGGTACTCCGTCTTTTTTTCGGAAAGAACTATGCATACCTGCGCGGGGAGATATACCGTCCAGATGGTGGAGTGTACGAAGTTTTTCAGTCCTTCGGATATATTGAGTCCCAGCGTTGCGTCGTTCGCGTTGCCGTTAATTCCGCCCATATTGTCCACGCCTACGCAGATATCGCAAACTGTGAAAAGCAAAAGCCCCACGAATAACAGTATGTACTTTTTATCGATTTTAATGAGTAGACCGCTTTCAATAGTGTTTATAAGAAGTTGGGGGAAGTAGATAACCGCAAGTACGACGACTGCGGAATTGAGCATTCCAAGCCCGCCGAGAACTGCAAGAAGCGCCGCGACCACGCCGAGGCGCACGCCCAAAGATATCCACGGCTTTTTGCCGTTTATAAGGTAAATTCTTATAAGATGAACTATCTGCGTTAAAGTAAAGGTGCAAATGCCGACCTCGAAGTATTTATTCAAAACCAGAATAAATAAATCGCTTATAGCGGTAAATACGAGCGCGACGGTTACGACTATGCCGTCTTTTGCGTAGAAATAAATTCCGACCGCGGCAAAGGCAAGGCAAGTTAAAATGCCTGCATATTTCAGGTAAATAAGGTTAGTACCGTAAGCAAAGTCGTACGTTTGATAAATTATATAAATAATAATTTCGGCAAGTACGAACGCGCTGAAAACATAGAAAGCTATGCTCTTAGGTATCTTTAATTTCATTTTTTCCAAGGTAATGATTTCCAAAAGAACTATTCCGATGAAATTATTGTAAAATATAGCGGTGAAAATTGCAAGCTATTTTTGCTTTAACGCCCGTTTTCTTTGCAAAAGACCAACGCGTGTGATAAAATACAAAAAAGAATGCGGGGTGAAGTTATGCACGAAGGACACAGACAGAGAATGTACGAAAAGGTGGAAAAGAATGCTGCCGCGCTTTGCGACCACGAGCTGTTGGAAGCTCTTCTTTTCAACGCCTATCCGCGCGTAAACACCAACCCGATTGCACACGCGCTTATCGACTCGTTCGGTTCTCTTGCGGGAGTGTTCGAAGCAAGCGTCGAGCAGCTTACTACTGTTCGCGGCGTAGGCAAAAACATTGCGGTTTATATTAAAATATTAGCCGAGTGCGCAGGGCGCGTTAAATCTTTAAACGCGGGCATAGCCGTTCTGAAGACTCACGAGGACTTTAAAAACTTCACTGCAGTGAGAATGCGCGGGAAAGGGGAGGAAATTCTCGAATTTTATTGTTTGGAAAAGAACGGGAAGGTAAAAAGAATTTTCTCGTATACGGACGGGGAACCAAATAAGGTGGAGATGGAAACGAGTAAAATCACCTACGTCATCGCCACGGAAAAACCTTACGGGTTGCTGGTTGCGCACAACCATTTAAGCGGAAGTCCGACGCCTTCTTTAAACGACGACAGGTTCACCGCACAGCTCAATCTTCTGTGCAACATAAACAACGTGGTTTTGTACGACCACTGCATTTATGCTTCGGATACTAACCTTTACAGCTATTTCACCGCAGGTAAACTCGACAGACTAAAAAGGGATTTTTCTATCGAAGGAGTTATCGATAAGCAGTTAAAATTGCGCGCGGAAGAATCGGAAAATAAAAAGTAACCTTTAAACGAATTGACACACGCGGTTTATTTTGCTAAAATATGAATGCTTTTATTAAAAGCAGAGACGGAGAAGCGGTAAGGAGTACGCCTTCGGTACGACGAATGCTCCGCAATCGCCCGCTCTCATAAACAACTAAATAATACGCAGAGATGGCAGAGCGGTAAGCACAGCGTGCTTCGGTACGACGAATGCTCCGCAATCGCCCGCTCTCATAAACAACTAAATAATACGCAGAGATGGCAGAGCGGTCGAATGCGGCGGTCTTGAAAACCGTTGATGGGCAACTATCCAGGGGTTCGAATCCCTTTCTCTGCGCCATAACAGTGCCATAGGGTTTCACCTATGGCACTGTTATTTCGTAGCAGGGACTGAGGGATTCGAGGGGAGGCAAGCCAAAGTTTACTTTGGCGCAGTTCGGATGATATTACCGGCTGCTGCCGTATTTTGATTTTATGCGGCGACCGTACACGCTTTTACGGCTCGAACGCAACTTTTACGGTAAAATTTTGTTTTTACCTATAAGCCCGTATTTAAACATAGGGTGCGTTCTTTTGAGATAATATTTTATTCGCTCATATCTTCTTCGGCTGATTTATACGTTATTATTTCGTCGTAGTTTAATATAACGCCGTTATAATCCTTGAAAAAGTATGAATTCCAATACGGAAACGCATAAGGGAATAACGAGCAAAAAAGAGCCGAGGTTACGATTATTAAAGGCAAAATTATTTTAGTAACGAGTTTCGTCCTGAAAAAAAATAAAGTAAGCAATCGGTCCGCAGAAAAAATTACGCTTATTTCATTTTATTGCTCCGCTGCACCGTTAGTTTTTTAACATAATTGTAAACCCGATATAGCATATTCGGGGTTATAAATCAAACGTTTGAATAATAAAACCCGCGAACTGTAAACGCGCGTTTCCGTTGACGTTACTGCTTGAAAAATGAAAAGCGGTATGGTATACTTAAATTGCGTATTTGAAAAATTATGCAAAAAGAGGTTGATTTTGAAGATTAAAAAAATACTGTTTGCGGCGGCGGGTGTTTTCAGCTTCGTTGTCGCGGCGACGGTTACCGCTTGCAATATGGACGCGGCAAACGGTAATGAAAACGGTACGGGGTTGCAAAGCTATACGCAAAAGCTTTCTTACGGCGAAAGCACGGAAAAGATTGACAACCCAGACCAAGGCTTTTACCGCCCCGTTTACGTAAGACTGACGGAGGACGGCGTAAGCTTTAATAAAAATATAATTAACGCGTCAACGCAACTGTATCACCTGCGCGCGGATATAAGCGCATTTTCGGGTGCGGTGAACGGTACGGGCGATAAACCGTTGTCGGACGCGGCGTTGCAGGGCTTAGACGGGCTTTTATCCTACTTAAAACAAAACGAAAAGTCCGCCGTAGTGCGGTTCGCTTACGACGCGGGCTATAACGGCGCAAAGGACAAAGAGCCCGCGCAGGATACGATAGAGAGTCATATTTCGCAGGTTTGCCCCGTTTTAAATAATTACGAAACGACGGTAACCGCGATAGAGGCAGGCTTAATAGGACCTTGGGGAGAAATGCATTCAAGCGCAATTGCGAATGCGGAGCATATAACGCCTGTTATACGAACGTTTTTGGAAAACACCGTAAGTCTGCCCGTACTCGTCAGAACGCCGAAGATGATTTACGATTATTTGGGGATAAAGCTTGCTGATATCGGCGGCTATGAAATTTCTGCAACGGACGCGGCGTATAGATTAGGGCTATATAACGACGGTTATCTCGGTTCGGGAAACGACCTCGGAACGTACACCGACAGGGAACGCGAAATCGAGTTTTTAAGCAAGCAGACCGAGCATTTGCCTTACGGCGGCGAGGCGGTAGTGCCGGGTAGTTCCTTGCACGATATAGAAAACTGCCCGCCCGAAATGTTCAAGATGAATTTAAGCTATCTGAACGTGGAGTGGAACAACCAAGTTATCGACAAGTGGAAGAACTCAGTTTATACAAGCGAGTGCGGGAACGAGGAAATTTATTACGGCAAGTCGGCGTTCGATTATATTCAAAACCGTATGGGTTACAGGTTCGTTTTAACGAATTCCGTTTTTAAGTACGCCGATAAGCTTGATAAGTTAAATATAGAGCTGACTTTAAAAAACGCGGGCTTCGGGAATTTGAACAGGGTGAAGAAGGCAAAGCTTTTATTCGCCGACGAAAGCGGAGAAGTGAGGCTGTCAAAGACGGTTGAAGATTTTACGGGGCAAACCGACTTAAAGTATTCCGCCGATATTGGCTTGGATAGCGGCAAGTACGGGGTTTACCTCTGCCTGTGCGGCGAAGAGGTTGACGGCAAGCCCGTTTACGCGTTGCGGTTTGCAAACGAAAATATCTGGGACGCGGAGCTAAAAGCCAACAAAATAGGCGAAATAGAGATAAAAGGGGAATGATATGACTAAAAAACTTTATAAGACTTCCGAGGAGATAGAGGCGGAAGCAAAGCAATCGGGTAGGGAATACGTTTCCTATAGCTATGAATACGGCGACCCCAAACAGCGGGTTATTACCGCAGAGCGGCGGCAAGAGATTGCGGCGATACAACAAAAATTTTCAAACGTGGAGTTCGAATGTTTTTTAGACGCTATTTACGCAATACCTTTGCCGGATGAAATTATAACTTTAATCGAGGATTCGTATTATGGAAACCCGACGTACGCTTTGGCGATTGCGGCGACGAGCAAAACGATAAATCTCGATATGCTTTTAAACGACCTAAAAAGCGCGCAAGGCTATATCGATAAGCAGATGGATATCGTATCCGAATTGCTCGCTCAGATTCGCGCGGCGGCAATGAAAGGTATAGTTCGAGATTATTTCTCGGGTCTTATCGGTGTGCAAAACGGTTGTGAAGGCAGAGCTTCTCGCGCTTTTATGGGCAATTACAGACTTTTTTACGAATACGGCGCAATTTATACGGGAACCGAATTCACCGACGAGGTTTACATTGCGTTTTTGCAGTTAATTGATAATATTAAAACGGATTTAAAACTGATACGCAGTATGCGTGATAAAATTACTACCGAGCAGTATGAATCGCTTGTGAAACATTCATACGAGATTATGATAGGCTACGTAAATAAATATTTAAGTAAGGTCGGTAAAAAGTATACGGGATAAAAAACGAGCGCCCCGCTTGAAAGCGGGGCGCTTTTAGTTTGACAATTATTTAATGAGATTCTTCGTTTCACTCAGAATGACATTTTGTGTGTCATATTGAACGTTAGCGAAATATCTCAGAGATTCTTCACTGCGTTTTGCACTTATTACGAGAAATTTTTATAATGAAGTGTGCAAAGTATCGCTGACGCTCACGCAGAATGACGTAAAGTTTAGACTTTTAAAAGTTTCTTTACGGCAGCCTGCATCTTTTCGAGCGCGGCTTCGGCGTCGGATTTGTTGTTAGCCTTTACCGAGTAGTAAATTTTCAGCTTGGGTTCGGTGCCAGAAGGGCGTACGCAGATAAAGCTGCCGTTTTCAAGCTCGTAATAAACGCAGTTGGTAAGGGGGGAGCCAATCTCGCCCGTCGCGCCCGTTTCGATATCGGTTTTGACGTTCTTTGAGTAATCCCTGACCGACGCGACCTTGTAAATATCGAACTCGGTTGCCGGCTTTTCTTTGAGCCCGTCTACGACGGCGTTCATATCCTTCATTGCGTTTAAGCCTTTGAAAGGTATCGAAACGTTGCAGTCCAAAACGTATCCGTACTCGCTGTAAATTTCCTGCAAACGCTGGTATACGGTCTTGCCCACGGACTCGTAATAGCAGACCATTTCCGCGCAGAGCATAGAAGCGACCACCGCGTCCTTGTCGCGCGCGTGAGTGCCGCGAAGATAGCCGCAGCTCTCTTCAAAGCCGAATACGAAGGTGTGGGAGTTGTCTTTTTCCCATTCCTTTATTTTTTCGCCAATGAACTTGAAGCCGACGGGGACTTCAAAAAGCGTTACGCCGTGCTTCTGGCAAATGGGCTTCGCCATGCCCGTCGTCACGAACGACTTTACTACTGCCGCGTTCTCGGGCAGATTGCCGTCCTCTTTCAATCTCGTTAATACGTAGTCGAGAAGAAGTATGCCCACCTGATTTCCCGAAAGGGCTTCAAACTCGCCCTCTTTGTTTTTGACGGCAACGCCAAGGCGGTCGCTGTCGGGGTCAGTGCCGAATACTACGGTTGCGTCAATCTTCTGCGCAAGCTTAATGCCGAGGGAAAGCGTCTCCTTGAATTCGGGGTTGGGAACTTCAACGGTTGAAAATTCGGTATCCTTTTTAATCTGTTCGGGTACGACCGTGGCGTTAATGCCTATCTTTTTTAAGATAGTAGTGACGGGTATATATCCCGAACCGTGAACGGGCGTGTATACGAGCTTCAAATCTTTTCCGCAAGCCTTTATCGCCTTTTTGGAAATGGTAAGCTTTTTAAGCTCCTTATAATATTTTTTATCGACCTTGGAGGGCACGCGTTTGATATGCTTTTTAGCCTGTTCCTCCGTAGGTGCGGGCGTGCCGAGATAATCGGTTATTTTCTTTATAAATTCAACCACTTCGGCGGTGTCGTCGGGGGACATCTGCGCGCCGTCCTCGCCGTATACCTTGTAGCCGTTGTACTGCTTGGGGTTGTGCGACGCGGTGACCATAATTCCCGCGAAGGCGTTCAGCTCGCGTACCGCAAAAGAGAGCATAGGCACGGGGTGAACGTCGCCGAACTTATACGCGTTTATGCCGTTTGCCGCAAGCACTTCTGCGGCGGCGGTTGCAAACTCGTCGCTTTTAAGGCGGGTATCGTAGGAGATGGCAACGCCCCTTTTCATAGCTTCTTCGCCTTTGGTCTTGATAAATTCCGCAAGCCCCTGTGTTGCGCGCCTTACGGTGTAAACGTTCATCATATTCGTGCCGTAGCCGATTATGCCGCGCATTCCCGCGGTACCGAATTCAAGCTCCGCGCCAAAGCGGTATTCTATATCTTCTATATTATCCTGTACGGACGTAAGCTCGGCTTTTGCCTCGGGCGAAAGCCTTTCGTCGTTAAGCCAACTCTCGTACGTTTCTTTAAAACTCATATTTTCCTCCTTTAATATCATATTGCTTCAGGACAAACCTTAGCACTATGAACGGTTTAGCACTATGATTATATAAAAAAATATCCGCGTTGTAAAGGCGGATTTTAAAAAAATTTATAATTTTTAAATAAATTCATAAAAAACGGGGCGGGATAATTCGTTGTCCCGCCCCGTAACGGTTAATTTTATTGTAATTATCGTACTGACGGCGGAACGCTTAACGGTTGCCGTCGCCGCGGAAGAACTCCTCGCGGGAAAGGGGGCGTTCTTTTGCGGGGGAAATAATCGTGTTTTTGTCAATCGAATATTTTATTTCTTCGCGGTCGTAATAGTTTACGAATTCAAAGCTTATGATTATCGCGTAGCTTGAAGGTACGGTTATAAGAAGGCCTGCGCCGAGCGTAAGAATAAGTGCCGCCATATTCAGCGCGAATACGATTAAAACTATAACCGCGAAGTTGGACATAACGTTAAAGGTATTTTTATTTTTGCGTGAAAACGCGTATTTCATTGCCGCGCCCTGCTTCATCTTTCCGCGTATAAGCGCGGGCAGCCAGTCCGAGGTCACAGTCATTTTAAAAGTAATGGAAAACACCACGACGAGCACGAACAGGAACAGACAGATGAAGAAGTACAGCACGCTGTTCAAAAGCGAGAAAAAGAGGAAAAACATCGCAACGACGATTGCAACGTCGTATAAAACCGAAATTGGCACGTAGATTGCGTTATAAATAGAAGCGCTTTTTAAATTTCTTATAAGCGTGCCAAGGAAAGGTTGCTTTGCTCTAAGCGCCATTTTGTCGTTTATAACCGAAGCCGTAGCGTAGTTGCCCAGTCCCATAAACCATTTTGCGATTATTACGATTAAAAGCAGTAAAAGCACGCTTAAAACCGCCTGCGTAAGATTGGTGTTCAACAGCTCTATAAGCTCGGCGTAAGCCGTCTGAACTTTTTCCGAAAGCCCCGCAAGCTCGTCAACCTGCCCGTTAAGAAGGTTTGTTATAAAACCTTTTACGCCGTCCAGCATCGAATTGAACTGCGCCGAGCCGATAAGATCTTTAATAAAAGGGTAGACGCCCGCAACGCAAACAGCGCCCGAAACAAAAAGTATTATCAGCCTGAATAAAAGCTGCTTGTATATTACCGAAAAGTTGTCCACGAAGACGTGGAACGCGTGTTTAAATTTCATAATACTCCTTTGGCTTTAAATATACGGCGCAATACTGCGTTGTGCTTACGTTTTTGTTCGGTTACCTACGTTCGGGTAAGCGCCCTCGCAAAAGCCGCGCGCATTGTCTTGCTTGCAGCTATGAAGTCAAGATTTACAGTGGGGAAGTAAAAGCAAAAAGCGTGGTTTTTAATTCCGCCGTTAATTGTTTTAAAATGAGCAAAAGGCGATTGCCCGCACATATGGCTTAAACAACGACGATTTTAGAGGTGATTTTATCTCCGCTTATTACGAGATAGCAATAGCTGTTTTGCGAATATCTTGATAAATTGCCGGGGTTTATTAAGGTTACGCCGTCTATTTCTTCCTCGCGGGCGAGGTGTGTGTGCCCGTAAAGGATCAACCCGCAATTTTCCTCTTTGCCCCGCATATATAGCTTAGTTAACGTTGTTTTTGCCGAATAAAGATGCCCGTGAGTCGCAAAAATTCTTACGTTTTCAATACTCAGTATCGTTTCGTTTTCGCCGAGCTTTACAGGGTCGCAGTTGCCGTTTATGAGAATAGTTTTGCCCGGAAAGTCCTTTTTAATTCTTGCGCCATCACCCGAAGTATCGCCGAGATGAACTATATAATCACACTCTTCAAAAATGCCGTAAAGCGATGTTATTTTAGGCATATTCCCGTGCGTATCGGAAATTATCACAGCCGTTTTCATAGTTTGGAGCGCAAATCGGCAAGTGCGCGGAAACGGTGCGATACGCCGTTCTTTTCCCCGTCCGTTGCAAGCCCGAATGATTTTTTCAAATCGTCGGAGAAAAACAGACTGTCGTAGCCGAAGCCGTTCGTGCCTATCTCTTCGTACAAAATTCTGCCGTAGGTTTTTCCCTGCCCGAAGTACGTCTTGCCGTCGGGGAAGCAAAGACACACTGCGCTCTCGAAGTAAGCGCGCCTGTCGTACACGTGTTCCATTCTCTTTAATAAAAGCTTGCGGTTTTCCGCAGGTCCTTCGCCCGAAAAGCGTGCGGAATAAATCCCCGGCGCGCCGTGCAACGCCTCGACGCACAGCCCCGAATCGTCCGAAAGCGCGGGCAGCGAAAACTTTTTAGCTATCGTTTCCGCCTTAAGTTTGGCGTTCTCTTTAAACGACTTGCCCGTTTCTTCTATTTCGTCCGTAAAGCCGAGCTCGTGCATTGAAACTATTTCTACATCCGTAAAAATGGATTTTATTTCTGCAATTTTGCCTTCGTTGCTGCTGGCAACTACTATTTTATGTAATTTCATATTCCGATTATATAATATACGAAAATAAAAGTCAATCCCAACTGAGCCTGTGCAGCTCGCCCTTGCAGTTGAAGCCCTTAAAGCTTTGCTGCCTAAGCCCCTCGTAAACGGCTATGGCTACCGAGTTGGAAAGGTTTAAGCTCCGCGTGTCGTTCAGCATGGGTATGCGTACGCAGCCTTCGGGGTATTTAATCAAAAGCTCTTCTGGAAGCCCGCGCGTTTCCTTTCCGAATACCAGGAAATCGCCCTCCTTGAACTTAACCGAAGAATAGCTTTTTCTCGCCTTCGTGGTAAAAAAGTAGAAGGAAGAAGAGGGAAATTTTTGCATTAGCCCGTCAAAGGCGTCGTAATAGAAAATCTCGGCGTCTTTCCAGTAATCAAGCCCCGCGCGTTTTAAGTACTTATCCGTTACTTCGAAACCGAGAGGACGGATAAGGTGCAGCTTACAGCCGGTTGCCGCGCACGTTCTTACAATGTTGCCCGTATTTTGCGGAATTTCGGGCTCTACCAACACAACGTTAAACATATCATTATTGTAATACGTTTTTACGGTTTTTGCAAACCGTTAACACGCCGTCATCTTTAAAATTTCATTTGACAACGGTTGACTGCATAAGTTACAATATTAAATGGTGGAGGTTACAAAAAATTGCAATTTCCGTCAAATCAACGAGAGAGTTTTATATGTCGTTTTCTCTTTTGGCGCTCGGCACGTCCGAGGCGCTGACGATAGCAAACTGCATGCTGCTTTTATTTGGCGGCGTCGCCGCGTTCATCATAGGTATGAATATGATGGGCTCCAACTTGGAGACTGCGGCGGGCAAATCAATGCGCAGGCTAATGGCTAAGGCAACGAAGAACCGTTTTTTAGGCGTGGGGACGGGCGCGGCGGTAACAGCAATCGTCACCAGCTCATCGGCGACTACAGTCATGATAGTCGGCTTCGTCAACGTGGGGCTGATGACTCTTACGCAGGCAGCTTCTGTTATTATGGGCGCGAACATTGGTACTACGGTGACGGCGTTCATAACTGCAATTTCCACAGCGGGCGCGGAGTTTGAAATAACGGCGCTCTTCGCTTTCGTCGCGTTCGTGGGCGTTCTGATGTCTATGCTCGGTAAAAAGGACAAAGTAAAGCGTGTAGGCGCGGTTTTGCAGGGCTTAGGGCTGATATTTATAGGTATGAACGTAATGTCAAGCTCTATGGGCGATATGCTCGGCGACGACGGCATAAGGGACGCCGTTGAAAACGTTTTCGTTTCAATAGGCTACGGCAAGGACCTTTTAACCTGGGAAATTATAGTTTTATTCCTCCTTGGCGCGCTTTTGACTGGTTTGGTTCAGTCTTCGGCGGCAGTTACGGCAATTGCTATTTCGCTTGCAAGCGCAGGACTCATTTCCTTGCCGATGGCAATGTTTATAATTTTGGGAACCAACGTAGGTACTTGCGTTACCGCGCTATTTTCGTCAATGGGGGCAAGCGTAAACGCTAGAAGAACGGCGATAGTTCACCTTTTATTCAACGTAATAGGCAGCATAATTTTCATAATTCCCCTCGCCTTCACAAGCGGTTATATCGCCGGTTTTCTAAATTCCTATATACCCAATATTTCTTGGCAGATCGCAATTTTCCATATGGTGTTCAACCTGCTTACTACGGCGATTTTGCTTCCGTTTATCAATTTCCTCGTGAAGCTTGCCTGCCTTATTGTTCCCGAAAGGAAATCCAAAACCGAGGACGCGGAGGAACACGGCGTACTCGATAAGCGTCTTTTAAAGACTCCCGCAATCGCAGTCGGTCAGGCGAGGAAAGAGCTTGCCTACATGGGCAGACTTGCTTTTGAAAATTACAAACGCGCGTTGGATATGCTTTTAAACGGAGATTTGAGCCAGGCGGAGCAGTTTGCGGCGGTCGAAAAGAATATAAACGACTACAACAGTTTTATATCTTCCTTCCTCGTAAAGCTGTCCTTGCAGGATTTGGCGGAAAACGACGAGAAGAAGGTCAGCTCGTTCTATCACGTTGCGTCGGACACCGAGAGAATTGGCGACTACGCCGAAAACATAGTGGAGTATGCAACCAAAATGGCGGAGGATAAGGCGCATTTTTCCGAGACGGCAAAGTCAGAAATTCTGGAAATGGACGCACACGTTACAGAGCTGTTTGGCAGCGTTGAAAAGGTCTTTGCCGAACTTGACGCAAGCTACATCCCTGCGGTAGAGCGGGAAGAAGCGGCGACGGACGAGTGTTGCGTAAAGATGCAGGAAGCGCACTTGAAGCGTACTACGGAGGGCAGTTGCGACCCCGAAGCGGGAGCGATTTATTTGCAGCTTGCAATCAATATGGAAAGAATTGCGGACCATATGCATAACATTGCGAACTCAACGAAGAGTTATCACCCTTATAATTGAACGGATAAAAATAAAAGCCCGCGGCGCAAACGCGCCGCGGGCGGTATTTTTTTAATCTTCTAAACCTAATAAATAATCGGTTGAAACTCCTAAATATTTAGCAATTTCTACAACCATTTCCAAAGGGGGTTCATTTGTATTGCTAAGCCACTCTGACATAGTTGACTTGCTGACTTGAAGTTGTTCACACATTGTTTTTTGCATTTTGCCTTGAATTTTCAATTCTTGTTTAACTCTTTTTCCGAAAATTTCCATATTAATTTTGTTGCTCCACAGTTCATATTTTACGAACTACCAATAAAATCATTTGATAGTTCGGAAAATCCGAACTATAATATTATTATGGAACAAGAAAAGAAATGTAAAAATTGTAAATATTTTATAGAGCATTACGTAAAAGACGGTACTCACTTACTCGGATTAGGTAAAGGGCATTGCACGAACGACCAAATTCCGCGGAAAATAAGGAATAAAGGCGTTCAAGATACGCATTATTGCGACAAATGGGAAAGTAACGCGGAATTAAAACGGGAGAAAAAAGAAAATATAAAAAAGTACTGAAAAGTATGCTTAGCGCTCTTATTAACATAGAGAATACTTTATCCGAAGATTAGCCCTCTGCTGTCCCACGCTCTGTCATTCTGTGCCTTATTAAATAAGCCCGCGGCGCAAACGCGCCGCGGGCTTTAAAATTGCGTTAATTCAAGCATATATGCGGGTCAATGGACTTTTTCTTCGTTCTTTTTATCTGGAAATTCCGCGTTTTCAGCAGTTAAACCGTCTCCGTCGGCAACCGCAGCCTCGGAAAGAGTAAGAGGAATGGGAATTTCTTCGGTTTTTTGATGTGATTTTTGCTGTAGACCCCCTAATATGTGCCGGCGAACGGCAAGGAACGCGTAATACGCGCCCGTAAACGTCCAGAACAATCCGACGTACGCAACGTACAGCGCAATAAGATATGAGAGGTAGAAAGTGTAATTTCCGATTGTAAACGGTATGTAATCGAAGGGAATGGGCAAAGGGTTGACCTGAGTGAACGAGAAGTTCGGCGGGGACATATCCACGCCGGGCTTTCCGTAGTCGCCTATCGTCAGAGTGTAACCGTCGTAGCTGTACGTGGTTAGGAAGGTGCTTACAAGCCCGCTCGCCACGGTTGCAACCACGATTACCAGGCAGTAATAGATAAGCGGGATAATGCAGTCTTTAATTCTGAATTTATAGTGTCCGAGCGCAGTGGGCAGAACGCACAGCCCGAACAGCAGGCAATGGGTTAAACAGAAGTATAAAATCGAGTAGCTGCAAAATATTCCGTAGTTGGACATTTCGTCCTTGCCGAAGTATATAAACACCGTTAACGCGCCAACCGCGTGTACGAAGAATGAGATTGCGTACAGAACGCGTTTTTTTAAAATTGCCGAAAGGCTCGACACGTAAACGCCGATGTTGCAGATGAAAAGCGGCAGGGCGGCGAACACATTGTTATATACGTTGTATCCGTCGCCTAAAAGCATCGAGTCCTTGCAGTGATACTGTATAAGGAGTACTATCGCCCCCGCAATTAAAAAGTCCTGCTGTTTCTTTCTATCGAATCTTTTTAATATGTAATAGCAACCTACTGTAAAGCCCGCGAGAATTGCAAGGGCTAAAAAGTGCCATAGAGTGAAGTTTCTGAACCTTAAAAAGCTGTCCTGCGGAATAGTGTTTATATCGAAGAAGTTTTCAAAAATATTCAATGGCGTCAACGCAACTATCGCAAGGGGCAGATAGATAAAGCTTTTTGCGTTCATCCTCCAGCCGTCCTTGACGAACAGCAACGCGCAGCAGATAAGCTCAAGTGCGGCCGCTATAAAGTATAGCGCCATATTCGCTTCCTTCGGCATAAATTCGTTTATGCTTGCAAACACCTTTTGCGCGGGCGTTGCGTCGGGCGTCATCATAGTAATATCGAAGAACGACCCAAACGTGCAACAGCTTAAAATTACGAACAGCGGCAAAAAGTACTTAGCTATATCGGAACAGCATTTCTTCCCGTACCACACTGCGAGGGGCAGAAGCAAAAGCCCGCATTTCTTCATCCAGTGGCTGATTACGAAAAAGAAACCGAATTCGCCTATTCTGCTAAATATGTAATAGTCGGATACGGTGAAAGTAAGTATCAGTGAAATTGCAAGGTACAGCCCCGTGCAAACCTGCAACATGGCGTCCGTTATTCTTTTGAGTTTCATACCGTAATTATAAAGTAAACGACCGCCCGTGTCAATGGAAAGTTTTACCGACAAACATTAAAATCGATTGTAAATTTATTAAAATAGTGGTATACTAACTTAAAGTAAATTTAACGGAGATAAGTTATGGCAAAGATAACCAAGGATACTTTAATTTCAGACTGCCTTAAAATAAACCCCAACAGCGCGGAAATTTTACAGGCGGTAGGCATGCACTGCCTCGGCTGCGCAATGGCTCACGGCGAAACTATCGAGCAAGCCGTCTACGTTCACGGCAACGATTTGGACAAGGTTCTCGAAAAGCTCAACGAGGGCGTATCCGACTAAAAATGAGCGGTAGAAGGCCTCCTTCCAAACCCGTGTTAATGGCTGCGATGCTGCCGCTCTTTATCGCGGTTGCGGGAATGATAGCGTTTTCACATTTCGTATTATCCGCAGGCGCAATTATATGTATAGTTGCGCTTGTTGCGTATTACGTCGTTTTCGGTATAGTATCCGCGGTAGTTACCTTAAAGCAAGATAAAAAGGAAGCCGATGAAATGGGTGACCTAACCCTCGGCAAGTATATAAAGTTGACGGGTGACTACGTCAACGCATAAACCGAAGAGGAAGAAAAAGAAGCGGCAAGAAAGCTCGATTTAATGTTGCGACGCGAAGTCGAAAGAACGGCGAGCAAAAAGTTAAAAGCGGGCACGGTCTTTTTGTGGCGCTTACCGTCGCTATCGCCGCAGGCGCGTTCGCGGCTTTTGCTTTGGGTGAAAGAATTATAGGTTTTGCGTGTGTGGGTGGGTCCGTCGGCTTGGTGCTTATTGTCGCAGTTATTATTGCGTGTTCGTCGCACGTTCGCACAAAGCTGCCTAAGTCCGCAGACAAGACGGGCAAAGGTAACGTCATTGCCTGCGCAATGTGTATAGGTATATCGGTATTTTCCGGTTTTATGAAAACCGGCGGTCGCATCGCGCCCAAGTACAAATCAAAAAGCAATTATAAAGTCGTAATTAATCTGGACGGCAGATGTCTGTATGCTTAAAGTCACTCCCTGTACTGTTACGGTAATAACGTAAGCGTAGCCTATTCGGACAAGTCCGATAAATGTTACATAATCTGATATTTCGGCATAAATTCAGCCCCGCCCGCGGACAACCCGCGGGCGGGGCTTTAAGTTTAGTAAAGGTTGGCAGCGCTGGTAAATTCTTTGCATTGCGGGGCGGTATAGAATCTGTTATAATTAAACCAAGGTTAAAAAACGGAGGTTTAAATGAAAAAATTTAAAAATATTGCCGCAGTTGCGGCAGCGCTTGCAACCGCCGTTACTTTAAGCGGTTGCGCGGCGTCGGACATAAGCGACGCGGAAAACGGTACCAAAGACGAAAATTACGGGGTACAGGCTCCCATAGAGGGCAACGCCCCGACGGATACTCCCGACGATAAGCCTATAGTAGATATTGAAATCCCCCAAGTTCTTACGGTGTCTTACGTGAACGTCCTGTCGGACGGCGTAAATATCCGTTCGGGCGCGGGTACGGACTATTCCGTGCGCGGTTCCGCCCAAAAAGCTACTATGTACGCCTTGAACGGCAGTTCGGGCGGCTGGTATAAAACGGGCTATAAAAACAAACCGGCGTACATATCCAACAAATACTGCGAAGTGGTTGAAATGAAATCGAGCGGCGACGAAAAAATTGAAGCAATCATAAACGAGGGCACGAAGCTCCTTGGCACTGCTTACGTTTACGGCGCAGTGAGATACCACGACGGCAACGGCAAAAAGCTTTCGGGGTTCAGCATAAACGCTTTTGACTGCTCGTCCCTTATGCAATATATATTCTATACGGGCGCGCAGGTGAATTTGCAAGTCAACACCCGTACGCAGGTATTTCAGGGTAAAACGGTTAAAAAGTCCGAGCTTAAACGCGGCGATTTGATGTTCTTCACCAACGCTTCAAGGCAACATCTTACGGGCGTTGAACGCGTGGGACACGTTGCGCTGTACCTCGGCGATAACTGGATACTGCACACTGCAAGCGACTACGCGAAAATAGAGCAAATCTCTTCAACGCGGTGGGGTTATTTTATACAGGGTCAAAGGATAATTTAAAATCAATTTCCGCTAATTTGCGCCCCTATTTGTCATTCTGAACGAAGTGAAGAATCTCATCAATTAAAAATCAATAAGCCGCCCGCGGAATCGCGGGCGGCTTTAATATCGTTTAGTCTTTACGTCCTATAAGTTCGTCAACGGAAATACCGTAGAACTCCGCAAGCTTAACGCAAAAATCGAT
Source organism: uncultured Christensenella sp. (assembly GCA_910583855.1). Taxonomy (GTDB): domain Bacteria; phylum Bacillota; class Clostridia; order Christensenellales; family Borkfalkiaceae; genus Coproplasma. Next base: position 32,134 of record CAJTYL010000013.1, read on the forward strand.
GTTGGGAAAAACTCGCCGTTTTCCCAACGGCTGATATTGGCTTGGCTTATGCCCGTTTCTTTGGCTAACTGTCGTTGTGTGAGCTTAGCCGCTTCACGTTGTAATCTTAATGCTTCACCGTAATTCATAATTTTATTAAATAAGCTTAGTCTTAGTCTTCTCCAAAAAATTCTTCGTAAGTTATATCAAAATATTTTACGATGTTTTTTATTGCTGCAATGTTTGGTTCGGTGTTACCCTTTTCCCAATCCGATACGGTGCGCGCGGAATATCCGAAAAGTTTTCCAAATTCAAATTGCGTAAGGCTTTTACTTTTTCTTAAATTTTTTATAGTTTCTGCAACGTTTTTCATATATTCAATTTTAGCGGATTTTCCGCCAAAATAGTTGACTTAGCGGAAAATCCGCTATATAATATTTTTGTAAAGACAAAACGGAGGATAAATTATGAAAAAGTCAATTATATTGGAACTCGCGTTTGGCGATGAAAGTTACGCGGAAAAAATAAAGTTGGAAACAAACGAAGAATACAACAAAAACAACGAAGAATTATACGGTTTATGCGAAGAGCTTTGCAAGGATATGCCCGAAGGGGAGAAGCGGAAGGTTATAGACAAAATATTTTTTGCGCAGTGCGGGGCGGAGAGTATTGCCGCCGACGAGCATTTTAAAGCGGGCTTTAAGCTCGGTCTTATTTTGGGCGCGCAGAACTTTTTAGAATAAAAACGGGCGGCGATAATTCGCCGCCCGTTGTATTTTAACGCCGTTTATTTTTCGTCGCCGTCCTTGTCAACCTTGCCCGTTATAAAGTCGCCCGTGGGTGGAGGAGGATTTTTCTTTAATTCCTCGCTTTCCTGCTTGCGCTTAAATAGAACCATAAGCAGGGCGAATATGCACGCGCCGCCGAGGGGGATGAGCCCCCAAAGCTTAAAGTAAACGAAAATGAATATGGTAACCGCCGCGCACGCCGCCGCAAGTATGCAAAATATAATCCGTAAATTCTTGTACATATCTATATGATATATTATTTCGTGACAAATGGCAAGTAAAAAGCGGCGGGGCAATTTCGTCCCGCCGTGGCCACGTTATTTCATAGTAACCGTACCGTCTTTTGAAATATCGCCGTCCGTGCAGTGAACGGTGTAATTTCCTGTATTGTCGTCCCAAAATTCGCGCTTTTCTATCTTCTGCCATTTTTCAACGGCATCGTTGTAGATTATATCGCTTAAATTGACGCAGTCGGCAAACGCGCCCCGACCGATAACGGTTAAATAACTGGGGATTTTTATTTTTTGAAGATTATAACAACGGTAAAAAGCATCGTCGCCGATAGAATCTACGATTAACGGGTTAAGGTTTCTAAACTTCTCGGGGAGTTCTATTTCCGATTGGTTGTCGTAACAAGCGGTGATAATCATATATGCGCCGGGGGAGAAACTGCGTTTGCAAACGTTCTCTTCGTACGATATATTGTTGTAAATTAACGAGCGCAAAGCCCTACTGTAAGGATATCCCGTTTCAATTATGCTAAATATACAAATAAACGCTGTGACAACTATACTTATTATTTTTACCGCTAACTTCGGAGAAAGTATATTATTACACGACCATATAATTTCTACCATTGCAAAAGTCAATAAGGCGCGATAAGTATTGAAATTGTCGGAAAAAAGATTTTTGCTTTTGCGCTTAAACTCAAAAACCGCGAATGTTTCAATCAATGAAGGTATAATCGAGCAACACAATAATATTTGCCCGACGATAAGGAAAGCTATCGTCGACGGATAAAAATAACAAAGCGACAAAAAGACGGAGCCGCCTATTAAAGCTACGCCGCGTAAAATGGTCAGCACTCTTATTAATCTTGTTTTAGATAGCGATAAGCAGATATGCCTAATATCCCATTTTTCTATTTCGATATCGTTCAGCTTTTCCGCTTTGCGCAGTATAAAGAAGCAGGCGGTTCCCGAAACTAAAGTGCAAAGAGCTAACGTAAATGATATTATTGCCGTTAAACTGTATTTATCGTTGTTAAAAAGTTTATTTGAAAACAGCGCAAATAGCGTTGAGGCGGCAAAAAAACAAATAAAAAGAACGGTAAAAATATTAATTAACAGGTTTAACCGTTTTTTTGAAAGGTGCTTTTTTCCTTTGTAACGAGTGTCGTTAACTTGGCTTTCCGCCGCGGCGTTATCGGAGGCTTGCAGCTGCGGAATATCCTGTGAATTTCTGCCGCGAAACTTATCGTAAGCAAGTTTACATATAAAAGATACTAAAGCAACGATAAGCCCGCCTACGACAGTTGCTATAATATTAGTGTTAAGGTCGCCTGATACGTTTGAAAGAAAATGCGTTTTCATATTTTTATCCTCAATTTTCGCAATTAAATTATAATACGGAATTTTGAAATAATCAACTGTTTAAGAAAACGTAAAATATTTGTACGCGCGCGCGTGCGCGTAATATATAATGTAAGCGCATACCGTCATATGCGCAAGCGTCGGTTTGTTAGTTTGTGACGATATAAAAGCAACGGCGCGCTCACTCTGTCATTCTGAGCCGACGGCGAAGAATCTCAGAGATATTTCGCTCACTCTCAATATGACGAAAACGGAGCAACGCATGCAGAAGAATCCCGTTAATTGTTAAAACTGAATATTTTTAACGCAAAATGGTAAAAATTAACTTGCGGAAAAATATTTTTGAAAATATTAAAAAATCAATTGACTAAAAAAATGCCCTATGGTATTTTATTTAGGCTGTTGGACGGGCGGATGGGTTAAACCTACCGCAAACCGTCAAAAGAAGTCAAAACTTACTAAAAAACGCGTGAAAATTTTTTAAAAAAGTTTTGAAATTTGCTTGACACTATAATAATCGATATGATATTATAGACAAGCTACCGCAAAGGGCAGCCCGACTTTTCCGTCGGTTTACGCAGTTTAAAAATTGAATAGAAGGAAACGAATAAAAATAAGTTTCTGTCAATTAACTTTGAAGTACAAATAGTACCACAAAGCAAAGTCAGCATAGATAATGACTATAAATAGTCGAGATAGAGCCACGGTTGCTTAGGCAATCGGTTTTATACAATTAAACTTAAGAGTTTGATTCTGGCTCAGGATGAACGCTGGCGGCGTGCTT
>CAJTYL010000014.1 GCA_910583855.1 uncultured Christensenella sp.
TTCCACGCATTCGCCGCGCTCTATAATAATGGGTTGAACACCGTGTTCAATGAGTCGTAAAGCGCAGAAAAGCCCCGCGGGACCGCTGCCGATTATTGCAACTTTCGGCGGGTTTTCAAGCCTTTCAAACTCCTTGATTTCGGTCTGTTCCTCGTCGGAAAAGACTATTGAATACACCCAAAAAACATCGTCTTTATTGCGTGCGTCAAGAGATTTTTTTAAAATTTTGAAGTGTTTGACCCTGTTTTTGAGCGTTTTTTGCGCAATTTTTAAAAGCATGTCCTCGCTTTCTGAAATATGAAGTTTTACGTTATCTAGCCTTTTAATCATTTCTTAAATCTCTTTAAAATTGCGGAAGCTGCGCACATTCCGCTCGTGAACGCCCATTGGAGATTATAACCGCCGCAATCGCCGTCAACGTCAAGAATTTCACCGGCAAAAAACAGATTTTTTACGAGTTTGCTTTCAAGCTCTCCCGTAACTTCAGACATATTTATCCCGCCCTTAGTTACCTGGGCGTAATCGTAACCGAGCGTTCCGATAACGGGTAAAGTAAAGTTTTTCAAAACTCTAACTATTGCTGATGGCTCGTCCGTTCCTGCCCTTTTAATTATAGCTCTGCCTATTTGATTATGTAAAGTTCCCGATAAAAGTTCGCTCCTTTCATATCCTGAGCTTTTGCGGCTAATAATGCTCTCTTCAATCTGTTCTGCGGTAAAATCCGATAAGAATTCAAGTGAAAGAGTTACGTTCTGCTTGTCCGCAACGTAGGACGAAACGGAAAAAACGGCGTTACCCGAAACGCCGTAATCAGTAAAAATGACGTCACCGCGCACGGCTTTTAACGGCTTCCCGCCGCAAAACGCCGTAACGTTGCAATCAGCGCGTATGCCTTTTAAAGTTTTTATATGTACGGTTTCAGTTTTTAGTTGAACCAGCGACGGGTAAAGCGGCGTTAACGTATGCCCGAAAGAGGTTGCAAGCGCATAAGCCGATCCGTCGGTTTTAAACTGCTTCTGCGCCTTTCCCCCTACGCACAAAACTATGAGTTCGGCGCAATAGATTTCTCCGTTTTCTGTGGAAACCTCAAATAATTCTCTTGCTTTAACTATCTTTTTGGCTTTACAGCGCATATGGATACAAATATTAGAGTTGTCGAGCGCAACTATCAGCTCGTCAACGAGCGCTGACGCCTGCCGACCGGCAGGATATATCCTTCCCCTCTCGTCCGCAGAAAAAAGACAACTGAAAAGCTTTGCCCCGTCAAAAGGGTCAACGCAGGCAATTTTTTCTACCAAGGCAACGTTGCCCCCATGGTAGTGATCGGCCGTAATATCGAGGTTGGAAATATTTCCTTGACCGTTGCCCGTTGCCGCAAGCTTTTTGCCTAAGCGGTCTCCAGCGTCGACGAGACATATTTTTAAGCTTTCATTTCCCCTAATCAAGGTGGCGGCACAGGCAAGCCCTGCCGCCCCGCCGCCGATTATCATTACATCGTAATTCGTCATACTACAATTTTAGCAAAACTGAAAGTAAGTGTCAACGAATAAATTCCGCAAGAGCGGCTTCGAGTTTTTCAACGTGAAGAATTTCATCCTCCAAAATTCTTGAAATAATCGCCTTGACCTGCTCGTTCTTTAAACAGCACAGCATTTTTTTATAAGCAGTAACGGCGCGACGTTCACCGAGAATATCGTCCTCAAGCATATTTTTAAGGGAGCAAGAGTACGAAACGTATTTCGATGAATAGAAGTTGAACGAACTCGCAGGATATCTGGAATATATCGGAGCAGCGCCAAGCGCAAGTATAGTTTCACCCAAAATATCAAGATGACGCATTTCAGCAAGCGCAATACCGCGTAAAAGTTTAGCTATTTCACCGTAGCCCTTTTTATCGAAAAAGAAAGCGTGATAGATATATTGAAGCACAGCGTTAAGCTCGCCGTCGGAACCAGCGTAAGCAGGAGAAATAATTCTCAGGCTAAAAGCGTCGGGACAAATATTTTCTGTTGTTGGATAAGGCGAGTTTACTCTTATAGGTTCAGGCATAATACAGACTATGAAAAATCACCCGAATTTTGTGCAAAACAACTCAAATTCGGGTGATTATACGTAACATAGTACTGCGCACAGATTTAAAATCCTGCAAAAACGTGTCAGTTTAGCTATTTAAGACCTTTTTTAAGAAATAACCAGTATAGCTGCCGTCAATCGCAGCAACCTCTTCAGGAGTGCCCGTAGCAACAATATTTCCGCCCTTGTCTCCGCCCTCGGGGCCTAAATCAATGATATAATCGGCACATTTTATTACGTCTAAATTATGCTCTATAACGAGTACGGTATTCCCCCCGCTTCTCAGCCTCGTAATAATATTTACAAGCTTTTCAACGTCGTAACTGTGAAGCCCCGTAGTAGGCTCGTCGAGGATATAGAAAGTTTTGCCCGTGCTTCTTTTAGACAGCTCGGTGGCAAGCTTTACGCGCTGCGCTTCTCCGCCCGAAAGGGTGGTTGCGCTTTGACCGAGTTTTATATACCCCATTCCGACGTCGCACAAGGTTGACAGCTTATTGTGAATAGAAGTTACGGGCTTGAAAAACTCCGCGCTCTCTTCCACCGTCATTTCAAGAACGTCGGATATATTTTTACCCTTATACTTTACTTCAAGCGTTTCTCTGTTATAGCGTTTTCCGCCGCACACTTCACATGGTACGAATATATCGGGTAAAAAATGCATTTCAATTTGAATTACGCCGTCACCTTGGCAGTGCTCGCATCTGCCGCCCGCAACGTTAAAGGAAAATCTTCCGCTTTTATATCCTTTCTCCTTTGCGTCCGGGGTTGCGGCGAATAGGTCGCGAATCATTGTGAATACGCCCGTGTAAGTCGCGGGGTTGCTTCTCGGAGTTCTGCCTATAGGCTGTTGGTCTATGGCGATAATCTTATCAAAGTTTTCAAGCCCCTCAAACCCCTCGGCTTTGCCGGTAAGCTGACGCGCGCCGTTCAGTTTATTGGCAAGGTAAGGGTAAATGATTTCGTTGACGAGGCTGGATTTACCGCTGCCCGACACGCCCGTAACCGCAGTAATTAACCCGACGGGAACCGAAACGTCAATTCCCTTTAAGTTGTTTTGTTTGCAGCTTTTAATTTTAAGCCACCTGTCACCGGTCGGTTGACGGACTGCGGGAGTCTCTATCTTCCTTCTGCCTGATAGAAAATCGCCCGTAATCGAGCGGGGCTCGTTCATAATTTCTTGCATCGTTCCGCTTGCCACTACCTCTCCGCCGTGAACACCGGCGTAAGGTCCTATATCGACGATATAGTCGGCTGCGCGCATCGTATCCTCATCGTGTTCTACAACAATAAGCGTGTTGCCCAAGTCACGAAGACCCAAAAGCGACTTTAAAAGCTTTTCGTTGTCGCGCTGGTGCAATCCTATACTCGGCTCGTCAAGGATATACAATACTCCCGTCAAAGCACTGCCTATTTGAGTTGCAAGGCGGATACGCTGACTTTCTCCGCCCGAAAGAGTTGCCGCGCTGCGGGAAAGAGTTAAATAGCCAAGTCCAACGTTTCGTAAAAAGTTAAGGCGACTATCTATCTCTTTTATAATGCTGTCGGCAATCATATGCTCGGTACGGGTCAGAAAAGAAAAATCAGCATAATCTTTTAAGTCGTCAACGGAAGTATCGCAAACTTCCATTATATTCTTTCCGCCGACGGTTACTGCAAGCGCTTCTTTTTTAAGTCGCTTCCCTCGGCATACGGGACAATCGGAAGTTCGCATATAGCGCTCTATATCCAATTTTACGCCGTCCGAGGATGTTTGATTATACCTGCGTTGCAGATTGGTAACGAAACCCTCCCAAGACTTTTCATAGCTGCCTGAAAAGTGATACGCGTTATACTGCATTTCAATTTTCTCGCCGTCGTTGCCGTACATAAGCATATCGTAAATTTTTTCGGGAAGCTCCGCAACGGGAACGTCAAGTGAAAATCCGTACACTTTTGCAAGCGAGTTTAAATACATTTGAGTGATTGACGAACTGTCCAAATTCCATCCGCTTATTTTTATTGCGCCTTCCCGCAGGGTTTTTGACTTGTCGGGACAGATTAAATCCGCGTCAACTACCTGTTTGAATCCAAGCCCTGAACACTCGGGACAAGCGCCCCACGGCGTATTGAACGAGAAAAGACGCGGCTCAATTTCTTCAATAGAAATACCGCAATCGGGACAGGCGTATTTTGAAGAAAAAAGTTCTTCCTTACCGTCACACTCGATAACTACGAGACCGTCGGCAAGATTTAACGCATTTTCAAGGCTGTCTGAAAGGCGCTTTAAAATATTTTCTTTAATTACGAGTCTGTCCACAACGACCGAAATATTATGACGGACGTTCTTTTCAAGACGGATTTCTTCCTGTAAATCATAAATTATTCCGTCTATTTTTACGCGCCCGTAGCCGCTTTTCTTGTAGGAGGCAAGCTCTTTAACAAACTCCCCCTTCTTACCGCGAAAAACGGGGGCCTCAACCATAATTTTGCTACCTTCGGGCATAAGCATAACTTTATCCGCAATCTCGTCCACAGTTTGACGGCGGATTTCTCTGCCGCATTTCGGACAGTGCGGAATTCCCACACGCGCAAACAAAAGACGAAAATAATCGTAAATTTCCGTTACGGTTCCAACCGTCGAACGGGGGTTATGCGACGTCGTCTTCTGGTCAATTGAAATAGCGGGGGAAAGTCCGTCGATAAACTCCACGTCGGGTTTTTCCATTTGCCCCAAAAACTGACGGGCGTAAGACGAAAGACTCTCTATATAACGCCTTTGCCCCTCGGCAAAAATCGTATCGAAAGCCAAAGTCGATTTTCCGCTGCCTGAAAGTCCGGTAAATACGGTAAGCGTGTTACGCGGAATGTGAACGTCAATATTTTTAAGATTGTTTTCTTTTGCGCCTTTAACGAATATTTCTTCTTTCATTTCTTTTTTATTTTAAACAATTTTTTCTTTAATTCAGATATAGTGTCACGGATTTCAATTGCCTTTTCAAAATCAAGCTGTGATGAGGCAACTTTCATCAGTGCCTTTAATTTTTCTAATTCCTGAGGTATATCCGACGGCTTTATATCGTCTGCGACCGATTTTTTACCAGTTATACCTATGGAATTTTTAACTTCCTTTATAATCGTTTTGGGAACTATGCCGTGTTCCTTATTGTAAGCGGTTTGAATTTTACGGCGGCGTTCGGTTTCGTCTATCGCACGGCGCATACTACCAGTCACCGTGTCCGCATACATAATAACCCGTCCTTCGGCGTTTCGCGCAGCTCTTCCTATCGTTTGGACGATTGAGGTTTCGCTTCTCAAAAATCCCTCCTTGTCGGCGTCAAGAATAGCGACGAGCTTTACTTCGGGAAGGTCAAGCCCCTCTCTTAAAAGATTTATGCCGCAAAGAATATCGAATTCTCCGCTCCTTAGCCCGTTGATTATATCGATGCGTTCCAAGGCGTCTATGTCGCTGTGCATATAGCGGACCTTCAACCCGTGTTCCTTTAAGTAGTCTGTAAGGCTTTCAGCCATTCTTTTCGTCATTGTGGTGACGAGCACTCTGCCGCCGCTCGATACTACGCCCTTAGCTTCGCCCAGCAAGTCGTCTATCTGACTCTTTGTTGGGCGTATTTCCACTTCAGGGTCAACGAGTCCAGTCGGGCGTATTATCTGTTCAACCACGTTGCCCGCTTGCTCCAATTCATACTGAGCAGGCGTTGCCGAAACGCAGATAAGTTGCGGAACCCGTTCGTCAAATTCTTCAAACGTCAACGGGCGGTTATCGTATGCGGATTTAAGCCGAAAACCATAGCCGACTAAGTTCTCTTTACGGGAACGGTCGCCGTGGTACATTGCGCGGATTTGAGGAATAGTCATATGACTTTCGTCAATAAAAACGAGAAATTTACCTGCGGGAAAATAATCCAAAAGAGTGAACGACGGTTCGCCCTGGGAACGCCCGTCAAAGTACCGGCTGTAATTTTCAACGCCGCTGCAATAACCTATTTCACGCATCATTTCAATATCGTAAGTAGTGCGCTGTTCAAGGCGTTGAGCTTCTAAAAGCTTGCCCTCGTCGCGGAAGGCTGTTACTTCGTCGCACATATCGCGCTCTATCATAGATAGAGCGGACCGCATCTTATCTCCGCCGACAGCGTATTGGCTTGCCGGGAAAATCAAGATATGTTTTAGCTCGGATATTATATTCCCCGTGAGTGCGTCCTCTTCGCAAATTCTCTCAATTTCATCGCCGAAAAACTCCACGCGGACGGCAATTTCCGAATTGCTTGCGGGAAAAATTTCAACCGTATCGCCACGAACGCGGAATGAAGAGCGTTGAAAATCAATATCCCGTCTTGCATACTGAATTTCAACGAGACGGCGGATAAGCGCGTCACGCTCTATCTCCATACCGGGGCGTAGGGAAATTGCAAGGCGAAAGTATTCTTCGGGCGCGCCTAAGCCGTAAATGCAGCTTACAGAGGCAACGACGATTACGTCCTCCCTTTCTCCGAGCGAGCTTGTTGCCGAGTTGCGCAGCTTGTCTATTTCATCGTTTAAGCTCATATCCTTTTCGATATAGGTATCGGTTGAAGGTATGTAGCTTTCGGGCTGGTAATAGTCGTAATAACTGACGAAATATTCGACGCGGTTGTTGGGGAAAAACTCCTTAAATTCGTTGCAAAGCTGGGCGGCAAGAGTCTTGTTGTGGGCGATGACAAGGGTCGGACGGTTGACGTTTTGTATGACGTTTGCCATAGTAAAGGTTTTGCCGCTACCCGTAACACCCACAAGGACTTGCGTTCTTATTCCGTCCAAAACGCCTTCCGTAAGGCTTTGAATGGCTTGAGGTTGGTCGCCCGTAGGATTAAATTTCGAATGCAATTCAAACTTCATGTCTACTTGAAATTATAACCCAATTTTTAATTATTTACAAGTGTTTAAAGGCTATTTTTTACAAAAAAACAAACTTATGTTTATTATTTTTTATACAATGCAAAAAGCCCCGCGCCGTATCGGCGCGGGGCTTTTAATTATGAGTTCTTTTTCTTTACGGCGTTACCGCCCGTAAGCAAAATCATTTTAACGGCTTCTATCGAAAAGCTGTCGGCAATTACCGTAAGCTGTTTATCGAGCGTACCGCGGGCAAGCACTTTTATATAAGTTGCCTTGCGGTTTATGGCGGGGATACGCTTTTTCATCTCTTCAAGGGCTGCCGTTTCTCCGTTTTCGAAGCACTTGCTTAAAGTGTCTATATTGACGATGTCCGTCTTTGTCTTGTCGGAAATTTCTTCGGTTTCCTCAACTAGCGCAACCGCGACGTCGTCTTGCATAAGCTCGTCAACTTCGCTTGCAAGCACGCAATCTCTGGGTAAGAATACGTCGCCGCTCTGCGCGTCCTCTTCGGTAAGCTCTTTTATCAGTCCGCGGTCAACAAGGGGTTGGGTTTCCTCATAAGGATATTCGCTTGCCCAATCGACTTCTTCCAGCTCGGAAAGCCGTTCGCGCCCGTCCATTACGCTTTCAATCAGTTCTTTGGAGTATTTAATTCTTCTATCATTCTTTAAACGATATAGACAAGGCGTTTTTTCATATGTGGCTATTTGTGTCATATCGTCTACGATATATTTGCTGTCTAAATAATCTTGGGGATTGAGCGCAAGGAATAAGCTTAAACATTTGCCCCTTACGCAAAGTTTTGCGTAAGTTACGCGCCCCGCATAAAAGGTTTCGCCCTTCCAACTCATACGGGATTTTACGCCTTCATAGGATAAAAGTTCGTTCTTTATCTCCGAATAATAAGCTTTTACTTCGTCCGACGACTGTATTATTTTAGCCGTAAAACTTTTATTATACTTAATAATTATGTAGCGAACGTGCCCGTCTATTCTTCTGACTTTTCTGACTTGCTCGTCCTCTTCCTTATCATCGTTTATGTCGTCCCTATCGTCATCTTTTTCTTCGGGAATAGGGGGGTGTTCTTCTTCCACCTCGGGTTCTTGTGCCTCGTGAGCGATCTCTTCTTCCGCCTCGTGCTCTTGTGCCTCGTGAGCGGGCTCTTCTTCCGCCTCGGGCTCTTGTGCCTCGTGAGCGGGTTCTTCTTCCGCCTCGGGCTCTTGTGCCTCGTGAGCGGGCTCTTCTTCCACCTCGTGCTCTTCCACCGCGAGGGCAGGTTCTTCTTCAACCGGTTGGGATACGGTTTCTATCGGCTCCTCAGCCGGTTGAGGCTGTTGCGTTGCTTGGGTTGATTTTAAAGGTTTATTCTTTTTGCGGCTTCTTACTCCGACCACAATCGCCAAAACTATCAACAGCAGCGCCACCGCGCCCACAGCTATGCAAACGTATTTCAGCGTTTCACCTTCAAGCCCGAAAAGCAAAAATAACGATAACATACTTCACCTTCCTTAAATTTGCATTATTTTTACCACATACACCTTAGTACGCAATATTATATACTCTTTTTTTAAAATTTCAAGGAAATTGATAAAAGTTTCACAAAAAAATCGGACAGACCGTTCTGCCCGATTTTTTAAATTATGATAATTTTTCGAGTAATTTAAGGTCGATACCCCTATCGCCGATTTTGATTATTTCAACTTTTACGGTGTCGCCGACGTTTACTACATCTTCGATTTTTTCAACGCGCTTGTTGGAAAGTTGCGAAATATGGATACCGCCGTCCTTACCGGGGGCAAACTCTACGAACGCGCGGGAAGGAATGATTCTGACAACCGTACCGATATACATATCTCCGACTTCGGGGTTGCGCGCAATACTCATTACTATTGCCTTTGCCTTTTCTGCGTTTTCAATAGGACCTACGCAGGAGATATAACCTCTTCCGCTGTCATCCTCGTTGAACTCTATTTGGGTATTGGTTTCTTCCATAATCTTCTTGATTACGCAACCCTGTTTGCCGATAACATCTCCGATTTTGTCGGGGTCGATTTCAAAGCTGATAATCTTGGGAGCGTATACGGAAAGCTGAGGCGCAACTTCGGGAACGCATTCAAGCATTTTAGAAAGTATGAACTGTCTGCCCTCGTTCGCCTGATTGATTGCCGTGTGCATAATTTCTTCGGAAATGCCTTTGATTTTGATATCCATCTGGATAGCGGTAATTCCTTTAACGGTACCGGCGACCTTGAAGTCCATGTCTCCAAGGAAGTCCTCTAAGCCCTGAATATCGGTCATTACCTTAAACTCGCCGGTTTCCTGATTTTTGATAAGGCCCATGGCAACGCCGGCAACGGGCGCCTTGATAGGAACACCTGCATTCATAAGCGCCATAGTCGAACCGCATACGGACGCCATGGAGGACGAGCCGTTGGAACTCGTTATATCGTTTACCACGCGGATTGCGTAAGGGAAGGAATCTTCGTCGGGAAGAACGGGAATTAACGCTCTTTCGGCAAGTGCGCCGTGGCCGATTTCACGCCTGCCGGGGGAACGGAGCGCCTTAGCTTCGCCCGTGCAATAGCCGGGGAAGTTATAGTGATGCATATATCTCTTCGAAACTTCTTCGTCAAGACCTTCAAGCTTCTGCGCTTCTCCGAGCATTCCGAGCGTACAGGTCGTAAGAGTCTGGGTTTGTCCTCTCGTGAAAACGGCCGAACCGTGTGCGCGGGGAAGAACGCCCTTTTCGCACCAAATGGGACGAACGTCTTTAAGACCTCTTCCGTCGGGACGGATACCCTTATCGAAAATCTTGGCGCGAACTTTTTCCTTAGTGAGATAATAAAGGCTATCCTTTATTTCGCGGACGTTATCGGGATAGACGTCGGCAAAATGCTCTAAAACTTCTTTCTCTGCCGCGTCCTGTCTCTTCTCTCTTTCCTGTCTGTCGAACGTGTCGATTGCCCAGTCGATTTTTGCTGAAGCATATGCGCGGACTTCTTTATCAAGCTCCTCGGGAATGTGATAAAGCTCGATTTCAAGTTTGGGCTTGCCTACTACGGGAACGATTTTATCCTCGATAAATTTGCAAATCTTCTTTATCTCTTCGTGTCCGTACATGATTGCGCCGACCATTTCGTCGTTGGTGACTTCGTTTGCACCCGCTTCAATCATTAAGATAGCGTCCTTAGTGCCCGCCAGATTTAAATGAATAGCGCTCTTTGCGCGCTGCGCCAAATCGGGGTTGATAACATACTTGCCGTCAACCATCCCTACAACAACCGAACCGGTAGGTCCCGCCCAAGGAATATCGGAAATTGCAAGCGCAACCGACGAGCCTATCATTGCAAGGGGTTCGGGCGAAACGTCTGGTTCAACCGAAAGCGCCTGCGCCGTAACCACTACGTCGTTAAAAAGACCCTTGGGGAACAACGGACGAAGGGGTCTGTCGATAAGCCTTGCGGTTAAAATAGCCTTATCGCTTGCTCTGCCTTCACGCCTTTTAAATCCGCCGGGGATTTTGCCGATTGCGAACATTTTCTCTTCATAGTCAACCTGCAAAGGGAAGAAATCCATACCTTCTCTGGGCGCGGCAGACATACAAACGGATACCATAACGGCGGTTTCACCGCACCTTACAAGGCATGAGCCGTTTGTCTGCTCTGCATACTTGCCCGTTTCGATAACGACGTCTCTGCCGCCGACTTTGAGTGTAAATTCTTTGTAGTTCATCTCTGTCTCCTTTTCTTCTTGTGTTCATAACTCCTGCTATGAACGAAATTTTAAGCAAAAAAGAGCGCGTTAAATTGCGCTCTTTTTGTTACTTTCTGAGTCCTAACGCCGCAACGATTGCACGGTATCTCTCGATATCCTTACTTTTAAGATAGTCCAAAAGACCGCGACGGCGGCCGACCATCTTTAAAAGTCCGCGACGGGAATGGTTATCGTGGATATGCTCTTTAAGGTGTTCGTTAAGGTGATTGATTCTTTCCGTCAAAAGTGCAATCTGCACTTCGGGCGAACCGGTATCCCCTTCTTTAGTAGCGTATTTTGCGATAATTTCCTGCTTTTCCATTTAATTTATCCTCCTATGGAAATATTTGCGGGAAACAAAGTCCGGCGTTGAGTGTTCGCACGACCTTGTAACCGTATCGAAAAATATTTTAGCACTATTGATTATAAAAAGCAAATGATTTAAACCAAATTTTAAAAAATCTTGGACGAGCCGTAATCATTTAAAAAGTTGGGCGCGTTTTTTGATAATTTCGTCGGTTTTATTGATATAAGTCGGAATATCCTTGGGTGCGGAGTAGCGTTCGATTCTGTCCTCGTCGGAAAAATAGCGTTTTGAAATTGCGTTTGCGCCTAGGGCGACGTTTGAAGAAATCTCTTCCATTGTGTCGATATTGTACACGCAAGCTTTGCCGTGCTTCGCCCAACCGACATTTTCAAGTCCCCCCGCCTGATATTTTTGGCGGTAAAGATAATAGGGTTCGTATCCCGCCCCCGTCAGCATTTCGCGGGAGATAGCTATCATTTCTCCTATTCCGTTTACGTTAAGCTTTTTCGTTTCTTCTTTCAGTTTGGCTCCGCTCTTTAAAGAAAGCGTGTGAACGGTTATATTGGCAGGGTTAAGAGAAATTGCCGTTTTAAGCGATTTTTCAAAATCTTCGGGCGTTTCGTCCGCAAGCCCTGCAATTAAATCCAAATTGATATCGAAGCCGTACTCTGCCGCCATACCGTAAGCCTTTATAGTCTGGACAGAGGTGTGCCGTCTGCCTATCTTTTCAAGCGTTTTATCGTTAAAGGTCTGCGGATTTACGCAGATGCGGTTTACGCCGTATTCCTTTGCTGTTTTAAGTTTTTCATCGGTAAAAACGTCGGGTCTGCCCGCCTCTACGGTGTATTCGACTTTTTTATCAAAAAGTGCGCTAATTGCGGCATATATAGGGGTCAATTGAAAATTATCAAGCACGAAAGGCGTACCCCCGCCAACGTAAATACTGCGCAAATCGGTTAAATAAGGTTTGACTGAATTAAGCTCTTTTACTATACAATTTATATAGCCATCAAGATAAATGCGCGTCTTTTCGATAGGCGCGGTAATAAACGAGCAATAGTCGCATTTCGTTGGGCAGAACGGCAAGCTTACGTATAAATCCTGCCCGCCTTTTCTATATACTCCTTCTTGCGCCTTTAAAATTCTTTTTACCAGCGCAATGTTTTCTTCGGATACGCGCATATCTTTAAAGAGCTTCGTATAGTCGTTGCCCGAAGAAATTTCAGTGTAGGCAAGCTTTGTTGGGCGTATCCCCGTAAGCGCGCCCCACGGCAGATTTATGCCCGTGGTTCCAGATAAAACCTTATAGCAGGCAAGCTTTGCGGAGCGTTTAGCAAGGCGTTTAAAGACTAAATCGTTATCGGCTTTATACTCATCTTCAAAGTCATAAAAATTCCCGTTATACTCTATGGCGTTTAAAAATTTGCCGCCGGAACACGAAAAATAATGGGTAAAATCCGCGTCTTCCAAATCGAAAGCACGGATAACAAGCATTATTTCTTCGTAAAGTCCTTCACTGTTTGTGTGTAACATTAATTGTACCTTAAATAGGGATTGTATGCGCGTTCGCGTGAAAGAGTAGTAACCTCGCCATGTCCGCAATAGATTTTATAATCGCCGTCAAGCGCGGCAAGCTTTTGTAAGCTCTTTAAAAGTTGTGAAAAATTGCCCGTCGGCAAATCCCACCTTCCTACGCTGCCGTAAAAGAGAGTATCGCCCGAAAAAAGAAATTTTTCGGTGAGATAGCAACAGCTTCCTGCGGTATGCCCCGCAGTTTCCAAGACTTTCAGATTAATACCGCAAAGCGTTACTTCTTCGCCGTCTTTAAAGGTTTCAGCAATTTCAAAATGCGGAACGGTAACCCCGCCGAAAATAGCTAAATATTCTTTGCTGAAAATCAAATCTTTTTCCCGTTCGGCGCAACGGATACGCGCACCCAACTTAAAGAGTTTGCCGCACGCGCCCACGTGGTCAAAGTGCCCGTGGGTGAGCAAAACGTCTTTGCATTCAAGCCCGTGCTTTTCCAAAACGTCAAGCACGGTTTGCCCCGACGGGTCAACCGCTACCGCAGTTTTGCCGTCGGCGGTCAAAATATAAGAATTACTTGCCGCACCAAGCGGTAAAACCTTAATAACTTGCATATATGTGGGGGTCAATTGGTTGTTCTGTAAACGTCAAGCACGCGCTTATCGCGCTTTAAACGGTTTATTAAAAGGTCGATATCGGAGCGTTTGTTGAGCTTTACGCGCACTTCCACTTCCGCCAATTTATCCTTGTTTATCCTACCGTTAATTTGTGTAAACGACAGGCGCATAGCGGCTATTTCCGAAATAACGTAAGCGGTAACGCCGTCATAGTTATCTGATATTATCTTAATATCGGCAAGGAAGTCCGTGTCAATATCGCCCGTCCATTGTGCGGGTTGCAAACGGTTCTTGTCCGCGTCGGTAAGATTGGTACAGTCAGAGCGGTGTACGATTATTCCTCTTCCGCGCGACACAAAACCGATGATATCGTCCCCGGGAACCGGGTTGCAGCAGTGCGCAAAACGCACTAAAAGACCAGTCATTCCTTTGATGGTTACGCTACCTGCGGGGGTGTGTTTCAGCTTACCTGAATCAACCACTTCAACGAGCTTTGGCATTTCTTTCTTGTAATAGTCGATAAGCTTGAAAATGACCTGATTTACGCCTACCGCGCCGTAACCAACCGATGCCATCATCTCGTTAATAGAGCTAAACACGAGCTTGTTGGAAAGTTTTTTAAAGGCGCTTTCGGTGAGCAAATCGTTGAGATTATAGCCTTTGCGCTTTGCTTCTGCTTCAAGCATTGCCCTGCCTGTTTTTGCGTTCTCCTCCTTCATTTCACGCTTGAAGAACTGCCTAATCTTAGCGCGTGCAGAGCCTGACTTTACGAATTTAAGCCAATCCCAGGAAGGTCCGCGGGAATTTGACTGCGTGAGGATTTCAACCACGTCGCCCGTAGTCAAAGTTGAATTTAAGGCAACCATTTTTCCGTTTACCTTTGCACCCACGCATTTATTACCGACTTCCGAGTGAATTGCATATGCGAAATCGACGGGCGTCGCCTCCAAAGGCAAAGAAATAACCTTGCCGTGCGGAGTAAAAACTAGAAGCTCGTTATCGTACAAATCGTTTTTAAGGCTGTCGACAAATTCTTTCGATTCGTTTAAACTGCCCTGCCAATCCATAACATCGCGAATCCACGAAAGACGGGCGTCGAAGTTGGTTTCCTTTGCCTCTACGGAGCGGTTTTCTTTGTACTTCCAATGCGCGGCAATACCGTATTCAGCCATTCTGTGCATTTCGTAAGTTCGTATCTGAATTTCAAAAAACTGCCCGAAATTAGTTACGACGGTCGTATGCAACGACTGATACATATTTCGTTTCGGCGTAGCTATATAATCCTTAATCCTTCCCGGAACGGGTTTCCATTTCATATGGATTTTACCGAGAATTTCATAGCATTCGTCGGTTTTATCCACGATTACGCGCACTGCCGTTAAATCGTAAATCTGGTCAAGGGTTTTGCCCTGATTTTTCATTTTACGATATATTGAATAAAAGTGCTTGGGTCTTCCTATAACTTCGCCCTTAATTCCGCTTTCAACTAAAATTTCTTTTATCTCGGAAACGACGAATTCGACGAAAGATTTCCGCTCCTCCAACTTCTGGTGAATATTGGTTACCAAAAATTCGTAAGCTTCGGGGTCAAGGTATTTTAAACATAAGTCTTCAAGCTCACATTTTATTTGCGAAATACCTAATCTACCCGCAAGCGGGGTAAAAATTTCAAGTGTTTCTTTGGCGATTCTCTGCTGGCGTTCGTCGGACAGATAATTCAAGGAGCGCATATTATGCAATCTGTCCGCAAGCTTAATTATAATTACGCGCACATCGTTAGCCATTGCAACGAAAATTTTTCTGAAATTTTCAGCGTCCTCTTCCTCGTGCGTTCTGAAATGAATTTTATCAAGCTTGGTAACGCCGTCGACGAGGGTCATTATTTCCTTGCCGAAACGGCGCAAAATGTCCTCTTCGGTAGCGGGCGTATCCTCTACGACGTCGTGAAGAAAAGCCGCCGCTACAGTGGGCGTGTCAAGACCCAAATCGACCAATATTTCAGCAACTGCACAGGGATGCATAAAATACTGTTCTCCAGACGCGCGTTTTTGTCCGCTATGCATTTCCTTTGCATAATTATATGCGGAAAGAAGGAGTTCACAGTCTCCTACCGAATAATTATTTTTAATTTTTTCAATAACGTCCATATATAATTATTCCGCCTTAATTTCCATCACCCTATTATATAACGGTGAATTTTCAAGTTTGCTTTTCACGCCGCGCACAACTTCCGCTCTGCCGCTTTTGAACGTAACAATAGAAAGCTGTTCAAATACTTTAAGTGCGAAAAAAACCTGCAACCTGTTGCCGAGATTATTGCGCTTTGCAACCTCTTCCGCGCAAGCGCCGTCGAGATTACCTATGTTTGCCGAGATTTGCGCAAACGTGCTTAAAAGCGCTTCTCTTCCGCAATCAAGCGTTTTAATTGCGCGCGAAGAGGGCGCGTTTTCAACCGCTTCTATGTGCGCGCCCGATAGCGATGAAAGCCTTGCCGCGCACTTAGGATTATCTAATACTATAAACCTTTTATAGCCGCTTAAATCAACGTCATGCAAGGGCGCGACTAAAACGGTAGTTTTGAAATTTTTTGCCGAAGGGAAAAACAAATCCGAACCGAGGTTAGCGGCGTTCGTATAAGAGTCGATAACGGAATTATCCCAAGACAAAAAGACGGTGTTTCCCGCTTTATTCAGCATAAGATTTTCAACTTCTTCTTTAGTTATCGGAGTAATTTTACAACCCGTATCGGCGCAAGCCAGCGTATCTATCAAAGAAAAAGCAATATCTTCGTCGGCATAGTTCTTTGCGTCGTCGCCGTAAATAACATCGCGAACAAAGCCCTTTATATATTCCTTTCCATGAAAAGTAGACACGTTATATTCGTAAATCAGTTTTTTAGGAGCAGCGCTTTCAAGCAATTTTGCGTATTTTGCGCCGCCAAAATACATTAGTTCCAACTTTGAATTCCTGATAGATAAATGCGGCGACAGCGGTTTTAAAGGACGGACGGATAGTTCCGTCTCCTCCGTATAGAACATAGGACGGCGGTTGCCGACGCCGAAAGGCTCTAATAGCTCCATCTCCTTAACTAACTTCTGGGAATAATCGCCCGCAAGCTTACCGTTTACATATACCGTGGGAATAAAATCCTCATCAGTATAGCGCTCCGTCATATACTCTTCAAGCGCGCGCGAAAGACTTTCAAAGTTATCTGCAGTTACGTTAACGCCGGCCGCCTGAGAATGTCCGCCGAACTCCGTTAAATACTCCTCGCAAGCCTTTAAAGCCTCGAAAATGTTTACGTTTTCAATCGAACGAGCCGAACCCTTCAACGTATTACCGTTTTTCACGAATAGAATTGCAGGACACGCGTATTCTTCCGCAAGACGCGCCGCAACTATTCCGACGAAACCCGTATTCCAATTTTCGTTACAAAGAAGAATAATTTTACCGCAACAGCCCTTTTGCTTAATCATTTCTTTTGCGCTTAAATATAATTCGTCGCAGCATTTCTGCCGCTCAATGTTATACGCGGTAAGCTTTGCCGACAAATCGAAAATTTTATTTTCGTCCTTTACGTTGAATAGTTCAAGCGCGGCTTTAGCGTCGCCCATTCTACCCGCGGCGTTGATTTTCGGCGCAAGAGTAAACGCAAGCGTTTGCGCCGTAATTACGTCCGTTTTATTTAAAAACTGTTGATAACTCTTTGCCGGGTTTTCCCTTATTATCTTTAAACCTTCGTGAACTATATCGCGGTTCTCGCCCGTTAAAGGGACGCTGTCCGCAACCGTGGCAATTGCGGCAAAATCGAGGTATTTATAGGCGCTTTCGCCGTTTAACGCGCACCCAACCTTAAAAGCAACGCCTGCGCCGCATAAATTATCGTAAGGATAACCGTCGTTAAACTTCGGGTTTATGCATATGCAATCGGGAGTTTTATCGGGAAGTTCGTGATGGTCGGTAACTATTACTTCCGAGCCCATTTCTTTGATATATTCCACTTCTTCCGCGCATGAAATGCCGCAATCGACAGTAATGAAAAGCTGGGGAAAATGTTCGTCGAAAATTTCGTCGATGAGCTTCGTCGACAGTCCGTAACCGTTCGTCCTTTCGGGCACGACAACGACGGGCTCGATACCGAAATCTTTTAAGGCGTTGCCCATTATTGTAGATGCGCATATGCCGTCCGCATCGTAATCACCGAAAACGACGACGGACCACTCCTCGGCACGGGCGCGCGTTATAAGGCTTACCGCCTCCTGCATACCGCTCATTTTAAAGGGCGAAACAAAGTGTGCTTTTGACGGGTGCATAAAAATATCGATAGAATTTTTATCGCGTATTCCTCTGCCGTAAAGAATTTTTACCGTTTCTTCGCACAGATTGCACTCCCTTGCAAGGCGGCGCACGTTATTCAATTGTTCTTCCGAAAATTCAAATTCAGGTAAAATTCTTTTCATAAATTATTCCGTAGCACACAAAAAGGCGGGTTGCCCCGCCTAAGTTTTGCACATTTATTTTTGAATGGTTTTTATCGCTTTCTTGCGGGATTTACTCTTCACGCTGTCGCCGATAAGCTTGAATCTCGAATATACCGACGGAACGAAGAACACTGTGCCGTACGCGCAGGATATAAAGCTTATAAACGAGCAAAGAACGGGTGAAATTATCGCAAGCGGTGAAAGCGAACTTATGGACAAAAGTATGAACGCTACTACGGATACCGTGGCAAGGCAAGCAGGCATTACCGTATTTAAAACGAAACTTTCGTCTGCAGTCTTATCAACTATCTCAAAGGCTGTAAGCTTCTTTAAATCCTCGTCTTTGAAATTCTTCCTCATCCTGTCGAACAGGAAACACGTACCTATCATCGTAAGCACGACGGTGGCTACCGCAAACGTAGCGATTGACGAGCCGACGGGTATACGCGTAAGCGCAATAAGCATAAGAAACAGCGCAAGGTTATGCACGTCTGCGAGTATTGCACCGAACGCCATAGTAAGCTTATAGCGGATAACGAAATAAATAAAGTGAAAAACTATGCAAGCGGAAATTGCTATCGCCGCCATTGCAATGGTCTTACCGCCGCCCAAAAGCGTTTCCGCAGTCATTGCGGTTGCAAAGTTGTTGTTTGCCGCAGCCGCGTCGTTGACGAACTCGGCAAGATTGCCGTTAATGTTCTTTGCGGCAAGTTCAAGTTTACCTGAATCCGTTGAAGAAACGAATTTGTAGATAACCGTACCGCCCGTGTTGGTATCGCCTACGGTGACCCCGTAGCTTTTGACGCCCTGCTTTGAAAATTCGTCTTCGCAGAATTCTTTAATCTTGTCGACAGGTTCCGTGTCTTCCAGACCGCTGAAATCAGTGTTAACGTATGTTACAGATACGCTTTTATAGCTTGCATAATCTTCACCGTAATTGAAAAATCCGTTAGCTACACATTGGCATACCGTACCCACCAATAGTCCTATAACGATTATTGCCGAAGAGATTATTATAAGCAAGTGCATTTTGGAGGAAAGCCTGAAATTAGTCTTCATCGTCTAACACCTCCCTTTTATAGCCGCAGAACTTGAACTTGTCCTTAACGGGCGAAGATACCACGAACCACATAAACCTTGTAAACCAGTGAAGAACGTAAGACGCAACAGTAGCAAGGAAAAGTATAAATCCGCAAGCAGCAAGCTCACCCGTACAAACGAGCGCAAGCAAAGCCGTTACGACGAGCACGACGATATGCAAATCAAGCACAGTGGTAAGCGATTTTTTGTAACCCGTTTTTACGGAAGCCTGAATAGTTCTGCCAGTAAGAGTTTCTTTTCTTACCGCTTCGAATATGCGGAAGTTGGAGAACATAAGAAGCGCAAGCCCCAAAACGAGCACGAAGGCGCCCGCAACGGTAAGCTGTATACCTATAAGCATGATTGCCGTAATCATTATCGCCGAGAAAGCAATGGCGATTAACGCGTTAATCAAACCGAGTTTTTTATACTTTAAGATTGAAATTACTATCGCGCCTACAAGAACTAAAAGCAACAATACGAAGAGCCATACGACCGCGCTGTCGCCGAAAGAAGGAGAAATTGCGATAATTTCCGTATTCTCTCCGCCGTCGTTGTAGTCGTTGGCAAGAACCTTGCCGTTTATAACCGAATCAAGAATAATCGAATAGTCTTTCGCGTAATTTTCGCCGACTTGGAAAGTCAACGTCTTATTAGTGATGTTCTCACCGTAGGTAAGTTGAAGTCCGATGCTAGTATCGCCGATAAAGAAATAACCCGAACCGTCAGAAAGATTGGTTATAATATTATTTAAATTTCTGTAACCGTCGTCGTTGAGGTTAATCCTTACGTAGTGGTTGCCGCCTACCGCGTAATAATTCGCTCCGCTGAAGAAAGTGGCAAACCCGTTATATTTAAGAGGGATAATCGTAGTCGCCGCATCGTCGTTTCCGCCGCGCAAATCAAGTTCTCCGCACAACGTCAGGTATTTTACCGTATTTCCTACCTTCGTAAGCTCGTTGCTACGGGAAGTGTTGTCGTATCCTTTATATGCCGAATAGGTAAAATTCGTGGGGACCGAAACCTTTATAACATAGTTGTCTACTACACTTACGGAATATTTCGAATAACCTTTTTCGGCAAATCTAGCGGAGATTATGGCAGCATCGTTTGCAACGCTGTCCGCAAAGTCGGAACCGTACTTGTCTTTATCAACGTATACGCTGAGATAACCGGTGTATCCGTCTATATATTCCTGCCTGTTTTGATTGTCCAAATCGGTTACAACGCTGTTATAATCCGCTTCCGAGATTACGCCCTCGGGATAAAACAGCGCGTAAGCCTCGCCCGTGAGGTCGCTACCCATATGAATGGAACTTAAAAAAGAATTGTATCTTTCAACCTCGTTGAGGGGACAAGATATTACGGCAAATAGCGATAATATTACAACTGCCGCAACGACAAGCGCGGTTATAATCGCCGATTTTACTTTACCCATCTTTACTCCTATATGATTTCCGCATCAAGTATTTCTTTAAGCGTTGCCTTGATAACTTAATTTTTAACTTACTATATTATAGTAAAAAAATTTTACTCCGTCAATAAATTTACATTTGTATGTAAAAATTTTACAAAAATAACGGACTATTTTTGAGATTTTTTATGCGCCAATGAGTGCATAGCGCACTCTATACGCTTTTTCATCATCTCGCAGGTCACTTTATAAGGCTTGTTTATGTCGCCTTCAAAATGATAATTGTTTGCGCTGCACCCCCCGCTGCAAATAAATTTCGCAAAACAATTTCCGCAATCTTCTCTCGTGAAAAGGCAGGACGAAGCAAATTTGTCCCTTATGCTTTTATCAAGCTTACCTTCGAAAACGTTGCCCATTAAAAAGTCCTTATCTCCAGCAAACTGGTGGCAAGGATAAATGTCGCCGTTCGGCGTTACGGAAAAGTACTCGTTGCCCGCGCCGCAAGCCGACACGCGCTTTTGAAGGCAAGTGCCGCCTTCCAAATCGACGTTGAAATGAAAAAAGTTAAATCCCTTTCCCCTGTCGTATTTGTCAAGATACTTATCGCAAAGGTTTTCGTATTCGTCCAAAACTTGCGGAAGGTGTGCTTCCTTAATAGCCAAATCGTCGATATCGGTTACTACGGGTTCCATAGAAATACTGTCGAATCCGTTCTCGGCAAGAAAAATTACGTCTTTTGAAAAATCAAGATTCTTAGCCGTGAACGTGCCGCGGACGTAATAATTCTTATCTCCGCGAGAACGAACGAACTTTTTGATTTTGTCGATGATTAAATCAAAGCTGCCCTTGCCCGTTTTGGTCTTTCTTATGGCGTCGTGAACCTCCTTTCTTCCGTCAACCGACAAAACGACGTTCTCCATTTCACGGTTGAAAAAGTCGATTGCATCGTCGTCAAGAAGCAGCGCATTGGTAGTCGTGGTAAAAAGAAACTTTTTGCCTGCCCTGTCGCCCTGCTCCCTTGCGTAAGCAACCACGTTCTTTATGGTCTGAAGACACATTAACGGTTCGCCGCCGAAAAAATCGACTTCAAGCACTTTTCGTTTACCGCTGTTTTCTACAAGAAAATCTATTGCCTTTTTAGCGGTTTGCTCGCTCATAAACTCTCGCGTTGAGTGATACGCACCCTCGTCTGCAAAACAGTAACGGCAACGAAGGTTGCAATCGTGACATATATGCAAACAAAGCGCCTTAACCTCGGTTGATTTCAAGGGATAAGTTTTAATTTCTTCACGCAAAAAAAGTCCCTGCTCTTTTAAAGATGCAAGGTCGCTTTCTATTTCGGCAATTTTCTCTTCGGAAAGCTCAGGCATTTGTCCCGCTTTTTCGTACTTTGCCTTAACGTATTCCGCGGTCAGCGCGTCGCATTCGTGCAAGCTTCCGCTTCCGTTGTCGTAAATATAGCTTTTATCTTTATAATTGAAAACGTGTACCATTTAAGACGAAAAGGAGCAGAGAATTTTCTGCTCCTGCCCTGTTATTTAATTATTTTTTTCGGGATTTTGTTCTCTCGTTACCCTTTCACAGCTTTGATTGCCTACGGTGCAGCTTGTTTTGCAAGCAGATTGGCAAGTGCTTCTGCATTCGCCGCATCCCGTAACCCTCTTCTCTGCAGGTTTAGCTATTGTTTTAATCATACGGGAACTCTCCTTTTATCCTTTTTTATAAATTATAGAATACGAAAAGAGAAAAAGCAAGCAATTTAAGACGTTTTTTTGATATTAACGGCGATTATGCCAGATATTGCGCCCGCAACAGCGCCCACGATTATTTCTACGATAAACAGCCAGCTAACCGAAAACGACATCGAAATAAGACTGAATACGAGGTATGTAACGATAACGGACGAAATTCCGTGGATTACGCCTTTAATGAGCCCCTTGTCGCCGCGGATAAATATAAGCCCGCCTGCTACGATTGCAAGAATTTTAAACACCTGATTAACCGGCTTCACCACCGTCAAGGGGAGCGAAAAAAGTTGAATTATAACTGTAAAAATAAGGACGAAAACTAGTGAAAACAAAACTGCGGCAAACACCGATTTTAATACCTGAAAAACGTTAGTGCGCATAAAAAAACCTCCGCTTTAATCTATGCGGAGGTTTGATATTTTAGAATTTAACTTGTTTTTCTTCCTGCTCTTTTTTAGCCTTCTTCTTCGGCTTAACCATTTCAGTCTTTTCTTCTGCAGGAACAGGTGCTTCTTCCGCAGTTTCCACAGGCGCAGGAGCAACTTCTTCAGCGGGAACGCTTTCAACGGGTGCAACCGACTCTTCACCGTCGGTTACGGGAGTTGCGTCGGATTCTGCGTTTCCAACAGACTCTTCCGCAGGTTTGTCCTCTTTCTTTTCTACTACCGCGTCGGTTTGATATATAGCTTGCCTGTCGAATTTGATATAGCTTTTGCCCGAAAGCTCGGTACCGGTTTCCAAAACGAAAGTATTCTCTTCGTTGTCAACTTCAACGACTATGCCGCAAATTCCGCCAATGGTTTTGACCTTATTGCCGGGTTTAACCGCGTTTATCAAATCCTGCGCGTCCTGCTCTTGCTTTTTGCGCTTTTTATTTGACAGGAAATAGAATACCGCGATAACTACTATGAGCAACGCTACTATTCCGAGCATTATATATTGTCCGTATCCGGAGCTACCGCCGGCTGCCTCATCGGCAAGTAAAGAAGTAAACATAATTTCTCCAAAAATTTAATTTCTTTAATTTATTTTACTATAATATTTTTTATTGCTTTTTGCAAGCAATTTTAAACTTAAATATTTCATTTACGCTAATTTTCACAAAAACAGACCCTGTTTTTTCACAGTTTCCCGAATTCGGAATAGAATTCATCGGCAAAATCCGTTAAGCTGTCCGCGAAAATCGCTTCACGCATATCCGCCATAAGCTTATGAAGGAAAGTCACGTTATGCAAGCTCAACAGCATCGAAGCAAGCATTTCGTTAACGTTTATAAGGTGTCTTAAATACGCTTTAGTGTAATTTTTACAACAATAGCAATTGCACTTTTCATCCAGCGGCGTAAAATCCTCCGAATAAGCGGCGTTTCTTACTACAACCTTACCTTTAGACGTAAAAGCGGTGCCGTTGCGGGCAATTCTCGTTGCAAGCACGCAATCGAACATATCCACCCCGCGTTTAACGCCCTCTATAAGACAGTCGGGACTGCCCACGCCCATCAAATAACGGGGAACGCCTTCAGGCAGTTCGGGGCGCATTAAATCAAGAATTTCATACATGCGGCTCTTGGGTTCGCCTACCGAAAGCCCGCCTATTGCAATTCCCTCCGTTGCGTGGGGCTTTGCGCGGCGCAGGCTCTCCATTCTCAGGTCGTCGTAAAAATTGCCCTGAATTATGGGGAAAAGGGCTTGGTCGTCACGGGTTTTGGCGGCAAGGCACCTATCCAACCAACGTGAAGTCCGCTCCATAGCCGCTTCCGCCTGACTGTGGGTATAGCCGTACTCGCTGCACTGGTCAAACTGCATTATTATGTCTGCGCCGAGATTTTCTTCGATAGAAATTACTTTTTCGGGTGTGAAAAGATGCTTAGAGCCGTCGATATGCGAATTAAAGTAAACGCCCTCGTCTTTGATTTTGTTTAATTTCGTCAAAGAAAATACCTGAAACCCGCCGCTATCCGTCAAAATGGGCTTGTCCCAGTTCATAAATTTGTGCAATCCTCCCGCCTTTTTGACGAGCTCGTCGCCAGGGCGAAGATAAAGATGATACGTGTTCGACAAAACAATTTGCGAACCCGCTTCCTTTAAATCACGCGGATAAATCCCTTTAACGGTAGCTTGCGTGCCAACGGGCATATAGACGGGCGTTTTTATATCGCCGTGAGGGGTATGGAATACTCCCGCCCTTGCGCCAGTGTGTTTATCGATATGTTGTAATTCAAAACTAAAATATTTCATTTTCTTAATATATAAACGTTGCGTCGCCGAAGCTGAAAAATCTGTACCTCTCCTCTACGGCGGTTTTATAAAGATTTAAAATTTCTTCCCTTCCCGTCATTGCCGCAACCAACATTATAAGCGTGCTTTCGGGTAAGTGAAAGTTGGTAATTAGCGCATCTACGCACTTGAATTTATATGGCGGATAAATAAATATCTGAGTGTTGCCCTTGCGGGGCTTAACCGTGCCGTCGTCTTCCGCAACGCTTTCAAGCGTTCTCACGGACGTCGTGCCGACGGCGATTACCCTTCTGCCATCTCTTTTTGCGGCGGTTATAATCCTTGCCGTCTCTTCTCCGACCTCGAAGTATTCCGAGTGCATCTTGTGGTCGGTTATTATATCCTCTTTAACAGGACGGAAAGTACCGAGCCCGACGTGAAGAAGGACTTCGGCAATCCGGACGCCCTTCGCCTTGATTTTTTCGATAAGTTCGGGCGTGAAGTGCAAGCCCGCCGTTGGCGCCGCCGCAGAGCCGTCAACCTTAGCGTAAACGGTCTGGTAACGGTTTTTATCCTGCAGTTTCGCCTTGATATATGGCGGCAGCGGCATTGAACCGAGTCGTTCTAAAATTTCTTCAAATACCCCATCGTATTCAAAGCGGACTATTCTTTCACCGCTGTCGGTTATACCCTTGACGGTTAAAGAAAGCTCTTCTGAAACTTTAAGCCGTTTTCCGACGGTGCATTTTCTACCGGGTTTAACTAAAACTTCCCAATCGTTGATATCGAGGCGTTTAAGAAGCAACACCTCCACCGCGCCGCCGTTTTCCGTCTTTGCGTAAAGGCGGGCGGGCAAAACCTTGGTATTGTTTACGACGAGAACATCGCCCGCATTAAGATAGTCTATTATATCCCTGAAAATTTCGTGTTTGACTTCGCCCGTCGCTCTGTTATAGGTTAAAAGCCTCGAACCGTCCCGCGGGGTTGCGGGAGTTTGAGCAATTAACTCTTCGGGCAAGTCGTAATAAAAATCACTCTTTTTATACTGCATAATTATTTGTCGGATCTGTCGAACAGGGAAATCTGCTCGCGCTGTTTTTCGCTGGGAGTGTAACCCAAATGCTCGTATCCGCCGCGGAGAATCATTCTGCCGCGGGGAGTTCTTGCAATAAAACCGAGTTGGAGTAAATACGGCTCGTAAACGTCCTCTATGGTGCCTGCGTCCTCGTTAATAGTTGCCGCAAGCGTTTCAAGCCCTACGGGTTTACCGTCAAACTTTTCAATCATGGCGCGAAGAAGCGCCCTGTCCACTTCGTCAAGCCCCAACTCATCCACTTCCATTTTTGCAAGCGCATACTTTGCGTCCGCAATGGTCACAGCGGAGTTGCCCGATATCGTCGAAAAGTCGCGAACGCGCTTTAAAAGACGGTTTGCTATTCTCGGCGTACCGCGGGAACGCTTGGAGATTTCCCTTGCCGCGCTTTCCTCAATATCTATACCGAGTGTGCGGGCGCTTCTTGAAACTATCTCTTTCAACTCGTCGGGAGTATACATTTCAAGGCGGCATATTATGCCGAACCTGTCGCGCAAGGGGTTTGCTATCATACCCGCGCGGGTTGTCGCGCCGATAAGCGTGAACTTCTTTAAAGAAAAACGGATATTGCGCGCGCTCGGACCTTTACCGACGATAATATCGAGTGCGTAGTCCTCCATAGCGGAATAAAGTATTTCTTCAACGCTGTGGTTTAAGCGGTGAATTTCGTCGATAAACAGAACGTCGCCGTCATTAAGGTTGGTGAGGATAGCCGCCAAATCCCCGCTTCTTTCTATTGCGGGGGCGGAAGTAAGCTTTAATTGCCCGCCCATTTCACCTGCGATTATATGCGCAAGCGTGGTTTTACCCAAGCCGGGAGCGCCGTACAAAAGGACGTGTTCCAAGGCTTCTCCCCGCTGTTTTGCGGCGTTCATATAAACTTTTAAGTTTTCTTTAACTTTACTTTGTCCGACGTAGCCTTCAAGCGTTTTGGGGCGGAGAACGTTTTCTTCGAAATCGTACTCGCCCTTGGTGCTTTGGACTAATCTGTCGTTCTCGGAAGTATATTCTTCGTCGTCATAAAACATTTTTTACATTCCTTTAAGGGCAAGCATTATTATATCTTCAACCGAGGTTGCGCCCTGCTCTCTGGCGCGGGAAATCGCCTTTACGCTTTCCGCACGGGTAAAGCCGAGTGTCATCAGCGCAACGACGGCGTCCTCGTCGCCGCTTGAAATTCTTACGGGAACGGACTCTTCGCCGGTCGGAGTAACAGAACGGTTGACTGAAACCTTTTCCCTAAGCTCTAAAATAATGCGCTCCGCCGTCTTTTTTCCCATGCCCTTTACGGTGGAAAGACGCTTTACGTCGTTCATTGCGATTGCCGTTGCGACCTCGCCCGCGTTCATACCCGAAAGAACGGCTATGCCCATTTTGGGTCCTACGCCGGAGACCGAAACGAGCTTTAAAAACATCTCTTTTTCTTCTTTAGAAGAAAAACCGAACAAACTTACGCCGTCTTCACGGACTTGAAGATACGTAAAAACTTCACCCTCCTTCTTGCCTGCAAGCGAATCGTACGCAGCGCCTGTAACGAGCACTTCAAAGCCCACGCCCGAAGCCGTTTCGATGAGCGCGGTTTCAGGGGTTAAAGATAAAATTTTTCCTTTTAAAAAGCCTATCATATCTTTTCCTTCATTTAATATTGAAAAGTCTGCCGAAGCGCGACGTGTGCGCATGGCACAGCGCAACCGCCAACGCGTCAGCCGCGTCGTCGGGGCGGGGAATTTTATCGAGGTGCAATAGCGAAGTTACGACGTGCATCATCTGAACTTTATCCGCCTTACCGTACCCCGTCAAAGACTGCTTTATCTGGTTGGGAGTATATTCGTACAGCTTGCCGCAGTACTTTATGCAGGTCAAAAGCATAACGCCCCTTGCGTGAGCAACAGGTATGCCCGTAGTTATATTTTTTGAAAAGAACAGTTCTTCAACCGCTATCTCTTCGGGCTTGTACTTAGTAAGTATTTTATTTATGCCCTCTTCAAGCATAGCAAGCCGCACGGGCAGACTTTCTTCCTTCGGCGTTAAGACCACGCCGTAATCAACTGGAACTGTGTTGTCGTTTTTAAGTTTTTCTATAACTCCGTAGCCCATAGTGGCAAGTCCGGGGTCAAGCCCTAAAATTATCATCAAATCTAATTGTAATGTAATTTGTCGAATATGTCAACTCATTAAATTTTAAGTTTTTTATAATTTAACCGCCCGCGCAATCTTGCGCAGGCGGGGATTTTTAACGATTTTTTTCAATAGACCTCTATATATGCTTAAAATAACGCATATTTCAGCGGTAACTTTCTGCTAATTTTTTGAAGGCGGGAAGCGCGCGCTCAATCATATCGGGAGCAACGCAATAGGAAATTCTTGCATAGCCCTCACCGCCGAAATCGTCCCCGGGGACGATTAACAGCTCGTATTTCTTCGCCCGTTCGCAAAAATCAACGGATGACTGTTCGGGCGATTTTACGAACATATAGAACGCGCCGTCGGGCTTTACCACCTTAAAGCCGTACCTGGTAAGCGCGGAATACAGCCTGTCGCGGTTACGCTTGTAAACCGACACGTCTGAAGTTACGTTATAGACCCTTTTTATAAGCTGTTGAAACAGGTTCGGCGCGCACACGAAGCCTAACGCCCTGCCCGCGCCGCATATGGCAGCGTAAACTTCGGAAAACTCGGGCATTTCGTTATTAACCGCGATATAACCGATTCTCTCACCCGGTAAAGACAAACTTTTGGAGTAAGAATAGCAAACCACGCTGTGCCTGTAATAATTCATAATATACGGCACTTTTACTCTTTCGTCGTAGACGAGCTCCCTGTACGGTTCGTCCGAAATCAAATAAATGGTGTTACCGTATTTTTTCGAATACTTTTCAAGCAATTTCGTAAGCCTTACAATCTCCTCTTCGGTGTATACGACGCCGCTCGGATTATTGGGAGAATTTACAATTACCCCCTTAGTATGTGCCGTTATCGCGCTTTCAAGCCTGTCAAAATCTATGCGGAAGGTATCCTCTTCACACTTGACCGCTACAAGTCTTCCCCCTGCGTTTTCGATAAAAATTCTATACTCGGGAAAAAAGGGCGCAAAGGTTATAACTTCGTCGCCTGCATTTAAAAGCGCGTTTAAGATTATCGTAAGAGAAGCCGCCGCGCCGCAAGTTAAATAAAAGCATTCGGCGTTAAGAGCAGTTGCAAAGCGGGCGTTGGTATAATCGGCAAGCACCTTTCTAGTACCATAGTCACCCTGCGCGGAAGTGTAGCCGTGCAAAAGCACGGGGTCGCATTCGTCGACGATTTCTTTTATCGCCGCATTCACTTCGGGAGGAGCAGGCACGCTGGGGTTACCTATTGAAAAATCGAAAACGTTCTCTTCCCCTATTTCCTTCTTACGTTGTTTGCCGTACTCGAAAAGTTCCCTTATGGAGGAACGGACCGTGCCTAACTGTACGTTTTTACGGTTAATCATATCGTCTCCTTTATCACGTGTATAGTTATTATAGCATATCTTATTTGCCAATACAAGAAAACGACGGCAAAAAATTATCCCCTTGGCTACGCTCGCGGAGACAAGCGTAACGGGGGATTTAACCGGTCAGATCTTTCCTGAAGGTTTCCATTATTCTGTTTTCTATACGCGACACCTGCACCTGTGAAACGCCGAGCATATTGGCGACTTCACTTTGCGTCATATCGCGGAAGTACCTAAGCATTATTACCTTTTTGTCGCGTTCGGGAAGGCTTTCTATTGCCGTTTTTAGTTGCAGGGAATCGATTATGTCTTCCTGATTGTCCTCTACGGGAAGCTTTTCCAAAAGCTCCTGTCCTTTCTCGTCCTTGTAGTCCCCCTGATTGTAGATTGAAACCGGCATCTTGGTTGAGCCCATAGTGAATACCACTTCGCTTTCGGGCATATTGAACTCTTCCGCGATAGCTTTTACGGAGGGAGGTACGCCATGGTCAACGGAATATTTTTCGATGAAGCGGTTTATTTCTTTTGCGCAGCACTTAATTGCGCGGGAAACCTTTATACTGCCGTCATCGCGCATAAAACGCTTTATCTCCCCCGCTATCATAGGAACGGCATAGGTTGAAAAACGCACTCCGTACGCCTCGTCAAAGCCGTTTATCGCCTTTAAAAGCCCCATTGACGCAAGTTGGTACAAATCGTCGTATTCCACGCCTTTATTCAGATATCGGCGGACGATGCTCTTTATTAAGTTGTTATTCTCTAAAATAAGCGTTTCTTTCGCACCGTCGTCGCCCTGTTTAGCTTTGCGTATCAGGTCGTTCGTCTTATCGACGTCAAGCATTCTCCACTTCCGCTTTAAAACTTTTCGACATATAGACGACCGTTCCTTCGCCTTGAATGGAATTTACCTTGAACTCGTCCATAAACGTCTGCATTATGGTAAAGCCCATTCCCGAACGTTCGTCCGAAGGCGCGGACGTGTAAAAGGGCTGTATTGCCTGATTTATATCCGCAATGCCCCTACCCGTATCGCTGACCTTTATATGTAAAGTGTCTTCCTCGATTTCGCATTCTATGGTTACAAGCCCCAAATTGCCCTTATAGGCGTGAACGGTACAGTTAGTAACCGCCTCCGATACTGCGGTTTTTACGTCCGACAAATCGGAAAGACTCGGATTTAATTCAAGACAGAACGCCGCAACCGCGTCACGCGCGAAAGCCTGGTTGCGGGGAAGTGAATAAAATTGAAGTTTTAAATAATTTTTCGTCATCTTTTTCGTCCTTTTACTCTGCTTTGGGTATAAGAGAATAAATTCCGCTTATATTCAAAATTTTATCTGCGGCAAAATTCGGCTTGTCCACGTACATAGGTATCGACAGCTTTGCCGCTTTTTTGTACCTGCCTATAAGAAAGCCTATGCCCGTCGAGTCCATAAACGCGACGTCCGAAAGGTTTATAATTATTTTGGATACGTTTAAATTGTCTTCAATCAGCTTGTCACACTTTACGCGGGCAGCCTGTGAGGCGCACTCGTCCATTTCGCCCGAAAGGCTTATGTACAGAATTTTGTTTTTGGTATATCCCGTTACGACCATTTCTTTTTCTCCGTAGTCGTTTAAAATATTACTACAATCCGTAGGTGAAAAATTAAGATTTTAAATCGGATTTCGTCGAATTTTGCAAAATGCGATAATAGAAAAAGACAGGCCGCAGCCTGTCTTTTAATTTGTACATTATTTGATTTTAAGCGTTATCGCTATTATCGCAAAGCATTAAAATACCCGCTATCATGCTTACGAAAAGCAACGAGCAAACCTTAAATGCCGTGCTTGTGGGACGGTTGTATTTTACGTCGTTCCAATATTTTACCGTCATAGGTATTGTCCAGCAAAGCGGTATTAACGCCCACGCAGTGACGATGCAAGTGATAAGCATTAAAATTTTTGCAATGGTTTTCAACGTTGACGAGTTGTCGGCTACGGGTTGCTTGGGTTTGCTATCTTCGGTTGCGCAACCGCAATTTACACAAATAACCGCCTCGTCTACTATTTGAGCGCCGCAATGCGTACAGTATTTCATATTCTTCTCCTTGGTTTATTTATATTTTATATTATAAAATAAAATCTCTTTTTTGTCAAACTTATTCACGCCCCTAACATGTTGCCCGTATCGCAAAACCGAAAAAAACGAACATTATAGTTCCGTCAATTTTTTTACGGCAGATTAAAATCGCTTATAATGATCTCGTTCGCCGTAACGTGAGGCGCGAATATATCGTTATTAGTTATTTCTCTATTTGCATCGTCGTTTTTCCCTTTAAAAAGAAGCCATTGGGCACGATTTAGAGTACTTCGTATACAAGAAGAAAAAAATAAGTGGCTAATTCAATGTGTAATTATGCAATAAGTAAATTACTTTCCCAGATACTTCAAAATTTTATCCGGGAGCCCGCTTTTTTCGTCTACTTTTCTTACAAATATATAGGGCGAAGAAATCACCTCTTCATAATCGTCTTCTACAAACGTGTAAGGCGAGCCCCTGTTCCAATCTATTTTACGCATATTGGCTAAACACGCGTATTCTTCGCCGTAAGATTTTAAGCCGCTTTGGCACGGAATAAAAAGGTTTTGCTTAAACGGAGAATTATACGCCATTGTTTGCACAAACAGTTCGTCGGCGCAAAACGAGCGCCCGAACACCTTAAAAATATAGTCTTTTTTTTGCAACAAATACTTGCAAAAGTCGCCGGTTACGCTTACCCAGTTAGAACCGCCAACAAAGGTTAAACGCGAATTTTTTCTCCTGTCTATACGCAAAATTTTTTGAGCAAACACAAACGCTCTATTGAAAAAGATTTTAAATCTACTGCGTCCGCTTTGCATATAGTAATATTTAACCCTGTTTTGCTCCTTTTTTTGCCAATCGTCCTTGCAAAAGGAAATAAACTCCTTGCAGCGGTTTTCATCAAAAAAGCGGTGCAACTCACTTTGCTGCTTTATGCAAATGTCCTGACCCGACAGCAAATGGTAATAATCGTACTCTCCTTCCTGAAACGCCTTTTCAAACAAAAGCATCTCAACGAAAACTTGACTTGAGCCTCCCCATACCACATTAATTTGGCTGAAAATATTAATTTTTGAAAACTTTGCGGCTTTTATTATTCTGTTATAATCAACGTTTTTCCACTTTTTGTCTAGATGAATATAAATGTAGTTATCATAAAAGTCGATAGATTTTATAAGATTTATTAAATTTTTTTCGTTGCTGTGGGCAATTATCAAAAACGCGTGTTTAGACATTTTTAAATCTTTATTTTTTTGCTAAAAATTAAAAATATGATAACACTAAAATTAGTGTATGTCAAACAAAAACACGCATAACAGTGTACTATACCGATATGAATACCTTTGGGCAAAATTTGAAAAGCGCCCGTAAAAACAGCAAAATAAGCCAAAAAGAATTTGCTGCAAAACTGGGTACTACGCAACAGCGCGTAAGCGAATGGGAATGCGACAAAATCGAGCCGTCATTGTTTAATATTATAAGAATTTTAAGGGTGCTTGAAATTACGTTTGAGGAATTAACGGACGGAATAGAATAAAAATTTAAATACCGCGAATAAAAAGCATGTTAAACAAATTTTATAATACTTAAATATTTACTACTATTTTCTTAATTTTTCTATCCCATTTGAAACGCCGCCGTCAGTTTTCCCGTGCGTAAAATCACAATATCGTTTGCAGGTGAAATATGTAAAATTTGGTCGGATTTGTCCCAAGCGATTATATCATAACCCAACTGTACGTACGGCGGGCTGTAATATATTTATAGCCGATATTCTTGCCGGCAAGAAAAGAGTTTTCATATTCTGCGGCATTTATAGGAAATTCGCACAGCGTTGAATTTTTAAGCCATTTATTATCTATAATTTGCGTTCCGTTAAATTAACCGTTATGCAATACCATACTTCCGATTTTCAAAAAATCAACAGCACGGAAATTTATTCCGCTTTCCATTTTTCCAAAGCCTGATTTGTTGCTGTCCACACTCCAATACGCATCGTATCCCGCTCCTATTTTCTGCCATATCTCACATCCGAAAAATTCGTAAACGCTTTGCCCTATACTGCGTTCCGATATCAAACCGAGCAATAAAGGGTGATAATTATTATAGTAAAAACGCCCGTTATATTCGTCCGTCAAGTTCGTATGCGAAAGTGCAAGTTCCCTTAAATCGTCGTACCAATACGCAAGAGTATCGTCTCCGAATCATAATAATTTATTTTCGTTACAAACGATTTTAAATCGCATAAGCAGCAAATCTTCAATGGTTATACGCCCTATTTCTTTGTTTTAAACTTCGGATATATAGTTCGAAATAGGTTCAAAAACACCGTCGGGACTTTTGATATGCTCACAAATAGTTAAACTTGCTTATAAAATACCGCATAGAGCAAATATTATGAAACTTGAATTTTCGATAGAAATATATATTTAAGCCATTAACGGTTATTTATTCCACAGTGCTATTTTCGTACCGAAAACACTTCGTGTTTTACTGGACCTTTCTTGTAGTGTGTATACAGGCAAATAAGGGCGAAGCACAGAAACCCGACTGATAACGGTCGGGTTTTGGTTTGCCTTTGGCGCGCGAGCCTAACACACCGCAATTCCAGTAAGGCGGCGCCTTCGGTACGACAATAGACTTTTGCGGCATAAAGTAGCCTTTTATCATGCAGTAAAAAAGACATAAGAAAAGCCCGTAAGCCTTACAAGGCAATTTACGAGCAATTAAAAGTATTTTAAAATAGAGATAGCGACCTAACCGAAAACGGTTCGATTTAGGTCGCTATTGGTGGACGACAATGTGTGCCATAAGAACTTAATCATATCGGTTATTCTCCGCTAAATTACTGTTTATCGCTTGATTTAAGCAAAATAATAATAGCACAAACAAACACAATTTTCAACATAAAACGCCGTCAAAAGTAAAATGGCACTGTGGCGTGAGCTTGTCTTGACAAGCACGCGGCGGCGATTATTTAAAGCGCCGCTGCATTCAATAAAAACAAAAAAACAGCCTAATCGAATACTTTTGTGAAATATTCGAATTAGACTGAGATTGGTTGACCGAGCTAATGACTAAACTGAAACGCCCCGATAAATTGAAATTTACAACTCTATCTTTTCTATTTTAAAATCACAGTAATATTCGGCTGTTTTGCCTATAAATTTCAATACGCAATAATCGGGGTCAGTTACGCCTTGCTTGTAAAACAATTTATCGCCGAAACGCCATATTTCGTCTTTGGTTGCTTGGTCGTTACATACTTGCATTTCACCCGTAATTGTTAAGCCTTGATATTTGAATTTTCCGCGTTTGTAAAAATAGACGCAAGCCTTGTTATTTGATAAATACTGTTTTATCTTGTTGGACGAGGTATTTGTAGAAAAATAAATCTCGTTACCGTCTATTTTTCGGGGAGCAAGCATCGCCCTTATTACGGGATAACCTTGCTCGTTTACAGAGGCGATAAAAGCCGTCTTTTGTTCCGATATAAAATGAAGTATTTGTGCTTTATCCATAAAATTTTCTCCGCTAAATTACTGTTTATCGTACGATTATTATAGCAAAAATAAAATACTTAATCAAGCAAACAGTAAGGCACTCCGTGACTTCTTTCAAATAACAAAAAATGACCGATAAGATAGCGGTTCTTATCAGTCATCTAATGGTGGGAGGAGGTGGATTCGAACCACCGAAGTCGGAGACGTCAGATTTACAGTCTGATGCATTTGGCCACTCTGCAATCCGCCCGTATTTAGTTTTTTACCCCGTAAAAACGGGGTAACATTTTTGGAGCTGGTGATTGGAATCGAACCCACAACCTGCTGATTACAAATCAGCTGCTCTGCCAGTTGAGCTACACCAGCAATTCCGCCCGTTAGGGTGGTGCCTCGGGGTGGAATCGAACCGCCGACATATGGATTTTCAGTCCACCGCTCTACCATCTGAGCTACCGAGGCGTGAGCGCCTTACGGCGCTTTAAAAAATTTGGCGACCCCAAACGGGCTCGAACCG
Organism: uncultured Christensenella sp.; assembly: GCA_910583855.1. GTDB lineage: Bacteria > Bacillota > Clostridia > Christensenellales > Borkfalkiaceae > Coproplasma. Next base: position 34,739 of record CAJTYL010000014.1, read on the forward strand.
TCGACCTCCAGCGTGACAGGCTGGCGCTCTAACCAAACTGAGCTATAGGGCCAAATTATAAATTTATTAATTTGTAACGAAAACTTACGAAACGTTTATGGTGGGCCTTCACGGACTCGAACCGCGGACCAATCGGTTATGAGCCGACCGCTCTAACCAACTGAGCTAAAGGCCCTTAAAGGGAATTACGCCTAATGCATAATGCTAAAATATAATAATATACCCGAAAATTTTTGTCAAGTAATTTTAAAACTAATTTCAAGTATTTTCTTCAATCGTAAAGTTTTACAATGTTATAGAACAGTAAATCAAGTGTTCTATGACATTTTTT
>CAJTYL010000015.1:0-9025 GCA_910583855.1 uncultured Christensenella sp.
GAAGTGCGGCTCTGCACACGTTATTGTACAAGTTTAGATAATAATGTGCAGATTATATGACTGTGTGCCATTAGAAATTGCGCAAAGAGCGGCAGAGCCGCTAAAAATCATGAAATATTTTACGCGCAGATAACGTGAAATATTTGTGAGGAGTTTTATGGAAGGTAAAATTGCAATTATAGGCGACGGCGACAGTATAACTGTTTTCAAGGCGGCGGGCGTAGCAACGTTTGCGGCGGAGAACGAAGCCAAGGCTAAGGAGCTTTTAAGAAGAGTCGCAAAAGAGTACAAAATAATATTTTTAACCGAGGAGCTCGCCCGTCCGTTAAGCTCGTTCTTAAAGCGGTTTGACGAGGAACCTTACCCCGTGGTTTTAAGCATACCTTCGGGCAACGGCGGTACGGGCTACGGCGCCGAGTGCTTAAAAAGCGCAATGGAACGCGCCCTCGGCGTAGATATTCTTTTCAACGATTAAACGGCAAAATTTGTAACTGTATAAATAAAATTAAGGATTCAATCATGGGTAAAACTGTAAAAGTCTCAGGACCTCTTATAATAGCAGAGGGCATGGCGGACAGTAAAATGTTCGACGTCGTCCGCGTGTCCGATAAAGGTCTCATCGGCGAAATTATCGAACTGCGCGGAGATAAAGCCTCGATACAGGTTTATGAGGAAACTTCGGGCTTAGGGCCCGGGGAAGAAGTCGTAACAACCGGCGAACCTCTTTCCGCCGATCTTGCCCCCGGACTCATATCGGGTATCTTCGACGGAATTCAGCGTCCTTTGACGACGCTCTATTTCAAGTATGGCGCGCGCATATCCCGCGGGGTGTCGGTAAATAACCTTGACAGGGAAAAGAAGTGGCGCTTCGTTCCCGCTGCAAAAAAGGACGATGAAGTCGCCGAAGGCGACGTCTTGGGTACCGTGCAGGAAACGGAGATTATCGTTCATAAAATTCTCGTTCCCAACGGAATGAGCGGACGGGTACTTTCAATTGAAGAAGGTGATTTCACCATAGAGGAAACCGTTGCCGTATTGCAGACGCCGAACGGCAAACGCCCCGTATGTATGCTCAGAAAATGGCCCGTAAGGCGGGGCAGACCTTATAAAGAAAAGCTGTCTCCCGCAAACCCTATGATAACGGGGCAAAGGGTTATAGATACCCTGTTCCCCATCGCCCGCGGCGGCGTGGCGGCGGTACCCGGACCTTTCGGTAGCGGTAAAACCGTCGTTCAGCACCAGCTTGCAAAGTGGGCTGACGCGGACATAATAGTCTACGTCGGTTGCGGCGAGCGCGGCAACGAAATGACGGATGTTTTAAACGAGTTCCCTGCGCTTAAAGACCCTAAGACAGGCGAGCCCATTATGAAGAGAACGGTGTTAATCGCAAACACGTCGGATATGCCCGTAGCCGCGCGTGAAGCCAGCATATATACGGGTATAACCATTGCAGAGTACTTCCGCGATATGGGCTATAACGTTGCGATTATGGCGGACTCTACCTCGCGTTGGGCGGAAGCTCTCCGCGAAATGAGCGGCCGTCTTGAAGAAATGCCCGGCGACGAGGGTTATCCCGCATACCTTTCCAGCCGTCTTGCGGAATTCTACGAAAGAGCGGGCATAGTAAAAATCTTAGGCAAAGAGGACAATACGGGCTCGGTTACCGCAATCGGCGCGGTTTCTCCTCCGGGCGGCGATTTGAGCGAACCCGTTTCGCAGGCAACCCTCCGCATAGTCAAAGTTTTCTGGGGACTTTCGGCTTCGCTTGCGTACAAGCGTCATTTTCCCGCAATTGATTGGCTTATAAGCTATTCCCTTTACATGGACAGAATGAGGGACTGGTACGACGAGAACGTCGGGGCGGACTTCTACCGCTACCGCCAATTCGTTGCAACCGTCCTGCAGGAAGAAGCCGCTTTGGACGAAATAGTCCGACTCGTCGGCGTCGACGCTCTCTCGTCGAGGGACAGGCTGACTATGGAAACGGCAAAGATTATCCGTGAAGACTATCTGCACCAGAATGCCTTTGACGACGTGGACACATATACGTCGATGAAAAAGCAGTACTTAATGTTAAAACTCATCTACGAGTTCTATTCCCGCGCAAGCGAGGCGGTTGAGAACTTTGCCGATATGCGCGCAATTCTCGCCTGTTCCTGCAAGGACAGAATAGGACGCGCAAAGTATATTCCCGAAACGGAGCTTTCGGAGTTTGACGGCATATTAAAGACTATGGCAACCGAGCTCAAAGCGCTCAGCCGGGGGGACGAAGATGTTTAAGGAATATAAAACTATAAAGGAAGTCGTAGGTCCCTTGATGCTCGTCGAGGGCGTGGAGGGCGTAAAGTATAACGAACTCGTTGACGTGATTTGCTCTAACGGCGATATAAGGCGCGGCAAAGTGCTTGAAATCAACCGCGACAAAGCCGTAGTTCAGCTTTTCGAGAATTCGCAGGGCTTGCAGATTGCAACCTCGAAGGCGCGCTTTACGGGTCACAGCCAACAGCTTGCTGTTTCAAAAGATATGCTCGGTCGCGTGTTCGACGGTATGGGCAACCCCCGCGACGGCGGCGCACCCGTAATCCCCGAAAAAATGCTCGATATCAACGGCGAGCCAATCAATCCCGCTGCCCGCGACTACCCCGACGAGTTCATTCAGACGGGCATCTCGGCAATAGACGGCTTGAACACCCTTGTAAGAGGACAAAAATTGCCTGTGTTTTCTATGAGCGGACTCCCTCACGCGGAGCTTGCCGCGCAGATTGCAAGGCAGTCAACGGTGCGCAGCGGCGATAAATTCGCCGTTGTGTTCGCCGCAGTCGGTATAACATTCGAGGAAGCGCAGTACTTCGTCGACGACTTCAAAAAGACGGGCGCGATAGAGAGGACGGTACTCTTTACCAACCTTGCAAACGACCCCGCGGTAGAGCGTATAGCAACCCCGCGTATGGCGTTGACTTGCGCGGAGTACCTTGCCTTCGAGTGCGGAATGCACGTTCTCGTAATTTTAACCGATATCACCAACTATGCGGAAGCCCTCCGCGAAGTTTCCGCCGCCCGCCGCGAAGTTCCGGGAAGACGCGGCTACCCGGGCTATCTGTATACCGACCTTGCAACGATGTACGAGCGTGCGGGAAGAATAAGGGGCAGCAAGGGCTCGATAACTCAGATACCCATTCTTACGATGCCCGAGGACGACAAGACCCACCCCATACCCGACCTTACGGGTTACATTACGGAAGGGCAGATTATCCTTTCGCGTGATTTATATAAGAAAGGCATAAACCCGCCGATTGACGTTCTGCCGTCGCTGTCCCGTCTTAAAGACAAAGGCATAGGTAAGGGCAAAACGCGTGAGGACCACGCCGACACTATGAACCAGCTCTTCTCAGCATACGCAAGCGGAAAAGAGAGTAAAGAGCTCTCGGCAATTTTGGGCGAAGCGGCTCTGTCAGATACGGATAAACTGTTTGCAAAGTTTGCCGAACAGTTTGAAAAGCTGTATATAAATCAAGGCTTCGACGCAAACAGACCCGTTGAAGAAACGCTCGATTTGGGTTGGGAGCTTTTAAAAATTCTCCCCGTCGGCGAATTAAAGCGTATCCGTCAGGCATATATCGATAAGTACCTCAAAAAGGACGAATAATTAAAACGCATATAAGCCAGCAATATTGGTTGCGCTGTGGCAACTTTCGGTCATTTACGCATAGTAAACTCCCTCAAGTTTCCCTCGCTCTAATTGTCTTACCTGCTTCTCTGAGTTTAAGTTTACGGTGAGATACACCCCCGCATATGCCCCAACTAACGCATACTTTATAAGGTTATTATGGCAAGACTTAATGTCAACCCCACCCGCATGGAGTTAAAAAAGCTTAAAGCGCGGCTTGATACGGCGGTTAGGGGACACAAACTATTGAAGGATAAATCGGACGAAATGGTTCGCCGCTTTTCCGTGATAATAAAGGAAAACAAGTTTCTCCGCGACGAGGTGGAAAAGGAGCTTGCCGAAACTTTAAAACAGTTTTCGGTCGCCCGCTCGGTCACTCCTTCTTATCGTGCGGAAACGGCTTTTGCTATGCCTTCGGTTGCCGTTAAAGCGGACTGCCTTACCCAAAGCGTTATGGGCGTGGACGTGCCCAAGCTCTCCGTTTCAACCGACAGGCGTGCGGACGGCTTGCCTTACGCTTACCCCGAAATCACAAGCGAAGCGGATTACTCCGTCGAACGCGCTTCCGCGCTTATCCCTAAGCTTTTACGCCTTGCCGAGGTTGAAAAGACGGTAAGAATGCTCGCCGACGAAATCGAGCGCAACAAGCGCCGCGTCAACGCGTTGGAATATGTAATGATACCCCAGCTTAAAGAAACCATAAAGTATATAAAATCCAAGCTTGACGAAAACGAGAGGGCGGCGGTTATCCGCTTGATGAAGGTAAAGAATAAAGCATAAAAACGCATATAAGCGTGGGACGGCGTATATCACGCCCTCTGCGGCGTTGCGCTCCGTTTTGCTTCGGGTCATTTACAGGTAGTAAACTCCCCTTGTAAATACTCGCGCGCCTTGCATAGCACGCAATCTCCGCCGTCCCAAAATTAGGCGGAAAGCGTCTTGCTTTTCTGCGTTTTATTAAAAGAATTAAACGCGCCCCCACGGCAGAAGTCGCAGGGGCGCAAATTTTTTAATTTTCTCTTCCTAAAACGTAATCAACAGAATAGTTTAAAAACTTTGCAACTTTTATAAGACTATCTATATTCGGTTCGGCTCTTCCCGCAATCCAAGCAAAATAAGTTCCCTCGGGTATGCCGCTTTCTCTGCAAAACCTACGCCCCGAATATCCTTTTTGCGTAACTAATTTTTTAATTCTCTCACCGATAGGCGGGCAGGTTAAAAAGTTTTCGGAAGTGTTTTCGCTTTCAAGCCCAAGCAAATAATCGGTTGTGCATTTAAAGTAATCGGCAATTTCAACCAATGATTTTATCAGCGGACTGTATTCGCCGCTTAAATAACTGCAAATAGAAGAGGGAGTGCAACCTAATTTTTTCGCTAAATTATTTGCGTTAATATTTTCTTCCTGCATAAGGTCGTTTAGCATTTCAACAAAATTCGACATTCTTAGAAAATCTCCGACAATATTATCTCTTGTACTTCTATAAATTTTGCTTGAATTACAGAAGTACAAGAGGGTATAATTTTTATACACAAACGGTGCGCACGGTTGGATAAAAACTTAAAGGAGATACGAACGAATTGAAAAATCAAAATTTAAAATCAATGGTACAGCTTGCCGCTTGCGAAAGCAACATCAGCGCAGAAAGCGTTCTGCAAGAGTTAGTGCCGCTTATACAAAGCTATTTTATAAGCTTAGTTTCGCAAGAAGGTAAAAAGCTTTATATATCGATTTTAAACGGTCAAAGATTTTTATTAGAAATATGTGAAACAGAATAAAATAAATACGTCCTGCGGCAAAAACCGCAGGACGTTCTTTTTTTGTTTAAATTTTCAATTCGTGGTTGCATATATCTCAAACGTATGTTATAATGTATAAATCTTATAATAAATTAATTAAATCCCATAAGGTTCGGTGTAAAAATGGGCAAGGCGCTTTTAATAAAACTTAAAGACTCGCTTATATCGGTTTTGCCGATAACGGCAATCGTACTCATTATTTCTTTTACGCCCCTTGCTCCTCTTTCTCAAACCGAACAGATAACGTTCGCTGTGTGCGCGGTATTCCTTATATTGGGCATTGGTCTATTTAACCTCGGCGCCGACCTTGCAATGACGCCAATGGGCGAACACGTCGGCACTGGACTTACAAAATCAAAAAAAGTTATAATTTTAATTTCCGTCTGTTTCGTTATGGGAGTGCTTATAACGGTAGCGGAGCCCGACTTATCCGTGCTTGCAAAGCAGGTGAGCGACGTAATGAACAACACCGCGCTCATTGCAACCGTCGGCGTCGGCGTGGGGATTTTTCTCGTCTTAGCCGTCCTTAAAATAGTATTCCACAAAAACCTTTCAATGCTTTTGATGTTCTTCTATATGTTGCTGTTTGCGGTCAGCGCGCTTTTAATTGAGAGCGGTAAAAAACCGTTTTTGCCGCTCTCGTTCGATTCGGGCGGGGTAACCACGGGTCCCATAACCGTTCCCTTTATAATGGCTTTGGGCTTCGGTATTGCAACCACCGTCGGCGGCAGAAACGCCAACGAAAACAGCTTCGGTCTTATCGCTCTGTGTTCCATAGGTCCCATAATCGCGGTTATGGTGTTGTCTATGTTTTCAAACGGCGATATGAACCCCGACAAGATAATAGAAACCTATAAAACCGTTGAAGAAAGCATCGGTCATCTCGGCTATACCGTTTTGAATACCGTTAAAAATATCGCCCTTGCTTTGGGGCTTATAGTAGTTTTCTTCTTCATTCTTCAATTCACGGTTTTAAAACTGCCCAGGCAAAAGCTTGCACAGATAGGAATAGGTATCGTCTATACCTTCTTTGGTCTCGTAATCTTCCTCGTTGCGGTGGAAGTGGGCTTTATGCCGATAGGCTATAAGCTAGGTACTGAAATTGCGGATTTCTCTAAGCCCGTGCTTGCCGTGTTCGGCTTCATAATCGGATTGGTGGTAGTGCTTGCCGAGCCTGCCGTCCACGTTCTCAATAAGCAGGTTGAAGAGGTTACGGGCGGCGGCGTCAAAAAAATCGAAATGATGCTTGCGCTGTCCGTCGCAGTCGGCGTGTCAATCTGTCTATCGATAATAAGAATGATTTTCCACTTTTCGCTTCTTTATTACCTTATCCCGGGTTATCTCATATCGTTGGGGCTGTCGTTCTTTGTTCCCAGAATGTACACGGCGATAGCGTTCGACTCAGGCGGCGTCGCTTCCGGTCCATTGACTTCAAGCTTCATTTTACCTCTTATAATAGGCGCGTGCGTATCAATAAGCGGCACGGGCAATATACTGACCGAAGCCTTCGGCGTGGTCGCTATGGTAGCAATGACGCCCCTTATAACCATTCAGGCGCTCGGCTTCAAAGCAGTAATGTCAACGAAGGTCAGGGGCAAGATTGCAATGAAACGTATACTCTCTGCCGACGACGAACAGATTATTTATTTTAAATAGGAGGTGGCTATGACGGAAAAGAAATTGACGGGTGAAATAAAGGGAAAAGCCGCCGCCGTTAAAGAGCGCGTTAGCGCGGCGAAAAAAGAGATAAATAAGCGAGTAACCCAAAAGGCGAAGCCCGCCGCGCCCAACACGGTAACGACGAACAGACTCAAACTCCTCGTTACCGTGGTTGCAAGAAAAAAGGCGGAGTTTTACGCGGACCTTATCCAGTCGTTCGACGTCAATATGCAGATGATAGCCCTTGCCGAGGGCACGGCAAACGCCAAAATGCTCGGGCTGTTGGGACTTACCGACAGCGAAAAGGCGGTTATCTTCGGAGTAATTCAGGAGAGTAAAATCCCCGACGCAATGCACACGTTGGAAGAGAAATTCAACACCATAAAGGACGGAAAGGGCGTTGCCTGCACCGTGCCCTTGACCAGCGTTATAGGAACGCTTATTTACGGTTTTTTATCGAACAACAGGCTGACTGTAAAGGAGAGCAAATAATGAACGGTTACGAGATGATTTTGTGTATAGTCAACGCAGGGTTTTCCGAACTCGTTATGGACGCGGCTAAGGAAGAGGGCGCGCGCGGCGGCACGGTAATTCACGCCCGCGGCACGGCAAATAAAGAGGCGGAGCAATACTTCCATATCGCAATTCAGCCCGATAAAGAAATCGTAATGATTTTAGTCCCCGCCGAAATAAAGGATAACGTTTTGCACGCTATCTATAAAAACGCAGGCTTAAAAAGCGAGGGTATGGGCATAGCCTTCTCAGTCGCCGTGGACGAGGTGGTCGGTATCTCCGCTCCCGCCGCACCGTCCGCCGCCGAAGACGCCGCCCCTGCGGAAGCACAGGTCGAACAGGGCGAAAAAAAGTAAGTGGTATTTAAAACAAAAAGCCGCAAGAATATCTTGCGGCTTTTTAAATATTTTTAAAAGATTATAAAATTTCCTTCTCGTTGTTGATAATCGGCTTTACTTTTCCCGCATATTTTTTAAGTATTGGAGCAAGGTCTATTTTGCCCGTAAGGGGAGGGAAGGTGTCGTCGTAATGGTCCAAAAAAACCTTTTTCGGTTGCAGGCGTTCTATAACGCGTACGGCAGGCGGCAGATTATCCTTCCAGCCGTTATACGCCATAATAAGAAGGTCGCAGCCCGTGGGATATTCCGCGTCGTCGCGTAAATTCAGACTGCCTAAAATATCAACGCGCTTGCCTTCCGCTTCTATATCGTAGAAAACCGTTTCGCCCTTGTCCTTGCATCGTCTGTTTTCGGGCGGTATTGCTATGTAGTGACCGCCGTCAAAATAGATTTTCGTTCCTTTATATGGCATAAATTTCTCCTTATTTGTCGTCTTGCTCTTGCAAGTCCTTAATGCGTGCCAAAAGCGTTTCAAAGAAAGTGCGCTGTTCGGCTTCTGGCAACGTTTGAACGTTCGGCTCGCCTATCGTTTCAATTTCTAATTCAGTTTTCAGCACGGCTTTTTTCTCCTTATTTTCGTTAGGGTTATAACGTCTAAACTCGTAAGGCTTTTTGCGACTTTAAAAATTTTTATGTGTGCAACAAACCCCTACATATCTTTAAGTACAAAAATTTGCAAAATATCGTATTTTTGAGCGTGCAAGAACCAAACATTTACAGGGCAGAAACCCCACATTACCGTGCAACAACCCAACATTACTCCACATTTTCGGGCATAAATTTCGGGTTGCGGTCAAAGCGGAAAACGCCGTAAAAATAAAAAAACAACCCTATGCAAAAAAGCATAAGGTCATAAAAAAACCGCCGCAAAGGGAACGGCGAATCGCCAAGCGGTTTAGCGGCGACCGCCGTCCCTGCGGCGTTCATATATTTATTTTTATTAGGTTGTTTTATTTTGTGGCGGGTGCTTGAGCGCGCGGCGCAGCCGCGC
>CAJTYL010000015.1:9035-31273 GCA_910583855.1 uncultured Christensenella sp.
AAGCACCCGCCACAGTGCCATTTTATAATTTAACAAAGATTTGCTTGCTTTTATTCGAGATTTGGAATATAATATCCTTATTAGTTTGAGGTGTGAAATGTTAAGTTTTATTTCCGCAAAAGAAGCGGCTGAAAAATGGAATATTTCTCAAAGGCGTGTCGCAATTCTTTGCTCTGAAAATCGTATTGACGGTGCCATTATGGTCGGCAATATGTGGATAATTCCGAGTACTGCCGAAAAGCCTATTGATAAACGCACTATAAGATATGAGAAACAAAATATTGTGCAGTTAAAACCGTTTGTTAAGTGGGTTGGCGGAAAAACTCAGCTTGTAAACGAGCTTGAAAAAATGCTTCCTGCGGACGGTGAAAAAGTTTTAACAAAATATGTTGAACCTATGGTCGGCGGCGGCGCATTGCTTTTCAATGTCTTATCAAAGTTTGACTTTGAGCAGATTTATATCAGTGATATTAACGCCGAGCTTATTAACGCCTATAATGCTATTAAAAACAATGTAGATACGCTCATATCAAAGCTCGCTGAAATGCAAATGCTGTTTTTGCCTATGGACGAAAACGGTCGGAATTATTTTTATTATTCTGCACGGGATAAGTTTAATAGTCTTGAACTTAATGAGCAAAATTCCGTAGAAAAAGCCGCACTGTTTATCTTTTTAAATAAAACGTGCTTTAACGGTTTGTATCGTGTAAACCGCAAAGGGCAATTTAACGTACCTATGGGCGCATATAAAAACCCCTGCATTTGCGATGAGGACAATTTGCGCAACGTTTCAAAGGCTTTGCAAAACGTTGAAATAGTTTGCGATGATTATACGCTTTCTAAAAACGTTATTGACGAAAACAGTTTTGTTTATATCGATCCGCCGTATCGTCCTATTTCCGAAACTTCGGGCTTTACTTCTTACAATACGGACGTATTTGACGATAACGAACAGATAAGGCTTGCAAAATTCATTGACGAAATTAATGAAATTGGCGCAAAAATTGTTTTAAGCAATTCCGATCCGCAGAATGTCAATGAAGAAGATACTTTTTTTGAAGAACTTTATAAATCATATAAAATAAAAAGAGTTGAAGCAAGCCGTATGATAAACAGCAAGTCAGACGGTCGCGGAAAAATTAAAGAATTGCTTATCTGCAATTAAGGTGAAATTATGACTTTACTTGAACTCACAAAAGAAGAAAGTGATAAATACATAGATGAATTATATTCATGCTTTCCCACAGGTCGTGAATTTGAAATATTCCTTAATTCATTTTTAACTGCGCTTGGTTTTGAAGAAGTTGTTACTACGCAATACGTTGGCGATAAAGGAATTGATTTAACTTGCATTAAAAGCGGTCTTGACTTGAACGGCACTGATACTATTAATTATTATGTGCAGGCAAAGCGATATGCTCGTAGCAATAAAGTTCAGCCTAAGGAAGTTCGCGATTTAAAGGGCACAACAAAGCGTGATAAAAACGGAAATATCTTAAATAGCAATTACATTAACGTATTTATCACAACTTCCACTTTTACTAAGGCGGCATTATCAGAAGCAACAGACAACCCCAATATGCCTGTAATTACTATTGATGGCGCACAACTTATTCAGTACTGCATTGAAAAAGGCATTGGCTTTAATTATAAACCTGTGTTTTCAAAAAATGAAATTATCGCTTTAACTCAAAGCGAACAAAAAGCAAGTATTGCTACTACTACCGAAACTGAATATTTGGTAGAAAGAGAGATAACTAAAAACGACATCAGAGCAAAAATATTAGTCATTCCGCAAGTAGTTAAAAGTGAGCTTGCCGAAAATAAAGAAAAATTTACAGTTGTATTTAATGGCATTGAAAAACAACTTAACATTGATAAGGCAAGACGGTATTTTGGCGGTGTTACTGATTTTTATAAGCAGTTTGGCTTATTGACTACTGATGGCGTATTTGTTAGCAAAAAAGCCAAATGGAAAAAAGATGGCGACAAAGTAATTGTTGATTTAGTTTAAAAGGTGTATCCATGAAAAGAAATTTTAACGAATGGTTTAAAACGTTCAGGTCAAGTATTTGCGATTATAGTTATTACGTAAACTTTGAAAAGGTTTATGGTAATGTTGACAGCGTAAAACTAGAATTGAATATTCTTAATTCTTTAATCGGTTCAAAGAACATTGAGAATGATTTTGAAAAACTGGTTGCAGAATATCCAAAAGTATTAAAATGCATTCCTATCCTCTTGGCGGTTAGGGGAAGCGAGATTTACGCCATTGACGGCGATGGTGAATATCTTTTCAGTTTTAAGAAAATAAACTATTCTGTTGACGAATACAAAATGTTCATGCGTAAAACAGGGCTATTCGATTTGATTTCAAACCGCATAATCAATAATTTAGTTGATTACGTTACTGGCGTTGAAGTCGGGCTTGACAGTAATGGTCGCAAAAACAGGGGCGGTCATTTAATGGAAAATCTTGTTGAAGATTATTTGCAGAAGGCTGGTCTTGTCAAAGGTACTGACTATTTCAAGGAAATGTACATATCGGATATTCAGAGGCGGTGGAATTTAGATTTATCAAGCATTTCCAATACAGGCAAAACGGAAAAACGTTTCGATTTTGTGGTTAAAAAAGGAAACATAGTTTACGGTATTGAAACTAATTTCTACGCAAGTAGCGGTTCTAAACTTAACGAAACTGCAAGAAGTTATAAAACTATTACTTTGGAAGCAAAAGATATTAAAGGCTTTGCATTCGTATGGTTTACGGACGGTCTGGGATGGCAGTCGGCAAGGCATAATTTGGAAGAAACGTTTGATGTGTTGGACCACCTTTACTGCATAACCGATTTGGAAAACGGTATTGTAGAAGAATTATTTAAGTAATATGGCAAAGAAAATTCCGTTACAACCCGAAAATTTTGAACTTGAAACAAATACTGTTTGGAGTTTTTCTAATCGTGGTAAATGGGCAACTCACGATGCTAAATATCGTGGCAACTGGTCGCCGTATATTCCGAGAAATATTATTCTGCGCTATTCCCAAGAAGGCGACACTATATTAGATCAATTTGTTGGCGGTGGTACTACTGCCGTTGAGGCAAAGCTGACGGGGCGCAATTTTATCGGTATAGATATAAATTCCAAAGCTGTTGAAATATCTAATAGTAAATGTAATTTCGAATGCGATACTAATTCAAAAATAGATATTTTTCAGGGTGATGCAAGAAAGTTGTGTATTGAAAATGAAAGCATGGACTTGATTTGCACGCATCCACCTTATGCCGATATAATTCATTACAGTGAAGATATTGACGGCGATTTATCATTACTTGCTGTTAAACCGTTTCTGACTGAAATCGGTAAGGTCGCAGAAGAAAGTTTCAGAGTTTTAAAGCAAGGAAAATATTGCGCTATTCTTATGGGTGATACTCGTAAAAAAGGAATGGTTCAACCGCTTGCTTTTGAAACAATGCGGGTATTCGAGCTTGCTGGCTTTAAAACAAAAGAAATAATAATAAAAGAACAACACAACTGCAAAGCAACAGGCTTTTGGAAAACCAACAGCATAAAACACAACTTCCTGTTGTTAGCCCACGAGTACTTGTTTGTATTTAGGAAATGAATTTTTACATTGGAGAGTTATGTGTTTAGATTGTGATATAGTAGAAGAGATGACTAAAAATTCATGTTATTTTGAATCATCGTCGTCTTGTTTATCAAAAAATAGTATAAAAGGATATCGTTTAATTGATCATGCATATGAACTTGTAGAAATGGATGATGAACTTTATTTATCTGATGTGATTTCTAATTTGCGAAAAGCTATCAATTATAGAGTAAATACATTATTTTTGCAATTGGGAATAGATAATTTAGATTTTAAAAACTTCGGTAAAAAGAAAAAATTAGAAAAATTAGAGGAGTTAGGCATAGTTAAGCCATTATTAATCAATAAATTAATTTCGATAAGAAATGGAATTGAATATGATGGTAATACCCCGCCGAATCAAGTAGAGTGCGAAGAGTTAATAGATATTGTTTGGTATTTTTATAAGTCTACTGATAGATATTGTAACATTGAACCTGATTCTTTCTTGATAGATTATGAATCCGAACGAAATTTTATAAGTTTAGATTTTGATTTTAAAACCCATACAATTTTGAAAATAACTGCGAATTTACCATCAAATTATTTATCAGAAAACAAACATAATAATGAAATCTGCTTATATGACTATAAAGCAAATAACGAGTCTAATCAAAATATTTACTTTAACGGAAAAATTCTTGTAGGCGAATTGAAAAATTATATTGATATTTTTTCGATTGCACTATGTGAGTGGGGGAATTATTGATTTTATTTAATCATTTATAAAATTCGTTTTAATTTCTACTTCTCCATAAAAATAAAGTCGAACCAATTTGTATAGGCTCGGCTTTTTTGATATAAAAAAGAACGCAAGTCGGGGGTGTTCGACTTACGTTCGTAATGGTGCGCCGTAAGGAATTCGAATCCCTAGCCTTTGGTTCCGTAGACCAACGCTCTATCCAGTTGAGCTAACAGCGCATAAATATTAAGTTGTAAAACCAAAGGCAACAGCCTTTGCCTGCACTGATAGACCAACGCTCTATCCGACCAAAGCTAACAGCGCAAATATCAAAGCCGTTACTTTCAAACGGCTAGATTATTATAGTAAATAATATTTTCTTTGTCAAACGATTTTTGCGGAGTAAAATTTAAATTATCTCCAAAGCTTATCAAGGTCGAAGCCGAACACCTGCACGGGCTGCAAATAGGCGGAGTTAGCCAAATCGTAAGGCACTACCATACACCCGCCGTTGCTGTCCAAATCTATCCCGAACTGCTTAAAAGCGTACCAGATTACGTGCGCGCACTGCGTTTTTCTTATATCGTTTTTGTTGGTTAAAAGCCCCGCCAAACCCTCGTAGGGAATGCCGATAAGGTTTGCGGTCGCGTATTTTACCACTTCGTCGATCACGGCTTTATCTATAAGGTCGGGGTTCGGTCTTAAAATAATGAAATTCACCCTGTCCGTGAAGTCCCTCACCGTGCCAATCCTGCTGTAAGTCCCGTATGCGTTCGCCTGCATAACGTTTGCAAGATTCCCGTTAGTGACTAGCCCCGCATGCCCAATTCTTACGAAAGAGATATGAGTGGAAGAGGTTATTATAATATCCCCGTCCTCAAGATAAGTATTTGCAACGTGCTTTTCGATATAATCGGTGCAGGCGTAAGGCGCAACCTGTCCAAACATCACTTCGTGCGGCTCGAACAAATCCGCCTGGATTTGCTTAATAAGACGTTTTCCCGTTTCGCCCTTTTTGAGCGCACGGTCTATTCCGATTTTAGTCAGTCCCGTCTGACGGTACAAAACCCCGTAATCCTCGTCGGTCAGCTCGCCGTCAAGATACCCGTCCAAATCCAGTCTTTCGTAATCGGGTTGCACGCACCCGATAGACCCGTGCGAAGCCCAAAAGGCGATTTGCAAACCGAAAGCAATCAACGCCAGAAACAGAATAAAGGCACCGCACGCTATAAGCGCGGTTATTCTTCTTGAAAGCTTTTTTTTCTTCTCTTTCGCCATATCATTCCGTAAGTCGGCGTATCGCCAGCTTGTAAATTTCAAAGCACCTTTTTATTTTATCAAACGTGATATATTCGTTCGCCTGATGAATAGTCTGTTCTTCGCCTTCTTCTTCGGGACCGAACGCCGCCCCGCACTTCAAAGCCCGCGCGTAAGTTCCGCCGCCTATTGCAACGGGTTGGCAGTTCTTGCCCGTAACCTCGTTGTAAACGTCGCAAAGCGTCTTTATGAGAAAACAGTTTTTGTCGTTATAAAGGGGGGCTTGCTCCGAAATAATCTCGTACTCCGCGCCGCCGTCTTTAAGCAGTTTTACAATATCTTCCTTTTTCATAGTGGCGGGATAGCGGATATCGCAGGTCGCTAAAATTTCTTCGCCGTTCTGCTCAATAACGTTGGGCGAGAAGGTGAGATAACCAGTCTCGTCGTGCAGCTCTTTCAGCCCATAGCAGCTTCCGAACAGCGCGTTCTTTATATCCTCAAGCCCCAGATATTCGAGTATTGGTTCGATTGCGTTCACGCCCTCGTCGGGGGTCGAGCCGTGCGCCGACTTGCCCAAAGCAACCAGCTTGCCGCCTTCGGAAAGAAGGTGCATGCTTGCCGCCTTGTCCAAATCGAGTGGAGCCAAAACCGTACACCTGTCGCATACCATATTCGCGTATTCGCCACCCTTAAGCCCTGTAAACGACCCGCACGCGGTGAATTTCAATTTTATATGCAGTATCCCCTTTTCGGCGTAGATGACGGGAAAGTCCGCGTCGGGCGAAAATCCCTCCTCGGGCATAGCGGTGTGCGCCTTATAATACTTTATGCATTCCCAGCCGCTCTCTTCGTTGCAGCCCACGATAAGCTTAATTCTGCGCTTAGGTTTAAAACCTTCGTCTTTAAGTGCCTTCATAGCGAAAAGCGTACAGACGGCGGGACCCTTGTCGTCCATCGCGCCCCTGCCCCATACGCGTCCGTTTTCACAATCTATTTCCCCGCCAAACGGGTCGTGCGTCCAGCCGCCGCCGGCAGGCACTACGTCAAGGTGAGCCAAAATCGCAAAGTCCTTGCCCGTACCGAATACGACTTCTCCGGCGTATCCGTCGTAATTTTTGGTTTTAAATCCCAAAAAACGGGCAAGATTTAAAAAATAATCAAGCGCCTTTTTCGCACCCGCGCCGAAAGGCGCGCCTTCCTCGGGTTCAGCCTTTGCGGAATTAAACCTTATCAGCTGCGATAAATTTTTAATTATATCGTTAAACATAACAACCTTCCGTAAAAAACACGTTAAAAACATTATACACTTTTTTTATTTTATGGTAAAATAAAAAAGATATATTTTCAAAAATTTCCGTACCCATTTAAACGCGGGCGTTCAGCCTTTTGGGTGCAACCGTCTTACAGGGCAGAAATGAGCGGTAATAAAAAGTTCGACGTCTCTTCAAAAAAGTTAATAGGATATATAAAGTTGACCTTGGTCGTCCTTATGGGTGTAATGTGCATAGTCATCTGTGCACAGGCGTTTACCAAGGTTTCCGCGGCAAACTTCTACGCGACTATTGCGTGCTGCGCGCTGTTGACCGCGCTTGAAGCCGTCAACGCCTTCGTTATAAAGAACTTTGCCGCCAAAATGGTCTTTTACGGCCTCGATTCCGCGATTATTCTTGCGATATGCATTTTGACGGGCAACTCGTTTATGTCTGCTATTTACTGCATAGTTTTAACGCAGTGCTATATCGCTATCGACCGCTTTAAGGATAAGGCTGTTATCTTCGGCGTAAGCTGCGGTGTTTTCACATTTTCGTTCCTTATCGGCTGTTTCGTCAGCAATCCCTATATAGAAGCTATTGAAATTATTACGGGAGTACTATTCGGGCTGCTTGCGATTGCGGTTGATTTCATAGTGACTACGTTCCTTTTGAAGTTCTACAAAACCAACTTAAAGCTTTCGGCTGCGTTAAAGGAGGCGGACGAGAGCCGCGCCCGTCTTGAAGAAGTCTACGAGGAGTTGACAAGCACCAAGGTTTTTGAAGAGAGAAACCGTATTGCAAAGGATATTCACGATACTGCGGGCCACTCTATGACCACTGTAATAATGCAGACGGAGGCGGCAAAGCTTTTAATAGACGACAACCCGCAAGAGGCGAAAAATCGCATCATTTCCGCCAATATTCAGGCGAAGAACGCCTTAGAGCAAATGCGCGAAAGCGTTCACCTTCTGGCGGGGCGCGATAAAGTCCGTTCTTTAAAGGAGGAGATAGAGGAAGTCATCGCCCAGACTATCGACGGAACGGACGTTAAGGCGCGGTACTCTCTTGACGACGTGCAGACCGACGACGAGGTTTACCGCTTTATCGTAAACAGCTTAAAGGAGCTTTTGTCAAACGGTATACGCCACGGCAAGGCAACGGCTTTCTACGTCGAACTTAAAGAACGAGATAACGAAATATGCTTGCTCGTTTCGGACAACGGCGCAGGCGTTAAGGGTGAAATTCAGGAAGGCTTCGGGCTTCGCGGCATCCGTGAAAAGGCCGAAAAGCTCGGAGGCAAGCTCAGGCTTTCAAGCGAGGAAGGGGAAGGGTTTGAAATTGAAATAACCTTATCCCGCAAAAAGGAGATAAAATGATAAAGGTACTGTTAGTGGACGACCAACAAATTCTTGCGGAGGGAATAAAGTCCGTTCTCGAATCCTCGCGCGAGGTGGAGGTGGTGGGCATAGCTTCCGACGGCGTGCGCGCCGTTGAAAAGGTTACGGCGGAGAAGCCGGACGTAGTATTGATGGACATAAGAATGCCGAATATGAACGGCGTAGTCGCAACCAAGCGCATAAAAGAAATCGACGAAAACATCAAAATAATTATTCTTACGACCTTTGACGACAGCGACTATATTTTAAGCGCGATAAACAACGGCGCAAGCGGCTATCTTTTAAAGGATATAGGAGCAACCGCCTTAATCGATGCGGTGAAAAACGCCTACGCGGGCGACACCATTCTCCCCGCTAAAATCGCAAAAAAGATAACCGACGCCGCCGCAATGATTTCGTCAGATAAGGAATACAAGCTCAAAAAAGCCTTTAACTTTTCCGAAAGGGAAGTGGAAATCGCGCTCATGCTTTCGGACGGCTTCACCAATAGGCAGATAGCTTCCGCTTTAAAGCTTTCGGACGGCACCGCAAGAAATTATATAAGCGCAATCTATTTAAAGCTCGGCGCAGACGGTCGCGCCGCCGCCGTCGAAAAATTAAGAAATTTGCAATAGACCCGCGGATATGCTTGAAATAACCGCCGTTTGGCTTAGCCAAACGGCGGTTTAATCATCTGAATTAAAACTTACAGGTCGAACGCGATAGCGGCAATATCGTCGTTCAGATTTTTAGTAAAGCTTCTCAAATTGTTTTCGAGGTTTTTTATAAAATCGTCCGCCGTGCGGGAATAGGATAAAGTCTTAATCACCTTGTCCACGCCGAACATCTCGCCGCGCTCGTTCTTGCACTCCGTCGCGCCGTCGGTCAAAAGCACCAATATATCTCCCTTTTTATAGGGTATGCAGTCGTCGAAGTAAGAGGGATTATCGAACCAGTTCGATACGGGCGGAGAGTTCAGCATAATCCGCGTAATCCCGCTGCCCGTTTTCAAAAGCAGCGGCACGTTGTGCCCAGCCATAGAGTAAGTTATGCTGTCCCCGTCTATGCGCACGGCGGCAACCGTCACGTAATTTCGCTCGTCCAAATTCAGCTCCCTGAACTTTGCGCAAAGAGAAGAAATCGACTGCGCCGGCGACGGACTTTTCTTGTCGTACGCCGCCTTTACGAAAGCCGAAAGCATACCCGCCGCAACGCCCTTGCCCGAAACGTCGGCAATCATTCCGCAAGCGGAGTCGCCAACGGTATAAACGTCGGGCAGGTCGCCGCCTATTTCCCTGCAGGGTAGATAGGTGTAAGAGTATTTCTTTCCTCCCGCCCATTTGCCCGCAGGCAACAGCCGCTGCTGGATATTTTTCGCTGTCTGCAATTCCCGCGCAATCTCAAGCTCGAACGCGTCGTCAACGGTCGCCATGCACAGCCCGCCGCCAAGCGGCGTAACGGTAACGGTGTAGGAAACTTCGTGTACGTTTTCACCGCTTTTAACGCGTTGGGAAACACGCCTTACGACCTCTTTATTGGATAAAAAAGCGTCCTCGAAAGTTTCTGCAAGTCCGCAGCCACGGCACGCGCCTTCTTCGCCGCAACGTTTGCAGTCCCCTGCGCAGGCGGTAACCGAGCCGAGCGTTCCGCGCAAACTCCCGTTCGGGAAAAGCGTCCTAAATGCGCGGTTATAAAACGCCGATTTTAAGTTTTGGTCGGCAACGACAACGGCAGATTTCACGTTGTCGAGTATTCGCCTTAAATATTTTTCGGTCATATTTTTTAGGGTAAATAAAATTTAAGCCTGTTTTCGACTATGTGCGCGTCGAGCGGCATGTTGTCGTAAAGTTCGCCCTCCGCTTGAAGCGTATAATTCTCATCCTCGTGAATAAAGGTTGCCGCTTTCGTCTTTACAAAGGTGACTTTTTTAATCCTGTCAACCTTTCCCGACAAGAGCTTAAAGAACGCGCTTATCATTTTGGGCTTTGAAATGTAGTCCACGATAACCAAATCGAGGTATCCGTCGTCTATTTCCGCATGCGGAAACATAGTTATCCCGCCGCCGAATTGTTTTCCGTTGCCCAGCGCGGCTATAAGCCCGAAGTGTTTTTCAACCTTTCCGTCGTATTCCAAGGTGAAATTACAGTTTTTAAAGCGCAAAAGGGAGGGTATAAGCGCGCGTAAATACTTCGTGTGCCCTCGCATATTTTTTGAATACACACGCTGCAAAATGTCCACGTCAATTCCCATTCCTACGGAATTTATCGAGCGCAATCCCGAAGACAGTTCGATAAAATCGATATATCTCGGCGCTTTAAACGCAATTATTTCAGCGGCTCTCTTAACGTCCATAGGTATTTTTGCCGTTGCGGCAAAGTCGTTGCCCGTGCCGAAGGGGATTAGTCCCAGAGAGCATTTGTCGAAATTTTTAATACCGTTTAAAATGTCGTGCAACGTTCCGTCGCCGCCCATTGCAATAATCGTGCTCTCCGCGTCTGAAGAAGTTATCCGCTCGGCGTGCAGTTTAGCGTCGCCTTTTTTTTGGGTCAAAAGAACCTCGTATTCCTTTCCGGCAACGTTGAAAACCTTTTTAACGGTTTCAAGACGGTGCATACCCTTTCCCTTCAAATGTGTTTCATTAGCGATAATGTAGTACAACGTATTCTCTCCAATTTTTAACGTACCGAATTTATTATACAATATTTAAAATAGAATTGCAATACTTTTAAAAAAAGGCTATAATATAAATAGTTCATAAATATTTTGCGCTTGCGTGTCATTCTGAACACAGTGAAGAATCTCATTATTATAACGGTGCAAGAGCGTGATTTTGTGTTGCTCCGTTATTTGGAAATTATGAAAAAGACTTTGCCGCAAAATTTAATAACGCTTGCCGAAGCCTGTCCGTATCCTCTGTACGTAGTCGGCGGCAGGGTGCGCGACTTTATCGCCGGACTCAGTGCGGACAAGCCCGATACCGATATATGCGCCCCTGCCGACGCGGAGGACTTCGTTTTGCGCGCAAAAAGCGCTGGTTTTAAAATAGACGCCGTTTTTAAAAAGACGGGCACTGTAAAGCTGTCTTTCGGGGAGGAGGACTACGAGTTTACTTCGTTCCGCTCGGACGAATATATACGCGGAGCGCACCGTCCCGTAAACACTTTTTTTACGGACGATATAGCTCTCGACGCACGTCGCAGGGATTTCAAGTGCAACGCCGTCTATTACGATATAAAAGCGGCGAAATACGCCGACCCTCTCGGAGGCATCGGCGATATTGAAAAACGTATTTTAACCACCGTCGCGCCCTCTGAAAAAGTGTTCGGGGAGGACGGCTTGCGCCTTATGCGCCTTGCGCGGATTTCCGCCGAAACGGGGTTTACGCCTACCGCGGAATGTCTCGAAGGCGCGCGCCGCAACGCGGAGCTTATCGAGGACGTCGCGCCCGAAAGAATATGGGCGGAGCTGGACAGAATTTTACACGCGGATTTGCGGTACGGGCGGGAATATGCCGCAATTAACGGACTTTCCGTCTTGAGAGACGCGGGTGTTTTGCGGATAATTTTACCCGAGCTTGCGCTTGGCGACGGTATGCCGCAAAGGAGTGATATTCACCGTTACGACGTTTTGCAACATTCCTTCCGCACGGTTATGTACGCGGATAAAAGTATCCGCCTTGCCGCGCTTTTGCACGATATAGGCAAACCCTATTGCAAGATTAAAAACGGCAACTTTTACGGACACGAAACCGAGGGAGCAAGGATTGCGGAGGAGGTGTGCAACCGCCTGAAAGTCCCTAAGAAAACCGCCGAAAAAACGGTTAAACTCACGGCGCTCCATATGTACGATTTACAGTGCAACGCAAGAGGAAGCAAGGTGCGGAAATTCATAGTTAAAAACCTGCAATTTTTCGACGGACTTATGCTTTTGAAGCAAGCCGATTTTTCCGCCTGCCGCGACGATTTATCCCCCGCGCCGTCCGTTGTAAAGATGACGGGCATATTAGAGAAAATGCGAAAAGAGGGAGCGCCGCTTTCTTTAAAACAGCTTGCTGTCCGCGGTAACGAACTGATTGAAGCAGGCTGCCCTAAGGAGCTTACGGGCAAGGCTTTGGAACGGCTTTTGTCGGACTGCGCGGCTGGGCAGGTGAAAAACGAAAAAGATAAGCTCATCTCCTACGCGCAAAAACAGCGGTTTTTCCACGGGGATAAAAAGCAATCAAAATGAGTTGACAAAAAAATTATATTAATGTAGTATTAATAAGCACGGTCAGTGCCTTTGCCTTGCATACCGCAGGTGGTATGCCGATTAAGACCAGGAGGTGAAAAATGAAAACTTACGAGATGATTTACGTTCTCGACGCGTCTTTGGCTGACGAAGCTAAGGAAGCTTTAGGGAAGAAGTTCGAGGACATAGTTACGTCCAAGGGCGGCAGCGTCGTTTCGGTGGACAAGTGGGGTGTTAAAAAGCTTGCTTATCCCATCAACTACAAGAACGACGGCGACTACACGGTAATGACTTTCGAAGCTGACGGCGCGGCGGTTAAGGAACTTGAAAGAATTTCCGACCTCTCGTCCGACGTTTTAAGAAGAATGATAACCGTAAAAGCATAAACGATAGGAAGAATTTTATGAATAAAGTATTTTTAATAGGGAATTTAACGCGTGATCCCGAACTTACCGAAACATCGGGCGGCACAAAAATCTGCAGATTCGGCATTGCTATCAACCGCTATAACCGCGGCGAACAGAAAACGGATTTCTATAACTGCGTTGCTTGGACGAATTTGGCTGAAACGGTCGCAAATTATGCCAAAAAGGGCACTAAGGTTGCGGTAAGCGGGTCCATCGAACTCAGGGACTATGAGGACAGCCAGGGTATAAAGCGTACGGGTATCGATATTATCGTGCGTGATTTTGAGTTGCTGTCGCCGAGAAGCAACGGTAACTCGGACGATTACGAAGGCTCCGCGCCCGCTCAAAGGGGCGGCTCTAAGCCTCAGCTTCAACCCTTCGACGACGATTCGGATATTCCCTTCTAAGATTTAAGGAGATAAATTATGGAAGAAAATAAAGCTATGCCTGCTAAAAAGGCGTATAAAAGATTTCCCCGCAAAAAGGTTTGCGTATTCTGTCAGGAAAAAGCTACGGTTATCGACTATAAGGACGTTGCAAAACTCAAAAAGTTCGTAACCGAAAGCGGCAAAATGTTGCCCCGCAGAATGAGCGGTACTTGCGCAAAGCACCAAAGAGAGCTTTCCAAAGCAATCAAACGCGCAAGAATTGCGGACTTGCTTCCTTTCAAAGGAGAATAAAATTGAACTGAAAAGGCGTTGCTTACCGCAACGCCATTTTTTGTTATTTCAAGCATATATGGGGGGCAATCAAGTTTTTTATTTAAACGGAAGGTTAGTATGAGGTTAATGAGAGTCACGCCGAGCAATTTAAGACGCCTTGATTAAACGGAACGTTTGCCGAAAATCGCCGTGCCTAGGCGTATCATATTTCCACCCTCTTCAACGCACAACTTAAAGTCACCGCTCATTCCCATTGAAAGATATTTAAAGCTTGCGCCATTCGAATTCAGTTCGTCGTATTTTTTGCGCATGGCCCGCGCCAGACTCCTCAAAAGCGTTTCGTTGCCCGTTGCGGGCAGCATAGCCATAAGCCCTTCAACGTTCAGCGCGGGTAGCGCGCTTATCGTTTTAAAAGCTTCTTCTGCCTCTTCAAGAGGGAAACCGCCCTTAGTCTCCTCGTTGCCGATATTTATCTGAATTAAAACGTTAGACGTCACTCCCGCTTTTTCGCTTTTTTTGGAAAGTTCTTCAGCTAAGCCGTATCTGTCAACCGAGTGGTAAAGGTCCACCTTTCCCAAAAGGTATTTAATTTTATTCGTCTGCAACCGTCCGATAAAGT
Source organism: uncultured Christensenella sp. (assembly GCA_910583855.1). Classification (GTDB taxonomy): domain Bacteria; phylum Bacillota; class Clostridia; order Christensenellales; family Borkfalkiaceae; genus Coproplasma. Next base: position 23,168 of record CAJTYL010000015.1, read on the forward strand.
GGCGGCGGGGTTTGCCTTCGATAAGAGCATACTTGTCACGAAATTCCTGCACGTGGTTATCGCCTATATCGGTTATACCTCCGCGCACGGCTCTGTTTATGCTGTCAGCAGTCTGCAATTTGACCGCAGCGACGAGAGTCACTTTTTCTCCGTATGCGTTATAGGCGGGTATTTCTTCTAAAAGCTTTTTAACGTTTTCTTCAATCATAAAAAAATTTTAACTTAATTTTTCCGCCGCTGTCAAGCCCTTTTTAAATTTGCGGGCTAAATCCTTTATTTTCTTGAAAATTTGTGATATAATAAACAAAGGGCGGTGACGGAATGGAAAAGAACGGTCTTTTGGTGATAATTTTTGAGATAGTGTGCGGGCTCGTTTGTATCGGGCTGGGCGTCTACTATATCTGTTGCGGCAAAGGAACCAACGCCGCCGTGTTTTTAGTTGTCGGCGCAGGCTGCGTAGTTATGGCGGTGCGCACGTTTATCGCAATGCGCAAAAAGAAAAAAGATAAAGAAAAGAACGAAGACAGCGAGAATAAATAAACAGTGCCTTGCCCTGCGGCAAGGCTTTTTTTAAGTTTTAGTTATTATATAATAATGTGATCGTAGGCAATTTTTGTCATTTTGTCATAGACAAATATGACAAATTTATCCCGTTTAGGAATATTTTTGCTCAAAAAGAGAGTAAAATTAAAAAAATTATAAATTTTCGACAAAAAATTATCATATATTTTCATTACAAACTTGACATTTTGTCATAATTGTCTTACACTGTTAACATAATAAACTAAAGTATAATCGGTAAGTTCGCTTATCTGGGAAATAAAATGTTTAAAAAGAACGGAAAAAATCAGGCAACCGACGGGCTGCGTGAGGTGAAGACCGCCGGCTACACGGCAACGGGAAAGGTAAAGCGCGATAAGACTGTAAACCGCCGCGCGGGGCTTCACGATAAACTTAAAAATTTGCATGGAGAAGCGCGCGTAAAAAGATGCAAGCCGCTTGCATTAAAGCATGTCCGCCGTATGCGCAAGGTTGCGGCGGCTGTATGTTCTATGGGCGTAGTCGGCGCGATTTCGGTGTTCGGCGTCGGTTTTTTGATGCCTTCGAAGAGTATCCAACTTGACGGAGAATTCGAAACCGTATGCTACGAAGTCCCCGTAGACGGTACTAAGCCCACCGACCATACTCTCGTTGAAAACGTAGGCTATATGAATTACGTTCTTCAACGGCAAACGTATTGGTCGTCGGTCGGCAAGTCAACAACCGTTGCAAACGCCGGTATCGTGTCAACTCAGACCGTCGATACATACAAGACGTATTATAACGAAGTTCTTATGTCCACCGACATAGCGCTTAACTCAACGCTCGCTTCGCTCAATTACGGCGAACAGTTCTGCCAGGCAAACGGCGTGATCCTTACGCGTAAATCGACTTCTAAGGACGCTGCGGAGTTGAATAAGGGTGTGAACGCGCCGTGGTCTACAGACCCCGCTACGGGTTGGACTCTTAAAGGCTTCAAGCGTAACCGCGGTTTGCCTCCTTACGATTTTTCGGTTTTCGTTTTGAATGAAAAAACCGTTGCAAACGCTCAGGAATATTCTGTTGTCGACAATCAGGACGGCACTTATTCTATGACGCTCACGCTAAACGTCAACACCGGCGTTGACGAAACCTGCGCGGACTATTATTACAGATTACAGATGAAAGCTAACGGTGGGCTGTACGATTTGCCTATTATCTATACTGCCACCGCAACGTATACGTTTGACGGGAATTGGCGCGTTCTCTCCTGTGAGACGGGCGACACCAACAAGACTACCCCGTCGCTCGGTTTAACCGCAAACTGTACGTCCAATGCAAAAACGATATATAATTACGACGAAGATTCGGCTAAAAACACCTTTTGGGAAGATTATTTCAAAGGCGAGTACGAAAGACAGAAGGATACGCTTAAAGACGACGAAGTAGTACAGGATGGCAATACGGATACCGCGTTCGGCTACGTTTCAAGCGCGTTTGCAAGCGTTATGTCCGAAGGCGCGGTTTTCAAGCTCGGCTTGAATATAGGCGAGCTTGATTTAAGCGGCGTCGTAAGCGTTGAAATGGAGGACGGCGGACTCGGCGGCTTAACCGCAAAGCTTGGCGATATACTCGTTTGGCTTGACGGCGACGTGCTGTATTTTACCGACGGCGTTTCCAAATACAAAATCAATATAAGCGGCTTACTCTCTTCGCCCGAAACGGGAGAGGTCGGTATCAGTCCGCAGGGGCTTACGGACGGGTTGGACGTCAACGGCTTAATAGAGCAAATGACGGGCGGCAAGTTCGTGTTGAACGAAGACAGCGGGATTGCGACTTTAAACTCCGACGTTGAACTTTTCGGGCTGAAAATTCCTATGGAATTCGAGTTCCGAAAGACTGACGCGGGCATAGAGCTTAACTTTTTGAAGGCGCAGATTGCGCTCGGCAAAAAGACCGTCGACGCAGAGCTTCGTTTCGGTTCAGAGGATGATAAACCTGTAATTCCCGAAGATACTTCCGGGTACGCCGATATTTTAAACGACGGCGTAACTTTCGATATTGCACTCGGCGTGGATGGTTTCACGCTTGACGGCACAGCTAAGATTATAATGAGCGAGGGCAAGTTTGCAGGCGTATACGCAGACCTCGGCACGCTCGGCGTTTACTTTGACAATGCAAGCGGCAAGCTTTATATAAAAGCGGGTTCCGCAAAATACTTTCTCGATACGACCAAGCTCGGAACGGGTAACGGCGCTGACTTAGCCGCAATTTTCGGCAACTTCGATATAAAAACGCTCGTCAACGCAATTATAAATAACCTTACTACGGACGAAAGCTCGCTCGGTTCGAGTATTAACGTAAATATAGACGCGCTTGAAAAGATCCTCGTCGCCGCTCTCGATATTCAGCTTAAAGGCGGAATAAAGGTAGACGCAGACTTAACGCTCGATAACCTGAACGTCAAGTTAAACGCCGCGCTTATAAACAAAGAAGTGACCCTTCCGAACCTTAGCGAATATAAAGATATTTTGAATAGTGAAGTGACGCTTGACGTCAAGCTTACCCTTTTGACGGGGCTCGTTGACGAAACGACGGGCAAGCGCGACGAAGTAACGCTTAGCGGCAGGGTTGCGCTGTGCTTAAATGACGGCAAGTTTACCGAAATACGCGCAGACTTCGGCGGGCTTGCGGTGTACTTCGATTTTAACGCTCAAGAACTCTATATCAAAGTCGGCGCTACGAAAATAATGCTGAATATAGCCGAAATGGGTTCTGCCGATACCAATATTCTTTCGTCTTTGAATAGTGGCGAATTGATAACTGCGGATTTGCCCGTTGCGATATCGCAACTGTTGACCAATATAGTAGGCGACGGCAAAATTATTTACTCCAATACCGACTTAACGTTGCTGGGTGCGCTTGTTCCCGTTTGGGCGGAGATAGATTTATCCGAAGAGTTAAGCGTCCGTGCAGGGCTTTCGCTTCTCGGAATCGACGCTGAAGCGCAGGTTCGGTTCGGTAATACCGCGCTCGAAGGTTTAAGCGACGAAGAAAAGAAAGAGTATATCGATGTTCTTAAAGACGCGTGGAGCCTTGTGGACGGACTTTTGGGCGAGCATATCTCCGCAAGCGTTAACGGTACGGTTTATTCTTATACGGACGATTATAAAGAGCAAAACAACGTGAAGTACGTCTTCAACGCCACGCTTGACTACGATAAGGGACATACCGTAAACGAAGACGGTGAAACCGTTCCCAATAAGTTCCCCGTACATATTGATATGGGCGCCGTGGACGAGGCGGGCAACCGCACGGATATGAACTTCTATATCGACAGCACGCTTTATTTGCATTTCAATCTTGCACTTGAAGCGACTAAGCCCGCACAAGACAGCCTGTACCTCGATTTGTGGCTGTTGGACGCCAACCCTGTTACGGACGGCAAGGGCATAACGACGGCTGACTCGCTCACGCAGGACGACGAGCTTGACGTCTATATCCGTATTTCAAAATACAAGGAAGCGGGGAAGGCTTATCCCGTATACGATAAGAACGGCGTTCAGAGGGTTGACGCAAGCGGCAATCCCGTAACAACAACCCAAGAACCGCTTTGCCTGTATGCGCCCGCATCCGAAATTATGACTTTGGCGTCGATGTTTTGCGCCGCTGCGGACTTGCACGGTCTTACCTTTGAAAACAGCGCGGAGCTGACTAAGCTTGCGTCGGATATTGCGAATATCGTTGACCAACTTCTTATAGAAAACTACCTAAAATACACGCACGACCAATTTGCTTCGCTCGGAAACAGCTTAATCCCCCAGATTTTGGGTACGAGTCTGAACGATATGCTCAATAAGCTTATCGGTTCTGCGGAAACGGTAGTTGATGGCGCTTTGAGCTTCAAACTCGATTTATCCAATAAGTATGTAAACGGCTTAACCTACGGCGACAACAAGCTTGAAATCAAGCTCGATTCCACCGAGCTTTTCGGAGACAGTGCGACTGACGACCTCTTAATTACACTTGAAAAAACTCGGATAGACGGCGTTAACTACCTTTCGTCAATCGGTCTTAACAATCTCTATTCGGGCGAGAACAATTCCCAAAAGCTCGATTTGAATTTGAATTTAAGCTACGGCGAAATTTCACGCCCCGCAGATATGTCCGGCTTCAGAAACGTTGACGGCTTGGATACGCTTTTAAAATCGCTCGTAAATTCCGCAACGCATAAGGTTGAGGGCGCAGGGAACGAATACGACTTAAATCACTATTACTTACTTCAAGGCAACGTAACGGCGAAAATCAACGTCGCAGGACTTAAACTAAAAGAAGCAAGCATACAAATCAAATCGCTTGCGGTACACATTGACGAAACGACGAACGACGTTTCCATCGACGCGCATATCTATTACGACAGCGTGGGAATGGTCGGTCAGGTCGTAATCGACGGCGACGCGGACGTATATATATCTGTGCGGCTCGGCAGTAACGGCAACGGCGATATTATTATAAGAAAAGTCAGATATTCCAACAATAACGGTTGGTCTAATTCCAAGCTTTCCGCGCCGAAGGTAGATGTTCGCTCGATGACGTTGGACGAATTCGGCAAGAATATGATGGATAATATCGTATTCATTCTCAGCTTGGGTTCAACCGTTACCGATAATCTCGGTGGCGAAAGCAGCAGCGGTAGCGGCGTAAGCTTCGACGGCTTCGATTACGGTAAATATTTAAGCACGATACTTTCGTACTACGTATCTGAAGAAAATGCGTCGGGCGCAAGTTGGACGGTTGCTATAAACGGTAATTTGTTAACTTCGCTCGTCGGAATGTCCACGTCGGATATTCCCGTTAAATTCAGCGCAAAACTGAACGAAGACGGAACTTATACCGTAAATTCTCTCGAACTCATCAAGTCCAATATGGTACTCGTTAAAAACCTTGTCGACCTTGATTTCTGGGGTAACTTTACATACTGCAACCCTAACGAAGAAATGGACGAGGGCTACTTCGACTCCTCCGACGACCTGTTCAATATGAGCGTGAAAATCAACAGCGATTACGCTCTGCAGTATATCGATAGCAGCTTTGCGGCATCTTGCGGCTCATACGTCAAGCTTCCCTTAGACGTCGTTGCGGATAACGGCGGACAGAAGTATTTGCTCGACGGATATACAGAAAACGGAACGCCCGTTCAGTTTGAGGACTTTGTTGAAGAGGACGGCGTGCGCTACGGCTTAACAAGGCTTATATCCGATACCGAATATACGACAGTCTGGCATACAGCTTACGCTGTGTCGTTTATTGACGAAAACGGCAAAAAGCTTGATGTAATCTATCGCGAAAATACCGTGCTTGACTTCGGCAATATGCCTATGTGCCCCGAAAAGGACGGGTATATCTCCGAGTGGAAGGACGCGGAGGGTAACGCCGCAAACGGCGTAACCGTAACGGCAGACGCAACTTATAAGGCAACTTACACTAAAGTAACCGTTAAGGCAACGCTGAACAGCGCTATTGACTTCAACTATCCGGGTTACGACGGCAAATATAATGTTCTCAATATCGGCTATCTCGAGGGTGATAATTACGTTCTTTCCGAACCGGTCGCAGAGGGCTATAACTTCCTCGGTTGGTGGTACGAAGAGAACGGCAGTTGGCGCAAAGTTGTTTCGGTTGAAGAATTTGCGGAAGCAAGCGCAGTAACGCTTGAGGCTCTGTGGCTGAAAATAGATAATATCGGCTGCAATACGAACAGAACCGACCGCAGGGAAGGCTGGCAGCAAACGCTGTACTATAAATACACATTCTCGGCAGAAATATCGTATTCCTTCGCAGGCAAAGAAGACCTAGTAAACAAGATTTTCTGCACGGGTACGACGTTTAATATGGCTATTAGCAAAAACGGCGGTAAAGACGTTTACGAAGGTTTGTCGCCTTTCACCTATGCGGGTTATCAGAGTAATCTTGCCGAACAGCAGATTGAACTTAAAGACAGTTGGGGTTCGAGGAAATACGACGCTTGGAAAATGACCGTAACTCTGTCGTTTAATATGCCCGACGGCACGGCTTGGTCGACTCCCGAAAACGGAATATTCGTTATGAGCGGCAAATATTAATTCAACTTATAACGGCGGCGCATCTTGCGCCGCCGTTTAAAAATTCCGATAAAAAGTCGGTTGCAAATTTTTAGTATAATATATATAATATAGAAATATGAAAATAATATTTTTAGATATCGACGGTGTGCTGAATTCCCGCATTTACGACCGTAAAAGAAACCGTGACGAGCTTACCGACATTGACGAAACCCGCCTGCCCCTCGTTAAAGAGTTGGTTGCCGTAACGGGCGCAAAGATAGTTTTAAGTTCTTCCTGGCGTGTCCACTGGGATAAATTCCCCGATAGTTGCGACGAAGACGGCGTTTATATAAACGATACTTTTTCAAAGTACGGTCTTGAAATCTACGGAAAAACTCCGTATTTGGGTATATGCGCCAATCGGCACGACGAGGTAAAGGCTTGGCTCGATAACGCGCAAGGCATTGTGGATAGCTTCGTCATAATCGACGACTATCGTTACGGCTGGTATGAATTAAACGACAATCTAGTCTTAACCAATCCTAACTTCGGGCTCGGCTTAGAGGAAGAACACGTTTTAAAAGCCGTATCTATTCTCAATAAATAACCCCGCAATCGCTTGTAATTTATCCTGCGGTTTGGTATAATCATAGCGTTAGTATACTTTGGAGTAAGCTTATGCGCAAAAAGGATGAAAAGGAAGAGATAACCGAACTCAACGTAAAAAATATCGCCGAAGAGAAGCAAGAAGAAGCGGAGGTCGCAATTGAACCCGTCGCAACGGACGAGTCCGCTCCCGCGGCAACTGAAAAAAATAGCGGCAAGGAAGTATTTGTTTCCGTTTCAAAACGCGCTTTGGATATTTTTTCGGGCGTCGTCTTGTTTATTGGGACGAGCTGGCTCATATTAATCTGCGCCCTCGTAAAATTCTTTGAAGACTTTCACAATCCCTTCTACGCGGGCAAGCGCATTTCAAGAAATGGCAAGGTGTACAAGCATTTTAAAATCCGCACTATGTGTATTCATGCGGACGAGCTTGAAAAACAGCTTATCGACGCAGGTTTGAACGAGGCGGAGGAAATTCCTTTCAGGATGACTAACGACCCCAGAATTACCCCCGTAGGTAAGTTTTTAAGAAGACACTACCTTGACAGATTCCCTGCGTTCTTAAACGTCATTGCAGGTCAGATAACTATTTTCGATATATTCAAAAAACGCAAAGAAGTAATTTAATAAAAATATTTCCAAGCTAAAAAAGGCAGGGCAAATGCACACTTTTCATAGGGATTAAATACTAAATTTTTAAGTGTTTTACTTTCAAGCGAGGACAAAAGCTCTCGAACGATATGTTCGAGAGCTTTTTACTGCAAAATATTTATAAAGACAAATTGAAATTTAATTCAAGTTTGATTAGCGCAACTAAAAGTATAAATATAACTATTAAAACATATATTCATTTTATATTTTTTAAATTGCGATTTCTTTTTTATCTTAAAGCCGTTAT
>CAJTYL010000016.1 GCA_910583855.1 uncultured Christensenella sp.
TAGGGCAAAGATACTAATTGTTGAGAAGCCCACATGATTTTATCGGTGAGCCCAAGTAAGTCGCTAAGGATTTCTTTCTACGTTGGATAAGACTCAGAAGGGGATAATAAAAAAGGAGAATGAAAAAATCATTCTCCTTTGCGGTGCGTACGGCTCTAAGCCCAAGATATTCAAATATAATCAACTGTTATCACATTTTCATAAATAGCCGAATATTCAGGATTTTACGCTATTGATTGAGTACGACCGTACCCAAATAGTAAAGCCATTTTCGGGTACTTTTTCGGGTTTTCTATTTTTTACTATTGCTTCTTCTTTCTTCGGAAAAGGTGTCAAATTTAGACATATTTTCCTCTTTAACCGCATCCACTATTTTTATATACGGCTTCATTGCCTTGTAATCACTATGCCCCGTCCATTCCATAATAACGTTAGTAGGAATACCCAGCCTTATAGCGTTGCAGATAAACGTCTTTCTTCCGCTATGCGTGGTAAGAAGTTCGCACTTCGGCAAAACATTTTCATAACGTTTGTTTCCCTTGAAAAACACTATTCTAACGGGTTCTTTTATTCCGGCTATTTCGGCAGCTTCTTTAAGGTATTCATTCATTTTCGCATTACTGATAACCGGAAGGGCTAACCCTTTGGGGAAATGAATGTTTTTGTATTTGTCAAGTATTTGAAGTGCGTATTTGTTAAGCTCTATATGCAAACGGTCTTCGGTTTTCATAGTAACGATAGATATAAAAGGCTTGTTTGTCGTCCGTTTGACATCGCAGGGACGTAACCGGGCTACATCGGAATATCGCAACCCGGTAAAGCAGCAGAAGCAAAATACATCACGTACGCACGACAAAGAACTGCGGTTTTCCGGAAATTGATAGTTTAGAAAGTGTTGCAGTTCTTCCCATGAAAGGAAAATAACTTCTTTGCAGTCTATCCCCTTAAAACGCGGTTTATATTGTTCATGCAAAAGCCCATTATAGTAACCGTTGTTACAAGCCCAGCGGAGAAACCAACGTACATAACTCATATACTTGCTTACGGTCGTATTCATTTGTCCCGCGTCTTGCAGGTATTTAACAAAGCCTTGTAGCTTTTCCTTTGTCAGTTGGTTAAGTATTTGCTGGGGCATATAAGCGTACAGATGTTTACGCAAACTGCTAAATTTCGTATAGGTAGCCGGAACCCAGTTATTAGCCGTTCCAGCTTCTACTACAAATTTGTCGAAAACAGTAAAGAAGTCCGGCGTTACTTCCTTCTTCTTCCTTCCGGCGGCTTCATCGAAAGCCGCCTTAAATTCTTTCGCCGTTGGCGTTCTGCGGTTGTCGAGTTCAAACCGGGTTAAGACTTCTTCAACAATAGATGAAAGGTTTGTAAGAGCGCGATTTATTTCGCCTGCCGTTTGGTTGAAACTATTCTTTGCACCGATTTTCACGCAGGCGTTATTATTGTCCCACTTTTCCGCGTCTATTACATAGCCAGAACGCAAATCCACACGAATGCCTGCAAAAGATACCCGCAAACGTATAGGCACGTTTTCCGTAAGCCTATCCCCTTCCGTTCGCGGCGATAATTGGTACTTAATAGAGAATTTCATTATTCAATAAGCATTTTACCGCGCCCGGTTATAAGCCAGCGTGAAGAAATTGGATAATTAACGACCAGCGAATAGATCGCTTCTACTTCTATATTCTTGTAACGTGATTGGTAGCCGGGCTTCGGAGAAACGCCATAAGTAAGCCGCATTTCCCTATAACGCGGCGCACTTAAATCGTAAAGCGTACAAAACGCTTCCAACGCGCTAACCTTACCCAAACTTACAATCGCTTCGATTGCTTCAAAAAAACGGCGGTTTATCCCTTCGCTTATAGTCGAAGGCTTGGCTATTGTACGGGGCATAAATTCGCACGTTTAAGGTTAGACATCATTGTATTATATTCCCCTTCCGGTATTCGGGCACATTCATTCCCGGACAAGTAGGCAGCTTCCAACGCATCAAACACAGCCTCCGGGATAAATGGATACAAAGCCCGGTTACTATAAAACTTATCTACATTTACTTCTACCATATAGCTAATAGTTATTTTTATTGATTTTTCAATTTAAGCGCGTTTCGTTCCAAAATGGTATAGTTATAAGGCGAAAATAAAATAACGCGAAAATGGGCTTAAAATCGCCTTGTTTTCGTATCACTTTAATACGGCGATTGTATGATATTATTATCATATAAGTACGTGCGTGTGATACTACTTTATGAAAACCTTTTCAGTATTTAGGAACTTTGCGACCAAATACTAAACGGCATTTGCACATCCAGCATGTTCTACCGTCTGGGCATTGGCTTTTTTGCTTAAATCCGTAAGGCTTTCTATTGTACGCTGCTGGCTTTCTATAATTGAAAGCAAACGCGACTTTTCGTTATTGGCTTCTTCCAGCAACTTAGCCAACAGTTCGGAAGAAGGCAACTCGCCTGCGTTCTGCCGTTGTTCGCCTTCCTTCTTTTCGTTAGGTAACAACATTTCCCCCTGCCCCAGCAAAAGCCAAAGCGGATTAAGTTCCGGGAACTGTATGCTAATAGCTTGCATTTTATCCGGTTGAATAGACTTTTTTATAGACATAACATAAGAAGAAGACACACCTATGCGCCTGCAAAATTCCCTTTCGCTAATGTTTAGCGTATCTATAAATTGTTTAAGTCGCTCTTTTACACTTGTTTCCATAAACATAACTGTTTCTAAAAGTTAAAAATCGGCTTTCAGCTAAAAATATGAACACTTTTAGTTTGCATATTGTATGCTTTTACTATACATTTGCATTGTGTTAGTTGTTCAGTTGCAAAGGTAAGCAAAAAGCGGACACTTAGCAATGACAAAAACACGCTAATTTACAGAAATTTATAAAAGCTATATGATACATACAAGTAAATTCATTAACAAGAACTTCCGCATTAAGGTAAGCGGAATAGACAACGAAGGCAACCGTATTAACAAGTTGGTAGGCGTTAGCGGTCTTCTGAATTTGATTGGCGAAACTTTAGCCGATAAGTTTGTAACACGCGCTTTGAAAGCCGGATTAGACAAAGTTAAGTGCTGCCTTCGTCGCGGGCTTCGCGTTACTTTCTACGTAAAATAGTTCACTCAATTACTTTTAATATTCAGCTATATGGATAAAGATTTTGAAAGCATTAGAAGCAAGGTTCTGAAACTACAAGCCCTTGCGGAACGCGGCGAGAAAGGCGAAGCCATAAACGCAAGGCGTTTGTTAGACCAACTGTTAGCCAAATACGGTGTTTCGTTGGAAGAAATAGTAGAAGCGCAGGAAGAAAAACAACCGTACACTTTCAACGTAAAGGAAAACGGGTACGGATTTACCTTGTTTACCCAATGTTATTTCAATGTAACAAACGAAAAGCGGATGAGTTACCGCCAGCGCAGAAGATACGTTACCGTTGAATTAACCAAAATGCAGTACGTAGAATTGCAGGCTTTGTACGATTGGCACTATAAACAGCTTACAAAGGATATGAAGCGGATGCAAAAGGAGTTCACGGAAGCGTACATACAAAAGCATAGGATATTCGGAAAGCATGGCGACGACAATAGCGAAGAAGAACGGGAATTAAGCCCGGAAGACCTGCAAAGACTTTTGCGTATGCTTAACTACATGGACAGCATGGAAGATACCAGCTATTACAAGCAGATAGGTAACGCTTCTTCTTCCGATTAACGTATTACCTTAATACAAATCAGAGGAACTATATATAAGCCAGCGGAAAAGGAATCCCCTTTGTAAAGGCTATAAACCGATGACTGCGGAAACAGACCGCGCGCGGGACGCTACGGGCGTACGAAGGGCGAACCTTCCCCCGCGCACTATGAATTTTAAATTTTACAATTATGGTAGTAACAACAGAAAATAAGAAAAAAAGCAGGGGCTTCCTTAGCGGGTTGAACCAATTACGTGTAGGCGATTACAAAATAGCGGTAACGGAAATTAAAGCCGCTTTGGGAATAAATAACCGGAACAGTTTCTACGCATACCGGGACGGAAAGATAGAACCTAAAGTAACGCAAGCGAAAGCCGTAGAAGGCGTATTCAACAAATACGGAATAACAGCTAACATTTGGGACGTATGAAACTAAACGTGGAACTAAGCAGGCGGGAAACCGAAGTAGCACACTTGCTGGCGTGGGGAGCTTCCAAGAAAGAAGTAGCGGACATTCTGTTTATTTCTACCCGCACCGTAGAGAATACAGCCCGGAACATCTACGCGAAAGTAGGCATACAAAAGGCTACGGAACTTTGCGTTTGGTGGTTCTGTACAAAGCATAATGTTCCGGTAAGCCTTGACCCGTTAAAACGCACATTCGTAGCGGTAGCCCTTCTTCTGCTTATACTCCCGAAGGAACTTACCGGGAACGGCGATTTTTTCAGAGTAGGAAGACGCGCGCAGATTACACGGATTGTCAAAACGACGGGAAGGCGCAAAGGCGAAAACGATTATAACCCTTTTGAAGTTTGCAGTTATGACTAAGATTTTTAAAGCCATCGGCATAGAATTTACGAAACCGCTAAAGTGGTATAACTGGCTTACCCTTGCTTGGGTTGCCGTTTCCTTTATACTTCTAAGCATTGACACTGAAACCGCGCCTATATGGGCAGTATTCCTTGTAGTTGCGAATTTCGCCCTTTCAATAAAGGTTGCGGCGAAGACAATACCGGACATTAAAGACGACGAAAACAGTTAGACTATGGACACAAAGAAACGAATAATAGACCTTACGCTCGGCGAACTTATGGACGCGATAGACGAACGTATAGAAGTTGCGGCACAGAAGCCGGAAAAGCCTAAAGCGGCGAAACGTTACGTGTACGGTTTGAAAGGGCTTGCAATTCTATTAGGGTGTTCCAAGACAACCGCAGCACGGTTGAAGGCTTCCGGGCGGATTGATGCAGCGATAACGCAAGTAGGCGCGCTACTGATTATTGACGCTGATTTAGCGTTAAAGCTGGCAGCAGGAAACAAAAAGAAATAACTTTTAAAACACAGCTATATGATTAAAAACATTTGGATTAACATTCCCGGCTTTTCTAAATATGAAATAAATAGGGAGAGCAGGCAGATACGAAGTTACTGCCGGGGAGTAGAACCGCGTATATTGAAACCATGCAATAACGCATTGATATTAAAGGCGGATAACGGGGAAAAATACACCGGAAGCCTTAAACGTTTCCTTTATTCGGCGGAAAAGAACATAGACCCGCGCGAAATTAGCCGAAAATACTGTATAGTTGAAACAACCAGCGGGCAGATAGAACTAATAGATCGTAACACATTTCAAGAACGGATTAGGGAGCGTTTGAGAAAGAGAACAAGCGTTTCCAATATACAAGAAGAATATTTGAACGCCATCCAATTTTGCGCGATTGTATTGCAGGCATACCGGACAGGTGATTTTTCAATGGTAATAACCGAGATTGAAAGCCGCAAGGCAAAAGTAACGGAATATATCATCCGGCACAGAATAGCGGTACAGCCGGAACGCGTACGGGAAGTTTGGGAAGCCGTCTTAGACGTAGCCCTAAACTGCATCATAGAGAAGCGCACCTACATAGTAAACCTTACGGGCTACCTGAACAGCATAGCACGCTCCTATGCAGCCCAAAAGAAGAAATTAGAGAAAATAACCGTAAGTCTTGACGCGGGATTTTATTCACTTCAAAAATATCAGTAATATGAGCAAAAAAGCAATCATCAAACGTCTAAGCCTTGTAAATTTCAAAGGCTTGCGCAACGTCGTTATAGACTTTAACGACACAGTTACAACCATAAGCGGACGGAACGGCACGGGAAAGACTACCATAATGGACGCTTTTACATGGCTTCTTTGGGGCAAAGACAGCGAAGGCAACGTAGATAGTAAGTTCGGAATTAAGACCAACGACGCAGAAGGTAACTTTATTCCCGACCTTGAACACGAGGTAGCCGGAACGTTGGAAATAATAGATACCGAAACGGGAAGTGTTGAAACCGTAGAACTCCGTCGCGTATTGGTTGAAGAATGGAAAACAGAGAAGGGAAAGACGGAAAGGAAGTTAAAGGGACATCATACCGACTACTTCTATAACGGAGTACCATTAAAAACAAAAGGCGAATACGACGAACGTATAAACGCAATTATACCCGAAGCTGTTTTCAAGATGATTACCAACCCCTACTATTTCCTTTCCCTTCATTGGACGGCACAACGCGAAATGCTTTTGCAGATAGCCGGGGGCGTAAGCTACGAAGACATAGCGAAGGGAGATACCGCCTTTGCCGCATTGATAGAACGGCTTAGTGGGAAAACGGTAGAAGACTATAAACGCGAGATTGCAGCGCAAAAGGAGAAGATAACGAAGGAATTGGAAAAGATACCTACGCGTATTGACGAAATAACGCGTGCTACCCCGCTTACACCGGACTATGCCGCCCTTAACACCGAAAAGGAGCAACTTACAAAAGAATTGAACGACATAGACGAAGCCGCCGCATCAGCAGCAGAAGCCAACCGTATCGCCTATGAAGCTGCCGCTAAGGTACAAACCGCCATAAATGACAAACGTAGCAGCCAGCACGCATTAGTATTTAAGGCAAAGGAAACGGCAAGGAATGAAGCATTCAAGAAGAACGAAACTTACAATAATGCCGACCGTAAGTTACAGCAGGTTATAAACGACGAACGCAGCGAAGCCAGCCGTTACCGTAGTGAATACGACCGTTTGACGAACGAGAAGAAACGGACGCAAAGCACAATAGAAGGCTACAAGCAAATGCAGAACGAACTACGCGAAAGATGGTACAAAGTAAACGCCGAAGAATTTACCGCTACGGAAAGTCTTGTTTGCCCGTTGTTTAAGCACGCTTGCGCCGACCCGGTAGCATTAGCAAAATATAACACCGACCGGGAAGCCGCTCGCGAAAAATTCTATGCAGACCGGGAAGAACGCCTTAACAAGATTAACACGGACGGTCAGCGGTTAAACGAAATGATAACATCGCAGGAAGAAGAAGCCAACCGGATAGACAAAGCGTTAGCCGAATTGGAAACCAGCCACACTACCGCCGTAGCAAAGGCGAAAGAAGACCGCGAAGCGTTGCAAAAGGTTTTGAATGACAATCCCCGCGTAAATACCGAACCGGATATTAACGGAGAAGACCTCCCGGAATGGGTTGCGCTTGAAAAAGAAATAAAGGAACTTTCCGAACAGCTTCCAGCCTTCAACGCGGATGACGCGGCAAGCAGAACAGAGATACGCCAACGGAAAGCCAACCTTACTGCCCGGCTTGATGAAGTAAAGCGTAAACTAAACCTTCGCACCATTATAGAAGCCAACGAAAAGCGCATAGCCGAACTAAACGGGGAAGCCGCAAAATTGGCGCAGGAACGCGCCGAAATACAAGGCTGCGAAATAGTAATAGCCGACTTGATAAAAGCCCGTATGACGGAAGTGGAACGCCGCGTAAACGGATTGTTTAGCCGGGTTCAGTTCAAGATGTACAAAACGCTCGTAAACGGCGAAAAAGAACCGGATTGCATTTGCCTTATTGACGGGGTAAAATACGCGGATAAGAACCAAGCCGGGAAAGTTAATGCCGGGCTTGACATAATAAACACCCTTTGCACGTTCCACAACGTTAGCGCGCCTATTTTCGTGGATAACGCAGAAAGTATTAACGAGTTTATCCCGGTTGTTAGCCAGCTTGTAAAGTTGGTAGTAACTACCGAAGACTTCAAAGTAGAATAACATTATTATTAACTTTTTTAAATAACAGCTTTATGAATACAGAAAAGAAAATCGCGTCTTACGAGGACGCTTGTAGAGTTTTGAACATTCAACCGATTAACGAAGAAGCGTTTAACATATTCCCGAAGGAAGACCAAAGAAGCATGTTAGCCTACCACAAGCTGACAGTAATAACCCGCGCACTTAATAACGGTTGGAAGCCGAATTGGGACGACCAAAACGAATGGAAGTATTACCCGCTATTCCGTTATGTAAATGCCGGGCTTTCGTACGCGCATACGTCTAACGCGGCTACGTCTACGATTGCGTCTGTCGGCTCTCGGCTTTGCTTTCCCACGTCCGCGCTCGCGAAATACGCAGCCGAACACTTTGCGGACTTGTATCGTGACTATTATTGCTTTGCTTCGGGAAACGGAGAAACGCAACAAGCGGAAAGCAGCCAAGAAGAACCCCAAAGCGACTTTTTGAAGACCACCACAGAAGTAATGCAAAAGCATTTAGTACCATTATGTAACGGAAGCAGTTCACGCGGTCTTATCGTAGTAGGTTGCGACACAGATACGAAAGATAAAAACGGCGAAGACAGTACCGGAGTAATGGTAGGTTTTTGCGGAAATTATGGAGCCATAATAAAGGGCTTGAAAGAACTTCTTACCGGAAAGCAGTCCGCGCCGATAGTAGAACGGGCAACCCGCGAAATAGCTTTTGAAAAGATGATTAAAGGCGGTGGAATAGAGAGCTTTTTAAAGGACATAATGAACAACAATTAACTAACGATAGTATGAATACCAACACTTTACCCGCTACCATATTGGCAGCAAAAGAAAAGTTTGAATTAGCCTGCAAGGACGCTTCGGCTTTGCAGATCGTAAGCAACTTCGGTGCGGCATTTACAGCCGTAAACGTAATAGCACTTCTTCGCGAAGCCATGACCGACGAAGTAATGGATAAGGTTTTCATGCCTTTGATGAACACGAAAATAGGATTTCTTACAGACCGAAACGGGCGTGCAAGAAGCGGCGGGCGCGCCCCGCTTCCGCTTTACACCCGCGACATAGTACGCGATTGCATCATAGACGCGGTTACTATCGGCTTGCTTCCGACCGGAAACCAGTTCAATATAATAGCCGAAAGGATGTACCCCACTAAGGAAGGTTATACTTCGCTTCTTCGCAAGCTGGGCGTAAAATACTTCATTGATACCTCATACGACAAGGGGCAAACGCAGAACTTCGCCGAAATACCTTGCAAAATAAACTATGAGTATAACGGAGAAAAAAACGGCTTTAGCATTATTGCAACCGTAAAGAAGGATGATTACAGCAGCCACGACCAACTGCGCGGAAAAGCCGAAAGAAAGGCTAAGAAAGCCCTATACGAGTACATTACGGGGTGCGACTTCGGCGATGCAGACGAACAAAGCAGCGTACCGATAGTGGATGCGGTAGCCGAAGAAATAAAAGAAGAAGCGAATGCCGCGCCTACTATTGGAGTTATCGACGGGCAACCCATACAAGCACAGCAGGGACAAACGGCGCAAAGCGAGCCAGCTAACCCGCCGCAAGCACGGGAAGGTCGCGGAAGTAATAACGCTAAACCATTGTTCTAAATATGGAATTAACCGTATTAGGTTCAAGTTCAGAGGGTAACGCCTACGTTTTGCAAAACGCGGGCGAAGCCCTTCTACTTGAAGCTGGAATACCATTCAAGAAGGTATTAGCAGCGTTGGGCAACAACGTAAAGAAAATAGTAGGCTGCCTCATTACCCATGAACATGGCGACCATGCCGGGCGTATTAATGAGGTTTTAAACTACGTTGTTCCGGTTTACGCTTCCAAAGGCACGATAGAAGCCGCTAAGATTAATTCTTGCTGGCGACCGACCCACATAAGGATGGAAAACGGAAGTTACCAGCATTTACGGCTGGGCGGTTTTACTATCATTCCCTTTCCCACGAAGCACGACAGCCGCGAACCGTTGGGCTTCTACGTCTGGCATGAAGAAACGGGCGGCGTATTGTTTGCTACCGATACTTTCTATTTGCCTTGCACATTTGCCGGGTTGAACAACATATTAATTGAATGCAACTACGACCCGGATATATTGGAACGCAATGTAACAGAAGGTTATATACCGGAAGTATTGAAAGAACGAGTACGGAGAAGCCATTTAAGCTACTATACTTGTTTGGACGCGTTGAAGGCTAACGACCTAACACGGGTTAATAACATAGTATTGATACATATAAGCGAAGGGAACGGCGACGCGGTAGCCTTCCGGGACGGAATAGCAAAAGCCACCGGAAAAACGGTACACGTCGCAAAACCCGGACTACGGATTAGTTTCAACAAAACACCTTTTTAATTGCAAGCACTATGATTAAAGGGTTTTCAGAAGAAACGCAACCGCTGACAGAATACGAAAGGAAAGTAATACTTCCGATTATTCTTGAAGGCTTGAAAACCAAGATAGGCAAAGCCAACGCGGTAACGAATAAGTATATTATTTCCCGGTTACGTGACAGCTACAAGATAGACGCGGCACGGCTAAGGAAGATAATAAACCACATTCGTACAAACGACCTTCTACCGGGACTTATAGCAACTTCCGAAGGCTATTTCTTAGCTACGACCGAAAGCGAACTTTTGGAATACGAAGAAAGCCTGAAAGGACGTGAAGAAGCTATAAAAGCAGTACGGTTGAGTATCGCAAGGCAAAGGCGCATACTTTACGAAGACGCGCACAAGCCCAAGCAGGGAACATTATTTTAATATTTAAATTTTAGTGACATGAAAAAGATTTGTTTATACAGAAAAGAGAACGGGAACGAGAATTTACAAGGCAGATACGACAACGTAGAAGAAGCGCAAGACACCGTAAAGAAACTTACCGAAGACGAAGGGAACGGTAGTATTTTCGATTACTTCTACAAGGAAGAAGACTACGAGGAAATAACCGACCGGGTAAAGACCTACGAAGACGCATGTAAGGTATTAGGCGTAGAACCGATAAACGAACAAAACGCGAAGGCGCAAGGCTTCAGATCGGACGAAATAGCACGCCGCAAATTGGAAACTATTGCCGCAGCACTTAACGAAGGCTGGAAACCGGATTGGAACAATACCGACCAATACAAATACTACCCTTACTTCTATATACAAGAAAACGCGAAAGGCAAAGGTTCTGCCGGGCTTTCGTGCGCGCGTGCGAGTCACGCGGCTGCGAGTACGGGTGCGAATATCGGCTCTCGGCTTTGCTTCTACGCTTCACGTTTGGCACGGTACGCGGGCAACC
Source organism: uncultured Christensenella sp. (assembly GCA_910583855.1). Lineage (GTDB taxonomy): Bacteria > Bacillota > Clostridia > Christensenellales > Borkfalkiaceae > Coproplasma. Next base: position 11,086 of record CAJTYL010000016.1, read on the forward strand.
AATTTACAGACTTATACGAACAAATTTTAATTGAGAAGCTATGACAAAGCAGGAATTAGTGAACTCGGTAGCGGAACAGACCGGATTAAACAGCTATCAAGTAAAGGAAGTATTAGAACGTACATTTGATGTTATTCGGGACGAAGTGACGGGCGGCGATACGGTAACTATTCGCGGCTTCGGTACTTTCCAAACGAAGCAACGCAAGGCGAAACCAGCCCGGAACATAAATACGGGCGAAACCCTATTAGTTCCAGCCCGCAAGGTTGTTGTTTTCAAACCCTCAAAAGACTTTAACGCGGATAGGATATGAAACAGAACGAAAAAATACAGACCCGGAAAGACGAAGTACGCTTCAAAACTTCGGACATACGCCGAATAATAGGAAAATACTTAGCGGCAAATGTTTTGCGCACATGGAACGAGGACTTTGTGGACGATGATACGGGAGAGGTTGTAACTATTGAGCGCAACGAAATTCTGTTTGAGCGCGGGAAATATATAGATAACGATTTGGCGACCGAGATAAATTTCTATCTGCAAAGCGAAGACGTTAAAGAAGTGGAAGTAAGTAACCAACGAAGACTCGCTTACGAAAACAAGCGAACCAGCCTTTACCCGTTCAAGATTTCCGCTACCATTGGCGGTAAGCGGCATAACTTCATATTGCAGGCGCAAAACATAATAAAAGCCTATGAGGTTGCGACCGACTATATAGAATTGAATTTTACCCAGCCGTTCGACATAGTGGGCATAAAGTTGATGGATAGGATTATAATTCTTAACGACCGCCTGCGGAAACACGTTGAAGCGCAGGAAGGCGCAAACGAAGAAGGCGAAGAAAGCAACGACGGGGAAGATCAGCGCAACGATACGAAGTATTACAAGGTTGAAGCCGACGTAGTAATACAATCGGAAGACGAAGAAGAACCGAATAAGCAGAACTACGATTTTGTTGTAAAAACACGCGACGTGGATACGGCTAAGGTCGTTATTACCGCATGGATAAACAGCAAGATAAAAGAGTGTATAGAAAAAGAAAACGAAGAATGTAAGGTAGTGGATATTTCCATACTTGCGGCTTCGCCTTTCGCTTGCAACGCGATTGTAGAAAAAGCCTTTTGTTTGGCATACAAAGAACAAGAAGAAAGTTATTAACTAACCGGGGCGCGCCTTCGGGCGTGTCCCTAAAATATACCTATCATGGGCGATAAAAATTCATTCGTATTATATATGGATTTGCTTTCAGTGCTTGATGAACTTGACGACGAAGAAACGGCTATGTTGTTCCGCGCGATTAGAGCCTATAACCAATTAGAGAGCGAAAACGAAGCTATACGGACGAAGGCTGCGGAAGATTTGGAAGCAATGACGGCGAACAAAACCGTTAGGATAGCATTTGCACCCATCCGAAAACGTCTTGAAGCTGATAACAAGCGTTACGCGGAAACAGTGCAGTTGAATAAAGCTAACGGCAAATTAGGGGGCGCGCCTAAAGGTAATCAGAACGCACGAAAGAAGAAAAAGAATACGGAAACCGAGGAAACAAGCCAAAACAACCCAAACAACCGGGCGGTTGATTTTTCAACCGAAACAACCGAAGGGTTGAAAAAACAAGCGAAAACAACCGAAAACAACATTGATATGATATGTAATGATGTTGATATGATTAATAATAATTCTCCTTCTCTTCTTTCTCTTGATGGCGTGCGCGAGAAAAAAAACATAAACGGCAAGGAAACCGAAAACAGTAAGTTTCTAACCGAATTTTTCAGCGAAAACAAAAGGGCGCAGATAGAAACCATTTGCATGCAGCTTTATGTCACTCCCGAACGATTGCGCAAGGAAGCCGAAGAAGTTATAGACGAATGGGAACTAACCGGAGATACCCACATAAATTATACCGAATGGGCGCGGCATTTGATTAATCATCTAAGAATTAAAATAAGGAAAGACAATGGGAACAACAGAGAACAAAAAGCAGGAGCAACCGATACAACGGATAGACATAGTGGCATTTGCGAACCTGCTACGCAAAAGAAGCCCCGCCGTAGCACGCTTTAAGATTGACCGTTATACGCAGGACGTACCCGCCATGCTACGCGAATGTTACCGTTTCCAAGTTGAAAACCGGGGCTATTCTTACCAAGAAGACGAAGCGACAAGGCAGCATCTTACAATGGCGGCGCGTTGGCTCGTTGGCGAAAGCATGAAACCGGGGTTATTCATGTACGGAACACCCGGATGCGGAAAGACAACATTAGCGCGTGCAATTTCCCAGCTAATAAATACGATTTACCATAGCGATATATCGTTTGAACGTAAAGGCGTTTCCTTTATTCCGGCTTCCGCACTTACGGAAGCAGCGAAGGGGGAAAAGCAGGAACTTTTAGCGGACTTGAAAAATACCGAGCTTCTTTGCATCGACGACGTAGGGACGGAACCAGCAAGCCTAAAGGTTTGGGGAAACGAGGTTAGCCCGTTGGTAGATTTGCTATACCACCGTTACGACCGCCAGTTATTCACGATTATAACCTCAAACTTGGAAGGCGACGAAGATATAGCCAAGCGTTACGGGGTTCGTGTAGCCGACCGATTTGTAGAGATGTTCGACCTTATAGGCTTCGATAATTCAAGTTACCGACCAAGACTAACAAAGCTAACACCGCGATAGCTGTACAAATGAACCCCGATATTCAACTATCGTATTTCAGACGGTAAGATGTAAGGGAAACAATATAATAACGCCTTAACGGGCAAAAAAACGATTAAAAGACATGAAGAAGCATAAAGTATATATAAGCGGGCAAATAACCGGGCTTCCGGTAGCCGAATACGTGGAAAAGTTCAGCAAAGCGGAAGCGGAACTAAAAGCAAAGGGTTACGAGGTTGTAAACCCATTGCGGTACGAATTAAAGCCGGGTTCGCGCTGGAACGAACAAATGAAGGTGGATATTCGCCTTTTGCTTGATTGCGACGCGATTTATATGCTTTCTAATTGGGAACGCAGCACGGGCGCAGGGCTGGAACTATATATAGCCGAAGGTTTGGGACTGATTATAAACTATGAGAAACCACCCAAACACCGGGATATAAAGACGGCTATACTTACGGCTATGGGGGTTAGCTTCGCTTCCATTTCAGAAGACAGCCGTAACCGCTGGCACGTTTACGCCCGGATGATTTACGCGCATCATTGCAAGAAACGCGGCGAGAATACCCAACGTATAGCGGAAGAAACCTTACACGACCAAAGTACGATATGTTATTACCTTCGGCGGTACGATAGCGAATATAAGTATAACAAGGAGTTTCGCGCAGCAGCCGAAAAGGTTGCTACCCTATTGAGTAAAAAGTTAAGTGTTCCAAAGGACGTATTAAAATAAGACGGTTCGTTAATATGAGATTTGCACTAAGAAATAAAAGCAAGCTAATAAAGGCTTTCGGGGAAGACTACTACAAGCTATTGATAAGCAGCTTAACAGCCTTCGCTAAAAGCAACCGGGAAATAGCCGCCTATACCATTGAAGGGTACACTTACGAATTTATAAACATTCCCAACGTTCAACCGAGCGCAGATAGTAATTTTCAATTTGCGATAGTAGGAAAGCAGTACGACGTACTACACGTAGCCTATTATAGCGCAATAGGATAAGAAAAACAGCATGGAGCAACTGACATTTGATTTCATAAAGGAAATAGTACCTATACCGGATTGTAGCTTTTTGATGGACGTAACCGGGTTAGGAACCCCTATCGAGGTTGCAAACGAAATGGTAAGGGAAGCACGAGTTTGGCAAGAAAATAATCCGGGCAAAGACGTGATGGACGTTATAACCCCGGAATGGAAAGAATATATTAACCATAAAATTAAACATTTATGTTAGCAGTAACAGTAATAGGAAACATCGGCAACGATGCGGAAATTAAAGAGTTCAACGGGCAAAAGTTTATAGCTTTCAACGTTGCGAGTACAGAACGTTATAAAGACGGGCAGGGCAACCAGCACAGCCGTACAACGTGGGTTAGCTGCTTGAAACCCGGTGAAAGTTCCGTAGTAACTTATTTGAAGAAAGGAACGCAGGTATATGTACGTGGTAGCCTTTCCGTTAAAACATTCAATTCCGGGAACGGAGTACAAGCGGGCGTTAATTGCCTCGTGCGTGAACTTCAACTATTAGGCAGTAAGCAGGAAACACAAAACGAGCAACAACAGCCAGCTACTACCAGCACGCCGCCAACCTATACCCCGGCGGGAAGTGCGTCGCCGTTTCCACCGGAAAACGAAAAAGATGATCTTCCTTTTTAAAAACATTCAGCTAACAGAAAAATGAATAGAAAAGAAGAAATAAAAAGATTGCCTTTTGTCGTTTCAGCCTATAAGCAAATTTACCGTTCTGAAAGTTGTTGCGGGATTTGTAATTTGCCTTGGTCGGTTTGCGGTCATGAACATATAGACATTACCGATAAATACGGGGTGTTCTACGTTTGCCCATATTGCTGGGAAAACAACGATTTACAGACTATTTTAAAAGCGACGACACAAGGTTATTTAAGTCAGTTCCATTCATGCTCTACAGATGAAGATAAGGCGCATTTTCTTGAAGAACATAAGTTGGTTGATATATTGATGAAAACAGAACAGAAATATATATCAACCCATTCTGAAAAACAAGAAAAATAAAAAACTATACAAACTTTAAAAGTAGTAAGACAATGAAACCAAAAAAATTTCAAGAAGCAAACGTAGTTTACGGCGAGGGACAACCCGAATACAAGCCATTACCAGCACATAAGACGAAAGAAGGGCAGGCTATTTTCTGTTTCGAATTGGACGAAGCAGAACGAAAAAAAATAGCCGAAACGGGCGAATTATGGGTAAGCCTTCTAACCTTCAACCAACCGTTGCAACCCATTTTTATAACTATAAACAAGTCGGATTTATTCATACAGCCCGACGCAACCCAACAGACCGATAATGAAAGCAGTAGTATTATTAAGTAAGAAGTTCTTCCCGGCACATTTCCGGGCAGGCGAAGCAACCGATTTTAAGACAAAGGTTCTTAACGGTCAAAAGCGGCACACATGCCGATGCAATTATGAGTATTGGAAGAAAAAAATAACCGCCTTGCAGGAAAAAAGCGGTACGTTATGCCTACGACAATGGGCGGACAAACCGTATAGAAGCCCGCAGGAAAGTATTTTAGAAGTTCCGGCTAACATGTGCATAGTTCAGCCTTTAATATTACGAAGGAACGGCTTAAACTTTACCGCAGAAGTTGAAGGACACCCGGTTAGGTTGGAAGATTTGGCACGTAACGACGGGCTGACACCTTCGGAGTTTGCAGCATGGTTTATCCCGGTATTCGATAAAGCGCAGGAAAACGCGCTAACCTTTGCTATTATTCAGTTTACAACATTCAGATATTAGCTTATGGCACAAGAAACAGACATAGGCAAAAGCTGGGAAGAAATCGTAAGAGCGTACGCAAAGGCAGAACGGGAATTAGGCGTAAAAGTGTATTGCGTACTTCGCATTTGCAAGAAAGTAAACGGCGAAGAAATTGTATTACACCGTTACGATATGCCCCGCGAAATTTTACAGCGTTGGCGGTGGGTTATAAATTGGCGTATGGCTAAATTAACGTGTGAAGACCCGCGAGCGCATCTCTATGAAACATTATCTTTTTACGATAAAACAAGCGGAGAAGCATACGGTTTTAATTCCGATTTATCAAGACTAACCGCATTAAAGGGGCGGATAACTTTGCAAGAGAATAGGATAAAAGACTACATCGAAGCAAATAAAGATAATTTATTCTTTGACGAAACCAACGACCCACAGTTAGTTAAGGTTCGGAAAAAGCTGGAACGTGCGAGAAAGAACGTAGCCAATGCAGAAGCGAGATTAAGAACAAAGGTAGAACAAAAAATAGCAGGGAAATGAAAGTAAACGGTAACGGCTTGGTAGAGATATACGGCGAAAAGACCCAAGAACGCGGTTTTTTCTGCATGAAGTTGTTAGCCTTCTTAAATACAGAAGCAGAACCGGGAACGGAAGCCTATGCGGAACTTTGGGAACAACGATTTAACGAAGCCAAGTTAGGGGCTTGCGCCTATCGGGACAAATGCCCGATTTACGCAAGAACCGCGAAGAAGGGAATACAACAAAATTTATTTGCACAGCTATGACCCCAAAGGAGTTTTACGACAAAGTTGTAGAGATGCGGAAGGCACAAAAAGAGTACTTCCGTTTCCGCGCACCTTCCGCGCTAAGCAAATCGAAGCAATTAGAAGCCGAAATAGACGCGGAAATAAAGCGGGTAGAACAACTTCTAAGCGAGAAGGAAAAAGCCCGGCAAACTTCGCTTTTCGGGGCTTTTGACGAAGATTTATTAAACCGTAGTAGTAACGATTAAAGGCTATTCGATGAAAAGTTACCAATTTGAGGAAATAACATTCTGGCTTTCGCTTATTGCGTGCTTGTTGGCTAACGAAGCAAAAATAGATTGGCTTACAAGAATACTTGTAGTAGTCAGCATTGTAAATTTTGCCAGCGCAATAGTGACGGCTTGGATTGATGTAAAACGTAAAAATAAAAATTAGCATTATGGTTAATGTAGAGATTGACGCGCGTATATTGGAAGATAAGAAATTCAATACGCAGGTAGAAAACATTATAACAGAAACAAGAGAAGCCCGCAGAAATGTACAGATAGGCGGGGCACAGTTAAAATCTTCCCCGGTTATCCGGTTGATGGACGAAGGCAACCTTTCGCTTTCCTTCATCCTTTCAGAGTTCCCGAAGATAGCCAACAAGGAAAGCCGACTACCACGCGGGCAACGCGATGTAGTAGCGAACATTGTTTTTGAAGCCGCCCGACGGGTTGTTTTCCTTAACCAGCAGGAACGCGCCCGGAAAGCAGCGGAAAAGGCTAACGAAAAAGCGGCGGGAAATGACATTTGAGGAAATGAAGGCAATAGCCAACAAGACCACTACCCGAAAAAAGTCCAGGCACATAGAAAGCCAAATACAACAAAGTTGCGTTAAGTGGTTCCGTTTGCAGTTCCCGGAAATTGGATTACTACTTTTTGCAGTACCCAACGGCGGAGCGCGGAACAAACGGGAAGCCGGGATATTGAAGGGCGAAGGTGTTACCGCCGGGGTAGCCGACATGATACTGTTAAAACCTTCGGGCGGCTTTGCTTCCCTTTGTATTGAGTTCAAGACCGAAGAAAAAGGCAGTACACAGCGCGAAACACAAAAGCAATGGCAGAAGGCAGCGGAAGCCGCCGGAAACAAGTATGTTATTTGCCGTTCTTTCGATGATTTCAGAAAGGAAGTAATAAGTTACTTATTCCCGAAAAAGTAGGGAGCGTGAAGTTTTGGCGAAGTATTTTAGGGTTTAGCGTATCACTTTAATACGCTAAACCTTTTATTTTTGCAGCAAAACCAAAACGAGGGCAATAACGGGGATTGTTCGCCGGGTCGCGTTACCGCCGTTGTTGGTTTGTTTATTCAGGCTTTACAAAAGCATCATATAGCTGATAGCAACGGCTAAGAGCCGAAGCGGGGCGCGGCGTAAAAGACCACGCCCTTTTTTATTAAAAACGATTTGATATGGCAAAGATTAAAAAGACAAAAATAGAAGACCTTATACCGGACGACTTGAATTTCAACAAGGGTACGCAGTTCGGGCAAAGCATGATAGAAAAAAGCCTGCGCACATTCGGCGCGGGGCGTTCAATCCTGCTCGACAAAAACAACAAGATTATAGCAGGAAACAAAACTACCGAAGGCTTTGCAAGTGCAGGCATGGAAGATGTTATTATAATAGAAACAACCGGAAACGAACTTGTAGCCGTAAAGCGCAACGATATAGACTTAGATACAAAGGAAGGGCGCGAACTTGCGTTAGCAGACAACGCGACAGCCGCCGCTAATCTTGATTGGGACGAAGAAGCCATAGCTAAGGCAAAAGAAGACTTCGGTATAGATAACGAAGCATGGGGCGTTCCGGTAGATTTTGGGGAAGACAGCGAAGGGGATGAAAATCCGGAAAAACAACTTAAACGCCTTAAAGACGACTTTATTTTGCCGCCGTTTTCTGTATTGAATACCCGTACCGCCGAATGGCAGGAACGCCGCCGGGCATGGCTGGAAATAGGCATAAAAAGCGACGAAGGTAGAAGCGAAGATTTGACTTTTGCAAAGACAGCGCAACCGCCAATATTTTACGATACCAAGAACGCATTACGCGAAACTTTAGGCAGAGAACCACAGACGGAAGAAGTGATAGCGGAAATTGAGCGTTTAGGGCTTAAAACAATGACTACTACAAGTATATTCGACCCGGTATTAACCGAACTTTCTTACCGTTGGTTCAACATTGAAGGCGGGCGGATATTAGACCCGTTCGCTGGGGGCAGCGTTCGCGGTATAGTAGCGGCAAAGTTGAACATGCCTTACGTCGGCAATGATTTAAGCGAAGCCCAAATTAGAGCCAACAAAGCAAACGCGGAAGAGGTGTTAGGCATAAGCTACCCATTCTTTCCCCAATGGACGGTAGGCGATAGTTCCCAGCTTGAAGACGTTCTTAGCACGAATGGGATAAGTGGCGATTTCGATATGATTTTCTCCTGCCCACCCTACGCGGATTTGGAAGTATATAGCAATGATCCGCGCGATATTTCAAACATGGACTATGCGCAATTCATTGAAGCGTACAAACGTATTATAAAACAATCCTGCTCCCGGTTGAAGAATAACCGTTTCGCGGTTTTTGTCGTCGGGGATATACGGGATAAGAAGGGCATTTACAGAAACTTTGTAAGCCACACAATAGAAGCGTTTACGGGGTGCGGTCTTCATTATTACAATTCCCTTATCCTTGTAAACCAAATAACCAGCCTTGCAATAAGGGTACGGCGGCAGTTTAACGGTACGCGCAAGGTAGGAAAGGTTCATCAAAACGTGTTAGTCTTCTGTAAAGGCAGCGTAGAAGAAACAATAGATAGTTTTGAAGAATTGCAGGTTAAAAAAGCGTTGGAAATATTCAACAAGAGCCGGGAAAATAGCAACCTGCATGATGATGTATTAGTATTCTACAAAGGCGACCCGAAAAACATTAAAGAAGATTTCGGGGAACTTCATATAAGCGACGAATTACCACAATAACAACGTAAGCCATGAACTCTAAAGAAGGTAACAATAATACGGCAAAGAAAGGCAGAAAGACCAAATACACGCCCAAAATAGTAGAGCGTATTTGTGAACTTGTAGCAAAGGACACTTACAGCGTCCCGGAACTTTGCCGCGCCGTTGGCATTGACGAAGCGACCTTCTACCGTTGGAAGAATGATAAAAGCGAGTTTTGCGAAGCATTAGAAAAGGCAGAAGATAAACGTTTAGCCTTCTTTGCCACAGAAGCAAAACGAAGCCTTTTAAAAAAGATACAAGGCTATACGGTGCAGGAAAAGCACATAGTAACCGTAGGAAGCGGAAAGTTCGATGTAAACGGGAAGGAAATACCGCGTATAAAGGAGCAAAAAACAGTAGATAAGCATTTCCAGCCGGACACAGCGGCGATAATATTCACGCTTACCAACGCAGAACCGGAACGCTGGCGCAACCGACAAAACGCGGAAGTTACCGGGAAGGACGGCAAAGACCTTATACCGCCCGCCCGTACATTGACGAAAGAAGAAGCTAAAGAACTATTTAAAAAGTTGGATAGTGAGTGCTAAAGGGATAAGGGATATAGACGTAATACGTACCTTTGTTTTGCAGGGAACGTTAAACTTTACGCGGTACTTCTTCAAGATTAGGCAGAAGCGAAAGTTTGTTATAGGCAAACATCATAGGGAAATAGCTGCCGCGCTTGATAAAGTGCTTTGTGGGGAAATTACGCGCCTTATCATAAACATTGCGCCGCGATACGGAAAGACCGAATTAGCGGTTAAGAACTTCATAGCGGAAGGGTTGGCTATAAACCCGAAGGCTAAGTTTATTCATCTTTCCTATTCCGACGACTTAGCCCGCGACAACTCGCGCGGCGTGCAGGATATTATAAACGAACCGGAATACAGACGCATTTTTCCGGCTACTATACCGACTTCCACCAATACAAAGAAGTGGTACACGACCGAGGGCGGCGGCTTGTATGCCGTTTCTTCCGCTGGGCAGGTTACGGGCTTCGGCGCGGGGTTGGTTGATGAAGAAGAAAACGACGAATTGGCAAAAGAAGTTGAAGAACTTGATGGGTTGAACGCTGACGGCTTCGGCGGCGCAATTATTATAGACGACCCCATAAAGCCGGACGACGCACGTAGCGCACAAGTTCGCGAGAAAGTAAACAACAAGTTTGAAACAACGATACGAAACCGCGTAAACAGCCGAAAGACCCCGATAATAATTATTATGCAAAGGTTGGACGAAGACGACCTTTGCGGTTATCTGCAACGCCTTGAACCGGACGAATGGACGGTATTAAGCCTTCCGGTAATAGAAACGGGCGAAGACGGAAAAGAACACGCGTTATGGGAGTTCAAGCATACACTACAAGAACTCTATAACCTTCGCGAGAAGAACGTTTACGTTTTTGATACCCAGTATATGCAGAACCCGACACCATTAACCGGGCTTATGTACGAACGCGAATTTAAGACCTACGAGGTACAGCCCGTTACCCGGAAGCGAAAGGTAAAAGCCTACATAGATACGGCAGATACGGGCGCGGACTTTCTTTGCTGTATTATCTACCTCGAAACGGAAATAGGAAACTTCATCATTGACGTGTACTATACGCAGGCTGCAATGGAAACAACCGAACCGGAAACAGCGCGCAGGCTTACCAAGTATAAGGTAGAAGAAGCCATAATAGAAAGCAACAATGGCGGGCGCGGCTTCTCCCGGAACGTTGAAGCGCAATGCCGCATATTAGGCAACCGGGAAACTTCCTTTACGTGGTTCCACCAATCAGAAAACAAGGAAGTGCGCATATTCAACCACTCGGCGGAAGTGCAGAACCTTACTTACTTCCCGAAAGGTTGGGAACATCTTTTCCCACAGTTCTATAAAGCGATAACCCAATACAAGAAGACCGGAAAGAACGCACACGACGACGCGCCGGACGCATTGACGGGAACGATAGAGAAACGCGGAAGCCAACCCCAAAAACTTAATAGAATATTTCGATAACTTAAATATTTACAGCTATGACAATAGAAGAACTATTACAAAGCGAAGACATTAGCAAAGTCGTTAGTGAATTGAGAAACGGACGTTTGAGTGTAGAACCGAACACAAAGGAACACGCCGCGCAGTACGACCCGAAGCTGCACGATATAAATGACACGCAAAAGCGACCGGACAAACTTGTAGTAATTGATAAGGACAGCGACGAATACGGCGAAGTCAAAAACGTGAACCCGAACGTAGAACAGACTACGGAACAAGGGTTCAGAATAGAACCCGTAGCGCGTATAGCATTAGCTATTCAAAAGTTGATAGTAAAACGCGCCGTAGCTTTCACATTCGGCAACCCGGTTACTTATGGAAGTAACCCGGAAGGGGAAGACGAAAAAGCTCTTTTGAAGGCTATAAACCGAGCCTTCCACGACGTTAAGGAAAAGACACTTAACAGACGGATAGCGCGAAGCCTTTACAGCATGACAGAAGTAGCCGAACTTTGGTATCCGGTAGAAGTGCCTGAACACGAAACCTACGGCTTCAAAACTACGAAAAAATTTAAGGTAGCCATATTCAGCCCGATGTTTGGCGATAGGCTTTACCCCTACTTTGACGACACGCGCGATATGGTTGCGTTTAGTCGCCAATTTACGCGCAAAGACCGGGATATGATTACACGTACCTACTTTGAAACCTATACGAAAGACAAACATTATTTATGGTGTTGCGACGGTTTGGACGGGGAAGTAGCGGGTAAAAATTGGACTCTGGTAGAAGGCTTCCCGAAAGAATTAACAATAGGAAAGATACCCGTTATTTATGCCTGCCAGCCACAAGTAGAATGGGAAGACGTTCAAAGCCTTATAGACCGATTGGAAAAGCTGCTTTCCAACTTCGCCGACACGAACGACTACCACGCCAGCCCTAAGATTTTCGTACAAGGAAAGGTTATAGGATTTGCCCGGAAAGGGGAAGCCGGGGCTATCATTGAAGGGGAAAACGGGGCTACCGCGCAATATTTGGCATGGCAAAACGCGCCCGAAAGTGTTAAGCTGGAAATAGAAACGCTCCTGCGCATGATTTACACCATTACGCAAACGCCCGACATTTCGTTTGATACCGTCAAAGGAATAGGTGCTATTTCCGGCGTAGCCTTACAACTCCTTTTCATGGACGCACATTTAAAGGTGCAGGATAAAAGCGAAATATTTTCAGACTATTTGCAGCGAAGGGTAAACGTACTAAAAGCCTTCTTCAAACAAGCGCATTTGGAATGGTCTAAGGCTTGCGACAATCTAATAATAGAACCCGAAATAGTACCTTACATCATCGAAGACGAACTTAGTAAGATAAACATTCTTACATCAGCAAACGGAAACAAGCAGATTGCAAGCCGACGCGCCACTATTCAGCGTTTGGGATGGGCGGATAACGTGGACGAAGAAGAAAAGGCTATAATTAACGAAGAAGATCGGGAAAATAGCTATTATCAGAACGAACCGACTATTTAGCTTTAACTACGTATTAAAATAATACGCTTTTCTTTGATTTGTGCGCGTTTCTACCTTTCGGACATACAAACTAACGCAAAAGGAAAGAAACGCGCTTAAACGCGATTTTTCAAGAAAATAACTATGGCAAAAGAAAACCAGCTTATAATACAGCTTCGTGGATTTGACGCGAAACACTACATAAGAACCGAACGCTACGCAAAGCAAGTAGCCAAGCTATACCAAACGGCGGCGGATGAATTTGCCAGCCTTGCGGGAAAGATTAACCTTCCGGCTGGTGGAACGTTTAACTTTGACGACTTCCCGAAAGCCAAGAAGCAGGCGCGCGGCATTGTTACCCGACTTGCTGGAAAGATTGAAGCCGTAGTTACTTCCGGGCAACGCTCCGAATGGCTGGCAGCATGTCAGAAGAACGACGCTTTTTTAGCTTCCATACTTCGGACTTCCAAACTAACCAAAGAAGAAGCCGAACGTTACCAAGCGCGTAACCTTGAAGCCCTTAGTGCATTTCAGAAACGTAAAGAAAACGGTTTGAACCTTAGCCAAAGGGTTTGGAAGTATGCCGAAGAATTAAAAGACGCTATGGAATTGGGCATAGACGTAGGATTAGGGGAAGGAAAAAGCGCACAGCAATTAAGCCGTGATTTACGACAATACTTGAATGAACCCGACCGACTTTATAGGCGAGTACGCGATAAAGGCGGCAACCTGCGACTAAGTAAGGCGGCAAAGATGTACCACCCCGGACAAGGTGTTTACCGTTCTTCAGCAAAGAACGCCCAGCGATTGACACGCACCGAAATAAACATGGCGTACCGGGAAAGCGAATACTTACGATGGCAACAGCTTGATTTTATTGTGGGTATTCGTGTAATGCTTAGCAACAACCACACTATAAAGAACTCCAAAGGCGAACCCGTTCCGTTTGTGGACATTTGCGACACGTTGGCAGGGGATTACCCGAAAACATTCAAATTCGTAGGGTGGCATCCACAATGCCGCTGTTTCGCCGTTCCCATCATGGCGGATTACGACGAATACAACAAGAACCGGGCTAATAGGCTAAAAGCGATTGTTAAAGGCGCACAGTATAAAAGCCTTCCTTCACGACGGACAGTTAAGGACGTACCTAAAGCCTTTCGGGATTACATCAGCAGCATTGAAGAACGTGCGAAGGGCTGGAAGTCTATGCCTTATTATATTCGCGATAACTTCAACGGCGGAAAGATTAGCGGCGGGTTGAAGACTGGGATAGCAAGTAAAGCAATGAATACCGTAGAACCATGTACGGATTTCGACAGCGATATAGCTTATTACAAGCGTTGGGCGTATTCCTTTGGTTTGGATGTTTCCTCTTTAGACACTTTGCGCAATTCCGGTAACAGAGCCGCATTAACCGGAGAAATAGATAAAGTGGATAACGTTCTACTTCAACGAAAGCGTGAATGGCTTAGGGCTATAAGCGACCTACGGGATTTTATAGATAAAGACATGAAAGGCTTTGCCGATCTGCAAAAGGAATACACAAATATTATAAATGCTAACGAAGTACATACTTCAAACTATTACGGCGATTGCATCCCAAAGCTACAACAAGCATTATCCAAAGCTAAGACAGATTTACAGAAGGCTAAAGCGGAAGTAGCCAAAGGCGGAGATAACCCGCATCCGGCATTAAGAACCGCCTACACTTCGGATGTACAAGTAGATGAAACCTTTGCAAAGATAAACAAGGAACTTACCGAAAAATGGTTTGAGAACGGAGATTTAAAACTAACTCCAACGAGAAGAACGGGGGTAAACGGTTTTACGTACATGGACGGGCGTTTATCATTAACGCCGGATAGATTAGCCGGGGTAAAATCTGCATTAGCCAAGATAGCTACAAGACATTCGGCAGACATAACAAAAGGAGAAGCAGACGCTATGGCTACCTTTTGGCATGAGATTACACATAATAGGAACAAACCGGGAAATATGTATCTTACCGATACGCAACGGCGTTATATGGAATTGGCAAACGAATTTGTATCACGTAAGACCCTACCGGAGTTTTACAAGAAATTAGGATGTTCCAAAACACCTTATCCCGAATTTATTACGAACCGTAATTCTACCGGATATAATACAATGGTTAATAATTACGATTGGGTTATAAGTAACTTCGGGCTTGACGCTAATAAAGTATTAGCTACGGTAAAAAGAAATCTATATAACGAAGTTTATTCCGACCAATTAACCGGATTGAAACAAGGTTTGTTAGATGGTGGGTTAAAACGCTTAGACGGTAAGAAGGTTAGTAAATCAGACTTAAACAATATATTAAAATGCTGTTGCTGCGGACGGGAAACGCTTGAAAATTGGCTAAAGCAAAACGGATATATGAACTAAGGGGCTATTACCCCTTAGTCTATAATATAGCCTTTCTTCATAGCCTTACCGTTTTCTTCATCCCGTTCCTTTTCCAATTTGACAGCATAAGAAGCCGCCGCCGCTTCTAATTGCTTATCGCCAATTTTATAAGCAAGGTATTCAATATCACGTGCTTTATTTATTGGATGACATGTTTTTTTATAATATTCCACGCGATCACTATCTTTAATACTTATCCCGGTTATTTCTTCAATAATAGCCGGATAGTCGGAAAAATCAAATACGGTTTTGTTTTTTAGTTCTTTTGTTTTCATAACAACGTGTTTTAATTCAGTTCTTCGGATGGTTGGGGCGTTCCGGGAACAGACGGATAAAAGGAAGAAACTAATTCATCAAGTTTGCCTATTTCCTTATACAGTTTGCGGGTATAGTACCAGCGAGTAAGAAAACAAGCCTTATTAACTTTATCAGTCAGTTTTTCTATATAAGCCAATTGAATGGAAACTACTTGCTTTTTAATACTATCGGTAACTATATTACATGCTTCCCCAAATTCGGAAGCAGCTTTAGCCATATCACTAAAAGCATTAACAAAACCGTTAGCCAATTCTTCTACGTTCATATTTTCATCCATACCTTTTAAAAGAGTTATAAAATAGTTCTACAAATTGTTCCGGCGTATTGATTTCACATTTTTGAAACCTTACCGCCTTAATATACTCCGGCTTCGACAAAGAGATATTAACGCCGGGTTTTTCTTCTTTCCATTCCATACCTACCCTAAAGCCGTAACCGTCAAAACTACCAGATACCCGGTAAACCTTACCGCCTTCCAACCATTCCAAAGAGAAAGCCCCGTTCTGCGGGTTCATAGAAATACTGTTAAGTGGTTGCTTCTTAATTACACGCAGAAAATCGCCTTTAAATATCTGCCAGCGACAACGGTTGTACGCTTCATCAAGACGAAGCCCGCCCCATTCGATATTTACGCGCCCGGCTTCCACATCTGCATTATTTATCCAATTATCAGCAACCAAACGTTCAGACCAGCCGTTAGCGTTTAAATATTGCTTCTTTTCAGCGTTGGAAGTTGCAGTAGGTGTTATTATATGCTTCATCCTTGACTATATTTAGTTTCTACTTCTACATGAGAAATACGCGTATCTATAACCTTCCCCGTTTCAGATACATACGGTTGTACCTCTACGCAACCTTTGAAGATTACGGACGTACAGAACTTGGCGGCAAATTCTTTCAGTTGCGCCGTTATAGCAAGTTCTAAATTAGCCTTAGCACTAAAGAAGGCTTCTTCCGGTGTGATTTGTTTCTCTTCCATACAAATAACTATTTATCAGTCACAAAAGTAAACCTTAGTTTCGAGATAACCAAAATTGAAGACCAAAGGCAGGGGCACAAAAAAGGGACAATAGCAGCCATGCAATAGCAGGCGTTACCGTCCCAAATGGTACGACCATAACCAAACGTTACCAAGAATTACCAACCGGAAAAAGCAATAGCAAAAATTACTCAAACGTATTACTTTAATTCGCCTTCTTCTTTTTTCGATGAATTACTATCTTCCTCAAGCCAACGCGTTCGACGTTCAAGCCCGGAAATTTTCAACCGTTGTATAGCAGTATTAACATAGATACGGGTTAGTTCTTCGGCTTTTTCTTTCCTTTTAGCTCTGTTCCGCCTTGCGCTTGCTATACGAGCCGTAAGAACAATGAAAAGAGCCAGCACAAAGCACACAAGCAAAACAAAGCCCAAAATAGCTTCTACTTCCATTATTCCGCGCCTATTACTTCTACAATACTTTCAACTTCAACCCATTTGTTATGGTCTTTACTTGAAAGGTCAAACGATACGCTTAATGTACATTGCCCGGATTTCTTAGGAGAATACGAGATAGTAAAAGGCTGGGTGGTAGAAACGCCGATTACTTCATTTCCAACGTTGGGGGTGTTTAAGTAGTAGGTAACTTTTTCAACAGAACCGTTTATAATTTTCATTAATTCAGTGTCAGACAAACAGAACGGCGCAAAATTCACAGAATACGTGCGCCCAACATAAACGCTATTCAGTTGTTCAATACTCCCAACTTCACTAAAAAAGGCAGAAGCCCGGACGGTTGTAGAAAGGTAGTTTGGTTCTTCTTCGGGTTCATTGTTTGAGTTTGAACAACCGGAAAGCAACAAACCCGGAAGTAGTAGGAAGGAAAGTAATAACTTCTTCATTTTATTTGCTAACTTTGCACCCACCGCCCGAAGCAGATATTACACTTTACTACATAAAGAAAGCGCGGACTATATAGGTTTACATATTTGAGGCATCGCCAAACGCCCAACGAAAATAAACCGTATAGCCGCGCTTAGCCGATATATCAAGCATAGATATACGACACCAGCGCGTTAAAAGGCTCTTTTCGTTATTTGTTAATTTGGCGATTTTCAAATATAAAGACCTAACGCTTTCCATTCATTACCGGATTTCTCCCCGATAACAAGCGCAAAGTTATCAAATAATTAGCACATTGCAAACAAAAAATATACAATTAGCCAAAACAACCGAAAACAACCGGGCGGTTGATTTTTCAACCGGAACAACCGAAGGGTTGAAAAAACAAGCGAAAACAACCGAAAACAACATTGATATGATATGTAATGATA
>CAJTYL010000017.1 GCA_910583855.1 uncultured Christensenella sp.
ACAATCTAAATTGAACGCGCCGTTCAATTAAGGGAGTTGGTACAGATGAGAACACTCAACCCAAATACTTTATGTAAAATGGAGAAGTACATTAAGGAATACCAAGCGGATAACGGAAGATCGCCGAGCTATCGGAACATTATGCACTATATGGGTATGAGTTCGCTCAACCTTGTTCAGCGGTATGTGCTTGCTTTGGAGAGCGAGGGCAGAATACAACGGACACGGCTCGGCAATATAGAACTTCCGTCGAGATTCAATAAAGGCGAAACAACGATTGCGCCGCTTATCGGGGCGATAGCTTGCGGAGAGCCGAGCTTCGAGGTTGAGCATATCGAGGACAGCTTTGAATTGCCGCGTTCGCTGTTCGGTAGCGGAAAGCTGTTTATGTTACACGCAAGCGGAAACAGTATGATAGAAGCAGGAATCAACGACGGCGATTTGATTGTCTTGCGGAAACAAGACCGCGCAGATGACGGAGATATAGTCGTTGCCTTGACGAACGGAAACAACACATTAAAACGCTTGTATCATAGAAACGGAAAAATCGTATTGCACCCCGAAAATAAAACAATGAAAGACATTATAGTCAGCAACTGCGAGATACAAGGCGTATTGGTCGGCTGTATCAAAACTTATTAAATCGGTATTGAGTTGCACACAGCCCCGTTGCAACTGAATATAAATTTTATCGGACAAGCATTTGACTTACTACGTTATAGGATGCCCAAACCGTAACAAAGTAGTTAGTTAAATTCAAGGGTGCTTGCCTATGGGAAATGGAGGTATATTGCTATGAGATTTGTTATGTGTCCGAAATGCGGAAAACGGCTTTGCAAGGGCGAAGCAGGAACAAAAGTGGAAATCGAGTGTCCGAAGTGCGGCGAGTTTGCTTCGGTCATTATCAGTGATGACAGTATGCACATAAGCAAAAAGCCGATAGAGGACAAGCCTTTACGCCAACGCGCCTAAAAAGGCGCAATTCACTACATAAGAATATTTTGGGCGGTGGGATTCCGTTGAATGCCACCGCTAACGTCTTGTTATGAGATTGGACTTGATGAGATAGGTCAAGAGGAGTCTGACAGACAGATAATTCCTGCATAGGGTTTTACTGTTTTGTCAGGCTTCTTTTTTGATGCCGTTTATGCCCGATTGCTTGGAGTTATCCACGCAGTCGGGCTTTTTTCATTTGAGGCGAAACCGTCCGATTGCGATTTTTCAAAACAAAAATCAAAAATCGGAGGATTTCAAAAATGGCAAAGATTTATTTCAAAGACGAGCATGGTAAAAGGGTTTCGGTAGAAGTAACAGACGAGGTAGCAAAGCAATACCGTGAGAGCTTACAGGAAGAATGGCGTGGCGATGCGTATGAGGGTTATTATTCGACTTCGCTTGAAAGCATCACGGAAGCAGGACACGACTTTGCGGACGAGGAAGCAGACACAGAAGAATTGTATCTTGCAAGGGAAGCGAAAACGGAACGGAAAGTTTTAATGCGTAAGTTGAGGGCGGCTTTACCGTACCTTACGGATTTACAGCGCAAGACGATACATAAGCTCTTTGTTCTGAATATGTCGCAGTCGGATATTGCGCGAGAAGAAGGTGTGGCGCATCAAGTTATCAATAAGCGTGTAGCTCGTATTTATGCCCAATTAAAGGTGCTGATAAAAAAAGTTTGAAAAAATTTCAAAAAAGGTGGGTGCAGATATGGCGATTTTTCTCTAATAAGTGAAGGGACTAATTAAATTCCCGATCAGGAGGACGGTATGGAATATGTAAATGCAGTAATCGGGGATATGGAAATGTGCGTTCCCGTAAATGATAGGCTCGGCGATTTGGTCTTGCTTGCGCACAGAAGATTGAACTATCAGAAGCATATAGCGAAAATGCGTAAAGCGTATAAAGGCAAAATTGAGAGCGAAGTAGTGGTTATGGATTCGGACTATATCTATGCGCTTGAAGATGTTATGGAAGAAAAGGGCTACGGCGACATCATTCATCGTCAGATACAAAAGAGCCGGATAGAGGAAGGTAAAATCCTATATGACTTGTTCCGCGATGATAAGTCAGTGCGCTACCTTATAGCGGTTTGCGAGTATCCGCAGGAACAGTTGCAAAAGGTAATTCGTAACTTTTTTGAAACGTTGAAAAAAATTATTTTTTAAGGAGTTTTAATATGAAGCAGTTTGAAACCAAGTTGACCGTAAGGATCTACGACACGAAGCTCATCGAGAGCCTGAACACGATTTTTAAGATAAATAAAAATCGCTATCAGACAAAGAATCAGTTGATCGTCGAGCTTTTGGAACGCGGTATCAAGGACAAGATGAAAGACTTTCCCACGCCGCCCGATTCGCCCGCTGGCGCAAGCGCAATCCCGCCTTCGTTCAATAACAAGGACGAAATGGCGGCGACGCTCAAACAACTCAAAGATATGATTGCCGATATGCACGAATACAACAAGAAGCACGTTGAGGGGCTGTTGGCACACCTGAAAATGTCGGAACGTATGTCATCGTCGATATACAACATTCTCTTGGCGATTGCTACGGACGAGCCGATAACCAAGACTCAGGTGGAAATCGGATACATGGACGACGTGCCGAAAAGGTTTATCGAGTTTTTGAACGGATTGCTCGGCGCGCTGTTTGACGAGGACGATGATGACGACGGCGATTCGGAAGATATACCGGGCGTACTGAACTGATAACCTATGGGCGTTCCCAATGTGCTTGTGAGTATCGGCTATGCCCCCAATAGTGATGCTATGAGCCGCTTTCCAATGAAGCCGAAATACATTGCGGAACGAAAGTTTTACTCTTGCCGTCAGCACAACGACATAATCAGATATGTAAACCGCGGCATAGACGAAGGCGACTTTCTTGGTTATGCGGGCAATAGAGAAAAGAGTAGCGGTCTATTCGGGGCAAACGGGCTACTCACAAAAAGAGCCATACGAGATTTACGATCTATGCTACGGACAACGGACAGCAACATATGGCACGCAGTCATCAGCTTTACGGAAGATTTTGGCGGGAAATATATGACATCTTAGACGAAGCGCATAAGTACAAGAACAAGTTTATCTTTACGAAAATGAACAATGTTTCAGGCATAAGCAGAGCTATGTCGCAACGTTCATCAGATATGGACTTGAAGTGCGAATACATAGGCGAAGTACGCGGCGGCGACAGAGGTGTAGTCTTTGCGACGGGTACGCCTATAAGCAACTCACTTGTCGAGATGTACACGTTGCAGACCTATTTGCAGAGAAACGGTTTAAGGGAAGTCGGGTTACAATTTTTCGATTCGTGGGCGGCTTTATATACTGAAACGATAACGGCATTAGAACTTGCGCCAAGCGGTCAGGGTTACAGAACGAGAACAAGGGTTGCGAAGTTTACGAACTTGCCCGAACTCTTGAAAATGTATCGCAGTTTCGCAGATGTTAAAACAGCGGATATGCTGAACTTGCCTGTGCCGGAAGCAAAAAAGATTGTTGAGCAGTTAGAGCCGACGGAAACGATATTGGAATTGAACGATCAGATAGTTGAACGTTCAGAGAAAATATCTGCGGGCGCAGTTGAGCCGTGGGAAGATAATATGCTATGCGTTACCCATGACGGCAAAATGATTGCGCTTGATCCGAGATGCTTTGATTCGACGATACCCGACGATAGCAACAGTAAGATTAACCGTTGTGTAGATAATATCTATAAAATTTGGTCGGATACGGCAGAACAGCGTTGTACGCAGGTTGTATTCTGTGATATGTCAACCCCAAAGAAAATGTACGGCGATTATAACCCCGAACAGGACTTCGATGTGTACAACGATATTAAGCGTAAGCTAATCAAGTGCGGAATACCCGAAGAGGAAATCGCCTACGTTCACGAAGCCAAAACCGATCAGCAGAAGCAAGATATTTTTGATAGAGTAAGGAACGGCGAAGTTCGAGTGTTTCTCGGCTCTACCGAAAAGTGTGGGGCGGGTACAAACTTTCAAAACAAGTTAATAGCGTTGCATCACTTGGACACACCGTTCAGACCGAGCGACTTGGAACAGCGTGAGGGGCGTATAGTAAGACAGGGCAACGAGAATAAAGAAGTCTATCTGTTTACCTATGTTACGAAGCGTACATTCGATGCGTACTCATATCAGATTTTGGAAACGAAGCAAAGGTTTATATCACAAATCAACCGCGGCGATTTATCGGTACGAGTTGCGGAAGATATTGACGATGCAACATTATCGTTTGCCGAAATAAAAGCCATAACTTCCGACAACCCGAAAATCAAGAGAAAAATGGAAATCGAGATGCGGTTAGGACAGTTGAGCGATTTGGAAAAAGTTTACCGTGATAACCGATATGCTTTACAGGCGCAGATTTATCACGCACCCGAAAGAATAAATGCTCGTGAAGTAAAAATAAAGAACTTGCAGGACGATATTCAACTTCGTAACGAACATGATAAGGATTTAATTCGTATCGGCAAAAACAGTTACGAAGAAAGAAAAGATGCGGGCGCGCTGTTGATTCGAGTTGTAAAGTCGGGCGAGTATGTTGGTAAAACTGTCGGATTTATAAAAGGATTCAAGATTGTTCCGCAGGCAATAAAGGGCGACACATATTCAATCAAACTTATAGGCGCAGGCGAGTATGATATTGCAATATCTGATAGCGATGTGGGAACAATCATGCGCTTGGAAAATGGTTTGGACGATTTTGAATTTCAAATGCGCCGTTCACAATCGGAAAAGGCAAGTATCGAAGAAGATTTGGCGGCGGCAAAAGAGCAAGTTGATAAACCGTTTGAGCAGGCAGAAGAAGCAGAGCAGTTGCGTAACGAACTTGCGGCGATAGATGCGGAACTTGACTTGGGTAAGGAGGAAACACCGATTGTAATGGACGAAGATACGGAAGCAAAGCCTATTGTAGAAATACTCAACGAAGATGATGACGAGGACGAAGCGGAAGTTGCTTAATTTTTGAAGAAAAATGCTTCGGGTCCCTTTACAAACCAAAATAAAAATGTTATAATGATTGCAGTTAAATAGGAAATCATTTAATCCGTTGGGTAACATAGAGGGTTTGATTTGCAAAAGCAATCAAACCCTCTTTTATTTTATAGGAGGTCAGCGTATATGAACAATCAAGCGGTAAGTAAAGGGACAGCGAAGAAGGCAATATTATATTGTCGTTCGGTAGCAGGGGATCGTGCTGAATTGCAAAGCCAAAGCGAAGTATTGACCGAATATACAAAAGCAAATGGGCTATCGGCGATGCGTACGATATTGGAAAGCGGTAAAATGGACGCGCTTACATACAGCAATTTAAGGTTGCAGGCAAAGTACCGTGAATTTGAGGTATTGCTTGTTCCTGAACTTGATGTGCTTGGCAATTCCCCGATAGAGATAACGCACGAAGTTAATTTTCTTACGGAGAACGGCGTGAAAGTAATATCGTTGAAAGACGGAGAGCTAAATGTCGAAACTCTGCCGATTATTTTCAGAAAAGGCTTTCGGCTTGTTAAAAAGAGTTTTGTGCGTGCTTATTAGTCTTGACTATTCAGTGCAAAATGAGTATAATATAAAGCAAAGGAGAGCAGGGCTATGTCTAAAAAAATGGAAGAACAGCAAAAGTACATAGACATCATAAATGAGATAGACGAGTGCTATGCTCTTATGAAAAAGGTACGTCCGCTGTCGGCGAGTGAACTTAAATATTTCAATAATGAGTTTTCAATCAGCGCAACGCACAATTCAAACGCCATAGAGGGCAATACATTTACGTTTGACGAAACGAAGTTGCTTATCGAAAAGGGAATTGTAACAGGTGCGCACTCTCTGCGCGAAAGCGAAGATATTATTGGGTACAAGCAAGCGTTTGATTTTCTGTATGAATCGCTTAAAGAGAAAAAGCCGATAATAGAGGACTTTATAAAGAAAATTCACAGCTTTGTATTGCGTGGTGATGACGAAGCGGGTAAATACAGAAAGATACAAAACTATGTGGGAAGTCTGTCGCGTATAGTGTACACACCTTGTCCGCCTACGCAAGTGCCTGAAAAGATGAAAGCGTATTCAGAAGAATTGCAGGCGGATTGTAGGCATAACGCCGAACTTGCGGAAAAAGGACAGTTTAATTGGGTTGACTTGTTCCATAACCTTGCAAAGCATCATATAGAGTTTGAGAACATACACCCGTTTATAGACGGTAACGGAAGAACGGGCAGATTGCTTTTAATCTATGAAATGATTTCGTTGGGACTTTTACCTGTCGATATTCGTTATGAAGAAAGAGATAGGTACTATGCCGCAATAAGCTCTTATAGGGACAAAGAAAAATACAGTACGCGCCCTGAAAGCAAGACAGAAGGTATGGCAAAATTGCTTGCTGAAAGCGAGCTTTCAAGCATGAAACTATGGCTGTCTGTATACGCAGGCGGAGGTTTATCACAGAGTGAAACTGACGATGACGGCGGTGGGGGAAGCAGTGGCGGCTCTGATTTAGAGATGTAACAACTAAATAAGAAATCATTTAATCCGTTGGGTAACAGAGAGGGTTTGATTTGCACAAAGCATTTCAAATCCTTTTCTTATTTTTAAGTGTAGAGGTGGTAATGTAAATTATCATTAAAAGCAAGAAAGTAAAATCATTTAATCCGTTGGGCAACAGAGAGGGTTTGGTTTGCGAAAAAGCAATTCAAACCCTCTCTATTTTTTTGAGAGGGGAATTAGTGAAGAAGATATTGGATAGTAAGTATATTGGCTATTTGCTTTTAGAAGCAATGTACCATAAAGGGCAGTTGAATTTGGGGACATACGAGCGTGTTCTAAAAAGCAAGGACAGATATATACGAAGTCAAAAAAGTAATACTAAATTAAGCCGAAATAAACAAGCGGCATAAGGAGAATATTATGGATTTTTACGGAACAAATCGAATGGTGATGCCTACAAATGTAAATGTTTTAGACAGGAATAGACCGCGTAAAATTGTATATTACGGGCGTGTTTCCACTGAACATGAAGCGCAGTTGTCTGCGTTGCAAAATCAGTTGCAATGGTATGACGATCAAACGAAGTATCATTCTAATTGGACGGTTTTGCGGAAATATATTGATGAGGGTATTACCGGTACGCAAGCAAAGAAAAGACCTGCGTTTTTGGAAATGCTTGCCGATGCCAAAGAGCGAAAGTTTGATTTAATTGTTACACGCGAAGTCTGCCGATTTGCGCGAAACACCGTTGACACGTTGATCACTACCCGTGAGCTGAAGAATTACGGAATTGAAGTCTATTTTGTTGAAGATAATATTTGGACTATGGACAACGACGGGGAATTGCGTTTAACAATTATGGCAACTTTGGCACAAGAGGAAAGCCGTAAAACTTCCGAGCGTGTGAGAGCAGGACAAAAAATAAGCCGAGATAAAGGTGTGCTGTATGGAAACGGAAATATTCTCGGCTATGATAGAGTTGGAGACACTTACGTTATAAATGAGGAACAAGCGGAAACGGTGCGATTGATATATAATCTTTATGCACAAGGATTAGGTTTCAAAAAGATAGTTAGCGAACTTGTACAAAGACAGAGAAAAGACGGTTCGGGACTTGTTCGTTGGGAATGTACTAAAATATCTCGCATTTTACATAATGCAACTTATAAAGGGTACAAATGTTATCTAAAATCTTGCCGTAATAACTTCTTGGATCAAAAATCTATCATAAACAGAGATGAAAGTACACATCTTTATATCAAGGGTGATTTTGAGCCTATTATTTCCGAAGAACTTTGGGAGAAGTGTAAAGAGATCAGGGAATCAAAGCACGCAGAGGTTCATAGACGTTTTGGTAGTAATGTAACAGGCTATCACAGTAGTGAAGATGTATGGGTGCATAAATTAAAGTGTCGTTGTGGCTCTGCAATGAGAAAGAATAAATGGCGGGTTAATTTGAACGGCGAAATTATTTATGGGTACAAGTGCTATAATCAGTTGAACAATGGCTCAAAACGTTTACGCGATGATTCGGGGGTGGCATCGGAGGGATATTGCGATTTAAGTGAGATATGTGATTGGAAATTTGAATTATTGGCACGGAAGATTTTTAGTTCCTTGTGGGGTGATAACAGAGAAGCAATTATCGAAGCATACCATATATATAATAGTTGCTATGTCAATGAGAGAGAGCAAAAGTTGGATAGACGTAAAGAGTTGCTTTCAAAGTTAGATAAGGCAAAGAAGAAATTAGACAACTTAACCAATATGCGAATGGAGGGCGAAATCAGCAAGGAAGAATTTCAAGTACATAGGCAAAAAGTAAATGTTGAAATTGAAGCAATAGAAAAATCTATTTTGCAATATGAAAATCAGAACTCAAACGATCAAAGCGGCAAAATGGATTTTGGACAGTTAAGTGAATTGCTTACTACGCAAGTTGATTTTTCGCAACAGAAATTAGATAGACAATTTTTGGAACAGGCAATATTCCGTATTATACCTTATACACAAGATGAGTTTGCATGGTATTTGAACTTGTTGCCGCATCAGAAAGAACAGGTAGATAACTACCGAGAGATATGTACTATTACGGTAGAATTTGATGAAGCAAGAGCATATCGTAAAGAACGGAAAGGTATGTTGCGGCGTAATCAATGGCGTGATATTACGGCGCATATATTTGTATAACGATTAAATAAAGACCGAGTAATCGGTCTTTTTGCTATTAAAATATTTGACATAAAGACTCGTTTTGTGCTATTATACAGGAACATAGTTAATGAATTTTTGCTATGTAGTTTCAAATAGGAGAAACGAAAAAATGATTTACTATCTGCCAAAAAATTTAGTTGCCCCTGTCAGTAACACGTCCCCACAGGCGAACATCAAAAACCCCAGAAAGTAATTGTAATTCAAGGCTTGCTCCGATGAGGAGCAAGCCTTATTTATACGGGTGTATTATAATCTGTGTACTCCGTATTCGGGAGAAATAAATATACGATTACATAGACTTGCGGTGGTTAAACGTAATAACGCGTTCACGCGGTTGAATTAAAACCTCAGAAATTTAAAAGGCTTATTCCAAGCAGGAATAAGCCTTTTTTCATTCAAGTTATTTAGATTTTCATTTTGCGCACCGCTACTACGACCGTTACGGTTATTGCAATTACCGCCACTGCGAAAAATACGCAAACTACGATAACCGTTACGGTGTTGTTAGACTGTACGTCCGAGTCCGAAGCAACGGGAGGAGTGGGGAGCGGAACGTTCTTGTAAACGGGCTGGTCAGCTACCGCAACTACATACTTTTTAACCTCAACGGTTTCTTCAATGTCCTTGTTGTCAAGCTTTTCTTGAATACGCGCCTTTGCCGCGTCCGCTATATATTGGATTACGAGTTCGTTGTTCGCTTCCAAATCTGCATAATCAAGCGTAAGCTTATCTCCCGTGACGTTTGCTGTAACGTCAACGCCGTTCAAGGTAACCGAATAAATCTGATAGCCTTCGTCGGGCTTTATAGTGTAAGTGCAACTTTCGCCTTCGCTGAGGGATTTGATTTTACCGTCTTCGAGCGAGAGCTTTCCGCCTTTGCCTTCTATGCTTGCATAAATATTCTTTTCGGCGGCTTTATCCGCGTCTACGACCGCAACCATATAGGGCGAGAAGCTTGTAACTGTTGCAACGATGCCGAACTTAGTTACCACGCAGGGGATTTCTTCAATGATATATTCGTCGCCCTTAACGTGTTTGCGGTGGAACAGCTTGAACGTAACGCCTTCGTCGTCGGGACCGTAATTTTCGGGGAAGCCGAGCGCGATTTTAACGTAGCTTCCGTCGGAAATAGTGGGATATTTACCGCACATCTGCAAATAAATATCGTACGTTTCGCTTGTGTGAATATCTTCCTTAGTTACTTGTGAACCTTCAATTTCGCCTATTCCGTTAAGGATTTCGTTTACGGTATCGGTACTTGCCTTTTCTGCGACGAGCATCATCTGGCTTCTCTGGTTTTCGGTAAAGGTGCTGTTGCCGTCTTCATCTTTGAAGTTCATCGCCGAAAGGTCGGAGTTGGATATAAGAGTCGGCTGTGCGCAACAGTCAATGTATAACCTGCCGTCATAGTTATAGAAAGCAGGGCAAGCTATGACTACTCTTCCGAAACTGAAATTTGCAGGATTGGGCAGCTTGTGGGAAGGTTTTTCGCCGGTCGGTTCGTTATCCGTTCCGTTGCCGAAAACGGGAAGCATTTTAGACGAGCCGACGTTAATAAAGTAAAAATTATAAAATTCTTCATTGTGCGCGTATAAAAGGCTGGGCGCAAATTTGAATCGCAACGTATTCGTAACTTCTGTCGGGTCGCTTGAGTTTCTCGGCTTTTTAATAAGTTCTACCAAATCGCCGTTTTCGTTCACAGGGAAGAATTTTGCGTATTTATGCGCATCGGGGTGTTCGGATACGAATGATATGCCTATTTTTTCGTTCGGGTCGATAATTTCCAATTCCTCGTCGTAAGTCACTTCCAAAATGAACGCGTTGCTTTCCGCCATAAATTGAGAATTAACGGGGTCGCGCATACTGTCGCTTATAGTAATTGTTTCGTTATGGTTTGTGTTTTGCACATAAGGCGGGGGCGTATATGTGCCGTATGCGTCGTTTATTATTACGTCGCCAATGTCTAAGGGCGAGGTTTTCTCCAGCTTATCGTTGCTGAAAAAGAAGAAATAGTAGCTTTCCGTTTCGGGGTCGTGGCCCAAAGTCGGGTTAGGATTGCTGTTGGGGCTCGCTCTATCGGGTTTAACGTCGAATACCGCGAATTGTGTGTAATAAACCGACGTGTTATCGTAATATCGTGTTTCAGTACCCGTATCCTGTATCATCTGGTCGACATTGTCGACGCCTATAGTAGCAAATTGTCTGAATACCTCCAAAGAAGCCCAGTCCGTCCAAGCCAGTTCCATTTTACCGTCAATATTTCTATATGATGCGTTGCGGTATGCCAGATAAAGACCGTCCTCTTCAAGAAGACGTTTCGCGCTTTTGCCGTTATAACTTACGGTAATGTTGCAATCCATCAACACTCCGCCGTTATCGTCGACGCTATCGGTAGGGGTGTACTGTATCGAACTTTGCAACCCGTCGGTTTCACCTGTGCTGCCGTAGTTGAAGGCGGAAAGGGAAGGATACCTTAATCTGTAACCTGAAGTTGAAATAACGCCGTCAACGACGTGAATTTCTTTATCGGTATACGAATTCAATAAAGCGAATCTGTATTTGTTCGCGGCCGTATAGTCCCAGGTTACGTCAACCGAATACCATTCGCCCTTGCTTGCCGCAGCACGCGCCTTAGATTGTGTTGCCGCGGGCGTTTCAAGCCAAACGTAGTTCCACATATGGCTTACGCTGGTACTGAAATTGTTGCCGTTCTGGTCTTTGTTGTTGCTGTATCCGTTCACGGTTATGCAGGGAATTCCAAGCTTATCCATAATTACTTTATAAGCAGTGGAGTAACCGCCGCAAACGGCATAGCCCTCTACAAGTCCGCCGTAAGACGTGTTAATGTAGGCTTCCGCCATATAATTGGGGTCGTCTTTGTTTTCCAACGCATCGTAATCGTAATCTATATTTTCCGCAAGATATCTGTTAACTTCTTTTGCCAGATACGCGTCTCTCGCCGTATAGGTATCGGCTTCTTCCAACGCGTTTACGATATCAACGATTTCGTTTATTCTCGCGTTGAATTTATTTATCGCGGCCGCAACCTTTTCGGTCGTATTAAAGCCGTTGTCGTAATAAAGGTTGGCTTCTCTGCCGCTGTTAATGTAGCCTACGTAATTTCCGTTGCTGCGCGCAACGCTTATGGTCATTTTGTAAAAGTTGATATAGAATAATTCGGGGTGGTCGGTAAGGAACGCATCGCGCGCGGCGCCGAACGCCCTCGGAATTTCAAGATCGCCGTCTACAACCCAAGCTTTAAGCTGGTCGGAGCTGACAATATCGTCAATTCTGTAATCCACTACGCCGTCTAAGAACTCTCCGTTATCGTTAAGCGTTTCCAAAGCTTTGTAAAACTTTTTGGCAAGTGTGTATTCGTTGTCGTTTGCGTCAAACAGATAATCGTAGAAAAACGTTTTCGCACTCGGTGCGCCGTTGCCGCTGTCGGCTTTTGCAACGCCGCCGTTCGTCGCAAGCAAACCGGCGCCGAGCGTAAGCGTAAGCGCACAAGCCGCGCCTAATCCGGCAAGCGATAATTTTTTGGTAATTGATTTCATAAAACCTCCGAAACTGATTTTACCGTATATTCCGATTAAATCAAAATATACATTTGATATATACATAATAAAAAGGCTTTTGTCAACTGTTTAAATTTAAAACCCCGATTTTTTTTAATTTCACAATTTATGTATATTAATCTTATAGTTTTCTTGTGTAAGCGTTTAAACGCTTTCAATGCGAATTGCAAATTTCGGGACAGACATAATTTGTGCTGCGTATTGACTTTATCTGAAAATGTGTTAAAATATACTTCCAAAGGTTTATGCAAATTCACCCGATACGGAGGAAAGACAATGTTTACTGTAAATATTTTTAACGAGACCCATAAATTGAACGCGCGTACGCCCGTAATTAAGCTTTTGAAGGACGACGGAAAGCGTTACGTTGCGGTTAAAGTCAACAACAGACTGAGGGAGCTTAACTTCGAGCTTTCTTACGACTGCGACGTTATTCCGCTGGATTTAACCTCGTCCGATGCGGATAAGGTATATTCAACGAGTATGCGCTATCTCATTGCGCTGGCTTTTCATAACCTTTACCCCGATTACCAAATTAAGATAAGCTACGCCATATCCCGTTCGATTATGGTGACCGTTATCGAGCCAAAAGTTATTATGGATAAGGCTATGCTTACGGCGGTTAAGGCTGAAATGGAAAGACTCGTTGCCGCGGATATTCCCTTTGAAAAGACGGTTCTGCCCAAAGAGGAAGCTTACGACTACTTTATGAACAGCAATCAGATCGATAAAGCGCAAACCCTGCAATACCGCCCCGAAAAGATTTGTCACTTCTATAAATGCGGCGACTATCTCAATTATATGTACGGCTATATGACTCCTTCCACGGGTTACTTGAAGGATTTCAATATGTTTATGTACGACGGACATTTTATATTGCAGTACCCGCGCTACGAGTACGACGGTAAAATTCCCGAGTTCAAGGACGAGCCCACCTTGGCAAAGGTGTTAAAGCGCGCTCATAAATGGGCAAAGCTGTGCAACGCCGACTTGATTGCCAAAATGAATAAATGCGTTGAAGAAAGCGCCGCCGTGGATTTTATCAACCTGAACGAAACGTTGCACAACGATATGCTTCACGAGCTCGGAGGATTAATTGCCGAAGATATCGAGAATATTCGTTTGATTTGCATTGCAGGACCTTCAAGCTCGGGTAAGACCACGTTTTCCAACCGTCTGAAAATAGAACTTATGTCCCGCGGTATAAATCCCCTGCGCATCTCTCTCGATATGTATTACAAGGACAGGGCGGATATTCCCATAGACGAGTACGGCGAGCCAGACTTCGAGGATATAAACGCATTGGACGTAGAACTGTTTAACGAACAGATGCAGGCGCTAATCGACGGCGAAGAGGTGGAGCTTCCCGATTACCGTTTTGAAAACGGCAGGTCGGGTAAGGGCACGCCTACGAAAATTTCTGCCGATACGCCCATCATCATCGAGGGCATCCACGCCTTGAACGACGAGCTTTCCAAAAGTATACCCAAGCACCAAAAATTCAAAATTTATATTGCGCCCCAATTCCAGATCAATATCGACTATCACAACCCTATAAGTTACACGGATATACGCCTTTTGCGCAGGATAGTGCGCGATAAAAAATTCCGCGGCGCTACGGCGGAAAGAACCCTTGAAATGTGGCCGAGCGTCAGAAGGGGGGAATTCAAATGGATTTATCCATATCAGGAGGGGTGCAACTACGTTTATAATTCTGCTTTAACTTACGAACTGTGCGTGCTTAAAAAGTACGCTTTGCCCGCTCTTCATGAAGTCTCGGCGGACAGTCCCTATTTTATAATGGCAAACAGGCTTATAAAGTTCCTTAAATATTTTAAGGAGTTGGATGAGAAATGGGTGCCCTGCAATTCCCTTCTGAGGGAATTCATAGGCGGCTCGTGCTTTGCCGAGGTCGACGAGTAATTTTAATACGGTTAAAACGCGCCCGAGCTTAATTTTAAGCGCGGCGCGTTTGTCTTTTAAAGCCGTTCGCTGCGGCATATTCGCGGGGTAATTGAAAATTTCGGGCTCAAAAATTTTTTTCAAACCTATTGCACGGGCGGGAATTAGGTGCTATAATTTTTATAATGGATAAAAACTTTTTCCGTTTGCGCAGATACTTGCAGCAGCGCAGATACAACGTAAAAAGAATACATAAATCCTGGGTGGGATTCGGCACGGGGCTAAGGGCTGTAATATCCGACCTTTTTATCGTCGCGCAGCTTAGCCTTTTAGTCATAATTTACGCCATAGTCTGTTGGTACGTTCCCATATTTTTCTACGTGTGTCTGAGCCTTACCGCGTTAACGATTGCATATGTGCTGATATGCGAACGCGACGTGCAGTCGAAGATAAGCTGGACTTGCCTGCTTATTTTATTCTGCGGTTGCGGATTTTTTGCTTATTTCCTGTCAAGAAAACGGGTCTGTTACGGTATAAAGCGCCTCAGATTTGCCAAAATCACGAAAAAGATTTTGCCGCTCGTCGGCGTTTTTAATCCAAAGAACTGTTCCGCAGCCGCGCTTGCCGACGGCGAATACCTCTACCGTGCAGGCGGATTTATTCCGTATACGAATACAGATTTAATTTACTATCCTTACGCAAAAGCGGCAATGGACAATATCGTCGCACGCATAGATGCGGCGGAAAAATTTGTGTTTATCGAGTTTTTCATCGTTGCGGACGGCGTGTTTTTGGACAGGCTTATTTCGGTTTTCAGGCGCAAGATTGCCGAGGGCGTCGAAATAAGAATGATGTACGACGACGTAGGCTGTGCGGGCGTGTTCTCTTCTTTTGCGAAGAAAAGAATTAGGCTGACCGGCGTAAAACTGAAAGCGTTTTCACGACTGTTTTCGCCCTTTTACTTCGGGCTGAACTATCGCGACCACAGAAAAATCGTTGTGGTGGACGGCAAGACGGGGTTTGTGGGCGGTTTCAATCTGATTGACGACTGCGCCAACCAACGCCGTATGGAGGGCATTTGGAAGGACTGCGGCTTGCGCCTTGACGGTGCGGCGGTCGACGGGCTGTCGCTTGCGTTTATGCGCCAATGGGAGCTTGCCACGCACGAAAAACTGGACTGTAAAAAGTACCTTGACAACTTTACGGGAACGTTGAATAAATCAACCGTAATACCATACGCGGGCGGTCCCGAAATCAAAGAGCCGCTTTGCCGCAATATCAACCTGAGGATAATACAAAGCGCAAAGGAAAAACTTTATATAATGTCGCCGTACCTCGTGCCCGACAGCGAATTTATGAAGGCGCTCAAAAAAAAGGCGGGCGAGGGGGTGGACGTGCGGCTCATACTTCCCGGGGTGCCCGATTACAGATACCTGTACCGCGTAACCCAATCCAACGCATGCAGGCTCTTCAAAAGCGGCGTAAAAATTTATTATTCCGGCGGCGAGTTCGTACACAGCAAGGTTATGCTTTCCGAAAGTTGCGCTACCGTCGGTTCGGTCAATCTCGATATGCGCGCGTTCTATCAGGAGTTCGATAACGGCGTTTATCTCAACGATAAAAAAATAATGTCGGATATCGAAAAGGACTTTGAAGAAGTCTTTGCCCGCGGCGGTCGCGTCGATAAAATGAAACGGCAATGGTACAGCGAGGTTATAGCGTCGTTCCTCCGTCTCTTCTCTCCGCTTATGTAACCGCCTTTAAACCAAAATAAAAGCCCGCCCGCGTTACCGTAACGCGGGCGGGCTTAATTATTATTAATGTTAAGCGGAACGCTTATTTGGGCTGTTTGCCGATATATGCAAGGATGCCGCCGTCAACGTAGAGAATGTGTCCGTTAACAGCGTTGGAAGCGTCAGAAGCAAGGAACACCGCAGGACCCGAAAGCTCGTCCGCTTCAAGCCACCTGCCAGCGGGCGTCTTGGCAATAATAAAGCTGTCGAAAGGATGACGGCTTCCGTCGGGCTGTCTTTCGCGGAGAGGAGCCGTCTGAGGGGTTGCGATATAGCCGGGTCCTATGCCGTTGCACTGAATGTTGTATTCGCCGTATTCCGAGCAGATATTCCTCGTAAGCATTTTTAATCCGCCCTTTGCGGCAGCGTAAGCGGAAACGGTTTCGCGCCCAAGTTCGGACATCATTGAGCAGATGTTTATAATCTTGCCGTGTCCCTTTTTAATCATCGAGGGGATAACCGCCTTTGAAACGATGAACGGTCCGTTCAAATCGATATCGATGACCTGTCTGAACTGCGCCGCCGTCATTTCGCACATGGGAATACGCTTTATGATGCCCGCGTTGTTTACGAGGATATCGATAACGCCGACTTCCTTTTCAATCTTCTTGACCGTTTCGTTGACGCCGTTCTCGTCGGTAACGTCGCAAACGTAGCCGTGCGCGTTTACGCCCTCCGCCTTGTAAGCCGCAATGCCCTTGTCAACCAAATCCTGGTTGATGTCGTTGAAAACGATGGTCGCGCCCGCCTTATGGAAGCCCATAGCGATGGCAAAGCCTATACCGTACGACGCGCCGGTAACCAGCGCGATTTTTCCGTCGAGTCTGAAATCTTTCATTTCCATAATAAAAAATCTCCGTTTGAATTTATTATGCCCACATTATAACATATTTATTTTATTTTGTACAGAGTGTACAGGAAAATTTTTCCAATTAAATCGTTCACGCAATTTTCATTAGGTATTCTTTGACTTATTAAATTCAAGTGATATAATTAAACCGTAATAATCTTTCGGCGCATTATATTGCGCCGCTTACGGGAGAAGAAGTATGAACGATTTCAATAAAATCTGTAAAACCGTTGAAAGCCTCAACGCATTGGAATACGCGGGCATAATCACCGCTAAAACCGCTAAAATTTTGCCTGCGCTGAATGCGTTAACGCAGGACCCTGCGGACAGTCTGGAACTGTTGGCAACCTTTATGATTGCCTCGGTCTATGCCGACGGCAAGCTTGACGAGTCAGAGTATCTTTTGCTTATGCCCGCCTTAAAGCTTTTCTTCGGCGACGATTTTGATTACGGCTCTGCGAAAGCCCTTGTAAAAGCGTTCAGACCCGAGGGAAGGGAGCTCAAAAAAGTAGTCGACGACATGGTCGATTTGCTTGGCGGACTGTCGGACGAGCTTAAAGAGGATATAATTACGGTCTGTCTTTTAATCTGCGCGGTTGACGGAAAAATTTCACTGCGTGAAAAAAAGTATATAAAACAGCTTATAAGATAAATTTTAAAACCCCGACGGGCATTGTCCGTATGGGTTTTTTATTTTTTACGCAAAATCAGTTTAAAAATTTCTTGAATATCGGGAGTGATGAATGTATAATGGTATTAATTCAGAAACGTAAAATTTCGGAGGATAATATGAACGTATTGATAACGGGCGGAGCAGGGTATATAGGCAGCCACACTTTGGTTGAGCTTTTGAACCGTGGCTACGGCGTCGTCGTTATTGACAATCTTTGTAACTCGTCGGAAGAGAGCTTAAAGCGCGTGGAGAAGATAACGGGCAAAAGCGTTAAGTTTTATAACGCGGACGTCCGTGATAAAGGCGCGCTCGACAAAATTTTTACGGAAAATAAAATTGATTGGGTAATTCACTTTGCGGGACTTAAAGCCGTCGGCGAAAGCTGCGCAAAGCCTGTGGAGTATTACGACAACAACTTGAACGGCACGTTGGTTTTATTGCAGGCAATGCGCGAACACGGCTGCAAGCGGATAGTTTTCTCGTCGTCCGCAACGGTGTACGGCACCCCCGAATTTCTGCCGCTGAACGAGAATTGCAAAACGGGCGGCACCACAAACCCCTACGGCACGTCTAAGTATTTTCAGGAGATTATGCTAAACGACGTTTACAAGTCGGACAAAGAGTGGACGGTGGTGCTTTTAAGATATTTCAACCCCGTCGGCGCACACGAAAGCGGACTTATCGGCGAGGACCCGAAGGGCATACCCAACAACTTAACGCCCTATATAACCAAGGTGGCGATAGGCGAGCTTAATGAAGTGGGAGTGTTCGGCAACGATTATCCCACGCCCGACGGCACGGGCGTGCGCGATTATATCCACGTTACGGACCTTGCAAGGGGGCACGTTGCGGCGATTGCTAAAACCGTAAAAGCGGGAGTTTATACCTACAACCTCGGCACGGGCAAGGGCTATTCCGTGCTCGACGTAATTCACGCGTTTGAAAGGGCTTGCGGCCATAAAATTCCTTACTCCGTAAAGCCCAGAAGAGCGGGGGACGTCGCCGCGTGCTATGCGGACGCATCCAAAGCGAAGAGGGAGCTTAACTGGGAAGCAACGCTCGGCTTGGACGATATGTGCGCGTCCTCGTGGAAATGGCAAACCCAAAACCCCAACGGTTACAGATAAACGAAGGCTTGCGTTGCATTAAAAAAGCGGACTGAACGGTCCGCTTTTTATTGTGCGCTTTGATATGTTTATTGATTTTGCGGGCATACTGAATTTATGGAGCATTACGAAAAGATTTACGTCGCTATGGTTCTCAACGTGGACGTAGACGGCAAAATGAAACCCGTTGAAATCGAGTGGGTCAACGGTCGCCGCTATGAAATTTCTAAAATTCTCGATAAAAAGAACGCCCCGCCGCGGCACGTCGGCAGCGGAATGACAGTACGGTACAGAATTTTAGTGCAGGGTCGCGAGCGCGAACTGTACCACGAACAGTTTACAAACCGTTGGTTTATGGAAAAGCTTATTAATTAACCACAACCCCGCACACAGTCCGCCTTGTCATATTGCAAAGCGCGTACAGGAGTTATGCGATATAAATAAGTTAACCGTTCACGGATTGAGCTTAAAAACAGGCGTTGCAAACTCGACGCTATGCGATATTGTAAAAGCAAACAATGAATCAGTACAAATTAAATTTATTTATGGAATTTGTGCAGGTTTAAATATTTCTTTGGAAGAATTTTTTGCTTCACCGTTTTTTGATAAAAACGAGTTGACCGATTGACGGTTTTTAATAAAAAATAAAGTGTGCTTGAAATGTCGTAACCCTCATTGTCATTCTGAGTGAAACGAAGAATCTTTTAAATTCCGGTGCAAAAGAGATATTTCGCTCGCGCTCAATTTGACGAGGGGCGCTCAATGTGAAAATACGATTAATATGACAAAACGCGCTCAATATAACGAAATCGGCGGTTGCTTTCAAAAAGCAACCGCCGATTTTTTCAGAAAATTAATTTTTCGTTATCGCTGAACGTGTACTCGTATTTTTTATCGCCGTTTTCATCGGTGATTTCGCGGATACGGAAAACTCCTTTTTTGCCGTCGATAGTGTATTTTACTTTTATTTCGGCAACGTTTTCCTTTACTTCGCGTTCTACGACGTATTTTCCTTTGGACGACCCGCTTCTGAATTCAAGCTCGTATTCGGTTTCAGCTTTCCCGTTTTTGGTTTCCGTCTCAAATTCTACCGCAGTCTGTTCCAGGAGCACGTTGTTTGAGTAGACGGAGTAAACGTATTCGGTTTCCGTTTCGCCGTTTTCTACGGAATGCTCTTGCTCCATTTGTATATAGGAAAATTTATCCGCTTTGTCGGCGTACGCGCGGATTTTCAGCTCCGTTTCCGACTCGTCAGTCTCGGTTTCTTCCGACCGCGCGCCTTCCAGATAATAATCCGCGCCGTCTACTACCATAATGCCGGTAAGTTTATACTCGCTTTCGGTTTCGTCGTCGTCCGCGTCGCTCCGCACTAAAGTCTCGGTATAATACATCAGGTAAGTGGCGGTATCCCCCGACAAATCTTTGCCGGTTATCGTCATTTTAGTATCGTAAGGGTATTTTTCGTCCGTGTTCGTTGCGGTGGAGGTGGTAATTATATCGTCGCCGAGAAAGCTGTCGAGAGCCGTAAAATATTCGTTAAATCTTTCAGCTTGCAGTTTTGCTTCGTCCGCCGACGCGTCAGCCGCCGCCGACGGCTTTGAAGCGAGAGCGTTCACCGCAGAAAAAGATTTAACCGCGCTTGCAGGCAAACTGCTTCCCAACAGCCTTACGCTGGATACAGCGCCGATTCCGTAAACGTTTTTTGACGACGACAAGGCTTTTGCCCTGTTTCCCGAGGGGTTGCCGCACCCCGTCAACGCCATAGACGTTACCAAAGTCAAACATATACCGGTCAATAACAATTTCTTTTTCATTTTTTTACCTCCCGTAAGTTTTTATAAGAATATAATTGCGCGCAATTATATTATGTTTTTTCGGTTTGTCTTTATATTATACCATAAACTTACGCACATTTCAAGACGTTTATCAAAAAACGCCCCGCCCGCCACGGCGGTTATGTCTTTTATTAGGTTGTTTTTTGCGCCGCGCGCTCGTTATATCAAGCACCCGCCACAGTGCCATTTATAAAGATTAAAATAGAAAATGCTATTTATAGTATGCGGACATGCGAAAGAATATTTAGTATAATTATGCTATTAATAGTATTCATAGGGTGGTATTATGAATAATTTAGAAACATTAGGGGAAAACATTCGAAACATTCGTAAATCAAAAAACATTTCACAAGAAAAATTAGCAGAAATGTGTGATTTGCACCGTACATATATAGGGGCTATTGAGTGCGGCACAAAAAATGTATGTTTTAAGAATCTAATTAAATTGATTGGAGTTTTAGAATGTGATGTTTGCGATATCTTTAAAAATATAAATTTTAGTGAGAATTTACAATGAAACAATCTATTTTGGACAAATGGGAAATAAGTGATATAGAACTTACAAATATTGTTGATGAAAACCCCTCATTGCGTGGGTTTATTTTTGGTTATGTGAGTGAGTATAAAGCACGTTCATTTTTTATAAATAAAGACGGAATTACTAACCTTAAAAAATATGATGACCATGATAGAAAAGATAAAGGTGATATATCATTTTTATATAAAGGAAAAGAATTTAAGATTGAAGTTAAATCATTGCAAACGAATCTTACAAAAAATCTTGGTGATGATGTTTGGAGTGGAAAATTTCAGTGCGATGCAAGCGATAAAAGGGAAATATTGTTGCCAAATGGTCATTTAGTAACCACAACCTGTTTAGCTGTTGGCGAGTTTGATATTGTGGCAATTAGTTTATTTTCTTTTGGCGAGAAATGGAGATTTGCTTTTGCAAAGAACGCTGATTTACCACATCCGAGCAATCGCACTAAAAATATTTCCGATGACGATAGACAGTATTTAATAAAATCTCTAATTGATATTACATGGCCATTAAAACCGCCATTTACCGATAATATATATAATTTATTAGAAGAATTTATTTAACTATTTTTCTAAGCACTAAAAAATAAGAGTGGTTTTTACGCGCATGTTTTTGTTTAATCAAGCGAGAAACACAAGGCTTGTTATTCCTTACTAACACAAATAAATCTTCGACAATAAAGCCAAGTGATTCATAATAATTTATAATTTCTACATGTGTTAAATGTTGTTTGTTTGCACTGACTTCATCTTGGCATTTTACTATAAATATACCTTTATTTTTTAATACTCTAAAAATTTCAATGCCAGCTTTGTAGTATAAGTCTAAAACCGCATCGTGGTATTTAGGGGCATTTTCTTGTTCATATGCTTGACCATTTGAATACGCCTCTCTAAATGAAGAAAAATTACCATTACCAGCCATATGCGCAGTGTCTTTTCTAAATAATCCCTCCATATAGGGGGGGTCGAACACAACGCAATCAAAAAAACATGAATCATATGGCAACTTTCTGCAATCAACACCTGTCTGTATATCTGACGGAAAAAATTTATATTGAGATGTATCTACGTTTTTCCAAAATACACCTTTACCATAAGTAACATCTGCAATAGACGAATTAGGTTGAACGTATAGGTTTAAAATTTGGGGAAACAATTCCGCATTATTACCACAATGTGTTGAAAAAACCAAGTTTGATGTGGTTATTCCGTTTGCACTTCGAACTTTATCCATAGTTGCTCCTTATAGTTTTGCATTATATCATAAATTATATTGAAAATCAATAAATTGCACACTATAAATTACAATTTCAGTTTCAATGTTAATATAGCAACTATTAATTGGTAGATTATAAACTTTACATTTTTACTCCATATAGTTTATAATTTGCTGGTTTATATGTACATGTCGAGATAATATAAAATTAATTTCTAAAAGACATCGTAATTATATAAAAATTGTTATTAGGTAGACAGATGAGAAGTAATAATATTTTTGATTTAGTAGAAAAAAATTATAATTTGAAAGACGAAGTTGAAAAAATATCGTATTACGTTTATAATGACAATTTTTTCTGTAAAAGGCGATTTAATGAACTTACAGAACAAAATGAATATGCGCTAAATTATAATTTTATAGAGATTTGTGAAGATTATTTGTTTGAATACCTTCCTAATGTTGGTACTTGTCTTTCATTATCTGAATTTTCAGAAAGAGCTAATGCCAGAATCATTTATACTGAAAGTGGAATTGATAGAGAAAGTTTACTTAATTTTATTGAATTGATAGAAAATTTCTTATTTATCTATAACAAGAGAAAAAACATTCTTTTTAAAAAGCATAATATCCATTATTATGATAAGTCGTATAAAAATTTAATGTTTCTTTTGTCTGAAATCGAAAATAAACTTGGTGTATCAAAAAAAGTTTTAAACAACAAGGTTGTTTTGTGTGATAATGATTATAAACTTTGTGAAGTCGTAAATGAAATAGATAATATAGACGTTGGTTTTGAACTAATTAAATATAAACGTGAAAGATTAAACAGCAAAGAGAAAAGAAAAGTTTTAAAACAGTTAGATATATTCCTTGAACCTTTAATAGATGAGATAGTAAACACAAAAGAAAAATCGTCTATAATTTACAAAATGGCAAAAGATTTGGGCTATCTATACAATAATTATGAATTAAGACATAGCAATTTGAATAAGTCATCGAACGATTACAAAGAATTTCTAACCAAGTATTCAGAGAGAGATTTTGTTAAAGTATATGACCTTACCTATAATTTAATTTTAGACTTCCTTATTGCCAAAGACTATAAATCAATTCAATCAGTAATTGATGAATTAAAGAACGCAAATCCTTAAAATTTTTTTGAGAAGCAAACACTGCTGTCTGTATCTACTGTGCAACACAATTTAATCAAAATTTTCTCATAATTTCACGGCTTACAGCAAAGCCGTGTTTTCATTTACAAAAAAACACAACCTTACCCGATAGTATTCGAATAAGGTTGAGTATGGTGCACCTTCAGGGACTCGAACCCTGGGCCCACTGATTAAGAGTCAGTTGCTCTACCAACTGAGCTAAAGGTGCATATATTGCCGCTTATGCGGCGTTTGTGGTGGTCCATCCGAGACTCGAACCCGGGACACCTTGATTAAAAGTCAAGTGCTCTGCCAACTGAGCTAATGGGCCGTTTTTTGGCTGGGGTGGCAGACGAACCTACGAATAAACGAAGGCGTTTAGCCTTGTCAGCCGTTTTATTTTGGCTGGGGTGGCAGGATTTGAACCTACGAATGCGGGAATCAAAATCCCGTGCCTTACCGCTTGGCGACACCCCACCGAATTTAAAAAGGATATGGGGCGGGCGACAAGTTTCGAACTTGCTACCTCCAGAGCCACAATCTGGCGCT
>CAJTYL010000018.1 GCA_910583855.1 uncultured Christensenella sp.
GCGTTGTAGGTTGTGCCACGAAAATACGCCGTTTTGTCCCGGCAAGTTTTAACGCGTCGTTAGCAAGTGCCAACGCTTGCGCTACTTCGCTGTCTTGTAGTTCCTGCCAACTGTAAGTAGAACCGTTTTTTACGAAACGGAAAACTTTACCCGTTGAAGTGTTATAGAAAAGGTCGCCTAAATGTTCATCTTTCAGCGCGGTTGTGTTCCAATCCTTCGCGGGCGCGTTTGTCAGCGTCGGGTCGTATGTTTCAAAGAACTGCTCTATTTGCCCGTCTAATTGCGCTTGTATTTCGTTCAGAATACCGGGCAGGGTATTATTTATGTAGTTCTTTGTTTCGTTCGCTATCTGGTCGAGGTCTGAAACGTTCTTTGTCGTTCCGTCGCTGCTTACAAAGTGAATAACGCCGCCTATTTCGTCGTTGTCGAGGTCGAAGTAGCATTTACCGCCACCGCTGCTCTCTATCCTTCCGGTACGGATGAAACGCCCGTTTATGGTACTGCTCCCGTAAGTCAATGAAACAAGTCTACCGGGATTCTTCCCGTTCGTATCTGTAACAACCGAATTAAGAACCCCTACAAGGAAATTGTAATAGCCCGCTTCCGCTTCTACCGTCTTAGCCGTAGCGGATAGTACAATAGTTCCACTATCCCCGTTTTTAGGACATTTTGCGTAGATGTAATACGCCGTAGCGGATGTTAGGTTAGTAAATGTTGCCGAAGAAAGCCCCCACAACTTCAATGCGTCCGGTTCTATCGCGTAATGAACCAATGTACCGGAAGAAACGTAAAGGCTATTAGGGTTGCCGCCATAGTTCGGCTGGAACGTAATGTTTTGCAGTGTGAACTGTGTGCTTTTAGCCCCAACGCTTAACATCTGCGTTTCAATGGAAAGCGGCTTTATCTTCTCGCTGTAATAGTCGCCTTCGGGGTCAAATACCATGTTTAGAAGTTCCTGCGTAGCCAGCCAACGGCGGCGCGCCCTTGCGGGGTCTGCCAGCTTGTTTATGGTAATAACTTCGTTCAAGTCCTCTATTTCGTTTAGAACGCGTACGGTAGTGCTTTTCGTTACGGTGTCACTTAACGTTATGTCGTAGCTATGCCGTTTTAGCAGATCGCGCTCTATGCGAGTAATCCTTACCGCCTTATTTACGCCTATCTGTTCGTCCTCAATCGGTATGAAATCGCCTACGTGCAGGATTTCGGTTTCCACTTCTTTGCCCCAAAGCGAAATAAAGAAGCCTTCGGTTAGTGCAAGTTTGTAACTTACTTGCGGCTGTGTCATGGTTTCAAAATCCTTTGTCCCGGCTTCCTTCAAATCCTTTTCGGCTTCCGTTATGTATTCCTGCGGTAACTGAATATCTAAAATGCTGTATTTGTCGCCTACGCTTATCTGAAACGCGCCGGAAGTTTCGGAAGGGAATACCGTACCGTTTTCGTCTTGGAACTTGTTTATTACAAACTTATGCGTTCCATGCTCGTAGCTGTGCAGGTCAAACTCGTAGCCTGCAAGTTGCCCGCTTTCAAACTTAATCTTTGCGTTCGTTCCTTCTATCAGATACTTCGTTGTTTTCCCGTCCGCTTCTTTCGCGTTAAGGTCAAACATCGTATTGTCGATGAAGGTAATCTTATCCGTACCCAATGCCGTAACCGTGCCTATACGTCCCGGTTTGATGTTGGTATAGTTCTTCTCGTTTTCCTTTATCCCGTAGGCGGCTATTGATTCCGCATCTTCCAAATAGGAAGTAAGGCGCGTAGTTCCGGGAAGGCATAGCTTTGTATGCCCGTAGTTCTTGCCTAAATTCTCCGTTCCGCCGTAAATGAAAAGGCGGTTTGTTATCCCGGCATTGTTCACGTTGGTACGGCTAAGCTGGTACAGACCACGCCCGCGCCCGTACTTCAACGTGAAAGTATGCGTTATTCCCGCTTTGGCTTTTATGTTGAGCGTGTTGGTCTTCCCGTCGCTGGTTATCTCAAATTCTACGCCGTAGTTGGTACAGTGTTCCTGCAATGCCGCCAAACAATTCTTTTCGGTGGCTGTAAAGTTTGTGTACTCCGTATCTTTGGGATAGTTCCCCAGCTTCCAAAGCCCCGGATATACGCGGCTTATGTTCCACATCAATACTTCCAAATGCCCGCCCAAATCCGAGTAGAACGTATCGCCGTAGCAATCTTCGGGCAAATGGTACTGAACATCTATAAGGTCATATTGCGCCCCTTCTAAGGTCAGTTCGTAGGTATAGTTCCTTTCGCCGTTCTTGGTTATTTGCGGAAGCTGGTTAAGTTTGTACTTTTTGCCGTATATCAGCGTGGTATCGCCTATCATCAAATCCAAAGGCGTAGCGGTGGTTATGGTAATATTTACCACGTCCTCGGAAAGCAAGGCGATTTTTTGCGTCGCCTTGCTTACTGCGCTTATATTCTTCCTGCTGAATAACGGTGTTTTGCTTCCGTCGGCATGGTTTATTATAATCTGTTCCATACTACAATACCGTTAGTTTCAAAGTCCGTTATGTCTTCAATTACCCCGGCTACAATTATGTAATAAATTCCGTTATCCGTGTAGGTGTGGCTAATGGCGTTCTTTCCGGTGCAATCCCCGTAAACGTCTGTATCTACCGTACCATCGCCCCAATAGATATTAACCATCTTATCCGATTTGAAAGCTACGCTTACCGAAGCCGAACCGCTGTTTAATCGCTGGTGTCTTACGACACGCTTAACCGGGTCGGGTTCTTTCAGCTTCAGGGAGAAAGTACCTATCATCTTATCATCGTGCCAACGTTTGGAAGGGGCTACCCCGTCTTCGCAGTAAACCTCGTAAACAAGCGGTTTAGTTGGGTGTATGGAAATCATAAGACGCTGTGTGCCGTCCTGCCGGAAACGGTCATACAAGGTATTAACCCGTTCTACAAAATCCATTTTGCCAGAAGCCTTTAGCCAGCAATTAAGCGTTATTTCGCGTTCTTGGTATCGCTTTTCGGTAAGGTCTATAACTTTCCCGTGATAGTCCGCCCAATCAACGGAAGCCGGGGTTTTCAGTTTTGGAAGGTCAAGAACGCCCGTAGAACTTTCTACGCGTATTCCGAAATCGCGGAAGTTCTTACCATCCAAATAATATTCAAGCTGTGCAACGGAGTTAAGTTCTTCGCCTATTTCCGCGTCGCTCAATACGACGTTATACACCTTCACGCTGTCTAAATCGGCGTAACCGTAACTTATGCCG
This sequence comes from uncultured Christensenella sp., assembly GCA_910583855.1. Classification (GTDB taxonomy): domain Bacteria; phylum Bacillota; class Clostridia; order Christensenellales; family Borkfalkiaceae; genus Coproplasma. The sequence goes on from CAJTYL010000018.1 coordinate 3,227, forward strand.
TAAATGTCTTGTATTAACGCTATCCCGGTAAGCGTGGAAGGAAGTACAATCGTTTCTATTAACTGCGTGTCTAAGTAAACCAAAACTCTGTTACCGGACTTCTTTATAGCGAAGAAGCCCCAGCTATCCGGTTCTACGTCTATCCAAAAGGTGCGGTAGCCTTCCACTTGGTCGGTATTGCAGAACAACCCTATTCTTTTGCCCGTATAGCCGTCCGGATATTTATTGGCTTTTACCCATGCCAATATGGTAAAACTGCCGGATAGGGGCACAACGTTATAGTTTACGTCTGCATATCCTTCGCCGTCAAAATTTATGCAGTTTCCCTGCTTACCTGCTACAAAACTGCAATCTACTACGGTTGCGTCGTGGCGGTTCTGCGCAAAGTCGTATGCAACGGTAGAACCATTCGCTTCGTCGAAAGGTAAGTCTAAAATTAAATTCTGTTCTAATGCCATAACTGCTAACGTTTATCAATTACTTTTATATTCGCGTTGCCGGAAGCCCGGTTAATGCACTCCCCGCCGTGTTGGAAGACAGTAACCTTTGCCGTCCCGCTTGCTGTTATCTCCACTTTTGCCCGGCTGGTTATGTCAATGCAGACAAAGGCGTTATCTTCAACCTCTACAACCAGCTTTGTATCATCCCGCGCCCATACTTGCGCCGCGCAGAACCCCGAAAACCGGGCTTCGCCTTCCGATGTTCCGAAAGCTACAATACGGCGCATGTCTGCAACGCTGAAAGGTTCGTCGATGAACACACCGTAATGTTCATGCAAGCCTTTGAACTCCGCACGCAGTTCCGCGCTGGGAAAATCGTTGTCAAAAACAAAATCAAGCCCTTTCACAAAAAGCGTAAGAAGCCTTTCTTTTGATGTCGCCCGAAGAATAAAGCTATACCATTCCGAGCAAATGCCCTTAGCCTGCGCTTCGGCGGCTAAAGCCCTTTTCAATTCTTCAAAACTCATATTCCGTTGTTAATCGGTTATGCCCTGCGAACGTAAATCATCCGTAGGGGTGTTGGTAATCTTGTTTATTATGGTAAGCAGCCGCCCGCTTATCACGCCTAACGTGGTGTCCATGTTCGCAAGGTGCGTAAGCTGTTGCCGCAAAAGTTGGAGCGATGTTACTTGGTTTACCCGTACCGCGTTCGTTTGCCCAGCCAAAAGGTCTATACTTTCTTGGCTTGCGCCCTTTATTGCACCGCTTAACGTGCTGGGGTCGTCTTCGTCCAACTGTTCAAATAGGTCTTTGTACATATCCATAGCAGCGGCAAAGTTCGCCCCGGCTGCTTGTATGGCTTGTTTGAAGCGCGCCTGCTCCGTTTCCGTCAATCCGTTAAAAGAACCGTTTCCTTCTTCATCAAACCCCATGTCTTTTTGAAGCTGCTTTATAGCCTTCTGTAAAGGTTGTTCCAAGAACTGCAATTTTAAGGCATTTACAACGGCGTTTTTTATCACGTCGTTTGCTACTTCCCCGAAAGCCTTAGCCGCGTTTTCCCCACCTTCAAAGGCTTCTACCAGCGCGTTAGCCAATTCGTCCGCCAATTCCGTAGCCGAAGTTTGCGTAATGCTCTCGGTAATCTCTTTTATTAGGTCTTCTATCTGCCTTCCGGCTTCGGCGTATTGCTCCCTAAATTCGTCCACTCTGCCCCAATCGGTTTTCTTCTTGCTGATTTCATCATTTATCATGCCTTGTATCTCGTTCTGCTGGGCGCGCAGGTTCTGTATCATGGCATTTTGGTTCTGATAAACGGTTTCGCCCAAAGCACTATCTACGGCGTGTTCCAATGCGTTATAGGCATAGCCTAATTTGGTAACGGCTTCTTGGTGTCTCTTTATGGACTTCTCGGCTTTCCGGTCGCGGGTGTTGAATAGGTCGAAGGCGGAAGAAAGGAAGCCTACCGCACCGGAAACCATTTGTACCGGGTTCATGCTTGCGTAACCTGCGGCGAACTGTCCTGCACCTTCAAGCATTCCGCCGATGTCCCCTAAAATAGCGTCCGTTTCTTCGTCCATTGAAACACCCATTTTCTTTATTCCGCTTATAACGCTGTCAAATGCCCCGGAAACAAGGTCTATGCTGCTTCCTATGCTTTTAAAGGATTCCTTAAAAGCTGCTGAAACGCTTTTCGTCGTGCCTTCTTCCTTTGACAATGCGGCGTTAAGCACGGCTAACTGTTCTTCGCCTTCTACGGTCAGCTTTATTGTAGCTTTCTGTTTATTAAGTTCGGCTATCTTCCGGCGCAGGTAATCAACATAGGAAGAACCTTCGCTAAGAAGTTCCGCGAACGCTTCTTTTGCCGCGCCTGCTAATATTTCGTCGCCGCTGTTTATGGTGTCCGTATAGGCTTGGTACTGCTTTTTCCTTTCTTCCAAACTCTTAACAAACGGGTCGTCACTTTCTAATAGTTTGTCGGCTTTCATGGCGGCACGCAATTCCGCTAAGCTGTCTTTCAAAGCGAGGAAGGGGTTACGTTCGTGTAATTCGTCCTTCGCTTTCTCCAACTGGTCGTTAATGGCTTTCAAGTCTGCCGGGTTGAACTGTGCGGAAAGTGATACCTTCTTGCTGTTTATGTCTGTAATCAGCTTGTTTATCGTGTTGGTCGTAAGTGTGCTTAGGTCGCTGAAAAGCTGGTTCCAGCTATCGGAAGCCATAAGGCGGGAAGCTGCAAGTTTGCTTAACTCGGCTTGTTCCTTCGCGTTTATTTGCGCTATCATCGCTATATTGCCCTGTTTTTCGGCTTCAACACGTTGCGCCGCGTACGTCTTCATTATTTCGGTCTGTTGCTGCTGGTACGTCTTGTATTGCTGCAAAAGCTGGTCGTATTGCTCGTTTCCGGTCAGCTTTGAATACTCCGCCCGTTTCTTTTCCAATGCGGCTAAAGCGGCTTCGGCTACTTGTTTGTCCTTGCTGGTAGTGGCTTTGGCTAACTTATCCGTAATCGCTTGTTTCTTCCATGCGTAGCTTTCTTCAAAATCCAGCTTATCGGACAAATACCCGGCGTATTCCCTTAGCAACTGTTTGGTTTCTTCCTTAGCTTGTTTTACGGTGTCTTTTTTGGCGTCGTCTATAATATCCTTCTTGGCGTTATCCACGTCGGAATTATCGCCGCTAAGTTCCTTCCTTCGTTGTTCCAGCAGGTCTAAACGTGCGCCTATTGTTTGACATGCCGCTAATTCTTCTTGCAGCTTTTTGTCAAAGTCCGAAATAACCGCTTCCTTCGTGGTCTTGGCTATTTCGTTGTTAAGCGTGCTAAGGTTCTTTAGGTCGGTTGTTGTCTTGGTTGCTTTCGCCTGAATATCCGCGCGTTTCTTTTCCAGATAATCGAGGTAGCTTGTACCTTCCTTCAACAATGTGGCAAACTCGGTGTTTGCTGCCTTTCTCAACGTTTCGTCTTTGCTTGTGACCCATTTTAAATAATCCGCATACTTTTCTTTTCGCTTCGTCAGCATGTCTAAATATGGGTCATTTTGCTTACTGCCGTTACCGGAAGAAAGGCTTATTCGGTTTACTTCCTTTTGCTGTGCTTCTATCTGTTTTTTCAAGCTGGCGCGTTCTTGGTCAGAACCTGCCTTCTTGTATAGTTCCTGCAACCGCGCCAACTCCTTTTCGGCTGCTTCCACGCTTCCGGCTATAATTTGCCCGGCTTGGTTGCCTATCTGCTCTAATATCTGCTTTTCCTGCTGGGTAAAGTTTACTTGCAGGTTGATAAGTTTGTTATATTCGGCTTCGGCTTTCTCTAAGGTTTCTTCGGCTTCTTTCCATGTGTCGCTTTTCTCCAATACCGTACCTTTCCGTTTTACCCCGTACCCGTCCGTATATGTGCCTTTTTTAGAAACGTATGCTTTAGGGGTTGCATCCAGCTTGTTTTGCGCTTCTATTACAGCCTTGTACTTTTCTATCGCAAGTTCGCTTGTAGCAGCGGCTTTAGCTCGCAACATCATCGCTTCAACAAATTTGGAGCTGTTACTAACTAATAGTTCTTCGGCTTCCTTCGCGTCACGGACTGAAAAGCCTAATTCTTTGAATTTGTCGGCATTGTTCTGTACCCATTTTTCGCGTTCTTTCAGTGATCCGCTAAGGCTAATCCATTCCGTTTGCAATGCCCGGTAAGCCGCTACGGGTTTCCCGGCTGCTTCCGATACTTTCTTGTTAAATTCTTCTTGTGCTTTCTTGGCTTCCGCCTGCTTGCTTTGAAGTTTGGAAAGTGCCGCTATAATTACGGTAATAGCGACGGAAAGCCCCAAAGTTAGCGTAGCCATCAACGCTTTTGCAGCAATGGTTGAACCTCCTAAAGCTATGGTTAGCTTGTTGGTTGCCGCCGCTAACAGTTCCTTTGCTTTCGCTACGGTCGTAAGCATAAAGGCACTATCCTTGTTTATAGTGTTCGCTACTTGCTGCAAACCTATCGTAATGCTCATAAGGCTTTGAACCTTTAGCATTACTTTCTGCAAATTTTCGTTTTCTCCGGCGAACAACGCTACCGCGCCTTGTGCCGCACTGAACGCGCCTACTACGCCGCTAAGCCCGGAAATCATACCCTGCAATCCTCGGTTGTCATGGGAGAATATACGCGCTTGTGTCGTAGCGTCACCTATCGCATCGGTAAGCCGTCCGGCTTCCTGCTGCAACTTCTTGAAGGCTTCCGTTCCGCGTTGTCCGTTGGCTTCCAAAAGTGCAAGTTCTTCGCGAACGTTGCGTAGCTGGGTTCGTAGTGAAATCTGTGTGCTCACATTCTTCTCGGCTGCTTCCTTTTGCTTCTTCAATGCCTTTTCTTCTTGCAGAAGCTGGTCGGCGGAAGCCTGCGCTTCGTTAATCAGTTTTTCGCGTAGGGTTATTTCCGATTGTATGTTTTTTGCGGCTTCCGTGTAACGTCGGTAGTCCGCATCCCGCGCTTCGCTGAAAGCCTTTGCAGCTTCTGAACTTAACCGTTTGTATTCTTCCTGCAACTTAGCTAATGAAGCCTTGTTCGTATCTACAATCCGGTCAATGTCTGCAAAGCCTTTTTCAATAGCGGCAGCTGCATTCTCAAAGGCTCTATCTATGCCTTTGCCGCCGGAAATTGCCGCCGTACTAAAATTCTGTATTGCCTTCTTGCTTTCGTTAAGTACCGATAACAACTTATCGTTGCTTCCCGAAATCTCAAAGGACAAACCGCCACCTTGTATGTTCATTATCGGTTAAGTTTATTTATTAAGTCCAATACTTCGCCCGCGTTTTCTTCGGTAAGCACTACTTCCGTCGTTCCCGGTTTCGTGTCTTCTTCCTCTGCTCCCGGTGCATCTACTATCATTCTCTGAACCGTTCCCCACGAAATCCCGTGTAGAAGGTAATCCAACGTCCATCCGAAGTGCGCGCAAACCGACCCCCGGCGACCGTGTGGGCTTTTTAGCCCGGTTGCTCTATAAGTTGTGTCGGGTCGCTTGTGCGCGTTGCGCTCATCAATCTTATAGAGTTTATAAAATCCCCTAAATTGCTTACGTTGGTAATCAATATCGCGAGCGTAAGAAGTTGGGAAGGCGTTACGGTATGAAGGAAAAGGGAAGTAAGCCGGGCTAAGCGGGTTTCATTGGGCTTGCGTACCAAATAGCCGCCTTTGTCCGTTACGTCGTAATAGTCTTCGCCCAATACTGCAACCGCTACTACCTGCGCAAGTTTCCGGGCTTCCTGCGCTGCCATTTTCTTTGCGGTCTTGAAATAGTCTTCGTCGCCCAATTTGGTTTCGTCTATCGACATTTGCAGCCAAAGCGCGCTAAGTCGGTCAAGCGTTGCCAGCGTAGGCTCTTGAACCCGGAATACTTTCTTTTCGGTAATCTTTTCGCGTTTACGGAAGAAGCCCAATAAGCCGGGCTTCCGGCGGGTATAGGTTACTTCAACGTCAAACGTTATGCCTTCGCCTATCATCTGCCTTAATTCGCTTTGTTCGCGTTCTAAGGCTTCTAACTTATCGTTGTAGTCCATTGTCTGAATATAAAAGAAGCCCCGAAAACAAAGTAAACGGGGCTTCCGGTTAATGAAAATGATGTTATCAATCCGGTATTAAGAAGAAACGGAAGCCGTAGAAGCTGAAACTTTGCCTACTGCCATTTTCTTTAACCCCGAAGTAGTGGGTTTCATAACAGTTCCCGTAACCTCAATAAGAAGCAAGCCCTTTTTGCTGAACTCGCCGTTAATTTTGGCTACAAGTTTCATACGTGGAACTTGGAACTTCAAACCTTTCTTCGGAAGGATGATAATAGATTCCTCTACGGTGTTTACCGCATCGGGATAACTCCAAACGTCGGAAGCTATTTCGCCCCCGAAAAGCCGTTTAAGTACGGGAAGGTCGGGGTTCATGATTGAGAAGGAAAAGGTTATTTTGCCCTGCTTCTCTACGGTTTCTACCGGGTCGTCTTCTTCCTCTGCGTAGAACTCGGTTACTTCCGGGTCTTCCTGCGACATTTTGCAGGTATCTTCGTAGGTAAGTCCGAATGCCGTATAGCCCGTTTCGGTAAAGTTCAAAGCCGTAGGTTCTCCCACCTTACCCAAAATCTTGGAAAGACCCAATGTTACTAATGTTGCCATACTGATAAAAATTTAATGAATATTCCAACTTATTCTAATGTTCCGGTAATGCTGGTTTACTTCAAGCTCTTTTATTACGATGTCGCTCTCTATCCAATATTCGAGGTCTGCAATGTTTTGCGCGTCCAAATAGGCTACAAGCGCGTCGCCGATGGTTCGCAAGCGTTCCCTATCTGCCTTGCGCTGTTCTTTACCCTTAATCCGCAGCTTCAAATCATTCGCGTAAATATTCACGTTGGAAGTGCCCGTTTGCGGTTTGTCGTGCGTTACCGTAATGGTATTTATCACGATGTCTTCGGCTTCGCTGTCGTCCGGTCTTTCGCCTTGTGTGAAAACGCCGCCGTTTATAACAACTTTGCCGGAAGTGACCGCTTCCGAAACAATCTTAAAAAGAATGTCGTCCGTATCTATGCTGCTGCAATGTTTCATTTGAAAGCGTCTTTAATGTTAGTAACTAAATCTGCAAGTTCCTTAGCTATGGCTTTTTCGGCTTGTTTCTCGGCGGAAGTAAGAACATCGCGCCCTTTGCTTTCCACGTGAACGGCGTAGTTCATTCCGGCTACTACAACCAGCGTATAACCGTCGGTATAGTTTTCGCCGATCTGCTGGGCTAAACGTTGTCCTTCGTGTACTCCGACGTGACCGCCCTTTACCGCTTCAAAGGCGATATTAACGGGCTTGCCGTCTTTGAAGACTACGTAGCCAATTGAAGACCGTAAGTTTCCGGTACGGTCTGTAAAACCGCGTTCCGGCGGTATGGTCTTCGCCATGCTTACGGCTTCTTCCCCTATACGGCAAAGGCTTTCTATTATCTGCCTTTCCACTTCAAGAAGGAAGGCTTTAAACATGCCGTCTATATCTCCCGTGAATTTCGCTTCTAAACCCATAGCCTGCAATGCAAACGCCCTTTATCGAATTTCAAGCACACGCCGGAAATCCTAATTATTCCCGAAATCTTAGCTTCTTCCATTGTTTCTTGGTTAAGCAACTGTGAAGGCTCTAACGGCTCATCCGCTACCGCTATTTCCATGCCTTCGGGTATGCGCTGCACGCCTTTAGGTATCTGTATTAGCGAAGCGAACGTAACAAACTTCCCGTTCGCGGCTTGTATCTGCGTACCCTTCCCGTTGGTTTCCTCGCGGCAAACGCTGTGTAGCGTCCATTCCGCGCCGGAAGCCTGCCAACTACCGTTAGCGTCCTGCACGGCTTCGCCGTTGCTTGTACGCTTGTATAGGTAATGCGGGTATTGTCTGCTTGCTACGTCCGTTACCATCTGTTACTTCTGTTTCTGACCTTCGGCGTAGTAACCGGGGTTATGCCCAATTCGCCGCAAGTCTGGTTATACCAAAACTTTATAGCTTCCCAGTTCCAACTTACGGAATACCCCCCTTCGCTGACGTTGGCAAGTGGTATGATAGTCCCAAATTCGGCGCAAAGCGCACGTTTGGCGGTTACTACATCTACCGCTTCTTCCGGGTTGGGGATTGTATTCTGCTGGTTGGCTAAAATTAGCTCCACGTCCGCGCTTTCAATGTCGAAACGCACCGTAGTCCGGGTAAACCATTCTTTGTACGTCATAAGCTAAGTTATTAACCGGAAAGACCGCTAAGCCTTTCCGGTATCGGTTAGTGATTCCATGTGTTGCTGTTGGTAGCCATCAACCAAGAACGAGAAGAAGAAAGCCACGCCGGGAAAGCGTTTGCGATACCCATAGTAACCTCTTCCAAAGGTTCTTCGTTAGCGAACTTCTTTATAAGGGTGTGACCGTTCAAAGCCTTAATCGCTACTGAACCTTTTACGTTCATGTCTGCGGGCTTCTTCCAGTAAGTTTGTCCCAATACTTTGCTTTCTGTGAACAGTACCACGTTCTCGGTAAACGGGTTTCCGGTGTATCTGTCACCGTTGGGAAGTTCTACGGTAATATCTTGGTCAATCACAACAAGTTGCAAGCCCTTCAAGTAGGGAAGCGTTTTCATTGCGCTGTTTACTTGTTCAAGGCTTGGCGTTTGCTGGAGGTTCAAGGCGTTCACGGCGAAAGAAGCGCAGATTTTCTGTACTTCTGCGGTTTCCGCGAAAGTCGCGAACGTGTCAAGGGACATAAACGCGAATTTCAAAGATACGCCCTCTTTCTTCGCTGCCTTTACAACGTTCTTGAAGTCCTTAGATATAGGTTTCGCGGAAGCGGAAGTAGCCCAAGAAGCCGAGCCGGTTTGGAAGCCTAACTTTCTTTCGGCTGGGATTTGGTAATCTACATCGTATTCGCTGATTACTGAACCGTTGTTTTCGTTGGTAAGTGTAATCTTACCCAAAGAGATTTCCTGCAAAGCCATCCATTCCAAACGGGCGGCTACTGCCGTCCAGCAGAAATTAGTGTCTTCTGCCCATGCTTCAACCAATGCGCGAAGGTCGGGGTTCTGCGAAGTCATGGCTAACATTACTTCGTAGTCCGTAAGTTCGTCTTCGTTCTTGGTACGCTTTACGGCAATTTTCGGGATGTCCCCCTGCAAACGTGCAATCGCATCGCGGGTCTTTTTGTCAATTGTCGCCCCGCGTGCCACCAAGTCGGCGGCTATTTTAAGCCCTACCTGCGCTTCCAAAGCCTTCCATGTCAAGGTATAAGTTTCCTTCAACGGGAAAAGCGTAGGATAGTAGTAGGGCTTCAAATCGTAAGTATTAATCACGGCTTGCATATCTTTCTCTACAAGACCGCGCATTAAAGTCTTAATCATAACTTAGAGCCCAATTAAATTAAACTGATACCGGGTAAAGCGGCTTTAATGTCGTCGCTTACTGCCGGGATAACACTCTCTTTGAACTGCCCGATAGTAACCGCTGTTACAAAGTGGTTATTAAGGGCTTCCACGTCGTAGCTGTCGCCCGTCATGGCTTTAGGCACGTACTTGAACGCGCTTGTAGTGTCCGCGCTTTCAGCGGCGGCAAGTACAAGGGCTGCGCCTGCTGTGGCGGCTTCTCCTAAAGTAGTGCCTACGTTGATGGTGTCGTAAAGCGTTTCCGACGTGTTGATAGATGTAATCTTGTAAGCCTTTGCGCCTACCTTCAACATGATAAAATCGCCTACTTTGAAATGATGTCCTTTCGCCACCTTGTAGGCTTTTGTAGTGGCGGTAGCGTCTTCGGTAAGCCTTGCGGTCTTTACTACGTGGTAAAGCCCGGCAGCGTCTTTGCCGCCTAATGCCGTCCCTTCCTGCAAAATACCGCCCGCAACCAATTCGGAAGAGCAAACGGTAACGCCGTTAGGAATGTCCGCCAGCATGTGCGTACAAGCGTGTACTACACGTTTGTCCTGCTTTCTGTCTATCTTCAATCCCATTGTAAAGAATGAATTTACGGTTAAACTTCTTTGCCCGTTAAGGCTGTCTTACTCTCGGTTTGCGCTTTGATGTAGTCTGCTACGCCACTGCTTACGCCTTCTTTGTTCACGGCTCCAAAAATCGGCTTATCGTGTCCTTGCAGTCCTGCGTCTGCGCGTTCTTGCGCTAAGGCTGCGATGTCGCCTTTCGCTTCGGTCAAGTAGCTGTTGAAATCTTCGTCGCTCGCAAAGGTGTTAGCCCGGTCGAAGTTCTTTAACATCACGTCGCGGGTCTTTCCCTCAATCTTCGCGTTGTCCAATTCCGCTACAAATAGTTCACGTCGCGAAGCAGCCGCCTTATTTGCGTTAATCTCGGTAATGCTACTTTGCACGCCCGAAAGTTTTTCATCAATAAGTTTGCTGATCGCGTCAAGCGTTATCGCTCCGCCTGCTGGTGGCGTGGGGGGTGTCGGCGGTGTTTGCTTTCCCTTTTCCACGAAATCGTACTTTTCTTTCAGTCCGTTTTCGTAGGTTTGGTTCGCTTTGCTTATTTCCGCGTCTGCAACCTTACGCCAATCTGTTACGTACTGGCTAACTTTGTCGGCGGTAAGTTTATCTACAACTCCGTTAGCTTCTTCTATGGTAGCGACTTGTAAGCCGATAGCGGCTGCCAAATGCTGTAACCCGTCTTTGCGCACGCCTTGGAACTTTGCCACAAGTAGTGCTAAGATTTGTTCTTGTAATTCGTTCATAAACTATTTTGTTAAACCGAAGCAAAGGTAGCGTATTAAGGTAATACGGATTAAGAAATAGGAAGCAAACACTTCACCGAAACTTCCAATTTTGAAAAAGAGTAGGCGGTAAGAAATAGGCGTATAAAACCGCCGCATTGCCTGTTCATTTGCCCGACATTGAAATTAATTAGCTTCTGCGTGTGTTTAGTAGTCGGTAATACGGACGCGCTTTAAATCGCTTCATTTCCCCTTTGCGTTTTTCTCTCGCGCACACCATTAAGAAGAAGAGAAAGATAATTATTAAATCATA
>CAJTYL010000019.1 GCA_910583855.1 uncultured Christensenella sp.
TAACGCCTACACACTTGTAATAGTTGTGTAGCGTTTTGTTTTTGCTCATTGCGCTCACGCCCGTCATTTTATTGCCGCATTTCCCGCATATCAATTTTTCTGATAAAATGTATTCGACTTTTGCCTTACCCCTTGCAGGAGCGGCGGCATATAAAGCAAGTTTTTGTTGCGCTTGCTCGAATAGGTCGTCGTCAATAATGCGCGGCATACCGCCGTCAATTTCGTTGCCTTGATAAATGTACTTACCCAAATAGCGGCGGTTGCTCAAAATGCGCTGAAAGCTGTTTTTGTTGAACTCGCCGCCTTTGGTGGTCTTAACGCCCCGCCCGTTCAGATAGCGGATAAGCTCGGCATAGTTGCTCCCCGCGACAAACATTTCAAAAACAGTCTTGACAATGGGCGCAAGCTCCTCGTCCAGCACAAAACTCTTTTCGCTGTTTACCTTGTAGCCGAGCGGAATAACGCCGCCGAAATACTTACACTTTGCCGCCGACATAGCAATGCCGCGCTTGACCTTTTGCGACAGCTCCGCTGAATAGTATTCAGCCATACTCTCTAATACGCCCTCAATTAAAATACCGCTCGCGTCGTCCGTGATATTCTCTTTTGCCGAGAGTACGCGCACCCCGTTCTTTTTCAGCTTTGCCTTATAGGTCGCGCTATCGTAGCGGTTACGGGCGAAACGGTCTAACTGATAGACAAGCACATATTGAAAGCCTTTGCGCTTACTGTCCTCAATCATTTGCAGAAATTCGGGGCGTTTGTCCGTCGTACCCGTCAATGCGCGGTCTATGTATTCGTGCGTAATGCGTAAATCGTTGCGCTGAGCAAAATTATAGCACTCGGCAAGTTGCCCCTCGATTGATTGCTCGTTCTGTGCGTGTGAACTGAAACGCGCATAAATGACTGCATTTTTCATAACTTGCTCCTTTGCGCTGTCTGCGTGTGTGCGGACTGCGGCTTAAAATTTTGTTGTTCGCTTTGGTGCTTACCGTCTTAACCAGCAAAAAATGCCGCCGCAGGCAAATTGTCAAGGGTTTGCGCCGTAGGCGACGACGGTTTTATGCCTTACGGGAGATAAATCGTCGCCCTTTACAATTTGTCAAGGCGGCGTATTCCGTCCTCAGACGGTAAGCACAAGCGAACACAAAAACTATAAAATACTTAAAAAATGGATTATCTTTTATTCAGCACATTTTCTAAACGTGTAAAATCATTTGCGGAACACGGTTGTCGTACCTTATTGATTGCGTATAGTTCAATACCGAATTTATACATTTCAATGACAGATTTACATAGTTTATTGCCGAGTTCAGTCAAAGAATATTCAGTTTTAGGTGGCACTACGGGGTAAAGTACACGGCTTATTATGCCGTCGCTTTCAAGTTCTTTTAATTGTTCAGCAAGCATTTTTGGCGTTGCTTTTACAAGTTTTGCAAGTTCACTATAACGCAAAGTTCTATCAAACAAATAATAAATAATATCTAATTTATATTTGCCGCCTATAACTGCAATAGTTGCGTCTAACGGGCAACTGCAAGACATTAAAATATCAATATTCATAAAAAACCTCCTTATACTTTCTAAAAGGTAAGTATAGTACTTAAAAGTGCGTTCTTGACAAAATGAAAGTATAGATTTATTATAGTAGCAGACAAGTAATTTGTCAATATTTTTATGGAGGTTTCTATGGAGTTCATAGAATTAGCAAAGTCGCGCTATTCAGTGCGCTCGTTCTCTGATAAACAAATCGAGAGTGAAAAACTGAATAAGATTTTAGAGGCGGCAAAAATTTCCCCGACGGCGGCAAATCAACAACCTCAAAAAATTTATGTTTTGCAAAGCGAACAGGCAATTCGGAAAATAAATTCCGTTTGTCAATGTATTTTTGGGGCGCCGACTGTAATTATAATTACGGCAGACGAAACAGAAACGTGGAAAAATCCGTTTTCTAAAAATTATAACACGGGCGATATTGATTGTAGTATAGTATGTACATATTTAATGTTACAGGCTTGGGAATTAGGCATAGGTTCTTGCTGGGTAGGCTATTTTGATTTAGCAAAAGTGGAAAAGGCTATGAATATTCCCGATAACGAAAAAATCGTTGCAATTTTGCCGCTTGGCTATCCGTCTGAAAGCGCAAAGCCGTCGCCTATGCATTATTCTCGCAAAGAGTTAAAAGAAACGGTTAAATATTTGTAATAAAAAATGGTGCTTGACATTAAGCACCATTTTTTGAAACTATGAATTAAGTAGTTCTTTGATTTCTTCTTCCGAATAAGGGCATACATAATCAGAACACAAATGAGTTTGGCTCCACATCATCATTTGCGTTAAAACGGGAACAAAACTTTTTCCGAGTTCTGTCAAGGTATATTCTACTTTTGGCGGAATTTCTTTATAAATTTCACGGTGTATAAAGCCGTCGTCCTCTAACTCGCGCAACTGTTTAGTTAATGTTGATTGAGTGATACCGTCCATTCGGCGTAATAATTCCCCAAAACGTTGCACTTTATAAAAAGCGATATACCAAAGAATAAGGAATTTCCATTTTCCGCTTAAAACGGCTTGCAATGTATTCATAGGAACACACCGCGCCATTACTTCTCTTTTTCTGAATTTGTTATCTGTCATATTAACTCCTTTTTTTCTATTATAGAGTATTGAAAAAAGTAAGTCAAACCTATTAGTATCATTTTTGATAGTACTACTAAATAAAGACAGTACTTGTATTTCAATACTATTATGACTTATAATAAAGAAAAACAAAAGGACGGTATTTTATTTATGCACTACACGGGAACGGTTTGGCGTCCACCTTATGAGGCTTGGTCGGCTCTATTGCAAGTTACAGCGGGTTGTACACACCATAAATGCAAATTTTGCACATTATACGAAGATATACCTTTCAAATTCAAAATGTCGCCTATTGACGAGATAGAGGACGATTTGAAAGAGTTGTGTTATTTTACCCCCGACGTAACGAGAATGTTTTTAGTCGGAGCAAATCCGTTTGTATTATCAACGGAAAAATTACGGCAAATAGCATATTTATCTAAACAATATCTTAACCGATTAAAAACTATCGGCTGTTTTGCACGCATAACTGATATAACGCCGAAAAGCGTTGACGAGTTAAAACAGTTACATAGTTGCGGTTATAACGGAATTACAATCGGCGTTGAAACAGGCGACGACGAGGCTTTATCATTTATGCACAAGGGCTATACCTCTGCCGACATTTTGGAACAGTGCCGTAAACTCGATGAGGCTGGGCTGGAATATAACTTTTTCTATTTGACGGGTATCTACGGCAAGGGCAAAAGCAAAAAGGGCGTTGAAAATACATTGAAAATATTTAATCAATTAAACCCGAAAATCGTCGGCGCGTCAATGTTGACAATTTACCCTACGTCAGAATTATACGGCGAAATTCAAAACGGAAATTGGACGGAAGAAAGCGAAACGGAAAAATACGAAGAATTAAAAATGCTTGTACAAGGTTTAGATATTAAAACACATTTTGCCGCTTTGGGAGCCTCAAACGCAATTCAACTACACGGAAGTATTCCAACCGATAGAAAAGAGTTAATAACCACTATCGACAACTTTCTAAACCGTTTTGGGGAAAGCGAATTAAAACAATATAGAAAGAATTTGAAACACCTATAAACAAGTATTTTTTATGGAAAGAGAAATAGAAAACAATAAATCAAAACTTTATTATGCGTGTTGTCCTCATTGTAAAACCGTACTCGTGCAAGCACAGAACGGTATGGACGGCTATATAAAATGTCAAAAATGTGATAAATATATACATATCATAATTCGCAACGGAACTGTAACAACCAAAACAAAATCATAACTATGGAACGCTTGGAAACGGGCGTTCTTTTTCTATATAAAAAGCCTTTATACGACAAAGGCTTTTATTTTATACTTTCACGGTTTTGTTACACTTTACATAGGCGCATATTTTGCGTTTTGCATAGGCTTTTTCTCAATGGGAAACTGTCGCGCCCGAACGAAACAAAATACTGTTTTAGAGTTGTAATCTGAAAAAAGATAAGAACCGAAACGGAGCAATACCGCCTTAATAGGGTTTGCTTTCGTTCGGTCTTTTTTTATTTATGGGCTATTGCACCCCGCTGGCGTATTGCACGCTGTCGGGGCTTTTTCTTTTTACGGCGAAAACTGCCGATAGCGATTTTTCAAACAAAAAATCAAAATCGGAGGGTTTTCAAAATGCAAAAAATCAAATACGAATTTGCGGACGGAACGACAAGCGAAATCGAGGTAAGTGAAAAAATCTACGCTCTGCACTTGCAACTACTACAAGAGGAAAAGCGCAACCATTGGCGGGAAACGCGGCGGCATATATCGCTAAACTATTTAAGCGACAAAGGAATAGACATTGAAAGCAACGCCGCCGACCCGTTGGACGATTGCGAACAACGCGACAACGACGAACGCATACATAACGCAATAAAACACCTATCTGACAAGCAACGGGCATTGCTGAAAAAAGTGTTTAATCAGAATATGAGTTTGCGGGAAATCGAGCGACAAACGGGCGTTACACATCAAGCACTTTCAAAGCAAATAGCCGTGATTTACAAAAAGTTAAAAAAATATTTGTGAAAAAAGTTGCCACTATGCCGTTTTCGTGCTTATAGGTAGAGGCGCAAAAACCGCCTACTACTTAACGGGGAGCGTGGAAAAATGAAAGTCAAAAAAGAGCAACTGCAAAACTATCTCGACAAACGCGGAATTTCGGCGGCTATGTTTGCGTGTGAATTAGGTGTAAACGAAAAAGAGGTTGAAACGCTTTTACTGGGCGAGGCTGTAAACGAGGCGACAGCACGGCGTTTTATCTATTACTTGGGCGCGGACGAGGCTGTGAAAATGATAGACTGGGCGGCTATCGGCAAGCAAAACCCGCTTACGGAATAACGGCAAAAAAGCCTCAAAGAAAAATCGAAAAAGGAGGAACTATGAAAGCAATCAAAACTATTGCAAATTGCTGTTTGGTGTTAATAACCGTAATAGCCGTATGCGTTATTATCGCGTTCGTTTACTATCACTATTTCGTGAAAGATAAGACCATAGGCGTAAACAACGTAAACGACCAGTTAGCCGTCGATATAAAGAAAGACGACGAACTGACACCCGAAGAAAAAGACGCATACGCCGAACGCTGGTTTATGGAAGCCAACTACTACTCAAACGACAAGAACAACGGCGTACAACTGCAAGAATTAAAATACAACTATTTCACGGGCTACGGCTTAACGGAAAGCGAATACCGCTCAACGGGTATGCAATTTTTAGGCGATTTCCGAACGTACACGCAAGAGGTACACAAAGAAAGCGAGGCGAACGAGCGCGTACTCTCTGAATTTTACTACTACGATACGACGAACGGCATAAATTGGAGCGGTTTCAAAGGTCAATACGGGAGCGTTTCAACCGTACTCAACCGCAACCAACAGTTTATTATCAAGATAGACAACCGCCCGTTTTCCATTCAGTTGGACGGCAAATACGATACTTACGGCAGACTGTGGGGCTTTTTATGGACGGTCAAACAAAGCACAACGTATTTCGATTACGGCGACGTGTTCGACGCAGTTTTCTCGGCTATAAAGTCGAACGACAAAGGCTACGGCGATTACTATATCACGCTGGACTTATCGCAATACTTTTCAATCAGAGAATACGACGGCACGAGCGGCAAATTCAAGGCGGACGACGTAACCGACATAATCAAAAATTACGCCGTGCTTAAATTCCACTATGACGAGAACGGAGCGCGTAACAGTACGCAAAGCATATTCGGCTCTATCGAGTGCAACCCGAAATACGACACCAGCGACGAGCAAATAGACACCACCTACTGGCAGGAACGTATGACCTACACGCTTACCGACACAAGCAAGTTGAACGGCGCGGAATTGTTTACTTACCGATACAGCGAAATATACGACGGCTATTTTGTTTCGCTGTCAATGGACGGCAAAAAGTTATTCGCAGATATGCCCCGCGCAAAAGTCAATATAACGCTGGACTTACAGTCCGAATATTTGGCGGCAAAAGAAATCAAGGTTGTAGGTCTTGACTATAACGCTTTCGACGGGCTGGAAATCGACACGCTTACTATCAAAGGCAACGCACGAACATTTTACTTGCTGGAAAAATCGTTGAACGATACGCAGTTAAAAACATTAAAACACAGTCGCGGTATTGTGCTGGACGGAACGGCAAGCGCGATAAATAGCACATACAGCGAGGTGGTTATATGAAAAAAATCATAGGTATGGTTATTCTCTACTTGCTGGCGTTCGTCATAATCGTTGCCGCCGTTTTCTGCGGGATTCGGTTGTATAAGGAAATCAAGGCTGAAAGTTATATAAACGGCTCAATAGATATTAGCAACCGATTCACGCAGGAAAGTTTTAACTATTCGTCCACGAGCGCGGTTTTCTATCACGATTTATACGACGACACCGACACATACGCATTTGAAAAGGACTTGCTGAAAGTAGAGAATTTTGACGGCAAGAAAAAGACCTATCAAGTTATACTCAACGACTACGTTTTGCTGAATACGGAAATAAACGCCGGCTCGGTTTTCGCAACGGTAGATATGGACTTTTACGACACGAACGGCAACGTAATAAACAGCGCGGTTATGAGAATATCGGTCAAGTTTTTGAGCAACAAAACGACTTTAACGCTTGCGACGACGGGCAAGGAAAACGCGAGTTTTCTCGAACAGTATTTTGCGGACAACGGCATACGCCTTCGCATAATCGAAATTTTATAAGGAGCGAACAATGTCAACGACAAAAAAAGTATTAACAATCATTTTCAGTATTTTAATAATCGGCGTTCTCGCGTTTCTTTTGACTTGGGGCATTATAAATTGGTCGAAGGTCAAGGACGGAATGGCGGGCAATGGTTTATATACGCAAGAGGACGTGCAAAAATCTTACGAGGACGGCTATTCCACCGCCCTCAAAGACAAAGACGAATACGACAAACTAATCAACAGTTACCGCGATACAATCACTACACAGAACGATTTAATATCGCAGTACACGAGCGAGGCAACCGCCCTCAACAATTCCATAAAGGACTATCAAGGGCAAGTCGCTACGTTGAACGAACAACGCGCCGCGCTGGAAACACAAATCGAAACGCTGAACACAATCAAGGCAAGCAACGAAATTACCATTACGGAATTGAACGGGCAAATTGCCGAACTGTCAACGCAGATACTTACGCTGCAAGGCAATAAGGACGAGAACGAACGGCAAATCGCCGCCCTTACGGAGCAATTAACGAACTTGCAAAATCTCAATACGCAGTTACAAGAAAACAACGCTCTGAACGCAAAGACGATTAACGGGCTGAACGCGCAAATTGCAAGCCTTAACAATCAGATTGCCGATTTGACATTGCAAACGCAAAACAATTCTTCGGTGGTCAACGCTCTGAACGCTAAAATTGCGGAATTGCAAAAGTCCGTAAGTTATTACGAACAGTATCTATCTACATTGGAAAGCGGCGAGCAAGTCGTTGCCACGTTCGAGTTTGACGGGAGCGTTTACAACATACAAGTAGTAAACAAGAACAGTCTTTTGACAGTCGCAACGCCGCCCTCTACGGCTTACGTTATATTCAACGGCTGGACGGTTGACGGCGAGCCGATAGACCTTGCAACTTACCGCATAACGACGAACACGAAAATAGTTGCCGACGTAACGCATAAATGCGAGGTCAATTTTATGGTTGACGGCGAAAACTACCACAACGAAATCGTACTGAAAAACGCAAAAGTAACGCCGCCCGCTGCGCCTACGAAAAACGGCTATGTTTTCGAGGGCTGGACGATAGACGGCAATTCGGTTGTAAATCTTAACGCTTACACCGTAACGCAGAACGTAACATTTACGGCAAAATTCACAAAGCAGTATTCCGTTGTATTCAAGTACGAGGACACCACGCTGAAAAACTAAACCGTAAAATCGGGCAACTACGCAACCGCTCCGACGGCAACAAGCACGGCGTACAAAGTGTTTAACGGCTGGAAAGTAAACGGCGTTGCGGTAAGCGTTGACGAATACCGCATAACAAGCGATACCGTTTTTGTCGCAGATATAACGTACAAGTACGATGTGAAATTTATGGCGGACGGAAAAACGCACAATACGCAGATTATCGAACGCAACGGCAAGCCAACCGTACCCGCCAACCCTACAAAGCCGAATTATGTATTTGTCGGCTGGTCTATCGACGGAACGAACACCGTCAACGTAAGCAATTACACCGTTACCGAAAACATAACATTTACGGCAATATTCCGCGTTGACAAATTCACGGTTACGTTCAAAAACGGCGATACGACGGTAGCAACGCAAGAGGTACAAAACGGCGGCTATGCAACTATGCCTACGTTCAACAGCGATACGTTTGTGGGCTGGATGGTTGACGGAAAAACGGTTATAAATCTTGCAACCTACAAGATAACCGCAAACACAACTTTCACGGCAAAATTCGGAACTTGGACGCGCTTGGGCGACGATATGCTTTACGTTTACGGCGACAGCACTATGAACAGCGTTGACATAGCGGTTAGCGGTCTGAAAGCGGGCGACAAAATCAAGATTACGGCGAACTATATCAAGGCGAATATACGCGACGACGGGAACAACAGTTTTTGGTATAACTCGCCCGACGGCAACGGTTGCTACGGTTTTGAATACGGCTATGACGGACAATGGCAACAACTGCAATACGAGGGCGACGGCGGCAATGCTGGCGACAAAGAATTGACAAGCCTTGCGCCGTTCTCGGCAACGCTCGGACTTGTGGAATATGGCGTAGACAATACGTTTACTATCACAATATCGTGCAAACGCGACGGCTATCTGACTATTGAGTGGTCGGACAATGCGGGTTTCTATATCGAGATGATGACAATGTGGGAACTGTACGTTTTAAGATAAACAAAGGCAAATCACAACTTAATTATAACGCTTGGGGTAAGCGCAAAAAGCCCCGCCATTAGCCGCTTAAAATGACGGTGCGCAACGTAATTTGCGGCGGTTGAAAAATAATCTATATAGGAGTTAAAAATGGAAAACTTAAACAAGGTAGTCAAGGAAATCAAAATCGTGGCAAAGCCCTCGAAACGCGGCGGCAAAAATCATTTTGTGCGCGTGGAACTTATCAACGGGCGTTCGGCAGACGTATGGTGCGATAAAGAGGTCGTCGAACTCATTCAGACCTGCACGGAGTTGGGCGTTGAGCCGTTCAAGAGTTTTACGCTCGAAAAGAGAACGAGCGACAAAAGCGGCGCGGAATATATCGCGGTTGTTTTGAAAATGTTCAACGACGACGAATACTTTTACTTTCTGCCCCGCGCTACGAATACCATTGTCGAATTGTTACTCGCAAAAGCCGCAAAGGACGAAACGCCCGCGCCCGCGAAAAAGGCGTAATCTATGGCAAACCCGAAAATACCGCAAGGCTATCAAGGAACATACGCCCGCGCCGCCGACGGTTCGGCAACTCTCATTATGGTGTCGCGTTCTGACTATATAGCCGACGGAAAAACCACTAAAAAGGAGCAAAAACCTATGAGCGAACAGCAACAGCCAAACAGCACATTTACACCTTATACCACCGAACAAAAGCGCGAATTTGCAAAACAGTTTACGCCCGAACAAAGAAAGTCATACCGTCAAGGACAAAGAAACGCCTACGGGCATATGGCGAATATCGGCAGGCGCAATTCAACTTTCATTAACAACAATCTGAAAAAGGACGAGGCGGCAACGCCACCGCCCGCGCCGCCCGCCGAAAAGCCCAAAGGCAATGGCAGAAATCGGGCAATAAATAATTAAATCTTACGAGGGAGCGGGCGTTTCGTCCGTTCCCTTATTCTTTTTTGCGGGGGTGCTTATGGAAAACAAAACGTATTATCTTACTTACGTTGTCGGGGAGCGCGGCGTTGGCAAAACAACTTTACTCGCGCATTTTGCTTGCCGCTATATGATACCGCCGCTGTCCGTTTATGACCTATCTATTTGCAAAAATGAAATTGAACGGCTGCGGGCTGGCGGCTGGAATAACCTTTCACTCGCGCCGCACGTTCAACATTTGGTGTATGTCGTTGACGATACTTTCATAGCGCGGGGGCTTGGGTATAAGCCGCGCGTTTCTATGGAATTGCAATTTGAACGAATAGGCTTATATGACGGCGTTCACGCTGTGGACTATCTCTTGCCGTATGCGAAAATCTTTCTGCCCGAAATTCAAAGCAAGTTAGACAGTCGCAAGTCTATGACCGCCGAACGGGTTGCGGACTATTTTTTGCGGTATATAGAACGGCAAAGAAAAGTCGGCGTTCAGATGTGGGCTGACACGCAAATAGACGACAGCGCGGACAAACGCTTTCGTTCGCTTTCCGACAAACTCATAGAGGTGCAAAACAAGCGCGATTATTACGACCTACACGGGCGGCTTATTAAAACCGTATGGAACTGCTACGAGTTTTCGGGCGTTCGGCAATATGCCCGTTACAAAGACAGCGGCAACGCGAAAATAGGCGTTAGAACGGCATACACGCACTACGGGAACATTTACAACTGCGTAGACAGTTACAGCGGCAAAGAATACTTTTATTACGGTATGACGGGCAACTACCATACTACGCCCGCAACGCTCACGGGCAACGACAAGGCGGCTATGCTTGCGCGGTGCAAGCGTTACCCGCTTTTCAATCAAAACGAGCAAAAAAGCAATATTAGCGAGGTTACGGAACTATGGAAAAATTAGATTTTACCGAACTGCACAAGGAAAAATTAGCGGTCATATTCGAGAATATAGACATACTCACGGCAATGAAAGAAAGCGACACGCAACTGCCGCCGCGCTTTTTCCGTGAAATCATAGACGACACCGTTTTAGACTACAAGGCGAAAATGGTTATTCTCAATAAGAACACCAAATTTGTAACAAAGGAACTTATGAAAGACTTTAAGTTACTGCGGCGCGAACAGCGCAAACGGCAAGCCGAACAACGAAAACAACGCAAGCGCGAAACGCTATTATACGTTGCGCCCGCCGCGCTCATTCACTCATAACACACGGCAACACACGGGCGGCGAACGCCGCCCGTGTGCAGTAGGCTTACTATTACCCTACTGTCACTGCGGAACACGGAACAAGAATTTTGCATTATCGAGGTGCTTATATGGACGAAATCAAAAACGATAAAATAGCCGTCGAGGAAAACCCCGCGCCCGTTACGACAATGAAAAAACGCTGGCTACTGACGATAAACAACCCGATATTTGCCGACAGCGGCTATACGGAAATAAACCCGTTCGATACCGATATAGAGGTTAAAGAAAATCACTATGATTTGTCCGTATTGCAAGAGGACGAAAATAAAGACTTTTTCGAGTTTCGGTATATTCCATACGAGAAAGACGGAAAAACCGTTTTAATTAAACGCCCGTTTTTCAAAGACTTGGAAAGCATAGAAAAATACTTTAAGAATTTACAAGATATTGGCGGCTTGAAATATGCGGTATATCAGTACGAGCGGGGCGAGAACGGAACGCCGCATATACAAGGCTTTATTATCTACAAGAACAGCAAGCGTTTCGTAAACGTAAAACAAGACTTTCCGACGGCTCACATAATAGTACCGCGCGGGAGCAATTTGGAAAACCGCGACTATTGCACGAAAACCGATACGCGCATAGCCCCGCCCGTTGAAATCGGGGAGTTTAGCGAAATGCGAACGCGCAACGATATAACACAATTCTTCGAGGCGTTAAAACTCGGTGCTGACAACATACTGCTGAAAAATATGTTTCCCGTCTTATACTCACAGTACGGACCCGAAAAGATAGAACGATTTAGGCAAGACGAATTAAAAGCCGAATACGGCAAAAAGTTCCGTAATGTGAGCGTAACGTATATTTACGGAATACCCCGAACGGGCAAAACAACGTACATTTACGATAATTACCCGATAGAAGATATATGCCGAATAGACAATTACTTAAAAGGCACTTTCGAGGCATACGACCACCAAAAAATATTGGTGCTTGACGAGTTCACGGGAAAAATAGACTTGCCGTTTCTCAATAACTTATTAGACAAATTCCCCGTGCAACTGCCTGCACGATTTGCGAATAGGACGGCGTGTTTCGAGCAAGTTTTTATAATATCGAATTTGCCGCTGGATAGGCTCTACAAAGACGAACAAAACGCCGCCCGCGAGGTTTACAACGCTTTTATTGCCCGAATACAAAACATAATAAAATTTACGGCGTTGGGCGTGTGGCACTACGAAAAAAAGGACGGAAAACAAGTACCGCCGCCAAAGCAAGCCAAACTTTCCGATTTAGTACCGATAGAGGACGACGGCGACTTGCCGTTTTAAGCACTTACGAAAAGAATATATATTTAGGCGATAAAAAGGAATTTCGTATATGCAAAACAATATGCCGCTCGGAATAACGGTTATATACTTTAACGACCAAAGCAAAAACATTTACGCCAAACTGCCGCCCGATAAAGAGCAAGCAAAAAGGCTGTCAAAGCGTATTTATAAGGACGCTATGACAGCC
>CAJTYL010000020.1 GCA_910583855.1 uncultured Christensenella sp.
TACACCTATTATATTATTAGATGTATTTTTCTGCAAATCCCAATCGCAGATTAACCCCCTGATATGCCGTAGATACCGTACTTTTTACAAAATCCTTTGAAATCTTTTAACAAAAAAGATTTTCGGCACAGTTTTTGAAACCGCAATTTAGGCTTCCCCCCGTTGGGGACGAGCCTTGATTTCTCAAAACAGCACAGTGCGCTGTTTTGCAAGGCGGAGAGGAGTGAGCGCATAACAGCGCGCGAACGGTGACCGAGGCGGCTGCTGTTTCCTTACAGCCGCCGAGAAGCTGCCGCGTAACTTGCGTAAGCGGCTGATGAGGCTAATAATTTTTACCGAATAAGCCTCATCCGTCTTAATCTCGCAAGGCTACGGTTAAGCCACCTTCCCCGACTGGGAAGGCTTAGTTGCGGCAAGAAGTTGTACTCCGAAAAATCTTTGTTAAAAGATACGAACCACTTTGAAGGAGAGAACCACAATGAAAACTTCATTTTTAGGTAAAGGCAAGTTTAAGCTTGTCTTATTTGCAACACTGTGCACAGTCGTTTTAGGCTGCGCAATTTTCCTGTGCTTCAATATTTATAGTAAAAATAACGGCTCTGCGGACAATGCCGAAGCAACCAAAACCGATATTTCCGCCCGCTGGAAAACTGCAACCCCCACGGCAGACTCGAATGATACGCCCGATATAGTCGGCACCGTAATAGACGACGCTAAAATTAAGATACTGAGTGTACACAATAATAGTAATGATAGTTATGTTATCAGTGAAGACGGACGCACGGCGACCGTTCCTTATAGACCTATATGGGAGGACGGCTGTAGTATATACTTTAATTCCCAATTAGCAAATTGCGTTGATTATGTAACTGATTCAATGTACGAAACTTCTATACCTGCCGGACATATGATTCTTGACGGAACCGAAAACAAAAGCGCCAGCGTAACGTTTACGCCGAAATCGGGTTATACGTTTAAATCGGGCGCAAACAGCGTTACTCTTACGCTGCAGTACTCGGTAAGAGATATTAGCAGCAATGCTTGGGTTGATGATATTCCCAATCAAATATATACATCTTCCCCGATAGAGCCGACTATTCGCCTTGCCCTGCATAAAAATTCTGTTTGTTTCCAAAGTGGTGACTATAAAGTGTCTTATAGCAATAACGTGAACGTTGGTACGGCTACGGTCAGGATTTACGGCGACAGCACAACCCCTTATATTACGGGTTCAATTACCAAAACCTTTAAAATTGTAGACGGGGCGCACGTAATTAACGGCGCCGGTTATTCCGTCGAACTCGAATATACTACGGGTGTTTATACCGGATATAATGAGCCAGCCGTAACTCTTTATAGAAACGGAACGCCGCTTACTATTAATAAAGATTATGCGGTAGCTTATCATAGCTATAAGTATATAGGTTCAAATAGTATTACAATAACCGGAATAGGCGAATATGCGGGGACAAGAACTGAATACTTTACTTTGACCAGGCTGAACTTAGACGATACCGCAATAACGCTTAAAACTAATTCCTACGTTTATGACGGACGCAGTAAAACGCCGGGAGTAACTGGTCGTTATCAAGGAGCGGTTGTTTATGGCTTTTACTGTTATGATGTAACTTATTCGGATAACGTAAACGCGGGTACGGCGACAGTCACGGTCCAGCCCAACAGTTATTATGCTACCGGCAATCCCAGAACTTTAACGTTTAAAATAGAAAAGCTGAATTTAGCCGATACCGAGTTAACGTTGGATACCGATACTTTCGTGTATGACGGTTCGACAAAGCTACCGGTTCCGACGGTTAAGATTGGAGGCAATACTATTCCCGCGTCCGATTACTCGGTTAGCTATTCAAATAATTTCAAGGCGGGCGAAGCTACCGTTACGGTTACAGGCAACGGCGGTAACTGCTTCGGAGAAATAAGTAAGAAGTTTACCATAAAACCCCGCAGCATAACGGGCGCTACCGTGGCGGCTATTGCAACACAGAATTACACCGGCAACGCAATAGAGCCCTTGCCGCGCATAACGGATTTGGGCAGAACGCTTACAAAAGATACGGATTATACTCTTTCGTACGAGCACAATATCGAAATGGGCACCGCAACCGTAATAATAACGGGTAAGGGCAACTTTGCGGGAACTTTGACAGCAAACTTCAAGATAGTTGCAGATATCGATAAAGTGACCGTAACGGGAATCGAGCCGGAGTATAAATGGACGGGCGAGGCAATCAAGCCTGAACCGAGCTTAACGTTAGGCGGAGTGCCCCTCGTCAAGGGTACAGACTACACCGTTGAGTATACGGACAATACGGATTTAGGCACGGCAACCGTGACTATAAAGGGCATAGGCAACTACAATTCAACTAAAACGATTACCTTTAAAATAGTTGCCGTGGATATTAACGATGCAACTCTTTCGGGTATAGACAGTAATTACGCATACATAGGCACTGCAATAACGCCTGAACCTCAACTTGTTTTGGACGGCAAAACTCTTGTAAAAGATACCGATTATACGGTAGCTTATTCCGATAATACCGCTCTCGGTACGGCTACCGTAACAGTGACGGGCAAAGGGAATTATACGGGCGTTAAGACGGTAACGTTTGAAATTACGGCGGCGGACGTTGAGAACGCGACCGTAACGGGCGTTGACGAAAGCTATGGGTATAGCGGTAGCGCGATAGAACCTGCGGTTACGGTAACCCTCGGCGGTTCAACGCTTGTTGCAGACGTCGATTATACGGTAACCTACACAGACAACACCGCCCTCGGTACGGCAAACGTAACCGTTACGGGCAAAGGAAATTACACGGGCGTAAAGACGGTAATGTTTGAAATTACGGCGGCGGATGTTGAGAACGCGACCATAACGGGCGTTGACGAAAGCTACGGGTATACGGGTAGCGCGATTGAGCCTACGGTAACCGTAACGCTCAGCGGCATAACGCTCGTAAAGGATACCGACTATACGGTAAGCTATACAAATAATACCGCCCTCGGTACGGCAACCGTGACCGTAACGGGTAAAGGCAATTATACGGGCGTTAAGACCGTAACGTTTGAAATTGTTGCCGCGGACGTTGAGAACGCGACCGTAACGGGCGTTGACGAAAGCTACGGGTATACGGGCACGGCAATCGCGCCCACAATTACCGTAACGCTCGGCGGCGTAACGCTCGTAAAAGATACCGACTATACGGTAAGCTATACAAATAATACCGCCCTCGGTACGGCAACCGTAACCTTAACGGGTAAAGGAAATTATACGGGCGTTAAGACCGTAACGTTTGAAATAACCGCGGCGGATATAGCAAAAGCAACTCTTTCGGGTATAGATAAAAATTACCCCTACACGGGCTCGGCAATAACGCCCGAACCTCAACTTGTTTTGAACGGCAAAACTCTCGTAAAAGATACCGACTTCACCGTGACTTACCGCAACAATATTAATCTTGGCGCGGCAGTCGTTGAAATAAATGGTATCGGCAATTACACGGGCACAAAGTCAACCGCGTTCACGGTAATAAAAGCCAATATCGGCACGGCTCGGGTCGATTCGGTTAATCCCGAGTACGAGCATACGGGCGCGGCGATAGAGCCGCCGCCCGTGGTAACGCTTAACGGCGTAACCCTCGTAAAGGACAGGGATTACACGGTTGAATATGAAAATAACGTAGAGATAGGCACTGCGACTTACAAGATAACAGGTACAGGCAACTACGAGGGCAGTATAACGGGCTCGTTTAAAATCACGATTGCGTTGCCCAAGGTTGAAGTTAATTTCGTGTCCTACAACGGCACGGATAAGCTTTTTGCGGGTAAGGCGCTGCCCGAAATCACGGCTACCGCAACCTATAACGGCGCAACCGTTGAGGGAACCTTATCCTGGGATTTGAAAGACCCTATTCTCGAAGAGGGCACTCACGATTATTATTGGACTTTTACCCCCGCGGACGCCGACAATTTCGCCGTTGTTACGGGATATAAAACGCTCACAGCCGAAAAACCAAACTACATAGCAATCCGCGCAGAGTGGAGAAGCGGCTCGCAACCCGAGCTTTTCACCTCGTCCACGATAGCGTTTTTAAAACAAAACCTTAAAATTACAGGTATTTTCAGTAGCGGAGACGTTGACGAAATCGTCGGCGGATATGCGCTCGTAGGGAGCTGGGACAGTCCCGAAGCAACCAACACAGTAAAAATGCCCGTAAACGGCGGTGACGATTTTACGGTTACAGTAAACTTCGGCGCTTGGTCGGATACTATTGTTTCAGTGGTTATTCAGGACGTAATTTTAAAGGAAATTACCGTTGACTCCGCAGAGGGCAAAGAGATAAAAACCGAGTATACCGCCCTTGACGGGTTTGACGTTTCGTCCGTCACCGTAACCGCTAAATACAACGACGGTAGCGAAAAAGTTTTACCTTCGGGTAACAACGGATACTCGGTAGTTTACGAAAAAGGCGCGGACAGCCTGCAATACGGCGATACTAAGGTTACTTTAAGTTTCACCGATAACGGTGTAACTAAAACGGTTGAAGTAAACGGACTGACTATATCTAAAAAGCCGCTTGACAAACCGCTCGTATTTGCTCCCGAGGACACCGATTATAACTACGGCAACCCCGTTACGGACGGTATTGGGTTAAAGGATTTGCCCGATTGGATTAACGTAACTTACGTGTACGAGGACGAGGAGGGGAATATCCTTGACCCGTCCGCCGTAAAGAACGCGGGCAAGTACAAGGTAACGGCAAAGTTCACCGTGGACAAAAACCACGCGGATATTGCCGACATTACGGCGACGTTTGAAGTGAAGAAGCTGACCCCCGCAATAAATCCTTCCGTGGGCGGAAGTCTTTCCGTAGGCAAAAGCCTATCGGAGCTTACCGTCGTAGCGGGCGGAGAAGCCCCTGCGGGCAAGCTGACGTGGGATAACTCCGCGTACCAACTTCAAGAGGGTGTGAACAAATGTTACTACACGTTTACGCCCGACGATACGGTCAACTTCAACGTCGTTCACGGCTTCGTCGAAGTCACGGCAAGCGGAGAGATTGCGCCCGTTGTAAACGGCACGGGGCTTGTCGGCTGGCAGATTGCGCTTATAGTCGTCTGTCTCGTCGTGGTTGCGATTGCACTTATCGCGCTTATGGTCGCGTTGAAGTCGCGCCGTGCGGCGGCGGATGCCGACGGGTTCTACGACGACGCATCGCCCGAAGACATGAAGTGATTTTTTAAGATGGCTCGCCCGTAAGGGCTTCCATAATAACCTGCGTGCAAAGCCTGAGTGGTTAAAAGAAATAGTGTGGTTACGTTCTCCGAATATGGCTAAGTAATGCACGCAGGTTTAATTTGATTATAAAGAGGCGCGGACTTCAAGTCCGCGCCTCTTTTATTTTTTTATAAAACTTTCGATAAAAAATCTTTCAGTCTGTCGTTTTCGGGGTTTGTGAAAATTTTTTCCGGCGAACCCTGTTCTGTTACGTTACCGCCGTCCATAAACAGAATGCGCGTAGCAATCTCCCGCGCAAAACCCATTTCATGTGTAACTATAACCATAGTCATCCCCTCGTCGGCAAGCCCTTTAATAAGGCTTAAAACCTCCCCGACCATCTCGGGGTCAAGGGCGGAAGTGGGCTCGTCAAACAGCATTACCTTTGGATTCATAGCGAGTGCGCGGATAATTGCAATTCTCTGCCGTTGCCCGCCCGAAAGGGTGGAAGGGTAAACGCCCGCCTTGTCCTCAAGCCCTATGCGCCTCAAAAGCCGTAATGCGTTTTCCTCCGCTTCGTTTTTTATTTTCTTTTTATCCGTTTCAACGGGCGTAACTGGCGCTTTGCAGTCCTTTTTTTTGAAAATATTGCAAAATTTAATATTAAAGTTAAGCCGTTTAAGCTTTTTAAGCTCCTGTAATTGCACGTGAACGGGGGCGTACGTGATATTTTTCAATACCGTCATATTGTTGAACAGATTAAAGTTCTGGAATACCATGCCCATTCTGCGCCGTTGAACGTTTATGTCCACCTTCAAATCGCATAGGTTAAAGCCTTCAAAAAAAACGTAACCGTCCGTCGGGTCTTCGAGCATATTCAAACACCGCAAAAAAGTACTTTTCCCGCTTCCCGAAGGACCAATAATAGCTATCTTTTCACCAGCGTAAATTTTTTCGTTTATATCCGATAAAACCTTTAAATTGCCGTAGGTCTTAGAAAGATGCTGAACTTCCAAAAGCGCCTCGGGGTCAAACGGTTCAACAGGTACAGAGCGCTTATTCATATATTTCGGTTGGTATTCTTTAACGTTTTTCACCCTTTCTCAACCTCCTTTCGACTAATTTAAGTAATAAGACGAAGATATAAACAACCAGTAAATATAGCACTGCGGCGACGGTGTATGCGGCAATGTAAGACGTTTTGAACGTAACTGTGTTAGCCGCTGCGCTGAGGTCGAATGTCAGAGTGCCTACCGTTGAGCCGACAAGAGCGATAATTGCCGTTTCTTTTAAGAGTGCTATAATTTCGTTTCCTATTGCGGGAATAATGTTTTTGACTGCCTGCGGCATAATTATGCGAACCATAGTAACCGTCCAGGAAAGTCCGATTGCTCTGCCCGCTTCAAGCTGCCCTTTGTCTACGGAAGAAATGCCCGCGCGTATATTTTCCGAAATATACGCGCCGCTGTTTATTCCGAAAGTCAGAATCGCCGCATACGGTTTAAAACCGGGTATAGTAAAAACGGCAAAGCACCAGAAAAATAGTTGCAACGCGACGGGTGTGCCGCGGAAAACGGTGGTGTAAATATTGCATATAAATGCGGGAATCTTCATCAATTTATTGTGTTCTGCCGCAATCTTCACAAGCGCAACCGTAAAACCCAATATCAACCCGATGAGGGCGGATATAAACGTGAGCGCAAGAGTGTTTCCGAAACCGCTCAAATAATAGCCGATATATTCTTTGTTGGAAAAAATCTTATATAAATCCTGAAAATACATAATTACAGCTTACCTTTAAACAAAATACAACCGGAGATTATTCTCCGGTTAAGTATTAACTGTGTTTTTAAGTCTTAAATGCCGAGGTGGTTATTTACAAGCTCCTGAATACCGTCGGCGCCGAGCTCTTCCAGAACAGCGTTTATGGCGTTAAGAAGCTCCGTCTGACCCTTTGTTACCGCAATAGCGTACGTATCGCAGGCAAGTTCGTCCGCAGCGTCGTTTTGACCCTTATAATAAAGGGGGGCGCACTTTAAGTTGTCTTTGCCCGCAACCAATTGCTGTGCGGGAAGTTCGTCGATAATTACGACGTTGGTGTTAAGACCTATATCCGCAACCGCAACGCTAAGACTTTGGAACGAGGTTTTACTGGCTCCAGTGCCGCTCAGTAAACCTCCTTCCGCAAGCTCGTCCCCAAGGAATAAGTCTGCGGTCGTTCCGCCTTGAATCCCTATTGTTTTGCCTGCCATTGCTTCCCAGTAAACACCCGTTACGTTGTCGGTCGTGGTGCTTTCATAGGTTGACGCTTCGGCAGCGGGATAGATAACGTAGAGATTAGCGGTATAATATTCGGTTGAAAAATCTACTTTCTCCTTACGCTCCTCGGTAACGGAAATACCGGCAGCTCCTACGTTCGTAAGCTTGCCTTCGGAAACAGCGTCGATTATCGTATCGAAGCCAACGTTTTCAAATACTACTTTCTTGCCGAGCTTTTTGCCAACCATATTCATAATATCAACGTCTACGCCGACGATTTGTCCGTTTGAAACGTATTCAAAGGGCGCAAATCCGGACTCGGTATATACCGTAAGAACGTTTTGCGAACATCCCGCCATAGAAAGCCCCGCCGTTGCGACAACCGCCGCAGTTGCCATACTGATAAGAAATTTTTTCATAAAGTTTTTCACCTCTCGGAATTCGTTACGCGTTACACTATACGCCTTGCATAAAAATAAATCAAGCAATTTTACATAGAAATTATTTTTATTCAAAATAATGTATAATTATTTAATTTTTAAATTTGAAAGGCGTTTGCGTAAAATGAAGAAAAAACGAAAATTTTGTAGAATACATAACAATTTTTGTGAGATACTTGCAAAACGCTTTGAGGCGTGTTAAAATTAAATAGTTAGTAATATTTACCGATATATTCAGAGAAGATATATGAATGAAATTATAAAGTCAATCACCGAAGCCGAGGAAAAAGCGGCGGGAATAAAAGCGGAAGCGCTGAAAAAAGCGGCTGAAATTGCCGCCGCCGCGGAAATACGCGCTGATGAAATTGAAAAAAAATGCGAAACCGACTGCAAACTTTACAGGGAAAACGCCCTTAAAAAAGCTGAGCGCGACGCTGCCGCAAATTACGATAAAGCGCTTACGGACAAGCGCGCCGAAGCTAAGGAGTACGCCGACGCGGTACTAAAAAAGACCGACGGAGTCGTAAACGATATCGTGCGGAGGATAACCCGTGGCAGTTGCTGAAATGCAAAAACTTAATCTTATTGCCATGTCTTACGACAGGGACGGGATTTTGAACGCACTGCAAAGGACGGGCGCTACCGAAATCAAGACCCATTTTGAGGCGGAGAACACTACCGTCATTAGTGAAGACGTGGAGGAATTAAGCGCTTGCGTAAATAAAGTAGACGGTGCGCTGAATCTTCTCTGTGCCGAAGTTGACGCCTATAATAAGGATAATAAGGTAAAGTCCGATGATTTAAAGGATGGGTTTACCGTATCCTACCGCGAGTTCAGAGGCGCAAGCTCTTTGAAGGAGGAGTGCGAAGGAGTCGTCGATAAGGTCAACGGACTCTTTGATGAAAAAAGGGCGCTTTCCGTCCGCAAAACCAAGCTTGAAAGGAGCCTTGAAGCGGCTTCTGTCTATTCTTCGGTTGAGGAAAAATTTTGCGAATTTTCTTCGACTGCCCACGTCAAGGTGAAAATAGGTACCGTGCCCGCTTCGGAAACTGGCAACCTGTTTAAAGCGGTTGAAGAAAAACAGCTCTGCCACTGCGCCGTTTTAACTGCGGACTCCGACAACGCTTTGATAGTCTTTGCCGCGCATAAATCCGAGGAGGGCGCGGAGGAAATCCTGCAAGCTTGCGGGTTTACCGTCTGCCCGTTCCCGTCCGGGAAGTCGGGTGTAGAGGTAAATGCGGAGCTTAAAGCCGAGCTTGAAGAAACCGACGGTCGCTTAGAAGAAATTTCAAAAGAAATTTACGCCCAAAGCAAACATATCAAAACTCTGAAAATTTACAGCGACTATCTGGGTTTTGAGCTGGAAAAGCTCGCGCTCTCCGAAAAAATGCGTGCAACTGCAAAGACTTTCCTTTTGGAAGCGTACCTTCCGAAATATGCGGAGGAGATAGTAAAGTCTGCTTTGGACGAGGCGACCTGCGCCGTTTACTACGAATTCAGAGAACCTGCAGAAGACGAGATGCCTCCAACGTTATATAAAAATAACGAGGTGGTAAAAAACTTCGAAACTATAACCAATATGTATTCGCCAGTGAATGCGCGCGAATTCGACCCCAACGGTATAATGGCGTTCTTTTACAGCCTGTTTCTCGGTTTTATTATGGGCGATATCGGCTACGGACTTTTAATGCTTATCGGCGGTGGCGCTATATACCTTAAAAAACGCGGAACGGACAGCGGCATAAAAAGGCTTGCCGCAGTATTTGCGATAGGCGGTATCTTCGCCATATTATGGGGTCTATCGTTCGCATCGTTCTTCGGAATAGAAATTTTCGACTCGCTTATGCCCAATCCCAAGGACGACAGGTGGCACTTTATGGGCATAGAAATTCCGTCCGTTCTCGTCATCAGTCTTGAAATAGGCGTCGTTCATCTTATGGCGGGCTATATCTGCAAGGCGGTTCAGTGTATGCGTCGCGGACATTTCTGGGACGGCATGTTCGAGGGCTTCGTCTGGGCTGTATTTTCTATCGGCGTAGGGCTTGCCATCGTAGGGCTTTTGGACGAGGCAAACCTAAGTATCTTAGCCATAGTTGGGGGTGTAACGGCAGGCGCAAGCCTTCTTACCGCTATGCTTACGGCGGGCAGAAAGGAAAAGCTTTTGGGTAAATTCACTAAGGGCTTCGGCGCGGCTTACGGCGTCATTAACTATGTTTCGGATATTCTCAGCTATGCAAGGCTCTACGGGCTTATGCTTTCGGGCGCGGTAATCGCGCAAATAATTTCGGGTTACGCAGTAACGGGCATGAGTGAAGGCAGCGTCGGATTTATAATGTCGGGCAACGTTGGGCTTATAATGCTCGGCGCGGTGCTTCTGCTGGTGGGGCACGCGTTTAACCTTGCAATCGGACTTCTCGGCGCGTACATTCACGACGCAAGGCTTCAATACGTAGAGTTCTACGGCAGGTTTTTTGAGGGCGAAGGGGAGCTTTTTGCGCCCCTAGGTTCAAACTGTAAATATATCAAAGTTGTAAATAATTAAAAAATATAAAAAACTTTTGGAGGTTTTTATGGAATCAGGAGTCACAGGATACGTTATAGGTATCATAGGAATCGCGCTGTGCGTGCTTGCGTGCGGCATAGGCTCGGCAATCGGTCTTTTTAAGACGGGTAGCGCGGCTGCCGGCGTTTTGGGCGAAAATCCCAAAAAGTTCGGTAAAGTGCTCGTGCTCGTTCTTCTTCCCGCAACGCAGGGTATCTACGGCTTCATCATCGGAATAATTGCTTCAAGCTCGTTGGACGTCGCCTTGATTGCAGAGGAAGGCTGGGCGATTTTCGGTGCTGTAATGCCAATGGCGATTTCGGGTCTTATAACCGGTATCTTGCAGGGCAAGTCGGCTGTAAACTGTATCTACGCGGTCGGCAAACAGGATTCTCTCGGCGGTAAACTCATTATTTACCCCGCAATGATAGAATTCTACGCAATTTTGGGCCTTATTATATCGATAATGCTCATTCCGAGCTTCGCTTAAATCATGAGTAAAGAAAGTATCGTTGAACGCATAATTTCGGACGCGGAGAAAGAGGCGGAGAATATAATTTCCCAAGCGGAGGCGCGCGCCGCGCAAGCGGTCGACGACGCGTCTTTACGCGCAGAAAGAAAGCTTACGGGCGTCAGAGCGGAGGTAGCGCAGAAGGTCAAGTCCATACTAGACGGTAAAGCGGCTACTGCAAGGCTTGACGGAGCCAAGGCAGAGCTTGCGGAAAAGCGCAGAGTTATAGAAGCGGTCTATAAAAACGCGCTTGAGGCGCTTGTCGCGCTTGATAAAAAGACGGCGCTCGCGCTCGCGGACAGACTTCTTTCGGACTTTGCCGAGGATGGCGACGAAATCGTATTTGCGGCAAATTACAAATACCCCGCCGAGGTTTTAAAGCTGGACGTCGTTAAGGAAAAGAAGCTTAAAGCTTCCAACGATAAAGCGAGCGTAGAAGGCGGCTTCGTGTTAAAAGGAAAAAATTCCGACAAGGACGTCTCCTACGGCGCGCTTTTACAGCTTGACAGGGAAGAGCGTCAGGCGGAGATTGCCGCAACAATATTTAAAGGTTAATTATGCAAAAGTCTTTAGACTACATAAACGGCGTTATCGCCGCAAAGGAAGTCAATCTTTTGGGCGATAAAATATCCAAGCTCTGCGATATGACCGCAGAGGATGCTTTCCGCGCTGTTTCGGAGAGCAGGTTCGGCACGGGCGCGGAAGCCGTTTCGGTGTACGAATACGAAAAGCTTTTGTTCGCCGACGAGCGCGATTTAGACACGTTCATACGGGAATATGCCCCGACTAACGCAGAAAAAGCCTATCTTTTGTCTCCGCGCGATTTCCATAACGCAAAGGCGGTTTTTAAGGCGCGCTACGTAGAATGCGACCTTGAAAAAATGCTCGCTCCCGAAGGGCTTTTAAGTGTCGAAGAGATAATGCGCTATATAGAAGAGGGAAACTTTAAACCCCTTGGCAAAGAGCTTTCTTTCGCGTGCGAAAAGGCGGCGACGCTTTTTAGTGAGAAAAACGCCGTCGTTTCGGGCGCAGATGTGGGCGCGATATTCGAGAAGGCGTTATTTACCCGTTTAAAATCGGCTTGCGCAAGAAATTTAACGCTTAAAATGTTGACGGCAAAGAAAGCCGATATGACGGATATTTTAACGGCGCTTCGTTCAAAGCCCCCCGAATATGCCGCAAATAACTACGTTTTGTGCGGAAAATTAAAACCCGCACAGCTTGAAAAGTTATTCGTTGAGGATAGCGAAAAGGCGGCTCATGCTTTGGACGGCACGGGCTATGAAAAATTCCTTGAAATTTGTCTGGAAGATAAAAAGAACGGTTTGCCGTTGACCCGTGCGGAGCTTATTCGCGACAATCTTGAAATCGATTTTCTTGCGGAGCGCAAGTATGAGTTGAAGCGTACGCAACCGTTTTTGTACTACG
This sequence comes from uncultured Christensenella sp., assembly GCA_910583855.1. Lineage (GTDB taxonomy): Bacteria > Bacillota > Clostridia > Christensenellales > Borkfalkiaceae > Coproplasma. The sequence continues at coordinate 12,415 of CAJTYL010000020.1, forward strand.
TTTTACGCCGCCGCGCCGAGAACGCGAATTTAAAAATACTATTTGTGTGTTTGCTTTCGGGAATGAACGAGAGCGATATAAAAAAGCGCCTCCGCGCAATATGAAACTTATTATAAATTACTAAAATAATAAACGGCGCAAGCAAAAACCGCGCTTTTTGCCGCTTCTCGTCGGCTGTAAGGACAGCAGC
>CAJTYL010000021.1 GCA_910583855.1 uncultured Christensenella sp.
AATTGCCTTCTTTGTACTTCTTTTTTCTTTCTCTTCTATGCAGTTGTCAAACTTCGCTCGCCCCGAAAAGGGCAGTTTTTCAAAAGAAAAACATCGCTGTCTAAACCGACAGCTTTTATATATTATCAAAGTAAAGCAATATTGTCAATCGTTTTTATTAAATTATCTTTAAATTTTTTTAACAAAAAAAGGAAGCAAACCGCCCCCTTTATTATATTCTTCGTTATTTGATTTTGTGGATAATTTCCTTTAAAAATTCAACCGACCTTTTCAGTTCGACCGTATCTTTAAAACTTGCGCATTCAATAAGCACCGCACCGTCGAAGCCCGCGTCCTTCAATCTTGCAAAGATTTCTTTAAAGTCGTAAACGCCCTGCCCGGGCAGGCAGGTTTTGCCGTTTGCGTCCGCGTCGGAGATATGCACGGCGGAAATCGCGCCCTCCATATCCTTTATATACATAGGATAGGGATATCCCGACTTTCTTGCTTGCTTTATATTGAACACGCCCGAAAGGTTGGGACATTGCGCCTTTAACTCTTTGAATATAAACGGACGGTCGTACGTCGACCACCTTACGTTTTCAAGGCAGAGCTTCACGCCGTAGCGCGCACAAAAATCGGCAACCTCACGAAGCCTTTCGGCTATAAAATCCAAACCGTCTTTATCGCCGTTCTTTCTTACTACGCCGTGGAATGTATAGCTTTTCGCGCCGTAAAGCTGCGCCGAGCGCAAAATTTGGTCAAGCCAATAGAAGCCGTCCCCCCGTTCCCTTCTCGAACGGAAAAAGAGCTGCGGCTCGAAATTGAGCGGATTGACATGGACGGAGTTCACCTCTACCCCCGCCGCGCGCGGCGCAAACTTTTTTGCAAATTCGGGGCGGAACTCGTAAAAGGTTTTAAGATAGACTTCAGCGATTTCCGCGCCGAGCTCATTTAAAACGGATAACGCGTCCTCGGTTTCAAGCCTTGCAAGGCTTGCCGTAGAAATACCTATTTTCATAGTTTTATTGTAACATATAATAAGCAAAAAAGCAATAGCCAATGCATTTGCGCAGCAATTATAGAATTAGATTCTTCGCTATGCTTCGCTCCTTCTCCGTCATATTGAGCATTAGCGAAATATCTAATTTTGAAATTCTTCACTGCGTTTTGCGCCTTATTACAATAAGTTTTTACAATAAGGCGCACAAAGCTTCGAGCTTCGCACTCGCGCAGAATGACAGTGTGGAACTCCATACGCTCGGACATTGCAATAAAGAGTTGCGCAAAGAGCAAAGATTCTCGGGTACATATTTCGCAGTAATTATTATAAAAGCAAAGCCGCCCTGCGCAAAAACGCGGGGCGGCTTTTTCAGTTTGCGGCAGATATGTATTTTGAAAGAGAATAAGTTATGTCCCTATCCGCGATTGCGGCTATTGGCGCAAGAGGGAAAAATTCGTCGGGCTTTTTTTCGTTAAAGCCGCCGCCCGTGAACGTTTGCTCGGCTTCCCCCTCTTTGCCGCCGAATAAACCGTTACCCGAAAAGGTTTTTACTGCGGAGAGCATGCCCGAAATTTCTTCCGCGCTTTTTAGCGCTTCCTTTATCTCTTCCCCGCCGAACGTTTCCAAAACGGGCTTGACTTCTTCCAAAACGTTAGTAGAACCGTTCTTCCCGCCGTACATTAAAAGCGCGAGAATTAACAGAAGTTGCATAAAAAAAATCCCCTGCATATTTTGATAATAATATTATATGCAGGAGATAATATGAAAGATTTTAAAAGCTATTCCGAAACCCCGCCCGAAAACAACCCGCAGCAAGAAAATAAAAGCGGCTCAGACCCCGCTTACAATAACACCGTTGAGCTTGCCAAGGTTTTAACCAAGGCTATGGCGGGAAAGAACGAGGGGCAGATTTTACGCACGATAATAGCCGAAGCCGAACGCGGCAAACGCGAAGGAACGCTTTCAAACGCCGACCTCGATAACTTTTATAACGCGCTTTCGCCATTTTTGGACGGGTTTAAAAAACGCAAACTTAAAGAAGTTATAACGAGATTGAAAGGAATCTGACGGTAAATAATAAGCCGACGCATTAAGCGTCGGCTTATTATTATCTTTCGTCTACAATAGTTTTGCCGTTATCGTTGCTGTAACCCACGTATTCTCCGTTTTCCTTATAGAATTTTATGCCGTCGGGACTGCAAACGGTTTCTTCGCAGCCCATAGAGTTAGTAAACGTTACTACATAGCGGTGGTTATTTTCATAAGAAGTCTTTTCCATATCTTCAAGCAAGGAATAGCTTGCGTAATACGCGCTCATACTTTGAAGATTTCCTATATCATAGCCCTTGGGGATAGCTACCAAAACTCCGTTTTTGGAAACGGCAAAGTTGGGGGCTATCATACCTATACCCATCATCAAAGCCTGATAGGGAATGGTCATAAACATAATAGGCAGTTGCACGAACGCATCGAAAAAGTCCGCGGCGGCGGATACGTTATAAGCGTTTTTAAGTAATTTCTTATTTTCTTTATCAAGCCGCCTGCGTATTTGACCGTAACTGTCGCTGTATCTTATGATTTTAGTCGCGAGAAACGAAAACACTACGTATCCGACCACAAGAACCACGAGTCCCGCGCTCATATCGTCCATAGTCATCATCAGCAACAGCCCTATAACGACCGACAATACTATCCCCAACAGCGAAATCCAAGCTACGGGTCTGCTCTTTATTATTCTGTATTTAACGCCCAAACCTAGAATAAGCAACTCCTCTTGAGTTGCGGTCTTCCTGAACTGTTTCCAATCTCTTTCGTGGATTGAAACGTCTACTAAATTCAATTTTTCCATATTTTCTCCTTTGTAAATATTGATAAGTAAATTATACATATTTAAAATATGTATGTCAAGTAATACAAGCTAAAAATATTTATAAATAAAATACACATACTTTAAAATAGTAGTATGGATAAAAGCTACATTAAAGAAAGGTATGCAAAAATTCGGTTAGCGCACAATATTTCAGCGCGTAAATTGAGTTTGGAATTGGGGCAAAGTACGGAATATATCAACCAAATCGAAAGCGGTAAAAATATGCCGTCCGTTGAAGGACTGATAAACTTTTGCAATTATTTCGATATTTCGATAGGGGAATTTTTTGAAGAAAAATTTAATTTTCCCGTAGAGTACTCGGCAATAATCGAAGAACTTAATAAAATGGACAGTATCGCAATAAAACAGGTTTACGAACTGTTGAAGCTGATAAACAAATAATGGGACGGTAAAATCGCCGTCCCTTTATCATATCGTTTTACATAATAGAAAGATAGCGCTCGCCACCGTCGGGGAAAACCGTTACTATATTTTTATCCGCGTTTTCTTTCCGCGCGGCAAGCAGGGTTGCCGCATAATACGCCGCTCCCGACGATACGCCGACGAGCAAACCGCAAGCTTGCGCCATCTCCTTAGCGGCGCCAAACGCTTCGCCGTCGGAGACGGTTATAACTTCGTCTATGACGGATAAATCGAGAGCGTCGGGAATAAAGCCAGCGCCTATGCCCTGAATTTTATGCGCGCCAGCGCACCCGCCCGACAGAACCGGAGAGCCTTGCGGTTCGACCGCGACGACTTTTACCGCGGGATTTTTTTCTTTTAAAAACCTTCCGACACCCGATACGGTACCGCCCGTACCCACGCCTGCCACAAATATATCCACCTTACCGCGCATATCAGTCCAGATTTCGGGTGCGGTGGTTTCATAGTGCGCCGCAGGGTTGGCGGGGTTGCTAAACTGCCCCAAAATCAGGCTGTTCGGAATACTTTTACGCAATTCTTCCGCCTTTTTAATTGCGCCGTTCATTCCGTCGCAGCCGCGCGTTAAAACGACTTGCGCGCCGTAGGCTGCAACGAGTTTACGTCTTTCCACGCTGAAATTATCGGGCATAACGATAACCGCCCTGAGCCCTTTTGCGGCGCAGAGCGCTGCAAGCGCAACGCCGGTGTTGCCCGAAGTCGGCTCTATCACGGTTGAATTTTCGGTAAGCGCACCCTCCCTTTCGGCTTTTTCGAGCATAAATTTAACCGCCCTGTCCTTTACCGAACCTGCGGGATTGAAGTATTCTAACTTTGCGTAGATACCCTTTTCTATGCACAAAACGGGCGTATTGCCTATTAATCCGGATATAGTTGAGTACATAATTTAACCGATTTTATAAAGATTTCACACTCGTTTTGCGTGTTAAACGCCGAAACCGAAGCGCGGACGAGCCCGTCGCTTTTCAGCGCTCTATGCATAAGCGGCGCACAGTGAAGCCCGCCGCGCACGCAGATACCGTACCTTTCGGACAGCTCTGAGGCGACCATTTCGGATTGCATTTTTTCAATACTGAAAGCGACTATCCCACAAGGGTTGGGCTTGGAGTAAAGCTTTACGCCCCGCACGCCTTCCAGCTCCCCGCATAAAAACGCGGTCATTTGCTCCACCTTGCGGCGGTTTTCCTCTAAATTCTGCATAAGATACAGCGCGCCCTCGCCCAAAGATATTATCGCGGGATAGGAGAGCGTTCCGCTCTCTAAGGCGTCGGGATAGAAGTCGGGCATATTCAGGTTGTAGCTTTCGCTGCCCGTACCGCCGAAAAGAACGGGCGCGGGGTTCATTCTTTCGGAAAATAGCAACGCGCCGCTGCCCTGTACGCCGAGCATACCCTTATGTCCCGCAACGGCGAGCGCGTCTATACCGCTGCTTTTCATATCGATCTCAACGTGTCCGCAAGCCTGCGCGCCGTCGCATATTAACAAACAGTTTTCGGGAATCAACGCTTTTATAGCTTTGATATCGGGCATAATTCCCGTCACGTTGGATGCAAGCGTGACGATAACGGTGCGGGTGTCGTCAGTAACCGCGTTTGCGAGGGCTTGCACGTCCACCTCTCCCTCCGTAGTTAAAGGAGCGTAGAAAACGTCAACTTCTTTGCCCTTTAAATATTCGAGAGGACGCAAAACGGAATTGTGTTCGGCAACCGTCGTAACAACTCTATCTCCCGCTTTCAGAGTGCCGAGAATTGCTATATTCAAAGCCTCCGTGCAGTTCTTGGTGAAAATCACCCGTTCATAGCTGTAAGCGTTGAAAAACTCACATAATAGCTTTCTTGTTGAGTACACACGTTCAAGACAGGCTAGCGAAAGCTTGTGCCCGCTTCTGCCGGGGTTTGCGTTACGGTTGAGCGCAGCTGTCGTTGCCGACACCACTCCGTCGGGCTTGAAGCCGCCCGTTGCGGCGTTATCGAAATAAATCAAATAAATACTCTCCTTACATGTTAAACTCTCACCCTTGCCCCTCCACTTCAAGTATAAGGAGGAGGGCAAGATTGGGGCATATTTTTTAACTCCGACATAATATGTTAGTACAATATTATATACAAAGGTAAATAATAATTATGACAGAAATACTTGCCGTGTTCCGCTCACGCTCGCAGGCGATTGACTGCAACGCGCGGCTTAAAAAGTATGGCATAATCTCCTCGGTTATCAACACTCCCAAGGAGGCGAATATCGGTTGCGGGCTTTCGGTAAAGTTTTACGAAAACCATCTTAACCGTGCAAAAACCGTAATAAAGGGCGGGAACTATTCCGCCTTTTACGGATATTACGTTATGAAAAACGTTTACGGACGAACCTTTTTCGGGAAGGTTTAAACGTACGCTAAAATTTAAGGCGGCGCGGGCTTTAAAAGCCCGCGCCGCCGTTTAACGCAAAAAACACCGAAACACAAGGTTGATTTTAATTTACGGTTGTGGTAAAATCAGCGTATGGATAACACGAAAGAGATTTTAAGCGGACTTGCCGCGCTTTACCCAGACGCGCAGCCCGCCCTGCATTTCAAAACGCCGTACGAGCTTTTAGTTGCGGTGATACTTTCGGCGCAATGTACGGACGAGCGCGTAAATAAGGTTACCGCCGTTCTGTTTGCAAAGTACGACACGCCCGAAAAAATGCTTACGCTTACGCAGGAAGAGCTTGAAAAATATATATTTTCCTGCGGGTTCTATCATAATAAGGCGGCGCATATACTTTCGGCTACCCACGATATATTAAATAAATTCGGCGGGGAGGTTCCCTCCACACTCGGGGAATTGAAAACCCTTGCGGGCGTGGGACAAAAGACGGCGAACGTGGTCTACGCGGTTGCGTTTGGCGGGGACGCGATTGCCGTCGATACGCACGTTTTCCGCGTTTCAAACAGGCTGGGAATTGCCGAGGGTAACACGCCCGCCAAGGTTGAAGAGGGGCTTTGCAAGGCAATCCCCAAAGAGCTTTGGTCCAAGGCGCATCACTATCTTATTTATCACGGAAGGCGGGTTTGCCACTCTCAACGTCCCGACTGCGCAGGCTGTACGCTGAAAGATTATTGTAAGTTTTTTAGTAATAAATAACGAATCTCATACGTCACCGCTTGTAGCGGCGACACCTTTACCAATGGGAAGGCTTTGTTACGGAACAAAAAAGGAACGCTTGAAAGCGTTCCTTTTTGATTTTTATAATTTCCGTTACATTGCCGAGCCGATAGCTGCACAGGTAGCTACGCCGATAGTTGCAAAAAGAATAATGAAAATTACCATGTAAATGCTGCTGATAATGATACCCGCAATTGCAAAGCCTTTGCCGTCGCCGTTAAATTCGGGCTTCTTGCAATTAGTCAAACCTACGATTGAAAGAATCAACGCGATAAGGTTGAAGCCCAAAAGAGCTAAAATAAAGCCTACGAGCGCCATCGTATTCTTCTGCGCGGGAGCTGCGGGAGCCGAAGCCTTTACCATATTTTCCGTAGCCACACCGCAATTAGGGCATACTACTGCGCCGTCGTTGATTTCTTTGCCGCAATTTTTGCAAAACATCTTTTCTCTCTCCTTGTTTTATTACCGTCAAAATTTAATCGATTAAACGTTTTTTATTGCTTACTGCGTAAGCAATAAACCCCCGTGGGGGTTTAAAAGTTTCAATTTTGCGGTTATTTTATGAAACTATTGTATAATAATTTATTTTTCGTGTCAATAAAATATGTGAATTTTTTTGAACCATTTGTGGAAATATAAGGAAAACCGACGGTTTTTAAAACCGTCGGTAAAACATTTTACCACATAAATATCAGACCGAACCAAACCCATCCGAGAAATATCCAGACGATAAGCCAGATTAAAAGACCGATTCCGCTAATAATTATACCGGTAAGCGCGAAGCCGTAGCCTGAGTTATACTCCTTGACCTTGACCATACCGACAATACTTAAAATCAAGCCTACAATCGAGGGCATGCAGAAAATATAATTCCCGCCGACAAGCCCTACGATTGCGCAAATCATACCCGCAAGGGCAAAACCGTTAAATTTTTGCGATGATTCCGCAGGCTTTGCAACCGCCGTGTAGTTGTCAGTCGCCACGCCGCAGTTGGGGCAGATTACCGCACTGTCGTTGATTTCTTTACCGCAATGCTTACAAAACATATTCGTCTCTCCTTTGTCTTTTACAACTATAACGATTGAACAAAGTCTTTTGTCCCTATATTCAATAATATATTTTTCAATAATATTATATTACTTAAACTCGTAATTGTCAATAATTAAAACGAAACGTAAAACAGCCCGCGCGTAAACCGTGCGGGCTGAGTGTTTCAAATTATATTGTACCGAAGATTTGCTTTTTATTAATTAGAGAACCTTAACGATAGTACCCGAACCAACCGTTCTGCCGCCTTCACGGATAGCGAAACGGAGCTTTTCTTCAACTGCTACGGGCTTGATGAGCTCAACGCTGATTTCTACGTTATCGCCGGGCATAACCATTTCGGTGCCTGCGGGAAGCTCGATAGAACCGGTAACGTCGGTAGTTCTGATGAAGAACTGAGGACGATAGTGATTGAAGAAAGGAGTGTGACGACCGCCTTCGTCTGCTTTAAGAACGTATACCTGAGCGGTGAACTTGGTAGCCGTTTTAACGGAACCGGGCTTAGCAAGAACCTGACCCTTTTCGATACCCTTTCTGTCGATGCCGCGGAGAAGTGCGCCTACGTTGAAGCCTGCGATAGCTTCGTCAACGCTCTTGTGGAACATTTCAAGACCGGTAATAACGGTTGAAACGGGCTTTTCGATAAGTCCTACGATTTCAGCGGGATCGCCTACGTGCGCGGTACCTCTTTCTACTCTGCCGGTAGCAACGGTGCCGCGACCGGAAATCGTGAATACGTCTTCGACGGGAAGAAGGAAGGGTTTAGCGGTATCTCTTTCAGGGGTGGGGATGAAGCTGTCGATGGTGTCCATAAGCTGAAGAATGCACTGGCATTCGGGAGCTGCAAGGACTTCCGCATCGGGGCAACCGGAAGAAGCTTTTTCCAAAGCCTTCAAAGCCGAACCTCTGACGATGGGGCAGTTTTTGAAGCCCTGTGCTTCGAGAGTGTCGGAAATTTCCATTTCAACGAGCTCTAAAAGTTCGGGGTCGTCCATCTGATCGCACTTATTGAGGAATACTACGATGTAAGGAACGCCTACCTGACGGGAAAGCAGGATGTGCTCTCTGGTCTGGGGCATGGGACCGTCGGTTGCTGCAACTACGAGGATTGCGCCGTCCATCTGAGCCGCGCCGGTGATCATGTTCTTAACGTAGTCTGCGTGTCCCGGGCAGTCAACGTGTGCGTAGTGACGTTTTTCGGTCTGATACTCTACGTGTGCGGTGTTAATTGTTATACCACGAGCTTTCTCTTCGGGAGCTTTATCAATCTCGTCGTATTTCATCTTCTCTGCCTGACCTTTGCACGCCATTACCATAGTGATAGCTGCGGTCAGAGTGGTCTTGCCGTGGTCAACGTGGCCGATTGTGCCAATGTTAACGTGGGGCTTGCTGTTGTCGTACTTAGCCTTTGCCATTTTTGTTTCTCCTAATGATATATTTTTTTATATATACTTCCGCAGCTTTGCGGTAAGTCGCTTAAATTATAAGCTTTTTGTGCGCTTTTACACGCGTTGCCTTTATTATATATTAAAAATATTAAAAAGACAATTAAATTTTTGCGTTTTTTTAACTTTTTTTGCCGTTTGGGCGGGGTATGATTGCCTAACGGAAAGACTGTGGATTCTTCGCGTTGCTCAGAATGAGAGGGTGAGCGCAGAGCTAAAATTGAGCCCTTGGGTTAGAAATAAGCAAGACAAGGCAAGCGAGCATTTTCGACGGGGAGTTTACTTTGCGTAAATGACCCTAGAAAAGCGGAACTTAACACAGTATTGCGCCGTATATAACCCAAGCCTCGTTTTAGTTCTTTTTAGACCTCTCGCCGATTACTTTTTCGGCAACCGACTTAGGCACTTCCGCGTAATGGTCGAACTGCATAGTGAACTGTCCGCGACCCTGAGTTCTTGAACGGAGGTCGGTTGCGTACCCGAACATTTCCGAAAGAGGAACTTCCGCGTCAACCACCTTTGCGCCCGCTCTGTCGTCAGTTGAAACGATAGTGCCGCGACGTGCGGTGACGTTGCCCATTATATCGCCGAAGTAGTCGTCGGGAGTGATGACTTCTACCTTCATTATGGGTTCCAAAAGTACGGGTTTAGCCTTTGCCATACCGTCCTTAAAGCCCATAGAGCCTGCAATTTGGAACGCCATTTCCGAAGAGTCGACCTCGTGGTAGCTTCCGTCGTAAACCTGAATTTTGAAATCAACGACTTCATAACCGGCAAGGAAGCCGTTCTTGGCTGCGCCGCGGATACCCTTGTCGATTGCGGGGATATATTCTTTGGGAATAGAGCCGCCGACGGTTAAATCCTCGAACGTGTAGCCCGAACCGGGTTCGCCGGGAATCATATGAAGTTTGCAGTGACCGTACTGACCTTTACCGCCCGACTGACGCTTGTACATACC
>CAJTYL010000022.1 GCA_910583855.1 uncultured Christensenella sp.
GATTTCCTTTGCAAAGTCCACCCAAGCCTTAAAATGTTTAGGTTCGTATTTATCACGGTCAATGTCTGAGCCTACTGCGTAGCTTGCGTGTAAGTTCAAACGCTTTTTACCCGGCATAAGTGCAAAGGCTTTTTTTATATCCGCTTTGAGTTCTTCAAAGTTTCTTGCTCTGCCCGGATAGTTACCCGTTGTCTGTATGCCGCCCGAAGCGGTACCGCCGCCGTCGAGTCCTACGACGTCGTCCCCTTGCCAACAATGGATTGACACGGGAATATCTTTGAGTTTTGCAAGCGCAGCTTCGGTATCAACTCCGTATTCTGCGTATGTTTTCTTTGCGTATTCGTACATATTAGTCCCTCGCTATTTGTATTTTCAGATTCCCGATGGCCGTAGCTTCAATGGGAAGTGCTTTCACTTTTATTTTACAAACTTGTTCCGTCAATTCGTTTAGCAAGCCGTTCTTTGCTCCACCGCCCACTATATAAAGCGCATCGAAGTCTTTGCCGCTGTTTGCTTTTAATTCGTCAAGCGCGTTTTTGTAACTTATCGCAAGACTGATAAATGCACAGCGGAAATAATCGCTTTCGGTTTGCGGTTTGATAATCTCGTTTTCCAACCACTTATCAAACGCTTCTTTCATACTTTTGGGGGCAAGGAATAAGTTATCGTTTACATCAACGTAATCGTTGAACATGCTTTGTTTTGATTCTTCCACGATTTGCGGAAAAGGCTTTTCGGGGCAAAGTTCGTCGCGCAGGCGATTAACTAACCACATCCCCATAATGTTCTTCTGATAGCGTGTATAGCCTATGCCACCCTCGTTTGAATAGTTTGCCTTACGGCTGTTTGCGTTTGTGATTGCATTAGGCACTTTCAGTCCCAACAGCGACCACGTTCCCGACGATATATACGGACTGTTTGTATCCATTGGTATGCCTTCAACGGCGCTTGCCGTATCATGGCTTGCACACAAAACAACTTCTGTTTGCCCGCCTACCGCCCAAGCTATTTCGGGCTTTAACATACCTACGCTCGTTCCCGGCTGAAATAATTTCGTGAACAACCTTTTAGGCAAACCGAGCTTTTCTATTATCTCTGAATCATATTCTTTTGTTTGAGTATTTACCAAGCCTGTCGTCGTAGCATTGGTGTACTCGTGCATCTTTACTCCTGTGAGCATATAGTTCAAGTATTCGGGTATCATTAGGAAATCCGATGCAAAATCCAACCGACCACGCCGATTATCTTCATAAAACTGATAAACAGAGTTAAACGATTGAAACTGTATGCCCGTTCTGTTATAGAGTTCTTCAAAAGGAACAAGTTTGTGTACTTCATCAATGACTGCTTCCGTGCGATTATCACGATAAGCAAGGCAAGGCGTTAATTCGCCGCTATTAGTCATAAGAACATAGTCCACGCCCCAAGTATCTATGGCAAGGGATTTAATAGTCGAATACTTTTTGAACGCTGCTTTTATACCTTTTTTAACGTTTTCAAAAAGACTGCTTGTGTCCCAAACAAGGTGTTTGTTTTGCATTTTCATTCCGTTAGAGAAACGATACACCTCTTCAGTTTTTATTTCATTATTTTCGAGCCAACCGACTATATGCCGTCCGCTTGATGCTCCGATATCTATTGCTAAATAATAGTTCATAATCATATAAGTTCCGAATGTTTTACAAAATCCGCTGTTGATTTTGTTGTGGCAATCGGTATGTCATATACCGTTGCAATTCTCATTAGCGCTTATTTTTCGCTACGCATTACTCCATCTACAAAATTCTTTGCTTGCATTAAAGCCTTTCTACTTTCTGGGAATGAAGGTATTACTTGAAAAGCGTGCATTTTTTTGTGATAAACCATAAGTTCGCTTTTTACTCCAAATTTCTGCAGTCTTTTATTAAGCTCTACCGAATCATCATATAAATATTCGCTGTCCGACACTCCAATAAATGCAGGTGAAAAACCAGTGAAATCACCGAATAAAGGCGCGGCGAAAGGATTTCGTTCGTTATCGGTATTTATGAGATACGTCGATTTTACTTCTTCTAAAAACGTATTGCCTAAAATGCAATCGGTTTTTACGTTTCTCTTATAAGACTGCAATATTTCCGTATATTGAACGGTAGGCGAAAACAACACTATGCAAGCGGGCAATTCCACTCTTTGCGTCTTTGCTTGCAATAATGTTGAAAGAACAAGATTGCCACCTGCGCTCTCGCCTATCACACATATATTTTTTGCACCGTGTTTTTTGACAAGCGTTTTATATGCTTTCAGACAGTCTTCTGCTCCGCAAGGGAAAGGGTATTCGGGGGCAAGTCTATATTCCACGCTGTAAACATTGTATCCGAACTTGTTTACAACATATCCCGTAAATGCCCGCCTTGCCGCAGGCGATCCGCCGACAAAACCACCGCCATGAATATACATCCATACCTTGTCCATCGAGTTGCCCTCTTTTGAAAGATATTCCCCAACAAAGCCGCCGCTTGGAATTTTCTCTACCTTTACTTTTCTCGGCGCAGAAGATTGAATTTCTTTATTGCGCCGCCCGACGTAATCAGGCGGACAATTTTTATCGAATTCGACTTTGCCCTTGTTCACGATTTTGCAAGCTATAAAATGCAACAAACTCATCTTAATTCCTCCGCAAAATTTTTAACTTCCGATATGAAGTTTCTGCAATAGTCGGCTTGCAATGCTACCGCGCTTTTCCGTAGCCAATAGCATTTTTTCGCAAGAGTCCCTGCATAGTGCATTTCGATAAAGCCGTGAACAGCCTTTTCGTACTCTTTCATCTCTACCGAAACGCCGCTCTTTTTTAATAGCTCATAAAAACCTATTCCGTCCACACGCAAACAGTCGTTGCCCGCTGTAATGATGAGCGTGCGCGGCATCTTACTTGCCTGTTCTTTATTCATAAGCAAAGGACTTGCCGTAATAAGTTCTCTCGTTCCTTTGCCCTTGAAATACTTTTTTGCCATATAGTTCAAGAATAACTTTGGTATTCCGAATGCCTTTTTAGGACGATTTACTGAACGAACGTCAAGCCACGGATAGTTGAGAATTTGAGCACACACATACTCTCTCATCTGCATACTTACTACAACTACCGCATTTGCGCCCGCACTATGTCCAATCGGAATTATCTTTGAACGGTCAAAGTCAAGTTTTGCATTTCCGATTAAATACTTTAATGCGTCGCAACAGTCATCCGTTGCCGTAGGATATGTAAATTTTGTCGCATGACGGTAATCAACAGACGCCACGTTTACGCCGCACTCGTTACAAAGTGTTTCACAAAGGTGAATATCGTCGCTTGCAGTTCCGCCATAGTATCCGCCTCCGTGTATTTCCAACAACAGCGGCGAATTGATATTTTTCGCTTCAAAATATAAAATTTTAATTTTACCGCCGTCGTGGGTAACACATGTCAATTCCGTCATAATTCGTAAGTCCCTGCTCCAACCGTCTGCGTTCCGTTCGGCAATTCGATAGTTGCCGTAGTGTTGGCGGGTACGGTAATCGTATATTTAACCTTATCGCCGTTTCTTACCCACTTGCTTGACACTTTACCGAATATGCTGTCGTACTCACATTCGGCGTGAGTTATGCTGCCGCCGACTTTCGGTGCAATAATAAATTTTCTCTCTCCGGCGACTTTAATTCCGCACATACTGTCAAACAGCCATTCGCAGACGGCACCCTTACTGTAATGGTCGAGCGACGCTACGCCTCCTTGCGCTTCCGTTCCTTCCCAACTCTCCCAAATAGTGTTTGCCCCCATTTTCGGCATAAATAACCAACCGGGCATTTCCTCGTTTTCAAGAAGCCTGTAAGCATACTCAATGTTTATATCTGCCAGAACGTAGAGTATAAACGGAGTTGACAAAAAGCCCGTACCCAAACGCCAGCCGTAGTTATCAAGCGCCTTTATCAAACGCTTTTTTGCATATTCCGTTTGCTTGTCGTTCAAAAGTTTAAGATACAGCGGACGCACGAGTTTCGCCTGTCTGTCCGTATCCATACCGTGTTTCTTTGTCTCTACAAGTTTTTGGTAGCCTATTGTTGTTCTGTCGGCATACTTTTTGAAGTATTGCGCGTCTTCCGCTTTACCGAGTAAGTCGGCGATTTTTTTCATATGTTCAAGCATATAAACGATATACGCCGTAGTTTCTTCGGGATGAGGACTTACAAAGTCGGATATAGCAAACGCCTTGACATCAACGGGTTCAGCCCATTCGCCGTAAGACTGACCGTAATTGGATATCATTTTACGGTATTTACGCTTTAATCCCGTAGGCACACTCGTAAAATAATGCTTGCCGAGTGTCTTTATCTTGTACATTGCAAATCGGCGCATAGCATCGTAGTTATTCTCCAAAATACGTTTATCTCCGTACTTTTCGTAAATACGGTAAGGTATCAGTACGCCCGCATCCGACCAACCGGGAGAACCATCCATTACGTTCATATAAAAGTCGATACCGCCCATAGGCGTAATCTGACGGAAATTACCATTCTTTCTCTGCCCGTCGCACATATCCGCAACATATTTTCTTGCCATAGCTGCATAATCGACGAAATAGCTTGCCGTATTACAAAAAATCTGCGCATCGCCCGACCAACCATGACGTTCCCTCGTAGGACAGTCGGTTGGAACGTCGGCGTGATTGTTTCTCGTTGACCACCGTGTACACTCGACTAATTTATTAATCAGTTCATGCGAACAGTTAAATTTAATCGTGTCTTGCATATCCGAATAAACGGCAATCGCAGTAAAATCTTCGGGTTGCCAAGCAATATCCGTTTCAATTAATACGTACTGAAAACCAAAAATTGCGAACTTCGTTTTATACTCGTTTACGCCCTCTTCTGCCGTATAAACAACCTGCTGTAAAGGCGTAACCTTCGTGCGCTTTTTATTGGCGCATTGAATATTCTTTTGGGTAAATTCGCCTTCTTTGTCGAACATTTCCCCAAAGCGAAGTTTAATTATTTGCCCCTTTCGAGCTTTTAACGAAAATGCGATATAACCCGCGATATTCTGTCCGAAATTGAGAACGGTTGCTCCCTTCGGGGTTTTAATAACCGTAGGCTTAAACGTTTCGTGTTCGGTTAAAGGCACATTGTTGGAAGCGGAAGGAATTACTTCTTGCTTCGTTAATTTAGCCTTCCGATTGTAAGAAGGCATACGGTAAGCCTCCACGATCTCACCGTCTTTATTGTCGGCAAAGCGAATCGCGCCGTCATTGCTCCAATCCCAAGTTTCATCAGATATAATACGGCTAATATTCCCGTCTTGCCCCGTAATCTCTAACTGTGCCAAAAACTTCGTTTGCTTACCATATTGGTTTTTCCGTCCCCAAGCGCCGCAACTGCCTCTATACCAACCGTCGGCAAGCTCAACCGTAAAATCGTTCTTGCCGCTTACAACGGCTTCTGTTACGTCGTAAACCTGAAGCTGTACGCGCTTTCTATAATCGGTATGTCCCGGGGCAAGACAAAACTCTCCTATTTTCTTACCATTGAGTTTTGCCTCGTATAAGCCGCAAGCCGTTATGTATAATCTTGCTTTTTGGACACAAAAAGCGTTAAACGTTTTTCTGAAACAGTCCACGGGATAACGTTTTTTCTTATTTACGCCGTAATTTCCGCATATCCATTTCGCTTTGAAATCGGAACTACTCAACAAACCCATTTCAAAAAATGCGTCTGCTTTTTCACCCTCTTCGTCGTGTTCGTTCCATACCGTAACAGCCCATTCCACACGCTGACGGGAAACAAGTTTCGGCAGATAGTCCGCATACATCTCATCTGACAAAACCTTGCCGCTGTCCCAAACGGGTTTTCCGTCGGTTACGGCGATAATACGGTATGCACTTTGCCTTTTACCGCCCTCGCACGTCCACATTAAACGCGGATTTTGTATATCTATCCCGATAGGATTAATTAAATATTCCGTTTTTAGATTGATTGCCTTCATATCGGTCCTCCAATAAAATTTTTTATAACAATACTATGAGTTCAGCTTTTTGCACAAATTCAAAATCCTACTCGCACACTTTTGTACCGTAGCTTTTGCAACTTTCCCCGATTTAACTGCTTTTAACAACTCTTTATGCTGAAACTTATCTCCTGCCATAATTAAATCGTTTTCGGCGCAAATAGTTTCTCCCGCTACCGCTTGATCTTTTGCGACGCTTTGCCAATCGGTCATTACAACTCCGTTAAACCCGAATTCGCAACGTAGTATGTTTGTAATAAGGTCATACGAACTGTTAACGTATGTACCGTTTACTTTATTGTAACTTGACATAACGCATTTCGGCTTTGCTTTTCTTACCGTTAGTTTGAACGCTTTAAGATAAATCTCTCTTAACGCACGCTCATTAACTTCGCTGGACGATTTCATACGATTATCTTCCTGATTGTTACAGCAAAAATGTTTAATAGTGACTGCACAACGTTCATTACTCTGAACGCCCAACGTCAATGCGCTTGCCATTTCTGCGGTAAGCATAGGATCTTCGGAATAATATTCGTAATTTCTTCCGCAAAGAGGATGCCGTTGTATATTCATACCGGGCGCCAACCATATCCCTACTTTATATTGTTGCATTTCGCACGAGACAGCTATTCCGATTTTCCTAATTAATTCGGGCGAAAACGTTTGCGCTTGCACCGTTGCGCTCGGCCATGCCGTACAATACTGATAAACAAGCTGCGCCTTTTTACTTGTTTTACTCCATAAGCGGTCTAAAAATCTAAACAGTTTTTTAGCTTTCACTAAGTCCTGTGGCAATTTGCCGCCTGTTTTAATCTTGCCGTTGGGTTCAACGGCGTATTTCATCGAAATTCTTATTCCTGCAGGACCATCCGCCATAACGATGGGATGATATCCATATTTTTTACAAACCTTTGTGTCTATTTGTCCGCTTGCGCCGACAACGCCGGGTATTCCGCCGCTCATCAAAGTTGGATCTCCAACACACAGACAAGTTAATTCTTTGGCGTTCATTTTTTTCGTTTCGGGCAAAATATCCACTTTGGGAGCATCGTAATTATTTTGAACAAACTGTATCGCATTTTCGTCCAAATGCAGAATATCGCCTACGGGTTCTTCTTCCCCAAACCGAACAGGTGCAGCAATTTCTTCAACTCTGCATTGTGCCAATTCAATCGGTTTGCATTTTTCTACAATAAATTCCTTATCGACCACAATAGTTGCGACTGGCATTGTATTACGAGAAGAGTTACCGACTCTGACGATATAATTACCTTTTTCTCAAATGAA
>CAJTYL010000023.1 GCA_910583855.1 uncultured Christensenella sp.
AGAATACATGCCTGTCACGCATGGGGTCACGGGTTCGAGTCCCGTACGCACCGCGTATAACACTTATAATAAGGAAGTTTTATAAAAAGCACCCGGAAAAGTACCCGTTATTCACTTTTCCGGGTGTTTTTTGTCTGCTTTTCTGCCGGAACTCTCGGCTTACCTTCTATTTTTAACAATTTTATAGCGGATGTAAAAGCCCGCCGCAAGAACCGCCGCTAACCCTATCCCGCTAAGTACCCAAAGAAACGGGTTCGTTTTCGGGTACTTTTCTTCTTCGGTCTGCGCGGTTTCCTTTGTTTCCGCTTCCGCCGTCGTTTTCTGTGTTTCGGTAACTTCCGTTTCCGTAGCGGTAGTAACGTTTGTTTCTGTCGTTTCTTGCTTATCGCCGTTTATAACGATGCGTCCGGTAGTCAGCGACTTTACGTTAGGCGGTTTCTTCAATCCTTCAATAGCCGGGAACAAATCCGTATTATGCCGCAGGGGGGTGTCTGATTGCCCTTCTGCCGTTTCGCTGGCTTTCCGGGTTGGTTCTCCGTTTGTCATTTCCAATGCCTTGCGCATGTCTTCATTAAACGCGCTGTCGGCTTTTTGAAACTGTTCTGCAAAGCGGTTCGGCTTTTGTCCTTCCGGGTAATACTCCACTTTTGTAAACTCTATAACTATGTTCTGCTTCTCGTTACTTCCGGTAGTAGCCGTAGTGTTGGTGGCTGTCCGGTCTTTCGTTCTCCGGCTTCCTTCCGTAGTTGCTGTTAGCTGGCTTTCCGCCGCCAGCTTTCCCTTACGGGTACTTCGGGTACTTGCGCACCCGAAAACCAACAGAAGCAAGAATAGGGAAAGCATGGCTAAAACAAATCTTCTCATACGTCTGTGAAATTTAGAATTTTGTCCTTCCCCTTCTTGTTAAGGGAAAGGCTTCCGTAGTTTATACAATTAAGCCGGGATAACCACCCTTTCTTGAAAACCATCTGCGAAGGGTCGCGCTTTATAATTCCTTCAATAAAGGAAATACGGGCGCGTTTTATGTCTGCAAACAGTTCGCGGGCGTTCCTTCCATTCATCGCGGCTAAGGTCTTTTCGCCTACTATGCCGTCCACGCTTACCCCTAAAATTCGCTGTACCCCGGTAATGCCGTTCTTTCCCGAAGCCCAAACCCAATCCACTACCAAGTTGGCGACGGACTGGCTTTTTATCCGGTCTGCCTTCCATCTGTCCCAATAGTGCGGCTTCATCACGCGGCTAACCGCGTCTTCTTCGGTTATCAAACGCAAATCTTCCACATCTATATCGCCGTCACCGTCTTTGTCGTACCCTACGGCTTTCCAAGTGGCGATAGTTACCCCTTTGTTAGTTGTCCCGCCTTTGTCTGCCGGGTGATTGGTAAATCCACCTTCCCAACTCAAAATAAAGGGGGATAATATTTCAATCCGTGCCATTGTCTGAATGTTTATTCGTTATCAACTCTACAATTTTTTCCGCGTCCTTCGCGCTTGCCGCCTGCACAATCTGCCGTATTATGTCCGGTACTTCCGCCGCGTTTACTTTGATTTTTTGCAACTTCTCACGTACGGAAACAAATTCTATCAATACCGCGCTGATAGTATAGACAATGGTAGCGAATGGAGCGACGTACCACGTGAACAATCCGGCTAAGAAGTCAAACATGAGGGCGAATACCATAACCCGTATGTAGTCCCCAATTTTGTTGAATGTCCGGCGGTACTTCCTGCTTCGCAGTACTTCCCCTGCCGCCTTCGCCGCCTTGCGCCCGTAGTACATATCTATGAAAGTAGCCATCGCCAAGAATACCCAGCAAATTAGCACAATGGCTACGCGCACCGCCACGTAAACCGTCAAGCCGTGCCAGTCTTCTTGCTGTATCAATTCCAACATATTAGTAACCTTCCGTTAATAAATCGTTCTTTACCATAGTTTTAATAGCAATAACCCTGCTAAGGTGTGCTTTATAGTCCGCTACCGCTTTCGCTTTGCGGTCTTCGTCCGTTTCTATACCCAACTGTGCGGCGTAATAGTCGTTAATCAAAGAAAATTCTTCGGTTTCGTCTATTTCGCTACGGATAACCGCATGTGTAAGGTTTTCGTAGTCCGGTTTCTGCCAAACCTGCACCGTATCGTAGTTGTAAACGGTCTTTTCGCCCGTTTCCGGGTCTTCTACCTTTTCTTCCACTATGTTGTAGTTATAGTGGTAAGAGCCATTACCCAACTGTAAAATAATCGCGGGTCTAACGTTTGAACTTGATTTCATAAGGTGTAATTTTGTTTAACTTGTTAATTAAATATTCGCTGTCGCTGTATTTAGCCCAACCCCACCACGCGGCTAACGTCTGCTTAAATTCATCCTCGCTTAACGGTTTCTTCCGTTTCCGTAATTTAGCTATCTTGCGGCAAAGGTTCTGTTTGATACGCTTCCTAAGCCGTGTTTCGTTCAAATAGAATACATAGCCCAAGAAATCAATACCACGCCCGAAGCTGTCGCGGTGGTCGCGTGCCACCGGAAAAACTTGTTTGTTCTGTTTGATTTCCAGCTTTACGTTAGCCGTCAAATAGCTTTCAAACTCTGCCAGCAAAGCGTGAAGCGTCTTTTTATCGCTATGTAATACTACAATGTCGTCAGCGTATCTGAAATAGTACCTTACCCGCTTTACTTCCTTTACCCAATGGTCAAAGTAGGTAAGTACAAGATTTGCTAAATATTGGCTAAGGTAGTTGCCAATCGGTAAGCCTTCCGCACTGTCTATTATTTCGTCCAAAAGGTTGAGTAGCCGTGTGTCCTTAATCTTCCGGCGAACAATGGACTTTAGTACGGTATGGTCTATGGAAGGGTAAAATTTGCGTATGTCTATTTTCAAGCAATACGCGCAGCCTGCCTTATCTTTGTCGATAACGTGCCTTAACTTGTTTGCCGCCGCTTGTATGCCACGCCCTTTGATGCAGCTATAAGTGTCCGCCGTGAAAATAGACACCCATATAGGCTCTAAAATGTTCATTACGGCATGATGTACAATCCGGTCGGGAAAGTATGGCAAACGGAAAATCTCGCGTTCTTTAGGCTCGTATATCGTAAAGGTACTATATTCCGAAGTTCTGTAAGTTCCTGCTTTCAGTGCTTCGTGCAAAGACAAAAGGTTGGCTTCCTTGTTGCGGTCGTGTAACTTTACGCCGTAGGAATGTAGTTTGCCCTTGCGGGCGCGTTCGTCCGCAAGGTGCAAATTATCCAAACTTATTATTTGGTCGTAAAGGTTGCCTAACCTTTTCATAGTAATTTCTTTGCTGATTAAATGGTGTTCTTCGGTTTCCCTACCAAACCCCGTTAATGGTTAATATTTTCCGCCTTCCGGCGCGGTCTTTGTCCTTATTAGCTTTACAAAAAAAATCAGTATAGCTGAGAGCCGATATTCGCATTCGTATTCGTAGCCGTGTTATTCGTATTCGCGTACGAAAGCCCGGCATTCGCGCTGTTATTCGCATTACCGCCGAACAAGACACCCGAAGGACAAACAACCGTGAAAATCTTCCTACTCAAAATAATAGCGCGTTCCCGAAGCCCGCATAGTTACCTTTCGCGGGAAGGCGTTACGCTTCTTTATTTCCTGCAAAATGTATTTTATTTCGCTGGAATTTGTAAAGAACTTCTTTGCTTCGCTTTCGGGGTCGTCCTTCTTGAACTTTATTTTCACGAGGAAACGGTTCGCACCGAATTTCGTTTTCACGTCTTCGATAAAATCAATTAACCAAAACTGCAAATTGATTAGTTTCTGCTGGGTGGTTTCCGGGCAGTTAAAATGTTTGTTCGCTTCGTCCGGTTGAATGTTCAAGAACGAAAGGCTACCATCATCTGTGCTATTATTGTTTGAAGTCATTTTCTTGTATTTTTAATTGTTAAACATTCCGTTTCGTGACGTGTTACGCGGCGGGGATAAAGCAAAGCCGAGAGCCGATATACGCAAACGTATTCGTAGCCGCGTAAGTCGTAACCGCGCACGAAAGCCCGGCAAGCGCGCCGTAATACGCAGGACCGCCGAACAAGACACCCCTTTGTGCTACGCCGCTGGCTGGTATGTTGGTATAGAAGTAGTCGGCAAAGTAGGTAGTAGAACCTGCGCCCACTTCCGTAGGCATATTTTCCCCGTATTCGCCTATCATCATGCGCTTAACATAACCTTCCTTACGTGGAAGTTCGCCGCGTTTTACGTAATTGTCATAGTTGGTATCTTGGTAGGTTGCTGGGTTGTCGCAAGTATAGAAAGAACTTACGCCGCCGTCCGCATCCGATTCAATAGCGCATTTGCATCCGTCCGTCCAACTCCAAATATGCCCGAACGGGTTTTCTATTCCCCGGTATGAAGGTACTTTTACTTTAACTACTACGCCCGTATCGTATTCGTCCGGCATGGTAAATTCAACTACGCCCGAAGCGTTGCCTAATGAATTTGTAGTACCGCAGGGGACAAACGGGTAGTAGCTATTGAATGTGTTCCACTTCGTACTGTTAAGCGTCGTAACGCCCGCACTTAATCCGCCCTGCTTGTAGCCTTCGCTTGTAGGCTGCGCGTTAAAATCAAGCTGGCAGTTAAGGTTGGCGTATTCAACCACATAAAGCCAATAGGTCGCGTTTTGTGCCGCGTATAAATCGCAGTTCCAGCCCGCGCCGTTCAATCCTACTGCACCTCTGTTTCGTGCGTATTTTCGGAAGTTGGTTAGCGATGTGGCGGTAGCCGGGCGACCTAATAGGGTTCTATAAGTTCCGTCCCATGCCGTATTATTGTTGCCGCCCCGGAAAGCAGCCGTAGTATTTACCACGCTGGCAAGTTTGGGAGTAGCCGATAAAGTTCGGTCTATCGTGGCTTCGTATGCGCTCCGGTACATTTTCGGTACTTCGATAAAGCCCGGTAGCTGGTATTGCGAAATAAGGCAGGTAAACGTAGTACCGTCAAATTCAAACTTACGGTAGTGCTTCGGTATTTCTACCATTACCATGCCGGAAGCTCCGGTAAGGTCTGCCGCTGCCCCGGTGTCCGTCTTCGTACTGTCGGTTTGATGAAGGTAGGTAACAACCTGCCCGGCATCGTTAAGCAAACAACGGCGCATAAGGGATTGAACCGGGAGCGAAACATGTAGTTCCGGTCTTCCTACGCGTTCTAACGCGGTATCTGCCACGTTTATATTAATCTTTACGCCGTAATAGTAATCATAAGGAAACGCGGGCTTTGTGTTGCCCGCTGCAATAATTAAACCCATAGTTATAATTTTTAATAGCCCCAAATCAGGGCGGTTACTGAACTCGTTTCTTTTATCTCTCTGATAATTTCGGGGTTCCATCCCGTTTCAAAGCGCGTGCTTATAAATTCGCCTTCGGGCATTCCCCAAAGGTTTACTTCCAATACTACCGCCGCTTCGCCATCGTTTTTTAAGCAAAAAGGCGTGTCTTTTCGGAAGTTGCCACCGGAAAAGTCCACGTTCCCGGCTACCGAAATTTGCGCGCTCACTAAATCGCCGTTTCTATTTTCCATACGCTTAATTTTAAGTCGTTACAAAAATACTTTCTTATCGTATTAGTTTAATACGTCGTGAAATACTCGTGAAGTGTTTGTTTAGCCGAAGCCGTGAAATTCGGCGTTACAACACTTCTATTTAATGCCTTGCGCCGTGATGCATGGCTTATTCTCTTATGTTCAATAAATAGGCGTAATATCCGCTGCTTCCGTCCCAAACTAAAAGAAACTCGCGTATGTCGCCCGCCGCCATGTTCCACTTTCCGGTTTCGTTTCCCGCGTTGTTGTTCATACGGTACGGGTAGTAGTTGCTATCCATAGCGTTGCCGCCGGAACTGTTCTTTACGAATGTATTACGCCCGCAAACGTACCCGGTCTGCGTGCTCGTTCTATCACAAATAATAGTAATCCTTACGGCAAAGGCTGTATAATTACTAATGCCTAACACAGTACAAATGGAATCACGACGCGGTAGCCCTATGCCGCTGTTGCTATAAATGAAGCGCGGCATTAACTTGAATAACGTAGGCTTGGTAGCGTCGCCCGGCGTAAGGCAGGTATTTACAGAAGGCAAAAGTTTTGATATGCCGTAATCCGCTACGTAGCTGTCGCAAACTATCGCGCCTTTGCTCACTATACCCAAATTAACCAGCGCGCCGGACGCTTCAATAAGTAGCCCGTAGTTAGTTCCGTAGCTGTTTGGTGTCTTGTTGGTAAAACGTCCAACGCCGACCAACCCGGTAGAAGCTGGTAATACGTTCGTTCCAATGGAAGCCCAGCGGTAAGAGTCCGAGAACTTTATAAAACTGCTAAGCAATGCTAAACCGCTTCCGCTTGTGTCGCCGGATGAAGCCGCTACGCCTATTCGTCCGCTTGCTATCGCAAAGCCGCCAATACTTCCGGCGTTTGCGTTGATTGTTCCCGTTATAGTTCCTTTCGTAGCTACAAAGCTACCGTCTTGCAGTACGCGGAAAGGTGCGGTAGCCCGGTTTCCCTTGCTTGCGCCAGCCCAAAACCTTACGCTTGTGTCGGCTGTGCCTTCCCCTGTTATTCCTGCTTTTATACTCGCGTCGCTACCTGCAAGCTGAACCGTTCCGGCTGTTACTATGCCACCGTCTATCGTGGTTTGGGTGTTATCGTAATAAACGGCTTCCACCCAATCGTTAGCGACGTAAGAACCAGAAGTACGTTTAGTTATGCAACGTTTTAGTATTCCGTCTGTTTTTCCACCCGTCAGCCAAAGGTCGCCTATATCATACGGTGGTTTGGGCTGGGTTACAAATACCTGCCTTTTCCCGTCCGCTGTGTCCTGTGCCTTGCTTGCTGCCGTGTATGCGTCTATCGCCTTTTGGTCTTCTATCGTAGTCCATGAATATGCAGAACCGGAAACGGTATAGCGTTTCAACAACTTTGTTGATGAACTGTACCACATATCGCCTACGTGCGCTTTCTTTAGTGCCGTAGTCGTCCAATTAGTCGCCGGGTCGGATGATTGGAACCAGCTTTCTATTTTTCCGTCTATCTGTGCCGTAAGGTCGTTTACAGTTGGTGTAAAGTTGTTGTTTATAAAGTTGGTTAGCCCGGTGTCGTCCGTATATTTGGAAGCCTTTACCCAATCTACGGAATTATAAGAACCGGAAGTGCGGGTGGTCTTGCATCGCATGATGTCGCCCGTACTGCCTTGTACCCATAAATCGCCCACGTCGTAAGGCGTTGTAGGTTGTGCCACGAAAATACGCCGTTTTGTCCCGGCAAGTTTTAACGC
>CAJTYL010000024.1 GCA_910583855.1 uncultured Christensenella sp.
TGGTGCCGGTGGTGGGGGTCGAACCCACACGGTATCACTACCACGGGATTTTGAGGGGCATTTTCCCCACATATGCGGACACGATGGGGCGCAACGTGGTTAAAAATCGAAGTCAATGAACGTAGTCAAAAAGCGAGGCATAACGCCCCGCTTTTTTCATTTCATATCAATTTTGCCGTGATTGTTCAATGTGCCTATGTTGTATTTAGCCGCCCGTGCAGTTCCGCCGCTGTCGTTTAAGCAAAGTATTTCGTTTGCGTCCAAGTCGAGAACGGCGCAAAGGTTCGCGAGTGTATCGAGCGCGGGGAAAATATCGCCCTTTATGTAGTGCGAAATGGTTTGCTGTCTTATTCCGAGAATTTTTGCAAGTGCTGTTTGCGTCATACCGCAATTTTTTAGAGCTTCCGCCAACTTCGATTGAATTTGCATTAAAGTAATCATAAAAATATTTTACACTTAATAAGCGTAATTTGGTTGACATACGCTTATCAAGCGTGATAAAGTAAAAATACGCTTAATGAGCGTAGCTACTCTCACGCAATAAGTTAAAAACCCCGAGCCGAGGCAAGGGGAGTATATAAGGGCTTTGCATTGTGAGAGGTGCAAAGCCCTTAATTTTTCGGGAGGTGCAGGGAATGGGCAAGGCAAAGCAAGTGGAAGAGCAAAAAGACGAGTTGGGCTTCACGCTGTCGGACTATTGCGATATGCAGAGGCTAAAAGAAAAAGAGGGTATCGCGGGAAATAGTCTTATAGGTGATTTTGACATCACCGCCGAGCAAGTGCGACTACTCAACGGTAATGATAGAACTTTGCGCAAGCTTGCCGCCGACTGTTTTTACTTCGCTAACTTGCGGCTACTGCGTAAAATGGCATATTCATTTTTACAGCACAATGCCCGCTTGTCGGTTATCGTATGCCGTGATGATTTGTTACATCAAGTCTATGTTGATTTGTGTTGCGGCTATATCAAGCTAAAAGCAAAGCAAGAGCAGATACGCAACGCCATTTATGATTGTTTTAGGCTTGCCGCCGTTGGCGGGTTGGGGGTGTTGGCAGATGTCGTTTGATAGAGTAGCAGAGTATCATAACGTATTAAATACGGTTTCAGTAAATGCGCTGCGGCAATATAGTCACCGTAGCGGGGACAGAGAGGGCGGCGGCGTTGAGATGTTAGATTATTATGCTTGCAGTCCATCACCCGAAGAAGAATTGATTGAACGTGAAGAGAGGCGCGAGAAACGCACGGCTATAAAGCAAGCTTTAAGGGTTGCTATGCGTTACATAAATACAACGTTTAGTGAAGTTGAAGTTGCTTTTATTCGGCTTGTTGTAACTACCGAGGACACGCCCGCAAAGATAGCGCAATCATTAAATGTGGACTACTTCGAGTTAAGCAAAACTTTATATAGGACATTTTCTATAACTTCAAAGTTTTTGGTAAAGGCTTTTTATGAGTGCGGCTATTATTGCCGAAGCGACCTTGACTTTTTGCCGAGATTGGCGGCGTATCTTGCCGCAAGCGAGCAGAACCGCCGTTGGTTGGAAGAGAACGCAGAACGACGCAAGACAAGCAAGCGCGAGTGGTACGAAAAACACGGCTATAAGAAGATGTCAGAGGAAGAGCGGGCGGCAAAGCTAAAAGAAACAGTAGAGGCAAGGCGGGCGGCGAAGTTGGCAGCCCTTCCCCCAGAAAAGCGAGAGGCACAGCGCAAGAAGTGGGAGCGTGCCGATAAGTATTACGCAAAGAAGAAGGGGGCGGCGGTATGAGTGCAGAGATAAGCGCGGCAACGCGCACGGAGCTTGACGGCGTTTTAAAGCTGTTGCTTGTCAATGTGCGGGAATACCGCGACAACGAGCAAAAGCGGCTTAATGACCCGACAATAGCATTTAGCGAAATGTTGTTGACGGTGGGCAAGGTTAAAGCCTTGCGCGACGTTTTGGGCATAATAGACAAGCTAACGGAGCTTTACACCGAAACTTAGCAAGACCGCGGGCGGAAATGTACCACCTTGCGGCAAGTCGGGGTCGCCCTCTAAAAGGGTGATACTGAGTTTAGGCGCGCCCGTCTTTGGATTGAGCACCGCGCCAAATGCGGGCGCGCCTAACTCTTCTAAAATAATCGGGGTGTCGGGTCTCCCGCCCGCATTTAAATTGGCAGATTTGCCCCTTGTGGGCAATATCAGCCCGAGTACAAAATACCCAAAGAGAGGGAAACAAATAAATGATTGTCAACCAAAAACAGCTTATAGCGCGGTTGTTCCCGCGGTATCAGACTTGCACAAAGCTGATAACTTACATATACAGCGTACAGCAACTTAGAGCGTCGCGGCTTGATTTCAGCGCGGCGGCTAAGGTTCTCGGGGCGGATTGGAAGACCGTCAAGCGGCTATGCGACAAGCTCGCAAAAGCCGAGGTTGTCTATTACGAGGGGGACGGGTTAAGGCTTAACCCCGACGTAATAACGGCGGACTAACAGGCGGGGCGCAAGCTCCGCCGCATAACGAGGGGCGCAACGGCGCGCGCGTGGGATATCCTTCGGTTTATCTTTTCTCACGGCTTGCGGGTTCAACTCCCGCCCCCTCGACCACCCGCAAGGGCTGCGGGTTTTTCATTCATATTTCTTCCTTATAACGGACGGCGGCGGAAGTCCGTATAAACACCGCCGAAAACTTCCAAAGTTAAGCCCAAGGCGCGCGCAAGCGCGTTAAGGGCTTAACCTTGATATATTAGAAACATCTCGACACGCGAGGACAGCACAAAAATATGAACTTAACGGCGCGTTATATCGACAGCGAATATTTTGAAGAGCTACGGGCGCATACTTCCCATAATTACCAGATAGCCGACTTTTACGAGGAACGCTACGAGGCAGAGGGGGACGAGATTTACAGCAATAAAAGCCGCGCCGTGGGGGCTTGCGCTAAGTTTTGGGACGTGGAGCATTACCACGCGCAAAACGTCGGGGACATTAAGCGCGTAAATCTCTGCCGCGATAAGTTTTGCTTTAACTGTCAATCAATGTTGGCGGCTAAGCGTTACGGCAAGTTTGCGCCCATATTAGACAGCTTTAAAGCCCGTTATAAAATCGTCCACGTTATCTTTACCGTGCCAAACTGTGAACCCGAAGAGCTTAAACCCTTGCTTGATAGAATGTATCGCAAATTTCCGTTTGTGATGCGTTACTTCAAAGGCGCGGCAAAGGTGCGCGGCGTGAACTTTACAAAGTACGGTTACGGCGGCGCGGTGCGTGGAGTAGAGGTAACGTATAACACGGACACGGGACAGTATCACCCGCATTTTCATTGTATGGTGCTTTTAAGTCCTAAGATTGAATTGCGCGGCAAGTACACGAACGCTTACAGCTTTGACCACAACGACCCAAGCAAAAAGCACAAATTTAGCGATTTTGAAATACTTTTGCAAAAGGTTTGGTATTTGCTCCTTAATGATTGCAAAGTAACGGCGGAGGCAATAGAGGGGCTAAAAATAGGCTATGACGTGCAAGCGAGCGACCCGCAAGGGAATTATCACGAAGTTTTTAAATACGCTTGCAAGGGCGCATTTAAAGAGAGTGAGGGCGCGTGCATATACAAAGAGCGCGTTTTTTGGACACTCTACGGGGCATTAAAAAACCGCCGTATGATACAAGGCTACGGCGCGTTACATAACTTTAACGACTTAGACGGGGAACTATTGGAAGAGGACGCCGCGGCGGTTTACACGGCATACATTGAACGCTTGCAAAAGGTAGAAAAGCCCGTTTTTAGGGTTGAGAGCATAGAAGAGGTGTGCGAGCAGTCCAAGCGGTGCAAGTACATAAGCAAAAGCAACTTG
This sequence comes from uncultured Christensenella sp., assembly GCA_910583855.1. Lineage (GTDB taxonomy): Bacteria > Bacillota > Clostridia > Christensenellales > Borkfalkiaceae > Coproplasma. The sequence continues at coordinate 3,835 of CAJTYL010000024.1, forward strand.
CGGCGCGTTCTTGCAGAAGTCAAACGGCAAGAGCAAGCGGAGAGAGGGGGCGAAAATGATTGATTTATTACCATTAGAGCGCAACGCGGTTTTAACCGAGATTAACAAAGAGCTTGCGCTGTCGGGCAGTGCTTTTATAATAAGCCGCGGGTTAGTGGTAGATAGGGCGGCGAGCGTGTACGAGCTTTTGACCTATATCGCCGCAAAGTTTCCCGCCGTAGACGTGCCGTTCTGCGCGGTGTTTGATAAGATTTGCGACTTCGTGCAAGGTTTCGTGGAGCATTTCGACAAGTTAAGGGCAGAGGGGCGCGGCAACAATGTATAATATGGGGGAATGGCTTGCGGAATGGCTTCGCGTGTACAAGTTACCATATTTAAAGCCCGACAGCGCAAGGCGCATAAATAACGTTATAAATAAGCATATCCCGCAATGGCTTAAAAATAAGCCGTTAAAGGCAGTAAAAGCCGTTGACGTAGATAAAGCAATTTCGGCGTGCCCGTATTCACGCACGCGCAAATATTTATACGGAGTGTTTGCAAGCGCACTACACAAGGCTTATTGCCTTGACTTGATAAAGATTGATATAAAAGCAAAGCTCGAACCCGTCAAGCATAAGCAAAAGCGCGGCAAGGCTTTAACAATCGCAGAGCAGACGGCGTTTTTAAAAGCTATTTCAAATACTAAGTATCAATACTATTTTGAGTTTTTGCTTTTAAGCGGTTGCCGCCGTTCTGAGGGGCTTAGCTTAAAATGGGAAGACGTGGACGAACCCGCGGGAGTTATTTATATTCACGGCACAAAGACGGAGAGTAGCGAGCGTGTAATTTTGCTTAGTGATAGGCTAAAAGCCGTATTGCAAAAGCAAAAGCAACAAGCATATGCGGGCGGCTTAATCTTCCCGTTTGACGCGTCCAACGTTTCGCACGCGTTCAAAAAATATTGCCCTAACCACAAATTGCACGACTTGCGGCATACGTTCGTTACGAGGTGCGCCGAAAGCGGGGTGCATATCAGCGTTGCGCAAAAGCTCGCGGGGCATAGTGATATTAATACAACGTTGCAAATCTATACGCACGTTATAACGGAGTTTCAACGCGCGGAGTTTGCAAAGTTTGATATAAATAAATAAAGCCCCCACAATATATGTGAGAGCTTTATTTGGTGCCGGTGGTGGGGGTCGAACCCACACGGTATCACTACCACGGGATTTTG
>CAJTYL010000025.1 GCA_910583855.1 uncultured Christensenella sp.
AGCTGCTGTCCTTTTTGAATATTTGCCATTTCCCCTAGCTTACGCTGTTCCCAAGAATGAGCCAAAAATAAAGCCACTTTCGAGACCATAAATGACCAAAAATTGCATTTTTGCTTACGCTGATGAAGGGTGATAAGGTTATCTAATTGCTTAAAAAACTCGCCAATCTGATATTGTTCTGGTTTATCGGGCATCGAAATTTCAACGCTTTCAATATCGGTCGCATTGTATGATGGTAATGCCCCAATTTGGACTAACTCTGTTAAATCTATACGCTCAAATAATGTTTTTCCAAAATCAATGTTCCAACCGCTACCGAACTTATACGCCATCGTATTATTGTCTAAAAGGAACGAAAAACGCACCAATCTCTTACGATTTAGCATAATTGCTGCCCCAACCTTAGCAAAAATGACAGAAATCTCTGTTATGGGCGTCCAACCATTTCGTCGACATTGCTCTTCCGTGACATAGTTATTTGCACTATACATTTCGTGTTCATTACCGTAATTGTTCATATCGGAAACCTTATAAAAAGGAACTCCATCCTGACCACCTTGCTCTCTATCAGGGAAACCAATACCCGACTGAGCTTTGCCCACATCCCCCAACTTACGCTGTTCCCAAGTTACAAACAAAAAAAGAACCACATTGTTGTGGTTCTTCCCATAAAATAAGTCTGATTTAGTTATTTTTTTAATAATTTATACCTCGAAACCATCTGAAAGGATGAATTTACGTAAAATCGCATTGATTTTCATTGACAGCTTAAATGACGGAACGGGTTGCCCCTCGGTTGTTTCAAAATAATGCTTTGCTACTGCCTTATCGACCGTTTCGACCAAAGCATTAAACCGTCCGTATTCGTTTATATTGCTTTCGGTTACATGTAACGCCATTATCGCTCTCAATTTTTCTTCGTCAACGCCGAGAGCCACAGCGAAACGATGAATTTGGTCGTTCTTTGCGTTTACTTGATATTCGGCAATATAATCTTGGAGGGTTTTGCCCTCTTCGATTTTAGCATCACCGCGCTCAACGTCCCTTAAAAAGATATTTGCGAATTTCTGCTCTTCCTGCGACAACGACGCGAATGTCTTATGTAATTCGTTCAGCGTTTGCTCGATTACTTCGGCTGGCGCATCGGATTGCAATGCTTTTAAATACTTTTCAAACCGAGAATTCATATATTCGGCATCTATAACGCCCGTATTAATTTCGGTTATATATCCCTCGATTTCAAATGGCGCGTCATCGCCAGGCGTAGTTGTGCGGGAGAGTTCTTTATAACGTTGCAATAGCGTGAGATAGGTTCTCTCATCTAACGCAAGCACGACCGTAACCGCTTCGCCGTCATCGTGCTTGAAATGGTATTCGCTTTTGTTCCATACAAACCCTTGCACTTTTGCCGCTTCAAGATATGCATTGAGTATTTTAAACAGCAAGGCAAACTTTGCTTTCCCCTCGCGTGTATCGGGTAAGCGTTCAAAGTTCGCTATTCGCTCAGACTCGAATAGGTCATAGATATCCTGATATACCGCATTTATCGAGTTTAAATTGCCTTCGAGCCTATCGGCAAACAGTCCTAACGGTTTATCACCTGAATAGAGTTTTACGGCGCTATCAATGTTGCGTTTCATTGTGTGCGGTTTACGGTAATATCGAATCGTACCAAACGGTTTCTCTGCGCCAAAAAGACGATTGGTTCGAGAAAATGCTTGAATAATATTTTCGTACCGCAACAGCTTATCGAGATAAAGAGTATTTATCCATTTGGAGTCAAAACCCGTCAGCATTTGGTCAACTACTATAAGCAAATCGATTTGCTGGTCTGGGGTACGCTCAACCCCCATATATACCTTTTTGTGTGCTAATCTTAGCGACACATCCTTCTTAAATTTTTGATAAGTAGGTATCGTAAACTTTTGGTCGTACCGTTTATTATAATCTTCCAGCATTTCTACAACGGCGTCTTCTTTTACCGCTGCGCCTTCGTAGTTATCGATGTTCTGGTCGAACAGCGCCGTTATTTTTAACCCACTATTTTTTGACTTGAAAAGCCTATAATACTCAATCGCTTCGGGGATACTGCTCGTCGCAAAGATTGCGTGGAACTTGCCGCCACGACTCAATGTCTGCCAGCCCTCAATTATGTCTTTTACGACCTGTTCTCTGTGCTCTGCTCTATCGTACTGCGCCCTACTGAGAAAATCCTCTATGCCCCTCACATACGCCCCTGCGTCGTCGTAATAGCCCGCCATAGGCACTTTCCGCGCATCCATGTAGTCATAATAGATTTTGCTCTTACGAGGGTCGCTAAGGGCTTCTTGCACGTCTTTCGCTCTGGCTTGCTCTAATGCAACGGCTTGTCGCACATCCTTATCCCGATAAGTACACACCATGTACGGGTCAAACCCCAATACATTCTTATCCCGAATACCGTCGGCAATGCTATAACGGTGTAACTCGTCGCCGAACACCGTTGCCGTAGTACTCATATTTCTTTGATTTTCGTCGTGAATGGGAGTACCCGTGAAGCCAAAGAAAATCGCCGCCGGGAACGTGTTTTTTATTGTGCTTAACATCTCACCAAACGTAGAGCGGTGGCATTCATCTACGATGAATACTAATCGTTTATCGTTAATGGTTGCTATGTCTTTATCGTTTACCGAGCCGTCCGCCTTAATGTTACTCATCTTTTGTATAGACGTCACTATAAGTGTATTTGCTGGATCGGAACTCTTTAATTTTGAAATTAACACTTCCGTGCTTTCAGTAGCTTGAACCGAATCGGCATCGTCGGCAAATCCCCTATATTCAAGAAGGGATTGCGTTCCAAGCTCTATTCTATCCATAAGGAATATGACCTTGTCCGCATCCTTTGAGTTAGCTATAAGCTGAGCCGATTTGAAAGAGGTCATAGTTTTGCCAGACCCCGTAGTATGCCATATATAACCGCCATATATGTTCTTTTCGCTCCACTTAGTTTTGGACACTTTATCCGAAATTGCACTTGCCGCATAGTACTGATAGCTACGCATTACTTTCAGTATTCCATCAGTATCATCGGCTACGGTATAGAAACCTATCATTTGGTGCGCCATAGGAATAGAAAGCAAACTCGACGCTATGCTCTGCCAATCTTTTATAGGCTCATTGTTAAAATTCGCCCAATGAAAATAGTAATCCTTATTGAATTTTCCATCTGGACCGGGGTTAGCAAAGTACACCGTATCCTCGGGATTCATAGCAACAAAAATCTGCACTAATGAAAATAGACCCGTGAATATGCCTTCATGAGCGTACTTTTCAATCTGATTGCAAGCCTGACTTACAGGCACTCCGCTGCGTTTTAATTCGATATGAATTACAGGCATCCCGTTAATTAAAAGCATCATATCCCCACGTCTATCGTTTAATAGACTTGATTTTGTGGGAAACTTCGGTTGTTCCGCAATTTGGTATCGGCTACGCCCGGCAGCTATTTCTTGCCTGTCGTAAATTGTAAGGCTTACCTCTTTGCCAAAATGTATTTTATCGTCTGGATTATCACGCTTTATATGTATCGTTTTTCCGTTAATAAAGCCGTTTAATTTTAAGGGGGTGCGTAGCGTCCGAATCTGCTCGACAATCTGATCCATTTCCGTTTCGGTCAATGGATAATCATTCAAGCGGTCTATTCCACGGTTGTTTTCGAATAGAATATCTGCCCAATTTTGGAGCAGTTCTTTTTCCGTTTTGTTTTTCAGAACGGTCTTTTCCCAACCCTTTTCAAAGAGCTGTTTTATAAGTGCGCTCTCAAATTCAAGTTCGCTACTAAAACTCATAAATTTTACACCTCCCTTGGGACCTATACAAACATCTTTTCAAGCAGTGCAGATTTGATATTTTTGAGCTTTTCAAGCTGTCGCTGATGAAGGGTGATAAGGTTGTCTAACTGCTTGAAAAACTCGCCTATTTTGCGTTGCTCTGTCACTACTGACGGAATAAAAAACCGTTGTTTTGAAACAAGAGACCAATCGGCACGAGGCATTTTTGTCCCAGAAGATTGGTTGGCGACATCTTGAAAAGCATCAATTTGAAGAAGCGTATAAATATATTGCCCATCTGCATTATTAGCCCTTAAAACCCAGAAATCGCCTACTGCAATGCCCATAAACGAGGCAAAAAGCCAATTTTTTAGGTATGGACGAAGTTTTCCAAACAGCACGTCGCCGCTATCGAACAGTATCCCCGTTTTACAGCTTTTCTTTTTATTGATGTCTTTATTGAGAATTCCTTGCCCCGATACTATATCCTCATATTCAACTCTCGGTAAATCCTCGGTATCGGTCATTTCTGTTATTCTTTTCGCCATTGAGTTAAACTCACGCTGTTCCCAAGCATTAGTAAAAAACACATTATCATCCAAATGTTTTTTGCTC
>CAJTYL010000026.1 GCA_910583855.1 uncultured Christensenella sp.
CGTCTTGCCAAGTCCAACGTCTTTTACTGCTACTTGTATCTTGTATGATACTCCTTTCTTTCCATCTCGCCGTATGATGGTCGCCATAGTTTAGTCCTCCGTGATACCGATTAGGGCAATCAAGTCATCATAGTTTAGAATTATTTTTTTGCCCGATGTAAAATATCTAATTTTACCGTCCAAACACAACTTCTTTATGCTGTTATAAGTCAAAGCTGTATTAGGATCATTTTGCTGAATTAAGTCCAACGCTTCGTATATTGAGCGCATCCTTGCTAATGTCATTTACCCTCCTAAAAATTCAAGGGTATTGGCATAATCGCCAATACCCTCTGACAGAATGACGATTATGCCGTAACAACATTTCGTTTATTCTATTTTTGTTTTTTCAATTTGTTCTTTTAGTGCTTCAAAGCCTGCGGCTATAAGAGCAACTTTGGTTATATGATACTTTGACAAGAACTCGTCTATTTCGTCCGCATAAACGCGGTCTAAACTTGTCCCCCAAATCTTGCACTTCGCTTTACGCTCAGTCTTATGCTTTTCTTCATAGATACGCTTTCTTTCCCTTTCGGGCGTATTCTCTTTACGTTCCATACCGCTTCTCCTTACACATAAATAAGCTCGTTTAAGATTTCCTCGTCAATTCGGTTTTTGATCTCCGTTTCGATTTGCAAGTCTTTCATAAAGTCGCCCATCTTTTTGTACTGCGGCGATGCCGACAACTTCGCATATATCTTTTCATACATACGGTCTGCTTGCCTATCAATACCGTGCAAGTATTCGGGAAGATTGGCGATAGTCCAATCAATACCCTTTTCTTTAAGGTATTGCAATTTCAGCGTTCCCCACTTACCGTATACCTGCGGTTTCTGCTCTACCATCATTTGGTACGCCTTGATTTCCGCAACGGTCATACCCTCGTCGCTCTGCGCCTTTCTCAAAATCTCTGCCTTGTTCATAATAACCTCCTGCGGTTTATATTCGCGTCGTATCAATACGACGGTATAATTATTATAGTCTTGTTCGTTTCTTTTGTCAATAGGTTTCGCGCAAATTTCTCGGCGAATCGTAAAAAAATTTTATCGGCGTGCGTTGCGCCCGTTACCGAGCGCAACATACCGATATTCTTTTACGTTACCAATGCCGCAATTCCTCTGATAAGGAAAGGACACGCAACGACGATTACCGCGATAACCACCAAGCCGATTACATAGTTGACAAGCATTTTCTTCGCTTTTTCTTTCTCCTCGTTCTTGTGGGCTATGGCTATCATCACGCCGATTACTATACTCCACACTCCTGCCGAAGCCAATAGCACCCACCACATATACGGCTCGTACTGCTCAAACAGATACTCGACATAGTTGGTAACTTCTTCGTACTGATCGCCGAGTTCCTGCGTATAACTATGTCTGCATACCGTACAAGTGTACGTTCTCGTTACTTTTCCTTTTGCCGAAGAAGATTCCGTTATTGTGTAACTATGCCCGTTAGCCGTAATTTTGGTATCGAATACATCGCCGCAAATTTCGCAAGTGCTGCGGCGCAAACCGTCCGTCGTACACGTTGGCGCGGTTACTACTTCGTTTGTGTAGTTATGTCCCGTAGGCAATGTACCGTCCGTTTCGTAGTAACCGCTTCCACACACTTGGCAAGTAAACACAGTCTTTCCGTACTCGGTGCAAGACGCAGGCATATACGTTGCTTCATAGTTATGTCCGAGCGGATTGGTATAGTTGTCCGTGTAACTGTCGCCGCAACGGGTACAGGTATAAACGGTATAGCCGCCGTTCGTACAGGTTGCCACCGTTGTGGACGCAACGTAATAATGTCCCGTTTCCTCTATGGAATAATCCGTATACTTATCACCGCATTGAACGCAATCGTACTGCAAATAGCCGCCGCTCGTGCAAGTAGGCTTTTCCATTGTCTGAACATAGTAGTGGTCTATTTTGTAAGGGTAAACCGCGCTCTTTGTTTTGGACGAAAGTTTAATCGTGTGTTCCCCTTCCGCTCTTATCCACGCGCCTTTGGTGTACGGTTTATCGTCGAGCGTTGCCGTCCAAGACGCTCTGTCCCAAGTAAAGTAAACGCTGTTGTCCGTATCCGATTTTACAAACTCACCGCTCAACTCTGCGCCGAGCTGCACCCAACGTTCTTCCGTTCTATTACCGTAGTCATCCTCCGCATAAAAATAGTAAGTGGCATCGTCCGAAAAAATCGTTGAATTGAAGCTGCCGTTTTTAGCTATCCAATTACCGTCGTCGACTTTGTAGTAAAGTGTAACACTCCCAGAATTATCTTCCGCTCTCACTGTAAACCCTTTATTTGTATTCACACCAAACCCTGCGCCCGAACAAGTCATTGTAGGGGGCGTATCGTCGAAGTTTACATAATAATACCCTGACCGATTCCCTGCATTGTCCTCGGCATAGAAAGTATATCTTCCGTTCGCGCTTCCTTTATTTACGGTTGTAGAAGTACCGACGGAATAAAACGTGCTGTTGTTCGGAGTTTTCATATACATAGTCTTTACACCGCTACCGCTGTCCGTTGCCGAAACCGTAAATGCGCTGTTGATATACTTGCCCGTCGTTGACGTACTCGCTCCGTTTATCGTAGGCGCACCTTTATCTATCTTAAAATTAAAGTTACCCTCCAATCTGTAACTCCATCCGGCTCGTGAGTTAATTACCCCGGCTCCGCTACCCAATATCGATACCGTGTATGATCCTTCCGTCAGATTAGACGCCGTTGCTTTCTTATTCCCCGATCCAACGCTTTTACCATTTGAATCCTTTATTGTTACGGTCATGCTCACGCTTGAAGAAAGCTCCACCGTAACTTCCGTCGAATCTATAAAACCGCCACTTACAAAACTACCTGTACCGGACGCCGAACTACCATACATTGAAACAGACATAGTATAATTAGATTTATTTGCACCGTATGTAAACGACGCACTATATGTACCTGTTCCAGAGCTTGGATAATTAGTTACACCGCCGCCCGTACCGTATGTATAGTTAGCCGAATAATTGAATGCAACAGCATATCTCGGCGTGGTTGCCGCACTCGCCGCCAACGGTTTATCCGTAAACACGGCAAGCAAAGCAACCAACGCCATAAGCACAACTATCGCCGCGCCCGTTATAATGCCTTTCGTTTTAACTTTCACTTTGTTCCTCCTCTTTTCTTTCTTCGCTGAATAATTCTCTCGCGCACTTGCCCGCCTGTATTCTCACGCAAGCGCGTAATTCCGTACTGCCTACAAAGAACGCCTGTCCCGTAACCGCCGAGATAATCATACGCTGTTCCTCGTCGTTGAAGCTGTCGCCTGCCCTATACACGTCCAATACATCTTTCATATCGGGCGCACTTAACTTGAAAATAAACGTGTATTGCGAATTTTTAATAATCGCGCTCGTCTTGCCGCGCAATTCCTCGTTCGCATTCCAATCGGCTATATTCTGCGTTGCCGGAATAAAACTGCCGTTGTATTTTCGTATTCTCTTTGACATCGAATAGAAAAAGTCTAACGCTATCGGGAATTTCGGGTCTATGTACAAGTGCGCTTCGTCCGCTATAATAAGCGTTCGCAAGTTCGCACCGTTTTTGTTCCGCTCTCGCGCGTTTATGACCTCTTGTTCTATGAAGCGGAAAACAAGCAGCATTTGTGCGTTCGCCACTACGTTGTTCTTGTTCGCAAACAGCGACTGAAAATCGAAGTCGATAAGGTCGGCGTTTACTTTGAGCGTACTCGGCGCGTTCCATATATCGGAATACCTACCGTTTACGAACTTTTGTAAGTACAGCTCTGCTGTTCGCATATCGCGTTTTGTAAGCTCGTCCATTTGCGCCGTGTCTTTACTCTGCAATGTTTCAAGCAAGTCCGAAAACAACGGGAAGTAGTCTGCCGAAAAGTTTGAACAGTCCGTATTTTCCGTGATTCCCATTTTCTCGTATGTTTCAACGGTCAGGTTGTTTATAAGCTCTATGACGTCGAGCGGCGCATCCGCAAGCACTATTTTGAAAAACGATTCAAGCATTTTTAAGTGCGTATTGAACGTAACCTTGCTGTCCGCTACCCCACCGTCCTCCGTGAGTATTTTATATATATGGAAAGGGTTAATCCTGCCCTCTCTCGCGTTACCCACGTTTATTACGT
>CAJTYL010000027.1 GCA_910583855.1 uncultured Christensenella sp.
TTTTAACGAGCAACTTTTAAGTCCTTTTTTGTTTCCCCTTTCTTGACTATGCAGTTGCCAACCTTCAATCTCTTGCGGAAAAGCGGAGTTTGAAAGTGTTTAATGCGCGGATTTGCCGTGCAAAGAACAGCGGTTTAGTGCAGTAAACCGCAAAAACAGTATATTATCGGTCAACTTGTTATTCTGAGCTTTAGCGAAGAATCCACAATTAAAGCCGTTATATAACCATTCCGGTGACGATAGCACAGAGGATCCACCTGTTCCCATACCGAACACAGAAGTTAAGCTCTGTCACGCCAGAAGTAGTTGGGTTTTAACCCTGCAAGATACGGTAGTTGCCGGATTTCAAAAAAAGACGTCCACTTTGTGGGCGTCTTTTTTTATACCGTTATTTGGTGGTTTGAACTTGATGCTTCCGGCTAACGACAGAGCTTATGCTCTGTTACGACGAGGACGGTATTCTCAAAACAGCGCGCTTTGCGTCATTGGCTCGGAATGGCAACGAAGGATTTGGGAAAAACGGCAGACGGCAGTCGACAGAAAAAATTATCACAATTTACAAAAAGAGAAAGAATTTTTCGTTTTTCTCTTGTCAAGAGTTAAAAAACCATTTATAATATCAATATAATGAAACAAAGCGCGTTTTTCGCTGCGGATATTTTCATATCCGCAGAAGGGGAAGTACTTCCCCTTAAATACGATTAATCGCTTCGTAAAAGATAAGGAGAATTTAATGAAAAATAAGAAACTTATTAAAATTATTGCGGCGTCAATAGTCTGTTCGTCTATGGCTCTTACCGCATTCAGCTTTGCCGCCTGCAATCCCGATAACGGCGGCGAGGGAGATAGCGGACCTCACTATCACACCTACTCGACGGGCAACGACTGGGCTTACGACGGAGCAAATCATTGGCGTTACGCAACCTGTGAGCATACCGATAAAATCGCTTACAAAGCTCCGCACACGTGGGAGAACGATACCTGCACGGTATGTAATGCAGTTAAAAAACTGATAAAGCCCACTTTAAGCGAAGAGGACGAGGAGCCGCCCGCAACGAATCCCGACGGCACCATAAACGTAAAATACGAGTTTAGCGCAAGCAACTACGACGCTATGACGTATGACGAAGGTTTCGTTTCCGGAATATTTTCTATAGGCAACGGAACGACTTTGCGTACCAAAACTCCTCAAAACCTTTACAGTTATAATGAAACGGACGGCAAACAACTTATTAAACCGGTTCCCGAGTATACCAAGTCTGTAAAAATCGGCGGGAGTGCAGATTCTATTGAGATTAACGCGCCTGCGGCAGGTACCTTGGTTATCCACGTGGGTAACGGTTCGGGTAGTACGCTTAATAATCAGTTGTGGCTTACGAAACCGGACGGGGCGCAAGAGTCTTTATCGTATTATGCAGAAGGTGCCAGCGGACCTTGCGTTGAAGTAAAAATACAGTGCGACGAAGCGGGTAAATACAAGATTACCCGTCAAGGCGGCACTTCCGATATTTATTATCTGTCTTATTCCGCTAAAGTTGAAGACAGTCCCGTTGAAAATATAGGCATTGCTGCCGCGGGGACGGTAAACTATTTCGTAGGGCAGGAATTTTCCGTTTCGGGGCTTGCCGTAAACGCAACGCACGAAACTACGGGCAGAATTTCACCCGTAGATAATCGCAGACTTTTAATCGATTACACAAATTTCAACAACACCAAGTCGGGAACTTATGAAATTATTGTTTCCTATACTAAGGCCGGATGTACATATCAGACCAGTTATAACGTAAACGTTTACTCGTTTGAAGATTTGACTTTGGGAACGGATAAGATAGTAAAAGCCGGGAGCAATACCTCGGCAGGCAACGGCGTGTATGAAAACCATTCCTTGCGCCAGTTCTACTTTACGGGCGAAACTCTTTCAACCGACGGTATTTCCGTAATTTTGAACGGTAAGATTGACGGAAAAGCCCAGGACTTCCTTCTCAAAGATACACAGTATAAAATTTCCGAAGCGGATTTAAGCACTCCCGGAAAGAAAACGGTTACTGTTTCCTACACGACAGGCGGCGTAACCAAATCAAAGACATTTGACGTTATCGTTGCCGAAAAGGACGCTTCGCTTGCAACCGCAACAGAAGTAAAGGTTGCCGTAAACCCGACGACTTCCGATACGAACGTCGGCGTAAAGAATACGGACGGCGCATATCAGTTCAAGACTATAAAGCAGTCTCTCGACTTTCTCAATAACGCAGGTTTAAGCAAGACGGCTAAAAAGACGATGACTCTTGCTGCGGGAACTTATTGGGAAAAACTTGAGATTACGGTTCCCAACCTCACGATTGAAGGCGCGGGAAGAGATAATACCAAGATTGAATACGATTCGCTTTACGGTATCAAAGACGACGGTGGCTTCGAGCATACCACGGACTCTACCGCAACCTTAAACGTAAGGGAAGCGGCGGAAAACTTTACGATTAAGGGCGTAACCGTTTCCAATTACTGGAACAGTCAGGAAGTATTCGACAGAGATTTGGGCGCGGGTTACGGCGAACACCGTGCGCTTGCTTTGCTGGTTCAGTCGGATAAGTTTACTATGGATAACTGCAATTTGCTTGGTTATCAGGATACGGTTGAGTTCTTTACGGGTCGTCAGTTCATTATGAACAGCTTTATAGCGGGCACTACGGACTTCATTTTCGGTTCGAACAATACCACTTATTTCTACAATTGCGAAATTCATTCGATTTCAAACGGAAAGACGGACGGCGGTTATATTACGGCGTTCAAGGGCTGCAACAAGGACGCGAGCGACTCGATAACTTACGGCGCTATATTCGATAAATGTCACTTTACGGCAGACGCTGAAGTCGTTGCAAACGGAAATACTGCGTTGGGCAGACCTTGGGGAGCTTACGCTGCGGTTGCCGTTATCAATTCCGAAATCGACGGACACGTTTCTACTGAAACGTCCGACTTCGTTAAAAACCAAAGATACGTCAACATGAGCGTAAAACCTGACGCAAGTACCGTTAAATTCGTAGAATACAACAACACGGGCGACGGCGCAATCGATACCGCCGTTGCGGGTATGCGTTTCCTTACTCCCGACGAAGCTAAAGATTACGGCGACTTCACCGTAATATTCGGTACGACCAACGACAAAGTTACTTATCCTACTGCATGGATACCGGTTAAGCCGGGCGTACAAACGCACGACGTGACTATAACCGCGGTTACCGACTACGGCAACGTAAACCTTGGTACCTTAACCGTGGAAGACGGCGGCACGCTTTCTATGGCTGCTTTAACTGCAATACTTGCATCGACGGGTTACGCGCATTGCGATATTAACGGCGTTTATACGAACGCTGCGTGCACGGGCGATTACGAGTTTGATTTAAGCTCCGGAATTAATGAGGACGGCGAACTTTTCGTTAAGCTCGTTGAAGGACCTTTCTCTACGGATACGAACTATAACTTCAGAGTAAGCAAAGATACGACGTATAACGTAACCGAAGGCAGTAAAAATTTTGGCAAACTTAAAGTCGACGCTAACGAAGGAAAGTTTATAAATAACGGCGGGGACTGGTATCAGATTCAAGGTAACGCAACTTTGACCCTACCTCTTAAAGCCGATACGGTCGTTACCGTAACGAGCTATGACGACGGATTGTCGTTCACATTGAACGGCGCGCCCGTTGACGTTACTTTTAAAAATTATACATACGTTATCGAAGTGCGCGAAGCGGGTACGCTCGTCATCGGCAGGAAAGCTAACGGGTACTTAGGTTCGATCAAAGTCGATTGCGATGCCGGTCTCAGTATGACGAAGGCTACGGTAACGCTCTATGACGGCAGCACGACGGTCGGAACTTTACAGCCTTGGACGGGCAACACGATTACGGAACCTCAGCTTACGGCGCTTATGTCGGAAGTAACTGCTCCTGCAGGGAAGGAGTTTGACGCATTCTATGCTGATTCGGAGTGCTTGACGCCGTTTGACTTCACCGTCGGAATTTCTGCGGATACGCCCGTATATATCGGTTGGAAAAATTTACCTACCGAATTAAGCACGATAGGGGCAGACGTAACTTATTCGTTTGCTAACGCCGATTCGGACGTTGCTACGGGTGAAAAGCTTGTCAACAATATGTTG
>CAJTYL010000028.1 GCA_910583855.1 uncultured Christensenella sp.
CATGCACTTTGCGAATAGCTTCGGCTCTGCGGCGTTCAAGCTCGGCTCTGCTGTCGTCTATTGTGGTATCCGATTTTTTCGCATAAGAATATTTAACTCCCGACTCAAAGGCCAACGTCCCCTTGGCAACCAGCTCGTCTATAAGCGCTTTTACTTCTTTATACGGTACGTTGAATTTCTGCTGCAAAACAGCTATTTCCGCACCGTTGTTTTGTTTTATGTCGTTTATTATTGCATTCTTATCCATAACATCCCTACCCTTAATCGTCCACGCTTAAGTCGCTGCATAAATCGTTGAACAAACACAAATAGTCCCCGCTCAACCCGATTTTCTGCTCACCTTCTAAGTTTTTAATCTCGGCAAGTATTTTTCTCATACTACAGCAGAATTCAATTTGCGTCATTGCGCCCTTGCCGTATATCACTTTTTCGAACAGTTCCAGCGTTTTCAAATAGCTCTGCTTGAAGCCTATCCCATAATAATGGCACTTTGCCAATTCAAACGTTGCAAGGAAATATTGTCTGTCAGATGCATCTTGCAAGAGTTCCAATGCATGAGCAGTATCCTTACTGTTCTTCCGCTCAAGCAAAATCAAAGCAAGCCTATATTTTGCCTCGGCATTCCCGCCAGCCTCTGCTTGGTTGAGAAAATCCACGGCTTTTGTTCGGTCGGCTTTTATGATGCCCTTATACACCCCGTCGCCGAGATAGAACTTCGCTACGGCAAGCTGCGCCTTGGCATATCCTTGCTTTGCTGATGCGAGGTATAAATTGAATGCTTCTTTGTAGTCCTCTAACGTTTCAAATTTTTGTGCTTCTTCGTACAATTCAATTTTTTTATAACCGTTCATACTTTGCCCTCTTTTCGCAACCCCTACGACTTAAAAGTCAAAGGGATTGCGGCTCCTTTTTTTGTTCTTCTGCATTACATAGGTGTACCGCTTGTCAAACGGGTTTATATTGCAGGTGTACTCTTTTTCCGACGCAAGCTTTAAACCCTTGAACTCGTCGCAAAGATAGTAGCGCTCAAGTTTTGAAAACATAACGTAGCCGCTGTTTGCTTCGGTGATTATGCACTCGCCGGGGCTGAAATGCGACAGCATGCTTTTCGGTATCAAAGGAATAGTTTCGATATGATATGTATCGATATCCGCGCTCTTGCCGTTCAACGCACTCAGCGGCGATATACGAGTCTGCTGTCCGCATTCGTGCGAAAATGCCTCCAACGTGCTGGGGTTATTTGATCCGAAGAAGATGTGGACATTCAGGTTGTCTTTGATTATCTCCGCCACCGCCGTCCCGTACACGCTGTTAAGCTGCGCGTATGACTGTATGATTAAAATAAAGAAAATATTTCGCCCAGCGCAAGCAGATATGGTTGTTTCGAAATCTTTAAGGGCGGGAAAGTTCCCGAACTCGTCAAGAATAAAATATACGGGCACGTCCAACTTGCCGTTAGGCTTTTCGTTTGCCTGCTCGATTAAAAATCTGTATGCGTCCTGAATGAACAGACTGATTACCTGGTAGTGTACTTTCAGCTCGTCACGGTAGTCGATAAAGATTGCTATCGGGCCGTCTGCGATTTCGGTGATTTCAAACGAGTTGCAGCTCGTTATAAGACGCATTGCCACTTCATTGAAGATTGCCAGCTTGGTCATTAACGAGCCCATAATGCATTTTCTCGTAGGGCGTCCGTTTTCTATCAGCGTGTTCTTTGCAAGGACATAAGCTCGAGAGGTTTTTTCTCGGTTAGTAAAGTAGCCTTCGTCGTTATAGTACGTGCCTTCGTCGTCTTTGAAAGTCGAAATAACCGTTAAAATAGTATTGAACGAAAACGTGTCCTCGGTTATCGGGTTACTGCAAGTCTTCGGGTCGCTGTCCTCGAGCATCGCCCAGAGGAACGCTTTCAGAACGTCCCTTGCGCTATCTTCCCAATAGGGGTCGTCCTGTTTCTTGGTTTGAATAAACATATTGCCAACGTTGTCGATGTCATTCCCCACTTCGCCCAAGAGCAAGTCCATAGCCCGCTGTATATCTTCGTCGAGTTCCTGCTGGTTCTCATAAATGCGCCCGCGGAATTTATTTCTCGGGCCGTTCTCCGTTTCCACCACGCATACTTCGTCAATAATCTTGTCGATTTTCTTGTACTTACGTAATATCGGCGTGAGCATATTCCAGCACTCCGAGTGAAGATAATCACGGAAATTTAAGAGGATTA